>JBFLZG010000103.1:0-72685 GCA_040756235.1 bacterium | reverse complement strand
GCGCTCATCCTTCGTCATTGCGGCGTACTCCCATGTACGCCTCATTCCTCAGGATTTCGCGCGCCTTGCATCTGGACATTTCTGAACAGCCTCCCGGAGTCGAATTCTTGGACAGGCTCCTAGGCAACAGGATGGGCCACCAGCGCCTTCTCTTGGGCCGTCAAGTGCTTGGCCAGGCGCTTCGCCATGGCCACCACGGTTACCACAGGCGGCAGCCCGAATGGCTCCGGGAGAACCGTCGTATCCATGCAGTAGCAGTTCTGGATCGGTGTCTGGCAGTCCTTGTCGAGGATGTCACCGATCCTGACGGTCCCGCCGGGATGAGCGGCCACCATCACCGACGTTCTGAGAATATCGTCTCGTTTCACGCCGGCCTTCTGAAGGATTTCTTCCGCCAGTACCGCCCCCTTTTCCAGTTTCCACCAGGTGTCATGATCGATCGGCTTGGAGAAGGACCCATCCAGGTTGACCCTCCCGTCCAGTCCATCTCTGACTTTGATCATGATGCTGAGCATCCTTCCGAACCCAACGGCCTTCGGCAGGGAGACCCACCCACCCACCCCGGAAAACGCCATGAGCGCCAGACACATCATGGGCGGCGGCATCATGTCCGTCATCACGATTCCATCCTCTGCCAAGTTCACTCCGGCACTCATCGGTATATCGTGGAGGCACCCTCTGGACTTGGCGGCCCCCATGACGAACCACATAGGGTCCACAAACAGACCCTGGCCGGCGTCATACACTCCTGACCGCTTCAGGATGGGGGGGGTGCCCTGTCCCCCGGCGCTGAGAATGACCGTCTCCGCCAGGATGTTCATCCAGCCATAGGGCCCTTTCGCTCTCACACCCTCGGCCTTGCCGCCTCGGCTCAGCACGCGGTCGACCTGGGTCTCCAGGAGGAGCTGGGCTCCGTTCTTCCGGGCCTCTTCCACGTACTCCCTTGCCGTCCACTTGGCGCGCTCTTCCTTGCACCCCAACGCACACTTTCCACAATTCACCTTACACTTTTCGTGCCGGATCCACTTCTCCATAGGTCTCCAATCCATCCCGATCTCCCTGGCCGCTCCCATGATCGCGCTGGACCCCGGGCCGATCAGTGAGTCCGGCAGCGTCCTGATCGGGATCTCTCGGTAAAGCTCATCGACCTCTTCCTGCAGCTCGATGTCGTACTTCTCCTTTAACCACTTCGGAGGCTTGCAGGCAGTGCCGCAAAACACCACTGAGCCGCCCCCTACCGTAGTAGGACGGAACACCCAAGTCCCCTCCCTGGAGAAGGTCAGCCCCATCCCCTCCATCATTCCGAGGAGAAAGATGCTCGCGCCGAAGCGGCCATTGTATTTTCCCTTTTCACACAGGATGACCTTCCGTCCTTTGCGGCTGAGCTCTCGTGCCATGGCAGCACCGCCCGGACCTGATCCTACGATCACGACATCCGCCTCCATCGTCTCCACTCGGCGACTCATGGTCTCCTCCCGGCTCACATGCTGGCACCAACCAGCACCCTGCCTGCTGTAAAAGATCCACCGAGATGTCCCAGCAAGATATAAGCCAAGTACTGCCGCCTGCCAGGTCCATTGAGGGCGTAGATCAATCGTAGATCTTCAGCAACTCCCTACCGATGATCATGCGCTGGATTTCGCTGGGGCCGCCGCCCAGCGTGTTGGCAATAGGGCCTCGCATGATGTCCGGGAAAAATCTACGGCGCCGCCCCCTCCCCTCCGAGCTACAGACACGCTTCAGCCGAGCTTTTCCCTGGCCAGGTCCAGATCCAGGGGCATGAAGCCTCCCCGGTCCTCGTGGACGAGGCATAGCGCGCCGTTCCGGCAGTGCTCGACACACAGCTCGCACCCCACACATGAAACCTGATCGTAGAGGCGCTCCCCCTCTCGAATTTCGATCGCTCCGAAGTTGCAGATGTCCCGGCACTGCCCGCACAGCACGCACTTTAACGGATCGTGCCTCACCGTGTACCCCGACGGTGCCAGAAGGCCGACGGCTTTCGTGAGATCGCCCCTACCGCCCAACGCTTGCTCGATCGCCTCTCTGTGCTTCTTGTAGAAGTCCCGGGTGAACCTCGGCCCCATTCCCCCCCCGCAGCACTTGGAACAGCAGTTGCAGATGACCCCCATCCGTCCTCCGGTCGCCACCTTGAAAAAGGCCTGGTTGTAATGTCCCGTCTTCCGCAGCCGATGGATGATGTCGAGCGCCTCTTCTTTGGTGATTCTCCTCACCTTGTTCTTCTGGCAGTGCTCCAGCCAGAAATCGACCACCGGTCTCCCCACCGCGATGCACGAAGCCGAAGGCTGGCACGGCTCGTCCATGAGCGCCTTGCAGGGGCACTCCATCACCGCAAGGTGCTCGGGTTCCCGCAGAACAATATCCCGCGCATACTTGAACGGGACGATCCGCCTGGTGGTATCCGGCCCCAGCTCGATGCTCTCTTCCAAGCGGATGATCTTGGTCACGTCGCCGCGGGACAGCACTTTTCCGTGGTAGCGTGCAAATACGAACCCTGCGGCTTTGTCCTGCATCCAGTCCAATCCTCTGTAGGCACGCCCGCCCGGCTCCAGCCGGGCGAGCACCCATGCCAGCCCGTCGAACGCGGCGACCAGAACTCTGACGTACAAGTTGTAATAAGCAAAGTAAATATAGTAATGCAGCGCCCGGTCCAGCCTCCATCCATGCGCCCTGATGATCTTCTTGGTGGACTCCTTCATCTCCTTCTCCTTCCGTCAGCTCCAGTACCACCACAGCGCAATCACGCCCAGGCCCAGCAGCCCGACCGCAATCACGATATTCCGATAGCCCTGCCCCCTCTCCACGCGGCCCGCGACCGCGGTCCCGCCCCAGGACAGAATGGCCAGCAGAAGCAGCACGGGGCAGATCCAGAACATGTCCGGGAAGAGCCCGGCAAAGTGCTCCGGAGTGCCGTACCCTTCCTTCAGCTCGACCGTGGCTCCATCGCCGCGGGTGAAGCTTCCTTCATATGCACCGATGCCGTACGATTCCTTGAACGTGAAGGGTGTGTAGGGAACGCCACGTTTGACAGGATTGAAACACAGCTGCTTGCCTTTCAGCTCGAGCACGCCCTCTTCCGTATAGGCTCGCCAGTGGTAGCTTGCCAGATATTCCATGTCATTGATCGGATCGTGAGCGAGGCTTGCTTCCAGCAGCTCAACCCGTTTGGCGCTGTGAAACGTCTCCTTCTCCGCATCCCATATCCAGGCCTCCTCCGGCTTTCTATGATACCCCCACTGCCAGTCGTCCTCTGCCTTCCAGATGCCGATTGCCCAGCCGTTCGGGAAGGAGATGGCGGCCCAATTGTGGTCCCCCCAATCAAACCAGCTCCAGGGCAGTCCCGCGGCGTCCTCCATGACCCCTGCACCCTTGACGGCAGACTCCCTCTGCTCAAGCTTGCGGACAATCGTCCCTTCTATATCACACGGCATTTCGGTCATCGTTCCCTGCCCGAAATCCCCCACGCGAAAGGGCAACCCTCCGTTCCAGTGATACCACCGATTGCATCGAGCCTTGTACAGAAGGTCGAACTTGAAGTAGTGGTCTTCGTACCGGACTCTGTATTCCGGGAACTTCCCCAGAATATCGAGGTTTTCCGCCTTCACGTCGATGGGAGCGCCCGGCAGCACGACCTCTGAGAGGACATTCATCGGAATGGCATAGTCGTATCTCGTTCCCTCAGCGAAGAACCTGCGCCCCTTCCCCAAGTAGGTCGGGCCAGCCCACAAATAGCCGCCGTCCGTCCATTTGAAACCATCGATTCCGTAGTCCGGCTCGAAAGGGCCCCGGTCGATCGATCTGCGCCATGCCGACACATCGCGCGGCCGCGGCGCTGCGCGCAGACCCTCCTCCTCTCTTCTGTCCCGGCGTTGCACAGGATCCTCCAAGAGAGGACCCTCCTCGTGGACCACAGACACCGGCTGCGCGTCCCCGGCTCCCGCGCCTTCCGGCGTGTTCCCGGCCCCCAGTTCGCAGCCGTACTGCAGGTTCTGCAAGTCGAGCACCAGAATCCGGCCGGTGCTGAAATACCCGTGGTGAGCCCGCCCGTCCTGGTCCCAAAGATGGTACTCACAGAAGATGGTCTTCCACTGTTCCGTAAGGCAAAAACGCTCAAGAGCCAGGGGGATGACCACGACGAGTGCAAACAGTCCGGTAATACAAAGCGACGCTGCTTTGAGTCCCCTCTTCACCTCTCCCCCCTTCAGAGGCTGTCGATAAACGGCCATCTGCGGCGTTCGGCTCATGGGAATGGAGGCGTGGAGAGCCTGCCCCGGCGAAGGCCGGGGTCCACTGCGAGTCTCTACTACGCCTCGTTCCTCAGGACTTCGCCTGCCTTGCGTCTGGCCATTTCTCACCAGCCTCTCCAGAGGGTGTTTTTCGACACCCTCTTCATCTATGAGTTCTCTGGCGCCACTTCAATCTCCACTCCGCACACTCCCCTAAACAGGGGCCGCATACTTCTGCCTCAGCTCTCTTTTCAGTATCTTGCCGCTCGGGTTTCTGGGGAGCTCCGCCACGACAAACACCTTCTTCGGCACCTTGAAGGCGGCCATCCGGCTTTTGCACCATGCAAGCAGCTCCTTCTCCTCAAGCGTCTGTCCCTGCGCCGGAACGACCAGTGCGGTCACCGCCTCTCCCCAGACCTCGTCGGGCATCCCGATCACCGCCGCGTCGAATACCTTCGGATGGCTGAGCAGCGACGCCTCCACGTCCGCAGAAGCGACGTTCTCGCCGCCGGTCTTGATCATGTCCTTGATCCTGTCGACGAAATACAGGTAGCCGGACTCGTCCATTCGACCGAGGTCCCCGGTATGATGCCAGCCTCCCCTCTGCGTGGCCTGCGTCTTTTCCTCGTCCCTGAAGTACCCCGGCATGACGTTCGGACCTCGGACGACGATCTCGCCCACTTCTCCGCGGGGCACCTCCCGCTCATCCGCACCGACAATTCTCAACTCCACCGGCAGCATCGCGCGTCCCACGGAATCGGGCCTCAGGTCGAATTCCCGACCCGAGATCGTTGCGCCGAGAGGAGTCATCTCGGTCTGGCCGTAACAGTTCATGAAGGAAATACCCGGAACGATCCGTCTCCACTGATCCAGAAGCGCCGGAGGCGCCGGAGATCCGAACATCTGGCAGACGCGCAGCGAGCTGAGATCGTAGTTCTCGAAGCCGGACACTTTCGGCAAATTGCTGTAAACGGTGGTCGGCCAGCACCAGCGCGTCACCCTCTCTTCCTGGGTCAGCTCCAGGATCTCCCGCAGATCCGGCAGATACTCCAGCACGGTCAAGCCGCCCAGAGCGCAGCACGCGGTGAACATCCAGAGGCCCGCGACATGGAACAACGGTATGCCGCCGATCATCACGTCGTCCTGTCGCAGCAGGATGTCGGTCTGGGCGCTCGCCATGGAAGACGTGAAATTCAGGTGCGAATTCATCACCCCTTTCGGCATCGCTTCGGTGCCTGAAGTGTACAGAAGGGTGGCGACGTCACCGTTCTCGATGATCACTTCCGGCTCTGAGACGGGATTCTCCGGTCTCCACAGCTCCTCGATATTCATCCAGTCCCCGGGGACTCCGGTATCCGTCAGCCGCATGTAGGCGAAGGTCCTCACACTCGGAAGCTCATACCTCAGGTTTCCGATCCCCCCGATCAGGCCGTCCTCCACGAAGAGCGCCCTGGGCTCGCAATGGTCCAGGATGTACCGGATCTCCGTCTCCTTCAGCATCCAGTTCAGAGGGGTGAGCACGGCACCGATCTTGAGCAGCCCCCACCACACGATGATGAAAGAGTCACAGTTGTGCGAGAGAATGGCCGCTCTGTCGCCCTTCCGGATGCCCCGTTGCATCAGCCCGTGAGCGCACCGGTTGACTGCTTCGTTCAGCTCCCGAAAGGTATAATTTCGCCGAAGGAAACGCAGGGCCCGTCTGTCGGGATGCCTCCTCGCCGACCTCTTCAGGATGTCACCTGCCACATTCCGCCTCAAAAGGTTCTGCTCGAGGCTCGTCAACTCCTCACGCATGACTCCCTTCTCCTTCGGCCCCCTCTCTGCCGCGTCGTCTGGCACGAGAAATCGCTCCTCGGGATTTCGCCGCTATCCGGTTACTTGCAGTACTTCTGGAACCCGGCAAGGGTGAAGTCGTTCAGATCGATATTCGCGAAGTTGACCATTTTCAGCTCTCTCGTTCCGCCCGTGCAGATCGATGCATGCTGGGTGCGCTCGTCCACGATCATCTGGTTGGTGATCAGCATGAACTTGAGCTTCCCATCCTCGCTCTCCGCACCTGCCAGGCAGCTGAAATACGTCTTCCAATAGGTCCCCGAGCGATCGTAGGCGATCTTGTACTTCGGGGAAAAAATGTCCGGGTCGAACCAAATCTCCTGCTTTCCGTAGTTGTAGTACGGATCCTTGGAGACCGCCTCGATGATGTGAACACGTTTCTTCACCCAGACGTAACTCACGGGGGCCCATGGAGCCCCGCCCCATCCGTTCGTTTCGTAGCCATACCGAATCGGCGTGATCTCCGGGGTGGTCTCCCACTCCCCCCGTTTGTTTGCCGTCACTCGCTCGACCTTCCGGCTCGTATAGGGCACCAGGGTCTCCTGGCTGCGAAGGACCTTCCATTTGAACTTGCCGACCTTGCCGTCGAATCCCCAGGCGTCATCCCAGACCAAGTCACAGCCCATCCAAGAATCGGACCGATTCGCCGGGCTCATGCGCCGCACGCGACGGATGGCCGGCACATAGGCCAGGTTCACGTCTTCACGCTCGTCGCGATAGCGCCAGAGCATGAGCGCGAATCCGGAGATGTCGTACGGCTCCAGCGCGCTGATGATCGTATAGCGTTCAATGCCGTCAGGATTATCCAGAAGCTTGCTGGGGGCGTACCCGTCCATGGGAAAGTTCATGTAGAGCGCAACCGCTTGCCTCTCGAACCCGCCACGACCGATCCACTTCACGGGAACCGTATACATGATGCCGCCGAAGGTGAAGGAGTGATAATGCTTGTTGTAGAGAAGCTTCTGCCCGGCTCTCGGATCGTTCAGGTCGACCTCCGGAAAGGGAATGCCTTCGATGAAGTCCGGCACCTTCCCGGTTGCGGCATCCACGATCACGTCGTCTGCGTTGACCTCGTACCTGCCCTTGTTCGACTCTAGGGACTTCAAAGCCGACTCCGTGAAATAGTCCTTCTCGGCATAGTCCAGATCTCCGATAGTTAGAACGAAATCTCCTTTCTTGACCCAATTCAGCACGGAATCCGGGAGCAGCCCTTCGGCTTTCTCCCAGTTGGTCTTGTCGATCACGTCACCCGGAGACACATCCGCTCCGGCACGGCGCCACGTGCAGCAGACAAGTGCAAGGCTCACAAGCGTGGCGCAGACGATCTTGCGGGATCGTTCTCTCCTCATCGTCGTCTCCTCGTTCTCCGCTAGAGGATTCCATGGCACCATCTCTCCTGACCGGGTGCGTCCCGGGTTTCCAGGTCGTCCTTCACGGCAGAAGGTAGCTGAGAATCAGCGTGATCTGATCCCGATCCCGGAAGGCGCCGAAATTGGTGAATCTCCCCTCAATGATGCTGTACTGAAAGCTGATGCGAAACGGTTCGTAGATATAGTTGACCGAAGGCTGAATGAGCCACGCGCCGCGTACGTCGTAGGCCAGCGCCAGCTGGGGCGTGATCGTGCCCTCTTCATAGCTGGTGTTGAGCACGGAGGTGACGACGTGCTCGGTCTCCTTCACGGCCGCAAAGTCGACCGGGTTGGGGTAGAGCGACAGGCCTTGACGCATCCGCTTGTCGTAGTCCGGAACCCACTGGCCGAAGTATTGAAGAGATAGGAAGAACATGGTGGTCGAGTTCAGCGGGCGGACCCAGAACTGCTTGTCGAGCCCGATCATGTAACGTAAAAAGTCCTTGGTAGGGATGGTCCCGCTCTGCGGGTCCAGGGGCAACCCGTTGAGGCCCAGGTCCCGCACGTCGAGACCGAAGAGCCTGGTTGCTTCGTCCAGCACCGCGTCCGGCAGGGGCAGGACCGGACCGTACAGCACGCTCAGGTTCTTTTGCGGGATGAGAACAGGCTCGTCCCAGAACCAGCCCACTTCCCCTCGGAACACCACGTTCGTGTAGCTCTCAAAATAGTTCATGGCTGCGCCGGTAATGTGGACCGGTTCATAGGAAGCCTCCAACTCCAGCGCGTTGATGTCGATGAGAACCGGACTCTCGCTTGTAACGACCGCCCGCAGGGCGGGGGTGTCCAGGAAGGTCCTGTAGTGGCCGATGGACATATTCAGATTTGAGCCCACGAGGCCCATGACACGAAACCCCCAGCGGCTGTTGTCCATGTTCTTGCCCGGGTAGCTGAAACGCAGGAACCGCAGGAGATCTTCCGGCAAAGGCGCCGAGTACGGCGTGCCCTTGGGGGCCCACGGGGCTACGCGTACGTCCCAGAACCCCGGCACCCAGAAACTCTCCAGTGAGAGGGATTTGATCGGGCCCACGTCCCCGAAGTTGTAGCTGCCCCGCAGCATCCAGAGCGGGATCCTGCGATCATCCAGATCCTCGAAGGGACCCCCGAAGGTGTTGTCCAGGGGGTTGATGTTGTCGAGCAGCCGGAACAGATCGGTCTCGCCCCACGAAAGATTCTGCCTGCCGACGCGGAAGAAAATCGGCCCTCGAGACAGGTCCAGATAGCACTCCCAGAGATCGTAGCTCTGCTTGAAACTTTCGATATTGTCCCGGTCCCGGTCCTGGACATCCTGAAAGACCTCCGGGCCGTAATCATAGATCCCCTCATACAGGAAGCGGCCCACGAGGTGATATTTCGCCCTGACCCTGAGCGCCCGCAGTGGATAAAGCAGGTCCAGCTGCTCGGTCAACTCCTTGAGGTCATGATCGATCTCGAGCAAGGCCAAGTTGCGCTGCTGGACCAGATCGCCCACTGTAACATCCGGGAAGGTGAACCCTTCCGAATCGTTCATGCGCAAAGAGAACCGGCTCTGGACTTTTGCCGAAAGCTTCAGGGTACGCTGGCCGTCGATGTACACGGCTCCGGCAGGAAGCGCCAGCCCGAAGATCACGGACGCACAGACCATGCTCGACAGCATCCAAGGTCGTCTGGAGATCATGTTTCCCCCCGATCTTCACTTCCTTTGGAACCGGTCATCCGCCGGAACGTGCGGCGAGCCGTTGGTCACCTTCCAGGCAAAGGGTGCGATTCCGTTCCTCCATACCTCTACACCATTACGAGCATCCTTTGGAAACCCACCCCAGGCGCCTTCCTCCACGTGTCAGGCTCGCGAGAAGGGCATGTTTGCTCCCGTCGGCTGCCGGCTGCGGAGTCGTCTCAGGTGGCGAGGAAAGTCCGCATGTTTATGGCCACCAGCCTTGCAAGGGATGGGCCGCCAGCCCTTTCCACCGAGAGCCTGTCAGAAAGATGGGCCGTGCAGGCCCGTGAGACAAGCCGGTAGCCGTGCATACCGCGGATCCCGACCGACCCGATAGCTCCTCGGCCCGCGCCTTTTCTCTTGCTCCACGCTCATCCATGAGACGGTACGGTCTCAATTGTGAGACCCTCCGGTGCGGACGGAGCTTTCTGGCTGGGCCGGCATCGTCGAACGTTTCGAGAGGCGCAAGCAAGTCCGACCTGATCGGATCCTCGAAGACCGCGCTCAACTGTCGCGCGATTGCCCCGGGGAAGGCGGTTCGGATGCTGCGTTTTTCTCTATAAAGGCATCTATCGTAGGAACCGGTTGAAAGCCGGCTCCTGGGCCTGCGCATTACCCACAAGTCAATCTGAAAGATCACACTGACTCTGTCCGTCATCCCGGCCCCGCCGCGTAGCGCGTGCGAGCCGGGATCCAGAAGTCTGCACAAGGGAACGGAGGTGTCATCACGCGGAGCAGGGACTGGACCCCGGCCTGCGCCGGGGTGACGGAACTGAGGAAACCGCGGCGGTCCGCTCCCCGCTCCTCCCGAATGGCGGTTTCGAGCTGGATTTCGCGTTGCGTCCGTGCTGGGCCGACTTGTGGGTAATGGGCAGTCCTAGGCAGGATGTGCAGACGTGCAGAGAGGTCCGGATGCAGGCGCTGAGGACCGTACCTTACACTACGCGCAGCGCAACGCGCAGATCGGCCTTTCTCGACGGCCTGTCAGAGCTTGTTCGAAAGCTCCAGCGGAGGAATGATGGACCGTTCGGTACGCCGCAGGGTGGAGAGAATGAAGCAGATCGGCGTCTCGGAACAGGCTCTATCCCATGGCTCGAGGTTTCATGAAACGCACGGAGACGCTCTTGGAAAGAGACGGCGGAAACGACGGCAACGGCTCGAGGGGCAGGGAGGCGGATGAACCGCACCAGATTCCTCCGTCCGGCTGGAACGACATCCTGCTCAGGGTGAAGAAGGAGCAGTCGCAGGACAACCTGTCCATCGTCGCCGCCGGCGTGGCCTTTTATGCGATTCTCGCACTCTTCCCTGACCTGGGGGCCCTGGTTTCCATCTGTGGATTGACCTCGGAACCGGGCCAGGCGGAGCAGCAACTCGCGGCCGTGCGCGGCCTTCTGCCGTCTGATGCATCCCAGATCCTCCAGCGCCGCAGCTGCCCCCGGAGCGATCGCGGCATCCTCGTCCGAGGCTGATTCCTTCCGCAGGGGAACGGGAGAAGACGGCCGCCGGATCCATAACGACGGATTGCCGCTTCTCCCGTTGCCCGCGGTCACGCTGACCGCTGTGGGGTTTCCCCTCTCCAGGATGACCCCCTCCTGTGTCCAAACCTGGCGGCCCATCCTGCTCGAGCAGGCTCCCGGGCTCCGGCCGACCGCAGCCTCCCGGCCCGCTCGCTCCTCTGATACCGTGGAATTTCGCCGTACCCGGGCCGATCGCCGAAAACAAAAGAAGGTGAATCCAGGAAGAATGACTCCATCCGAAAACCGGGGAGCATGCATCTAATCGGCAGCACAACGGTATGTGAGACATCCGGAGCACACTCTTCAGCACCGCCAGGGGGGGAAAAGGACATGGCATGGCCACGAAAAAAATGTCCGTTCTGCTCCTCCTGGTCTCGCTTCTGTCCTGTGGAACCGACGACTCCGAGGACCCGGCTCAGGTGATGAGCGTCGTAGAGGGCGTCTCCATCTGTTCGTCGATCACGGATGAGGAGCTCCAGGCCGTCACGGCCGTCATCCAGGGCTTCCGGAGACTGTCCTCCGAGGACCCCGAGTGGGCCGGTCTGAGCTCCCGTCCCGACCAGTGTCTCTTCTTTGCAAGATCCATGGACCAAGAGATCCCCCAGGTCTGCCGCACCACGGGCGGGTGCCAGTCGTCGGAGTGCGCGGACCGATGGGGAGACCTTCCCAAGGTGCTGGACGTCGCGGCCACGGACCAGTCGGTCGGGCTCGGCGGCTATGCCGGCGACGAGGTGATCTTCATCAACCGCATGGGATCGAAGGAGGACGACTTGATCGGGCTGCTCCGGCACGAGCTCGCTCACGCCCTGGCCGACCTCGACCATGGACCCGAGCTGAAGGAGCTCGAGAAGGCGGTGGCTCCTTACATCAACGAAATGATGGCGAACGCCCTGTGAGCAGGGGACTGCGCAGGCACTCTTCCCGGAGCACGTTGCGCTTGACCTTGCCCCCTTCAAAGGTCCTCGGAAGGCTCTGCTTGAACAGGATCGCACTGGGCGCCTTGTAGCTGGCCAGCCCTTCCTTGCAGAAACGGATGATCTCCTCCTCGGTTGCGGACTGGCCGGGACGGAGCACTACGGCTGCCATCACTCTTTGTCCCCACGCAGGGTCGGGGATGCCGAATACGGCCGCCTCCGCGATCGCGGGGTGCCGGCTCAGCACTCTCTCGACCTCGATCGGAAAGATGTTCTCGCCTCCCCGATTGATCATGTCCCCCGAGCGGTCGGCAAAATAGTAATAGCCGTCCTCGTCCCTGTAGGCCGAGTCACCGGTGTGGAACCATCCCTGGCGGTCGAAGGCGGCGGCCGTCTTCTCGGGGTTCCGCCAGTATCCGGGTGTGACCTTCTCACCCCTCGACACCACCTCCCCCACGACTCCGGGCGGGACTTCGCTGCCGTAACGATCGACGATCTTCGTCTCGATCCCCTCGGTCAGAGGCCGACCGATGCCTCTGAGCCGTTTCCGCTTCTTTTCCACCTCTTCCGGGCTGCCGCTCAAGTCATGGTCCTCCGGCGCCTTGGCGATGTTGGTGGCATTGCACTCCGTGCAGCCGAAGGCGTCCATGTAGCGGACTCCGGGAGGAAACTCGGTCAGGATCTTCTGCAGCAGCTCGGGGTCCATCGGCATGGCGCCGTAGGCCACCACGCGCAGGCTCGAGAGGTCGTAGCGGCGGAACCCGGGGTCCATGAGGATGAAAAAAAACATGACCGGGACCAGATAGGTGAGGGTCACCTTCTCCCGCTGCACGATCTCCATGAACTGCTGCGGCAGGAACGCTTCCGGGATCACGGTCGTGGCGCCGATGCACATGCCGGCGTAGAGCAGGAAAATGCCGGCGATGTGGTAGGCGGGCACGTTCAAGGCGGTGACCACGTACCCCAGCTCCGGGTGTACCGCGTCCACTCCGATGAGCTTCTTTCCGAAGGAATCCTCGAAGTTCACCATTCCGTTCCGGTGCGTGGTGACGGACCCCTTCGGCAGCCCCGTAGTCCCGCTCGTGTAGCAGATGGCCAGGATGCTGTCCGGCCCCAGATCCACCGGCGGCGGATCGGAATCGGCCGACCCTGCAAGCAGGCGCTCATAATCCATGGCCCACTCGGGCGCTTCGCCCACGGTGCAGATGCGGTTCTTCACGGCGAGCTGGTAAGCCAGAGTCGGCTCGAAGATCGACTGATAGCGTTGCTCGAACAGCAGGGTCTCGGCACCCGACTCGTTCAGGATGAACAGCGCTTCCGGGCTTTTCAGGCGAAAATTCATCGGCACGCACACGGCCCCCAGCTTGAGGATGGCCAGGTACTGCTCCACGTACTGCCAGCGGTTGCTCTGAAAGATGGCGACTCTGTCCCCCTGCTTCACCCCGAGCTCCGCGAGGGCGCTGGCCAGCCGGTTGGCCCTTCGATCGACCTCGCCGAAGGTCAGCCGGACGGCTCCGTCTCCGGACACGACGGCGCATCGCTCCGGGGACCTGCGCACGGCCTCCTGGACGTACTCCAGAATGTTTCGCTTCGGGAAGCGGATGGGCACATAGCTCGAGGCAGCCATATCGTTCCCCTTTCGAGAGACACCCCCGGCGAAGTCGGGCACGAGCCGGTCCACCTGCTCCGCCGGCATGGCGAAACAACCCCCGAGATCAGGCCTGTATCACGGAAACAACGGCAATGCAAACGATTTGCGGGGAGGCGGAGCGGTAGGCACGGGAATGAACCGTGTCCGACGAGCGCATGCGGGTCCGCTGCCGCGGCGCAGCGGCGGCGGAGGGACACGGCCGGGCGGCACACGGCCGGAAGGTGCGGCCTTGTTTCCCTTACAGGGACTCTCTTTTCAGCTCGTCCTGGAGCGCCATGGACACTGCCGCCTTGACGTCCTCGGGCATCTCGAACCCGTCGAGAAGCTCGCCCTGCTCGACCCTGGAAAGAACATGCCTCAGGGCCTGCTCCTTGTTCAGGCCCTCCCGGATCAGCAGCTCGAACCAGGTGTTCACGGCCTCCTCGGCCAGGCGGATGCCCCCTTCCACCGCCACATAGGAAGCCATGACCCAGTAGGCGGCATCACAGACCTCGTCCTCATTCTCGTGCGGATCGTGCTTTCCGCACAGCCCGAAGAAGGTGCCGGCCGATTCGCAGGCGTGAGCCCCGCCGAACGAGGCGGCTTCCTCGCCGGTCATGAAGAGCCCCCAGTGACTGGAAGGACGGTCGCAGAGGAGGCAGCCCGATACCGCTTCTGCTTCGGGCGATCCCTCCCGGAGCATGCCGTCGCTGATCTCCTCCAGGGATTCACCCGATTTGGACAGAAGAATGCCGCCCCTTTCGTAGATCCGGACGATCCGGCCTGCGATGACCACGCGTCTCTTGAAAATCATTTCCTCGCGTCATCCGTGGTATCGCGGATCCCCTCGCCACCGGCTCGGCTGCCAGGGCTCGCGACCCGGTTTCCGTTTCTGGTTCTTCCGGCATGGGCCTCGCAGCCCGCCGGACCGGCCATCAGGCAAACGATTGGAGAGTCCGCAAGAGCAGGGAAATGACTATCTGCGTTCGCAGGCGAGATCCGTCGGAAGTCGGTCTGAATCCCTCGATTCGGGTCATTGTCGAAGCGCAAGCGCCATCCCCTCGCTTGGCGTTCGGCCCCCCCTCCTGAGGAGCCCCTCTTTCGGATCGGGGTGCCCGTTTCACTCGTTAGATGCAGCCCGAAGGCAAAGGCAGCGCCCAAATTTCCGGGAACGCTTCCATTTCCAAGGGAGGCGGATCGGGGGCGAAAAGGCGGTGTTCGGGGCTGGGCGGTACGCCTTCGGCCATCCCCGTCCAACAGCCTCTTACTGACCGGGGGCGGAACCCAGCCAGAACCCCTCCAGGTAGTCCACGGCTTGGGAGTACAGAGGCTCCGGAACCTCGGCACCCATCCTCTCCCGGACCCCGGACTGGGTCAACTCCACGGCCGACATCCGGACGTCGATCTGCTGGCTTTCATCCACGTCGAAGAGAATGCACTTTGGCCCGCCCTCCTCGTTGCTCCACGGGGCCCACTCGGGCAGGCCGGAGGACTCGTCATTGGGGTCGCCCGTATGGGCGAACCGGGCGACGTATCGCATCATGGCAGAGGTGAGCGCCTCCCTGCCCGGGCGGTTTTCCTCGGTGAAGAGCAGGAGCTGCAAAAAGCCGAAGAGGCTCTCGTTGCCGAAGAAGAAAGGGACCTCGAGAGCGTGGAAACAGCCCAGCCTGAACCCCCACGGATCCGGCAGCTCGCTCTCGCCCGTTTCTCCGCCCGCCCCCCAGAGGAACTGATACGCACGGACCTCCGGCTGGTCCGCGTTGGAGCGCAGGCTCCGGGCGATCTCGTCGACGCCGAAGGCCTTCCACGTGTCACTCCCGTAATACGCCACGACCTGGTAGAGATCGTCCTTCCCTTCGAAGAAAGGGTCGGCAAACAGGAACAGCTTCAGCTCCTCCTTGTTACTTCCCACGATGACCGGCACCTTGTTGGGGTAGGCCCCCGTCTCCAGTGCCTGGAACCCCTCCCTGGGGAGGACGACGCCATCTTCGAACAAATAGGGCAGATCGAGCATGCCGAACGCCACGGCTTCATACCCCCTCATGATCTCGTCCTCGGTCTTCGAGCGCAGGTAGGATTCGATCTCCGCCGGCGACATTCCGCGCAAGCGCGCCTCCGCCTCGGCCGTGTCGGTCGCGAGCCCGTCCCGGATCAGGAGCCTCAGGATCAGGTCGTGCGCACCCTGCTCTCCTTCCTCCACCGAGCTCGTGAAGGGGCCCCCGCTCTCGGCCATCGCCTTGTGGAACAGGCCTGCCGCAGGCGGCGACACGAGCAGGGAAAGGACGTTGATGGCGCCGGCCGACTCGCCGACGATCATCACCCGCTCCGGGTCGCCCCCGAACGCCTGGATGTTGTCCCGCACCCATGTAAGGGCCCGGATCAGATCCAGCGTGCCGTAGTTGCCCGAATCGTCCAGCTCCCCCCCGGGCGCACCCGACCGGAGGGCCGGATGCGTCAGCCAACCCATGGGGCCGAGCCTGTAGTTCATGCTGACCACGACCAGGTTGGATCGATCGGCCAGGTTGGCGCCGTTGTAGTCGTCGGCCACCACCGCGGAACCGACGCAGTTGCCGCCGCCGTGTATCCAGAAGTAGACCGGAAGCTTTCTCTCGCCGGTCCTGGGCCGCCAGACGTTCAAATAGAGGCAGTCTTCACAGCCGATGAGCCCGTCGCCGACGGGCAGGTATTGTGTGCAGGCGCTCGCGAAGCGGTGTGTTTCCCGGACGCCCTCCCAGCTTTCCGGCTCCAGGGGCGCTTTCCAGCGCAGCGCTCCGACGGGCGGTCTGGCAAAAGGAATGGCCGGCCAGACCCACGTGTCGGCCCGGTCCTCCAGCCCCCTGACGGCCCCGTAGCGGGTGCTGACGACCGGATCGCCCGTCCAGGCCGAAGCCGATCCCGAGGACGCGGACGCCGGAGCGTCTCCGTCGCCGCACCCGGCCGGCAGCAAGGTCATCGTCCACCCGAGAGCCGCCAGTGCGAGAAGAGCCGAGGCCGGCCGGGTCCGTGCATGCAGCAGACGGCGCAGGGCCGCCGCACCCGGGCGAGATTCCATGGTCCAATCCTCCTTTGCGCAAGCGAACGGTCGCTTACGCACTTCGAGCTTCCAGCCGAATGACGACCTCCTCCGCCTCCAGCACCGATGCCCAGGCCTCGGCGATCCGCCTGTAGCCCTTGGAGCTCGGGTGCAGGCGATCCTGCGACCAGACGTGCGTCGCCCCTTCCAGCACGGCAAAAAGATCCGGACCCGGCCTCAGGCCTGCCGGCGGCGCCTTCCAGATCTCTTCGATCTTCGCGTTGACCATTTCGGTACGGGCGGCGAATTCCCGCTCAGCCTTGGGGTTGTCGAAAAAGACCCGATCGATCCCGAACGGGGCCAGACCGCCCCGGTAGTGAATCGGAGGGATCTTTGCCAGGAGCGTGAGGGTTCCTTTTTGACCGACGGCTCGAAGGAAGGAGAGGAGATTCTCCTTGCTCTGGAGAAACCCTTTCTTCTCGTACCCGGACACTCCCCCCATGGCCCGCGAGAGGACACCCGGGAGGGAGGATTGAAGGATATCGTTCGATCCGAGGAGGACGAGGCATATCTTGGGCGGGGTCGTGAAAGCGAGGATCTCGTCCAGGGGCCTGCCGTTGAGAGGAAAGCTCCGGTCGCCTCTCTTCCTCCAGACCGCCCCGGGTGTCCAGTCGCGGGTGCTGCTCCCGCTCCTGCCGAGGTTGAGGATGAGATCGCCGTCCTCCTGGCGGGAGAGCATTTGTCCGAGCCGGTAGGGATACGAAGTGGCGAGGAGCCGCCGCGACTCGCGGCTTTCGAACGGGGCGTATTCTGCGAACCCCTGCTGCCAGCCCGCAGTCAGCGAGTCACCGATGGCGACGATCTGATGTCTGCCGACCACGACCATACGCCGGCCGTCCCGGGAAGGTGAGGGAGAAGGAGCATGGGGCGGATCCGCTTCCGCCCGGTCGACCGTCTTCCCCTCTTCTTCTGTACCAGATCCGCGCCGAAAGCAAGCCTTTTCGGCATGAGCCCTCGCGCAGACGAGCGTCTCGAGAGGAGCATTCACCAGGCATACGCCTTGTGCTATAAGACTCACAGTATGCTGCAGCTTGCCGTCTCCGGACAGATCGCAGGACAGGAGGTTGCCCATGCCCCCCGACAGACCCTACTGGAACATGAACGTGGAGCCTTTCCTGAACACCCCGGAAATGAAGAAGCTCCAGCTCGCCAAGTTGAAGGTCATGATGCAACGGCTCATCGCCCACGCCCCTTACCACCGACAGAGGCTCGCCCGTGCCGGCATCGACGCGGAAACCCTGGACCGCAAGATCCGGAGCCTGGACGATTTTTCCCGGCTGGTCCCGGTCTATGACAAGAAGGCCTATCGCGAGCACGCCGCGGCTTGCGAAGGCGACCTGATCCGGCTCATGGAAGAGGAAATGCCCGTCCCTGTCGACGATCTGGTCCTGGTGAACAGCACCACCGGAACGACCGGCGAGCCGACCCCCTACCCTTTGACCGTCAAGGACCTGTACGAGGTCTGGGGCGAGTCGATGTGCCGAGGTCTTTGGCGGGCCGGGGTGCGAAAAGAAGACAGGATTCTGTTCAGTTTCGCCCTTTCCATGGTCATCGCGGGCACCGGCACCCTCATGGGCCTGCAGAGGCTGGGTTCGATGGTGATCCCCGTGGGCGCGGAAGCGGGCACGGACCGGATCTTCCACATGTCCCGGTTCTTCAAGCCCACCGTGTTCTTCGGCACTCCGTCGCTCGCCTCCTACCTGATCGAGAAAGCGCCCGAGAAGCTCGGGCGCGACGCCCGCTCGCTGGGGATCCGGCTGCTCGTCTGCGGCGGTGAGCCGGGCGCAGGCGTCCCGGAGCTGAGGAGGCGGCTCGAAGAGGGCTTCGGCGCCAGTCTGATCGACGCCGGGGCCGGCTATGGCGCCTCCTGCGATTACCCCGAATACCAGGGCATGCACTGGTTGGGCGACGATCTGTGCATTTACGAGCTCGTGGACCCGGACACCCGGGAGCCGGTCCGCCTGGAGGACGGTGCACGGGGCGAGGCGGTCTTCACGAACATCGAGGGGGACGGGTGGTCCTGGATGCGCAACAGCCTCGGCGACATCCACGAGGTCACGATGTCTCGATGCCCCTGCGGCAGGTCGGGTTTCCGTTATCGGATCGTGGGGCGGACCGACGACATGCTCAAGGTGAAGGGGGTGATCGTCTACCCTGCGGCCGTCACCGGGCTCCTCCAGGAATTCACACCCAGGGTCACCGGCGAATTTCGGATCGTCCTGACGGAAAGGCCGCCCCTGGTCGTGCCGCCTCTCAAGATCAAGATCGAGCGCGGCCCGGATTTCCCGCCCGACCGACTCGGCGAGCTCGAGACCGAGCTGCTCGAGGCCTTCCACACCCGCATGAAGATCCGGCCCCGGATCCTCTGGCAGGAGCCCGGGGAGCTGGAACGCTCGACCTACAAAGGAAAGAAGATCGAGAAGCTGTACGAATAGGTCCAGGGGGCCGGCCCGACAGGCCAAGCGCGAGGGGGCGGGCCGCCTGACCGGAGTCGGACGGACCTGAGAGCGTGTGCCGTTCCCGGGACGCCCCTGCCCCAAGCCGGACGCTCTCATTTGCGTCGATGGTGGTGAAGGAGCCAGACGATCGACCCCGCAGCCGCGATCAGAGCCAGCACCTCGTGCTCGTAATGATCAACATGAACGAGGACGGCTTCCACGGCTTGCCCGAACCAATAGCCTGCCAGCCCGATGACGATCGCCCAAGCCAGAGCCCCGACTACATTGAGCGCCACGAACAGGCGGGCAGACACCCGGCTCATGCCGATAGCGAAGGGTAGGATCGTACGCAGGCCGTAGATGAACCTGAATCCCAAGACCGCCAGGGTCCGGTAGCGCTCCAGGAGCCGTTGGACTCTTCCGATCCGCGACTTCCAGCCCGGACGCCAGGCCAGGACGATTCGGCTGTGCCTGCGGCCGAGAAAGAAGAACAGCTGATCTCCCAAGAGTGTGCCGGTGAACGCGGCTGCCATGACCCAGGGCAGGTCGAGGTAGCCGCGGTGGGCCAAAAAGCCCGCCATCACCAGGACGGTCTCACCTTCGAAGAACGTGCCGATCAGCACCGCCAGGTATCCATAATTCTCCACGATTGATTCCAGAGTCACCAGACTGCCTTTCGAAATCAATTTTCGAACAACCGCGGAGCCGCGCCGGTCAATCACCGGCACGCCGATAGAAGATCTTCTTCAGCAGTTCAGCACAGAGGATGTAGATCACCACGACCCCTCCCAGCAGGACCAGGTACCGGGGCTCCAGGGGCTCGAAGTCGAACAGGGCGGCGAATCTGGAATAGGGAAGAAGCGTCGCTACTGCGAGAGTCATGCAGGTTGTCAGAAGAAGAAGCACAGACGGTCTGCACTTCACGATGGGCTGACGCGTCCGGATGACCAGGACGACGAGGCAGGCGGAGACGACCGACTCCAGAAACCACCCGGTCCGGAACTGGCCAGGGGTCGCTTTCAAGACCAGGAGCAGGATGCCAAAGGTCAGGTAGTCAAACACCGAGCTGAGCGTGCCGAAGAACAGCATGAACCGACGGATGTGTTCGATCTTCCACCGGCGCGGCCTCTCCACCATCGCCGGATCCACGCTGTCGCCCGCGATCGTCATTTCCGGAAAATCGGTGAGCAGGTTGGTCAACAGGATCTGTTTGGGCAGCAAGGGCAGAAAAGGCAGAAAAAGTGAGGCTCCTGCCATGCTGAACATGTTTCCAAAGTTGGCGCTGGTGGCCATGAACACGTATTTGAGCGTGTTGGCAAATGTCTTGCGGCCTTCCCGGACCCCCAGGTCCAGGACATCGAGCCCCTTCTCCAGCAGAACAACGTCTGCGGCCTCCTTGGCCACGTCGACCGCGCCCTGCACAGAGATGCCGACGTCGGCTGCATGGAGCGCCGAGGCATCGTTGATCCCGTCACCCATGAAGCCGACCACGTTCCCGGCCTTTTTCAGGGCCAGGATAATCCGTTCCTTCTGATTCGGCTCCACCTCGGCAAACACGTCCACGGAGCCGGCGGCCAGGATCAGGGCTTCGTCGCTCATGCGGCGCAGCTCCGGGCCGGTCAGGATGCCCGGATTGAGTATTCCCACTTCCCGGCTGACCCCTTCGGCAACCAGCCGGTTGTCTCCCGTGATGATCTTGAGCGAAATCCCCAGGTCCCGCAACCGGCGGAGCGTATCCTCCACCCCTGCCTTGGGCCGATCGGAGAAGACGAGCAAGCCGAGAAAGGTCATCCCGGCCTCCTGCTCGCGGGTGATGCGGGTGGCGCCCTCCAGCTCACGACACGCGATACCAAGGGTGCGCCGGCCCTCTCGGCTGACCCTCTCGTAGAGATTTTGCAGTCGGCCGCGCACCTTTTCGAGTGCCACCACATGCCCTGCTTCCCCGGCGGCAAAGTCGGACACTGCCAGCACGGACTGGACCGCGCCTTTGGTGATCATGAGCGCTCTGCCGTCCTTCTCTACCAGGATACTCAGCCGCTTGCGGACAAAATCATAGGGAACCTCGTCGAGCTTTCTCACTTTTCCCAGTTCCACGGGCTCCGCGCCCCGCATCGCCTCGTCCAGGGGATTGACGAAGCCGGTCTCGAAGATGGCGTTCAGGTACCCGTAGAGGAGGACCTTCTCACTCGGGCGGCCCTCCAGGTCGACGGCACCCTGCAGTACCACCTGGCCTTCTGTCAGCGTGCCGGTTTTGTCCGAGCAGAGGACGTTCATGCTGCCGAAGTTCTCGATCGAGGCAAGCCGCTTGACGATCACCTTCTGCCCGGCCATGCGCGCGGCCCCATGTGCCAGATTGATGCCGATAATGGCAGGCAGGAGCTGGGGTGTCAGGCCGACGGCAAGGGCCAAGGCGAACAGGAAGGAATCGAGGACCGAGCGGTGAAAGTACACGTTCATCCCGAAGATCAGAATGACGAGCACCAGCGTGACTTCCAGCAGGAAATTGCCGAACGCGCGGATACCGTGCTCGAATTCGGTCTCGGGCGGACGCAGCTCCAGTCTGCCCGCGACCTGGCCGAATTCGGTCCTCCGACCTGTCTGAACCACGACCGCCTTGCCGCTGCCACTGACCACGTGGGTGCCCATGAAAAGGCAATTGGTCCTGTGTACAAGAGGAGTGTCCGGTGCAAGCACAGCGACCGCCTTCTCCACCGGGAACGTCTCACCGGTGAGGCTCGCCTCGTTCACGAACAGATCCCTGGCTTCCAGCAGCCTTCCGTCCCCAGGGGCCACGGCTCCGGCGGACAGGACCACGATATCACCGGGGACGACTTCCTCCAGCGGAATCTCCTGCTCCGCCCCGTCCCGCAGCACGACGGACTTCGTCTGCACGGTCGCGAGCAGCCCTCCAACCGCGCGGGCGGCGCCCTTCTCTTGCCAGAAGCCCAGCAGGGCGCTCGCCAGGACGATCCCCGAGATGATGAGCGCATCGCCCCGGTCATGGAGAAAGAAGGAGAGACCTGCCGCAAAAAGGAGCAGGAGAATGATGGGGCTCTTGAACTGGGCCAAGAGGAGGCTTAGCGTGTCTGAGCGCTTCGCGGGCTTGAGCAGGTTGGGGCCGTACTGGAGCCGGCGCTCCTCCGCAGCTTCACGGGGAAGTCCTTGCGGCGAAGTTTCCAGCGCGTTCAGAAGGGCCGCGCTGTCCAGGCTCCAAAACGTTTGGGATCCAAGCATCATCGTTTGATGCCGCTTCTTCGTGTGGTCGCTGCACCGTGAGGTGCGACAAGATCTCTGTGACAAGAAGCACCGTGGACCTGAACGCCGAATTTGTGCGACCATTGTGACATGTAGAACCTCTCCCACAAGCTCTACTTCGAGAGCCTGTTCAAGAATGCCCAGATGCAAGGCGCGCGACAATTCCGCAGGACAGCGGAATTGGGCGCATCATCCGCGAGGATGATGCGCCCGCAGGGCGAGCGCCATGGACGGCGCGAGTCAAATCCCGAGGAAAGAGGCGTACAGAAAAGTGCCAGTGGGACCCCGGCCTGCGCCGGGGCAGGCTCCCCTGCCTCCATGCCGCCATGAGCGCAACGCAGCAGATGGGCATTTTGGGACAGGCTCTATATAGAACCTGCGGAGCAGCCGCGTGAACAAGTGGGTCCTGAACAACTTCAGGCCGCTGCTGGGCATCTGCCTGCTGCTGGCCGCTCTCGTCGTCCTGCGCCGAGAGCTCGAGCAGTATCACTACCGGGATATCGTCCGGAGCCTCAGGGCCCTTCCCGGCCCAAACATGCTGCTGGCCCTCGGCCTGACCTTGCTGAACTACCTTGTTCTGACCGTTTACGATACCCTCGCACTCCGCTACATCCGCCACCCCCTGAGCTACCCCCGAATCGCCCTGGCCTCCTTCGTGGGCTACGCCTTCAGCAACAACATGGGCATGGCCATGATAGCCGGCAGCACGGTCAGGTTCCGCCTCTATTCGGCCTGGGGCCTGACGACCCAGCAGATCGCCCAGGTCGTAGCCTTTTACAGCCTGACGCTCTGGCTGGGTCTGGCCGGCATCGGCGGCCTGGCCTTCCTGGTCGAGCCCATGCGCCTGCCGGATTGGTTTCCTTTCTCCCTTGCTTCGACCCGGCCCCTGGGCGTGCTGCTGCTCCTTCTTCTGACCGGCTATCTCCTTTTGAGCGCTTTTAGGCACAGGCCGCTTCACATAAGGGGATGGGAGTTCCCGGTCCCTCCCCTGCGGCTTTCCGCCGCGCAGATCCTGGTCTCGTGCCTGGACTGGGCCCTCGCAGGAGGCGTGCTCTATGCGCTCCTGTCCGCTGGCGCAGGCCTCTCCTATCCTGCGTTTCTCAGCGCTTTCCTGCTGGGCCAGGTGGCAGGACTCGTCAGCCAGATCCCCGGCGGCCTGGGCGTCTTTGAAACCGTGCTCGTCCTGCTGCTTCCCTCGGGCGGCCTGCCGGCTTCCGCGGTGCTGGGCGCCCTGCTCGCCTTCCGGGGCATTTACTACCTGCTCCCTCTGTGCATGGCCGCGCTGCTTCTGGCCATCTACGAATTCGTCCAGAGGAGAGAGCGCTACCGATGGATCGGCCGAGCCTTCGGCCAATGGGTGCCGGCATTGGCGCCCAGGGTATTGACGCTCACGACCTTCGCCGCCGGCACCGTCCTGCTGTTCTCGGGAGCCACTCCGGCGCTCCCCGGGCGCCTGGCGTGGCTGCGCGACCTCTTGCCCCTTCCGGTCGTAGAGATCTCTCATTTGCTGGGCAGCGTATTCGGGGCCGCACTCCTTCTCCTCTCCCGGGGGCTCCAGTTGAGGCTGGATGCAGCTTACCTTCTGGCCTCCATACTGCTGGCCGCAGGGATGCTCGCATCCCTGCTCAAGGGCCTGGACTATGAAGAGGCGATCCTTCTGGGGGTCATGCTCGCGGCCCTGCTCCCCTGCCGCGGGGCCTTCTACCGGAAGGCCTCGCTCCTGAGGGAGCCGTTCAGCCTGGCTTGGGGGCTCGCGATCTTCATGGTCCTGGTGGGATCGGTCTCGCTGGGCTTGTTCTCCCACAAGCACGTCGAGTATTCGAACGATCTCTGGTGGAGATTCGCCTTTGCGAGCGATGCTCCCCGCTTCCTCCGTGCCATGGTAGGAGCAGCCGCCTTGCTCCTGTTTTTTGCTGTCGCCCGGCTCTTGCGGCCCGCCCGACCCAAAGCCGGGGCGCCGACGCCGGCAGAGACCGGTCAGATCCGCGCGATCGTGGCAGCCGCGCCGGACACCTCTGCCAACCTGGCCCTCCTCGGGGACAAGCTGTTTCTGATGAGCGAAAACCGGAACGCCTTCATCATGTACGGTGTCGAAGGCCGGAGCTGGGTCGCCATGGGAGATCCGGTCGGGGACGAGCAGGAAAGCGCTGAGCTCCTCTGGCGTTTTCGGGAGCGCTGTGATCTTCACGGCGGCTGGCCCGTCTTCTACGAGGTAGGGGTCGAGAGGCTGTTCCTGTATCTCGATCTCGGACTCACTCTGGTGAAAATAGGCGAGCAGGGCCGCGTTCCCCTGGAGTCTTTTACCCTGGAGGGAAGCGCCCGGAAGCCCATGCGGCATGTCCGCAACCGGTTCGAAAAGCTGGGATGCACCTTCGAGGTCGTTCCGTCCGAGAACGTCCCCTGCCTCCTGCCGGAGCTCAGGCAAGTGTCCGACGCCTGGCTTGCGAGCAAGAACACTCAGGAGAAGCGGTTCTCTCTGGGGTTTTTCGGGGTGGAATACCTGAAGCAGTATCCCGCGGCCATCGTCCGCCTCGCAGGAAAGATCCAGGCGTTTGCAAACCTCTGGTGCGGAGCGCGCAAGCAGGAGCTTTCCCCCGATCTCATGCGCTATCTGCCGGCATCGCCCCCGGACATCATGGAATACCTCTTCATTCAGCTCATACTGTGGGGCAAGGAGCAGGGATACTCCTGGTTCAACCTCGGCATGGCGCCTCTTTCCGGACTCGACGCCGGCAGCCGTTCCGCCCTGGCTCCGCTCTGGAACCGCCTGGGCGCCTTCCTCTACAGTCATGGCAATCACTTCTACAACTTCCAGGGTCTCAGGCGTTACAAGGAGAAGTTCGACCCCCGCTGGGAGCCGAGATATCTGGCCGTTCCGGGCGGCCTCCTGCTTCCTCGGATCTTGACCAACATCGCCTCCCTGATCTCGGGGGGCATGAGAGGAGCCATGAGCCGATGAACCGGACCCGGGTCGGACCACTCCTGCTCCTCTCCGCAGTACAGCCCGCCCCCAGACCTTGGCGACCCAGCAACTGATCCGTACTCCGGCTTCTTATCGGACCTCGACCTGAACGTACCCCTGATCGCCCGTCCGGTGGTCGAGGGCAAGCAGGGCGATACGCTGACCGGGCTGGATTGTGCTCATCGTGTTCGCGAAATCCTCCAGGCTTTCGATCGGCTGATCGTTGACGGCCAGAATCAGGTCGCCCACTTCGAGTCCCGACTGCGTCAGCGGCCCCTTGGGATCCAGCCCGGCGATGGCGACGGCTCCCTGCTCGCCGAGTCCGTACTTTTCCGCCTCGGCCGGCCGGATCGGCCGCACGTCGGCGCCCAGACGGCTCCGCAGCGAGGCGGCCATGATCTTTCCGGCCTCTTCCTGGCTGCCCATTTTCACCAGAACGTCCAGTTTATTCTCCCGCCTGAGGAGCGTGACCTTGACCTCTCTGCCGATGGCCGTGTTCGCTGCCTCATTCTGGATGGTTGCCGCGTCCGGAATCTGCTTGCCGTCAAATGCCAATACGATGTCGCCGCGCTTCAGACCGGCCGCATCTGCCGGGCCGCCTCGGGTCACGTCGGCGATCAGTGCGCCCCTGGTCTCTTTTACTCCAAAGCTTCCAGCCAGCTCCGGGCTCAGGTCCTGGACCGCCACTCCCAGCCAGCCGCGCACCACCTTGCCGTGCTCGATCAGGGACTTTGCCACATGGACGGCCATGTTGCTGGGAATGGCAAACCCGATCCCCTCGAAACCGCCGGATTCGGACGCAATGGCCGCATTGACCCCCACCACCTCCCCTTTCAAATTGAGCAGGGGACCACCGCTGTTGCCCGGGTTGATGGCCGCATCCGTCTGGAGGAAGTCCTGATACGTGCTGGGGTCGGTGATGCCGCGCCGGTGCTTGGCGCTGATGATGCCCTGGGTGACGGTCTGGTCCAGCCCCCGCGGGTGGCCGATGGCTACCACCCACTCTCCAACCTGCAGATCGTCAGAGTCCCCGAAGGTGACGTGAGGAAGGTCCTCTTTGGCCTTGATCCGGATCACGGCAAGGTCCGTCTTGGGGTCGGTGCCGACGACGCTGCCGGGGTACTTTTCTCCTGTCGAGAGCAGCACCTCGATCCGGGTGGCTCCGCCGACGACATGGTTGTTGGTCAGAATGTCTCCCCGGGCATCCATGATCATGCCTGTGCCCAGACCTTT
The DNA here is from genome assembly GCA_040756235.1 of bacterium. GTDB lineage: Bacteria > Desulfobacterota > DSWW01 > DSWW01 > DSWW01 > JBFLZG01. The sequence continues at coordinate 46,481 of JBFLZG010000103.1, read as the reverse complement.
CAGTTCCCTTCTGAACTTCTTGGGCGCGTTCGGAACGCCGAAGAAATACCGGAAGAACGGATCATTCTGGAAGGGAGACATGGGATTGACGATTTCCTGGCGTTCCGTCACTTCGATGTGAACGACCGCCGGGATGTTCTGATTCGCCACCTGCACGATGGCGGTCGTCAGACCACCCGCGTCAGGACCCGCCGCCAGGGCTGGCGTCAGCCGCATGAACGAAAGCAGAACTGCGGTCAGAACGGTCATGACCAGCGGGAAGCGAGAGCGCTGCTTCAACATATGGATGTCCTTTCACGTGATGGAAGGGAAGGAAGATGAAAGAAGCCGGATTCTGGATCAGGAACCGCAAAGAGTAGACGCTCCTTCTTCAAAGAAGCCGGGTTCGCATCCGCGCTCCGTCGGTCCAGGCGCTGCAATGAGACGACCGCCTCGAGCACCATGTACAAGCCTCCCAGAGCCAGACCTCCGCAGCCCACCAACAGGGGAAGCAGAAGGCCAAACTCCTTGGCTGCGTCGTAATCGTTGGCCGTCAAGGTCAAGATGACCAGCACGCACACAGGCAGCGCCAAGGCAACGGCCCCCGTGCGTAGAAGAGAAAGGATCGTCAGCCGCTCTGCCGCGCGGACCTGCATCTGCTGCACGTCCGTCCTCGCGTTCCCTCTCCCTTTCCAAAACTCATGGGTTGTCATCACTGTGGCCATGTTTTTTTCCCGCCTGGATGAAGCACGCCCCGGGCAACACTCACGCCAACGGGTGCAGCCCTGGGGCGTGGCTACAAATCTTTCTCTGAAGATGTCCTCGCTCTCAGCCCCTTACCAGCATGTCGATCAGATGACCGTTGGACGTGGATTCCCATTTGACGTGGACACGATCACCCGGTTTGAAATCGGCCAGACGTGCAGCCTTGCCGTTCATCTTCAATGTGGCGTGGCTGCTGACCGCTCCAGCGACGGTAAAGTTCCCCCTCCCCTCCGGGATGTTGATCGCCACCGTGTTGTGTACCGGATCGACAGCCTGGATCTTGCCGGCCATGGAATAGAGCCGCGGGGCCGCCATCACCTGAGGCGTGAAGGACGACACCACCATCCATGCGGCCAAGACCACTGCCACGGATACGGTGAGTTTTTTCATGTGTCTGCCTCCTTTCAGGCTGGAGAGATGCTCGATCTCTCCGGAGATTCGCAGGCCGTGAGGCGCATTTCATTGCCTCCTCGATTTACTGGAGAACCGCGACCCCACGGCCACCTTGTTGCTGTCCAGGACCGTGGGTGCATAGGATGTGCCAGCCTGAAGGTGTGGAGATTGCGGGCCACGGATTGGAAATAGATCAAGGAAGAAGCACGGAAAGACTCTGCAGGCCTGCCCTGCCGCCAGGGCAAATTGCCCCGCCTGGGCAAAATGCCCCAGCAAGAGTCTTCCATCGCTGGAAGGGGCTGACAACGGCTCAGGTCTACGAGGGGATCGTTTCCCGCACCGCGCGCAGCAGCTCGTCCAACTCGAAGGGTTGGCAGAAGACGGCCCTGGCTCCGGACTGGAGAGCAAGGGCGTACGTCTGGGTGTCCCCGAACGCGGTGATCAGAATGACCGGAACTGCGGCAGGGATTCCCCGGACGAAGCCCAACCAGTCCTTAGAGAAAGCACGTGATCTCTGCAAGTCCAAAACGACCACGTTGACCTTGCGATTTGGGCCCCTGCGCAGAACCTTCTTGAGATGGGAGGAAAGCTCCATCCAATCATGGCAGGCGATCACCTCGAACCCGGACTTTGCCAGAGCGGATGTGAGAAACTCCAGCATGGCGGGGTTCTTGGGAGCGAGGACAAGATAGCGGCAGCGGTCCTGGAGGGGGACCTCCCGGCTTCCCTCATGCTCCGCGTCTAGCCCTGACCGTCGCGAAGAGTGCATCTCCCAGCCTCGTATGTCCCGCGAGGATCGTGAGCTCGATCTCCATGGACCGCATGCAGCATAGAGCGTGCCAGCGGGGCGAGTCTCGCCGTCAAGCGCGGCTGCGGAATAAGCCCTTCAGGATCTCTGCAAGCAAGCAGGGACGATGAATCCAACCAGGCCTTTTTCGTAAGAACCGGCGATCCTGCTTACTTGGCTGAGGTGTCCGTACTGAGAGACCCGGAGCACCGCCGACATCGAGACCTCCGCACCGAGCACCAGGAATGAGAACACCCGCGCAGGCCCTGCGCCCTGGCGTACGACGGCCCCCGCCGAATCCGCGTGGCCTGCGTCCGGCGTCTTGAGGCCGGATCACCTGAGAGCGCACTCCAGCAGACGGCCTACAATGCCGGAATAGTCCCTGCCGAAATGGTGGTCCCCCGGCAGGTTGATCAGGGTGACCCCTTTGCCGGACAGATCCGGACAGCCGCTGTCGGGCTCCTGCTCGCCGTAAATGCACAAGCGTTTTGCCCACGTCAGCCTTTCCACCTCCGGCACCACGGGCAGGCTGTTCTGCGAAGAGAAGCCGAGCCAATCCGTCAAATGGAATTCGAAGGAGGTTTGCCGGCCCAGTCCCAGGAAGGCCACGAGAAGCACCCGGCTCTTCATTTCCGGAGACAAGCGGTTTGCCATGAAGGACAGCACGTCAGCGCCCAGAGAGTAGCCGATGAGGATGACCTTGTCCTTGTTCCAGGCCCGGGTGTAATGCCGCAGAACTTGCTCGAGATCGAAGCCTGCCTGGTCCGGTGTCTTTGGCTTCCAGAAGTAGCTCAGGGAGTCCCACCCCACCGTCGGGATTCCGCGCTTTGCCAGCTCGGCCGAGACCGAACGGTCCAGTTCCGCCCAGCCGCCGTCTCCGGAGAGCAGGACCGCCATCGTGGGATTCGGAGGCGTGCCGCCAGCGGCGTTGACTTCGATCAAGGGGACCCCATGGAGATCCGCATCCGGCCGGACCTGCCTCGGGATGCCTGGGTCGAGCCATTGCAGGAGCGAGAGCAACTGGGGCTGCCAGGCCTTCTGTTCCGGCATCCCCGGGCTTTCCCCGGGCAGAGTAACCGGTCGGGCGTTGTCGATGCGGTTCACGAAATCGCCGGGCTTTTCGTCCGGGCACGCGGAATCGGAAAGAAATACAAACCATCCTGTCTCCAGGTGCTCTCGGGGAATCAAGGCTTGGCCCTTGCTCTCGCGAGCGCCGGGGCCTGGGTGCTGTTGACCCGGACAGAGGCGCCTGCGGATCGCCAGGCGAGGGCAGAATTCCAGACTGATAACCGCGTGGAACGAATGGACAGGTGCTTGCGCCAGGACGGCATACGCCAGGGAACCGCCGGCAGCGTACCCCACTAGAACGGGCCTCTTCTGGCCCAGAGCATACCGCTCGTCCAGGAAGCGGCTGAGGTCCTCGAAGTCCGCCAGGGGATTCCAGCAGGGCAAAGCCGGGTCGTCCGTTCGTGAAAGGAGGCTCTTGAGATCCACGCCCGCGACAAGATAGCTCAGTGCGCTGACCGCTCTGGCCAGCTCCGTCATTTCAGCGTTCCATCCGGGTACATCCGACACGAGCAGGAGCAATCCTTTGGGCGTCCGCGGGGGACGATAGACGGTGAGCGTTCCGAAGGGTTCATGGGCAATCGATTGCTCCACGATCTCAGCGCCATCTGACGGCGATGCCTGCAGGACAAGGGCAGCGCCGAGTAACAACGACGCGAATCCTTTTGGAAGGACCCTTGGGGATCGGCTCATGCGAGCGCCCCACGAATGACTGCGGCCACGTAGATCAGGAAGATAGAGCACTGGACTCCTACTCCCCTGGGCTGCCGTAGCGTTCGAGCTTGCGGTGAAGAGTCTTTCGGTCGAAGCCCAGGATGCGGGCAGCCGTCGTCTTGTTTCCGCCGGTCAGCTTGAGCACGTGCAGGATGTAGCGGCGCTCCACCTCTTCCATGGACAGAAGCTCAGCCGGATCCTCGCTCCCAATCTGAAAAGGCGTGGAACGGTAGGCCCGGATCCTCTCCGGCAGGTCCTCGACGGCAAGCTTGTCGAAGCGGGCCAGAGCCAGGGCGCGCTCGATGCAGTTGCGCAGCTCGCGCACATTGCCCGGCCAGTCATAGGCCAGCAGTCTTTCGGCAGCCGCATCCGAAATGCCCGCCACCTCTTTTCCCATGAGCGCAGCGAAATCCTGCAGGAAATGTCGCGCCAGCAGCAACACATCGTTGCCCCGGGCTCGCAGCGGAGGTATTTCGATGGGGATGACGTGAATGCGATAGAAGAGGTCTGCGCGGAACTTGCCTTCATCCACGCGGGACTCCAGATCGCGGTTCGTAGCGGCCAGGATGCGGATATCCACGGCGATCTCCGCATCGCCGCCCAGGGGACGAACCGTGCGCTGCTCGAGAACCCGCAGCAGTTTCGGCTGGAGGGAGAGGGGTAGTTCCGCGATCTCGTCCAGGAAGAGCGCTCCCCGATGGGCCTGCACGAACAGGCCCTTGCGGGCTGCCTTGGCATCCGTGAAGGCGCCGCTCACATGCCCGAACAACTCGCTCTCCAGCAGCGCCTCGGGAATGGCCGCACAGTTGACGGCTATGAAGGGGCCCTGGCTTCGGCCGCTCAGCCCGTGGAGGACCCTGGCCGCAAGCTCCTTTCCCGTTCCCGACTCTCCTGCCAGCAGAACGGTGGAATCCAGGGGCGCCACACGCGCGAGAAGATCATACAGTCTCTTCATGGCAGGGCTCGCGCCTACCAGCTCATCGAAGCGCCTTGATTCTTCGACGGCCCGGCTGAGAATCCGGACTCTTTCCAGCAGCGCGCGGTGTTGTACGGCCCGGCTGAGGGTGTACGCCAGCGCGTCCAGGTCCACGGGCTTGGTCACGAAATCATAGGCGCCTGCGCGCAAGGCAGAGACGGCCGTTTCCAGGCTGCCGAAGGCGGTCATGACGACCACCAGCACGTCCGGACGATTGGTGACGACCCGTTCGCACAGAGAGATTCCGTCCTCGCCCGGCATGCGGATGTCGGCCAGCACCACATCGAAGTCCTCTGCGCAGACCGCGGCGAACGCCTCTTGCGCCGAAACCTTCCAGACAACGGAGAATCCTTTCCGGCCCAGATGCGCCTCGAGCATTTCACCCATGCTCTTGTCGTCATCGACGATCAGGATGCGCCGCTGCATGCCTTCGTCTCCAATGGCAGATAGATGAAGAAGCAACTGCCCTTGCCGGGTTCACTCTCGACCGCCAGCCAGCCGCCGTGCTCCCGGACGATCCCATAGGCGATCGAGAGCCCGAGGCCGGTGCCTTCGCCGATTCCCTTGGTCGTGAAGAACGGGTCGAAGATCCGCTCGAGGTTCTCCGGCGCGATTCCCTCCCCTTGATCGCGGATCTTCACGCAGGCATACGGCTCCTTTGTTCTTTCCCCCCCTACGGGCGAGACCGCCTCCTCTCGTGTGATCCCTACTTCGATGGTGCCGCCGCGTTGCATGGCCTGCACCGCGTTGGAGACGATGTTGGTCAGGACCTGCTGCAATTGGGCGGCATCGGCGGTCACATGAACCGGCCGCGCGGTCTCTTCCACCCTGTTCCACGTGATGTGCCTCTCTCTGGCCATCGGCCCAAGGGCGTCGAGAACCCGTTCGACACAGTCCCGCAGCGGGAAGGTGGTCTTTTTCGGGATGTGCCTTCTCGAGAACGCCAGAAGCTGCTGCACAAGCGCGGTCATCCGATCCGACTGCTCCCGAATGATTCCTGCGTACTCGGCGACCTCGGCCCGGGAGAGCTCCTGCGTCGTGACCATCTTGGCGCGACCGGAGATGACGTTCAAGGGCGTGCCGAGCTCATGGGCCAGCCCCGAGACGAACTTCCCCACCGTGGCAAGCCGCTCGGCATGATGCAACTCCTCAAGGGTGGCGATCCTGCGGGAGGTTTCGTCCTGGAGCTTCTCCTGAGCCCCGCGAAGCTGCGCCACCATCCGGTTCATCTCGTCCGCCAGCATCGAGAGCTCGTCCCCCCTTGGGCCAAGGGACACCTCACTCCTCAAATCGCCTGCGCCGATTTGCCGGGCCTGCCGGACCAGCCTCTGCACCGGCCTGCCAACGAGCGACGCACCCAGCCCGAACACCAGAATCGCACAGGCAAATACCATGGCGGCCAACAGCAGAATCCTGCGAATCAAGACACGTCTCATGTGGACGAGCATGGGCGCAAAAGCCTGCGAAACTTCCAGGGCGGCCCGGTATCCCCCGTGTAGCCGTACGGGTATATAGGCGACCAGCCGGTCCGTTTCCGCAGGTCCCCTGACGCGCACGACGACCATGCGCCCCTCCTTGAGCTGCGGCAGCGCCTGGTCAACCTGCGGCGGCTCCTTGGCAGAGCCATCCAGCCAGACCCAGCGGAGCTGGAGGGGACGAGCATTCCTGTTTGCGTCTTCGATGAGCTTGTGTGCCCGTTCGATGCCATCGGTCTTCCAGATCTCGGCAATGTGTCCGGCGAGGACCCGGCCGAGCAGGAGCGCCTCGCGCTGCCGGTCCTGGTCGTAGCGTGCAACTTCTTCCCAGACTGTCCACAGCGCGTCCGCCGCCAGCAAGACCAGAAGCGCCAGCAGGAAGGCGGTCATGAGCCTGCGAGCGAGTTTCATCGGTTTAGTATTCCTGCCTGGTCACAGGCTGGCGATGAGGATCCGGGTCACGATCCTCTGGAGTCTGTCGAGCAAGCTCGATGTAACGGGAGAAAAAGGTCTGCGCCACCTCGCTCATGATATATAACTCTGCGACGTAGTTCTTTTCCAGCATTTGTCTGAGCTTCGGTCACTTGGGTGGGACCTGCCGTCCCGGGCGGTCCCCACGTAGGCGATGCAGGCGGGGGTCAATCGGGTTTCCCGGACAGCGCAGGCAGCTTTGGGAGCTGCCCCTCTCACGGGCGGTGCGGCCCGGAGGGTCAGGGTCAGGATGGGCCCGAATCCATGTCGGAGCCCTCGGCCTTGTCCGGGTGAGTGTCTGAACGCTCGACGGGCTCGCCCGAGTCCGGCAAAGAAGGAGTCAGCCACCTCCGTCCGTCCTGGGCGATGAGGATCTCGGCGCTCTCCGAGCCCCAGGCTCCCGCAGCGTAGTTCGGGAAATCCGAGGGCGGGGTAGCGGCCCAGCCCTCCAGGACAGGGGCGACCAAGGCCCAGGCGGCCTCCACCTGCTCGGCGCGCTTGAACAAGGTCGCATCGCCTCGGATGACGTCGAGGAGCAGAGTCTGGTATGCCTCGGGCGGCGACGCCTTGAACGCTTCCCGATAGCTGAACCGCAATTCGGCCGGGCCGAGCCGTACGGTCAACTCCGGGCGCTGCACCTGGAACCGGAGGGAGATGCCCTCGTCCGGCTGGATGGTGATGACCAGGCGGTTCGGCTGCCACTCGCCGATGGCGCTGGAGGGAAAGGACTGGTGCGGCACGGGCCGGAACTGGATGCAGGCGGTCGAGATCCTGGCGGGCAACCTCTTGCCCGTGCGCAGGTAAAAGGGAACGTCCTGCCATCGCCAGTTGTCCAGGTAGAGCTTCAGCGCCGCGTACGTCTCGGTGTTGGACTGCGGGTCCACTCCGGGCTCGTCGCGGTAGGCCCTCACCCGCTCCCCCTCGAGCCAGCCGGAGCCGTACTGGCCCCGGGCCGCGACGGACCGTACGTCCTCCGGCCGGATCGGCCGGATCGCCCGCAGGACGTCGAGCTTCTTGAACCGGATTTCGTTCGCCTCGAACGAAACCTGCGGCTCCATTGCGATGAGCGACAGAATCTGAATCAGGTGGTTCTGGATCATGTCCCGGAGCGCGCCGGCCCTGTCGTAATAACCGCCCCGATGCTCGACTCCGACCCGCTCGGCGACCGTGATCTGCACGTGGTCGATGTACCGGCGGTTCCAGATCGGCTCGAACAGGGCGTTGGCGAAGCGGAAAGCCAGGATGTTCTGGACCGTGCTCTTCCCGAGGTAGTGATCGATCCGGTAGATCTGGCTCTCCTCGTACACCCCCCTCAGCATCCGGTTGAGCGACCTCGCGGACGCGAGATCCCACCCGAAGGGCTTCTCGACCACGATCCGCACGTGGTCCCGCGGGCGCTCGAGCCTGGCCCTCTCGAATCCGTTGACGACCGGCTCGATGGCCGTGGGCGGAATCGCCAGGTAGAAGATGCGGTTGGACCTGCTGTCCCAGTTTTTCTCGATTCCCGCCAGTTTCTGCGCAAGGGCCCGGTAGCCGGCCGGATCGGCGAAGTCGAGCTCCAGGTACGAAACCCTTCGAATGAACTCGTCCCAGGCGGGCCCCTCGGGTGGCCTCTCAGGGGAGAACCGGCTCACCCCGTCGCGGAGGCGTTTTGCGTAGTCCTGTTCCGGCATTGCCTTCCGGTCGGCGCCGACGACGGCTAACTTTTCCGGCAGCCATTTTCCTGCAGCAAGATGCCAGAGCGCTGGGACGAGCTTGCGCCATGTCAGATCGCCGGCCCCGCCCAGGATCACAACGATGACCGACGCGGACTCCACCGAAGCCTCCATTTCCTCAACTCCTCCGGGGCTCACCCGAAAAGTGTGGAACTCTCCCTCTGCGTCCGAGCGCTCGTCCCCCTACCCCGATCTCTCTCTAATAGACGCATCCTTCCGGGCGTTCGGTCCACCCTGGACGCCGGGGACAGGCTTTCCCTCAAGCCGTTCAGGCCTCCCGGTCCGGGCTTCAACCGTAACTGCAACCACGGACGTTGGCGTAGGGAGCCTGAAGGTCGACCGTGGGCAAGAGATCCGGAAGTGCCGACAGGCGCTGGGCCCGCAATGCTCATGCGCTGAGCTTCCCCCCTGGGCGCCACCGGAACGAGAGGGGCCGGAGGGCTGGGTGTGCGAGCGAGCGAGCGTCAACTGGCTGCGGCAACCGCCCAGATCGGTGTGGCGGTGGCGGGGTTTTTCCCGAAATTGTCGCTGACCGGGCTGGTCTCCTCGACTTCAACTATCTCATGGCCAGGGCCATGACCTCACTTTGCTCGCCGCGGAGCGCGCTTTCCTGCTCGGGTTCGAGTGCGGCTGCCGACCCTCTCCGTGCCGCAGGCGTCGCAGCGGATGCGGGCAAAACCGTTGTGCAAGTCGCCGCACTCCAGGTAGTGGAGCGCGCAGGCACCGATCACCACTCAAAGCGTTCCCTCGGATAGTCGCCGCAGCCCTGCTCCCCAAGCTTCTCGTATTCCTCCTGGTCCCAGTATTCTTGCATCCCGAATATCCAGGCATAGGTTTCACAGTGCTTCTCTTGGCTCTTGAAACGGGTTTCGGTCAGAATCATCTGCTGCAGGTCGACCAGTCTTACGGTATCGGAAGACATGCGTATACCTCTGTCCTCCGGGGTATCGAAAACGATGAACTTGTCGCCGCCATCCCCATTGTCCCAGGCCTTCCATTCCACCTCACGGCCGTCCCGGCCCCTGCCGGGCGATCCGGAGTAAGCGAACTCAGCCCAATAGGATGACATGCTGCCCGCGAGAGCCTCTCTGCCCGCATGGTTCCGGTCGGAAAAGAAGAGACGGAAACCCATAAGCAGCGCTTCGAAGTTGTCGAACACAAACGGAATCTCCAGCCCGTGGCCTGCGCCCACCCGTCTGCTCATGTCGCTTCCAAGCAACGAGGGCTCCTCGTCCCAGTCGAACCTGTAGACGTACACACTGGCTCCCTGTGTTTCCCTGAGAACAGCAGCAATCTCATCGGCGCCCGTTTCCTTCCAGCCCTTGTCTCGGTATCCGGCAACCATGTCATAGTCGTCCTGGTCCTTGACGCCGAGCAGATTCACATATTCCGAATTCATCGACATGAATGTCTTGTTTTCATCCCGATTGGTACCAACAATGACGGGAACCGCATGGTACGTGCTCTGATCCTTGAAGAGGCTGAGCGGATAGCCGGTAGGCAGGACATGGCCGTCACGGAAATATTCGGGCATGGAGGTCATGCCCACCGGGCCCGGCTCATAGACACTGAGCAACTCTTCACTACTCTTGCTGCGCAGATAGTCAGCGACTTCTTCGTTCGTCATTTTGGCCTGATATGCCTTGGCTGCTTCCCTGTCCGCAGCCATGTTGTCCGCGATCAAGAGACTGTTGATCACCTCCCGGGAACTGAATTTGTGCCCTCCCTTCCCAGCTTCATGGTAGTCTTCCCCCTTCGACATGACGGTGGTGAACAGCCCGCCGCTCTGAGAGACGGCCTTGTGGAACAGACCCCCGGCCTTGGGAGAAAGGAGCATGGTCATCGCATTCGTGGCGCCGGCGGATTCACCGAACACCGTCACGTTCCCGGGATCGCCGCCAAAAGAGGAGATGTTGTCCCTCACCCAGGCCAACAGGGCGATAATGTCGAGGGTGCCGTAGTTTCCGGACCCGTCTTCCGGCGCTGCACCCTCTTCCCTCAGTGCGGGATGGGCGAACCAACCGAGAGGTCCGAGGCGGTAGTTGAAGGTAACCACAACCAGTTTGTACTTCTCGGCAAGCACTTTTCCGTTGTAAGAGCCTCCATGCCCCACGCTGTTGCCCCCGCCATGAATCCATACCATGACCGGCAGCCGGCCGCTGCCTCGGGGGATCGACTCGGGCGTAAATGCCGGAGCCCATAGGTTGAGAAACAGACAATCCTCTTCGCCGACAGGCTTTTCGAACGCAAGGGGCGACACATCGCCCATCAGACCGCCATACTGCGTACATATGGGACTCAGTTCCAATGCCCGCAGCGTGCCCTCCCATGGATCTGCAGGACGTGGCGCTTTCCAGCGCAGTTCTCCCACCGGAGGCTTCGCATAGGGGATGCCGAGCCAAGCATGGCTGCCGTTGTCCTCGACGAACCCCACCACCTTGCCGGATACGGTCACGCGCTCCGTTACGGGAGCGGTCTCGTACGCACGGTGTACGGGTTTGAGCATCAATTGATACATGAAGACAATTCCAGCGAGTACCGCCAACAAGATCACCGCAACAGAGATGATGATTCCTTTCTTCATGGGTTTCCCCTCCCTTGTCCCGCTGCCTCGTATGGCCTATTCCTGCGGTTTCACCCCGACGATGGTCGGCCCCTCAAGAGCGTTTTCTAGCCGCAGCACATCATGAAAACCCGCCTGGGACAAGAGACCCATTAACCTGTCGATGCCCGTGGGATAGTAGCGTGTTCTGAACACCTGTGTCCGCCACTCCCCACTCCCACGGTCCGACACCAAACAAAGGGATACGTCGCAGACCTCACCCTCGAAGTCCCAGACCTGGCTACTGCTGTCCGGATTCACCCACAGACACCGCGAGGGCCCGCGGCTGGCCCTCGCGGTGTCTGTGCAACCCTCTCAGAAGGCGTAAAGCGCGACGCCCAGTTTGTCGAAGTGCCTTCGATTAAAGGTTGCGACTTCGTCCGCACCGACCGCGCCTGCGGCGGACGCGATGTACGCGTCCGCGAACTCTTGCCCGCTGGCCTTCGCGAGGGTTAGAGCCCCTTCGACGATTCGGGCGTCCGTCAGTTGCAGGCCTGGAAGCGCGGCGATCGCCGCCAGCACGTCGAGCACCTTCGCATTGGTCTGCCTATAGGCTGAGCGTAGGGCCCACGCGACCTCGAATAGAACAGGAGGGCCGGTTATCAGAGCGACCTTCCCGTCTGCCGCTTGTCGGAGCAACCGCGCAGCCTGATCGTGTTGTCCCAGATTGTCTATGGTGAAGAAGCGAAGAAACACGTTAGCGTCCACGAAAACCGTCTTCACGAACGCCTGCCTTTCACGTGTGCGGCGACGGCTCGATGCATCCGCTCCCGCTCTTGTCGTTCCGGAATGGCCTTGCCAAGGAATCCCTTGAGTGCGAAAAGGTCCGGCGCCCGCTTGATAACGATAGCGTCGTCCACAGCGTCGATGGTGACCCGGTCGTTCGGCCTTATCTGCAACTTCCTTCGGATCTGGGCAGGGAGTGTGATTTGCCCCTTTGATGAGACGGTTGACACTGGCATGAATATCTCCTGTTCTTTGATAAGTTGGAAATAGTGTATGATGTAAAGCGATTCGAGTCAAGTCGGACGGTGAAGCAGAGCTCAACGGCTGCGGTCAGCCTCCGGAACTCGGCCCGTGACGGCCACCAGCAGGAGGCGATGTGCAACCCGCGGCGGTGCTGGGCAGAGTCCGGGGGCTTTTCGAAGCCATCCCGGCCAAGAAGCTCCCCGAGCGGCCGTCCACCCCCATGCGGATCGCCTCGATGCGGAGGGCCACATCCAGATCGCTGGCAGGCACCGTGAAGAAGTATTGGGTTACGACCTGTTGCGTGTCGGCGTCGAACATGCCTCCCATGGCGGCGATGATGTCGGCCAGTTGGTCCGCGGAGAGCCCCGTGCTGCCGCGAAACATCATGTGTTCCTGAGCATGGGCCATCCCGGGGAACCCCTCAGGTGCCTCGTCCGATCCCACCAGGTAGTTCATGACCGTGGTGACCACCGGGGCCAAGGCGTTCCGGACGATGACGACCCTGAGCCCGTTGGCCAGGGTGGTGCTGAGGGCTTCCTCCTTGCTCCAGGCGCTCCCCTCCCCGGCGGTGACAGGTCGAGGCAGACACGAAAGCGACACCACCAGCGCCATGAGGCACCACCGGTGGAGCAAGCGGCCGGGCGGCCCATTGTGACACTTCTGGGGGCTCGCCGGTCGTCACAGGCATGTCGTTCGGCTGCAGGCGGACGGCGCCCCTCTCGAGCTTCGGGAAACCCGCCCTTCACTGGTTTGCATCTTACAGAAAAGGCTGCGACGATTGTTGAGATTTCCTGAACGTTCGAAGACTCTTCGATAGCCGCGGCCCTTCTTTCCCGGAACTTCGATCCATCACGTCGTTTTAGGCCACCTGTGATCTCTACTTTGCTGAAAAGCGGAGCATCCGGATCGCATCCATGAACGAGCTCGAATTCACCACCCTGATCGGTCTGGGTTCTCTGGTCGCGGGCTTCCTGGGGTCTCTGACGGGCCTTGGAGGCGGGGTCGTCATCGTCCCTCTGCTGGCCCTCGCCTTCGGGGTGGACGTCCGCTATGCGATCGGCGCCTCGCTGGTTTCCGTCATCGCGACCTCCTCGGGCGCCGCCGCGGCGTACGTGAAAGAAGGATTCTCCAACATCCGGATCGGCATGTTTCTCGAGATCGCGACCACGATCGGCGCGCTCGTGGGGGCCGCCCTGTCCGCCAGGATATCCACCGCTGCGATCGCGGTGATCTTCGGTATCGTCCTCCTCTACTCGGCCTACCTTTCCGCCCGGCCTCGAGTCGGCGGAGCGGGGAATGGCGAGCCCGACCATCTGGCGCAGCTCCTCAGGATGGACGCCGCCTACCCGACACCTGAAGGTCCGAGACCCTACCACGTTCATGCGATCCCCGCAGGGTTCAGCCTCATGTTCGTGGCAGGCTCTCTGTCCGGCCTGCTCGGGATCGGCTCCGGGGCGGTGAAGGTCATCGCCATGGACCGGGCCATGCGCGTCCCATTCAAGGTGTCGACGACCACCAGCAACTTCATGATCGGCGTCACGGCCGCGGCCAGCGCCGGGGTGTACCTCAACCGCGGGTACATCGACCCAGGTTTGGCCATGCCGGTCATGCTGGGGGTGCTCGCCGGGTCGCTTCTGGGTGCCCGGTTCCTTCTGGCCGCCAGGACGCGTTTGCTCAGGCTGGTCTTCGCGGCCGTCATCCTGGCGTTGGGCATCGAGATGATCTACAACGGACTGACCGGGAGGCTCTGAGTGTTCGACGATAAGCTCGTGTGGTCCGACGAACAGATCGAGCGGATCCTGGGGAGCCTGCTGAGAAGCGGGGTCATTCTCGCCGCTCTGGTCGTTCTGGCCGGAGGCTTCCTCTTTCTGGTCCGCCACGGTGACGAAGAACCCCACTATGCGGTCTTTCTCGGAGAACCTGCGGAATTGAACCACGTGCCCGGGATCGCCCGGCAGGCCCTGACCGGCAAAGCCAGGGGGGTGATCCAACTGGGTCTCCTGCTGTTGATCGCCACGCCTGTGGCACGCGTGGCCTTTTCCCTGTTCGCCTTCGCACTGCAGCGGGACCGGACGTACGTCGTTGTGACCTGCATCGTGCTCACCCTGCTCATCTTCAGCCTCTTGGGAGGGGGTCTCTGATCGATCTCACTTTTGCCGGTCGTCGAGTTGCCACGCCCGGTCCGGAAGCCTCCCGCCGCCGGATGCTGCCGCCAAGCCCCGGCAGCTGAAACAAGGGGCTGATTCTCCACATAAACACGGCGTTCTTCCGGTAGGGGCGACTCATTATTCGCCCCTGCGACGTCTGGAAAGAACCCCATCTGAACACCGGCGAATCCTTTCCGGGAGAGACTTCCCAGAGAGCTTTCCAGGCGGCAGAGATCTTCCGGATGAGCGAGGTGCGCGCCGCTTTTCTCAGCCGTGGCCTTCACGACTGCGAGCTGCAGGAGGTGCCGGAAGACCATATCCTCATCGTACGGATGAAGATCCCGGACACCGCGGTCGGCAAGACGGCAAAACCTGCGTACCCGGGCGGGTGGCACTTTCATCGATTTTATGGCCAACCGTCTTTTGTTTCTCTATGGCTCGGAGGCGTGAGTGCGCCGTGTCCCGGGCTTGCGGCATCCTGCGGTTTTTCCTGTCTCCGGGTCATGAAGCTTGCCAGAAGTACGGTCAGGATGCCGGACAAGAAGATCCCGTCGAAGGTCCCGGCGCCACCGATGGAGGCGATCGGCGCCCCCAGCCCGTTTATCTTACCGAGGTTCAAGAGGTCCGCCCCGATCAAAGTCCCCAGGCTGCCCGCTGCATAGGCCAGGGGGGCCGCACGCCTCCGGGAGACCAGCACCACGACCACGGCGCTGATGAGGGGAGGGATGAACACAGGTTCGGCGATGCCCAGACCCGGCACGGGGTGCGCCAGCTCATGGGCTACGTAAGCTACGGCGGCGACTGCAAGGGGGCCCTCCCAATACAACCTGTTCTTCCAGACCAGGTACACCGACACGAGCGTGGGGACCACAGCACCCCCGAGGTTGACCGCGATGATCGTCCCTGGCCAGTCGACGACCATCGGCACGACGTGCCGCACACCGAAGTACGTGATCACCTTCCCGGTCTCGATGTGCTCCGCAGGGAGCCGGGCAACGGGGATATTCACATAACTCCCCAACAGGGAAAGCAGGATCAGCGCGAACAGGAAACGATGGCTTACCCCTATGCTGCCGTACACGTACCTGAGCACACCGACCTCGACGAAGACGATCAAACCGAGGAAGAGCGCGAAGAACAAGGCCAGAAACGGGAAAGCGAGCGGAAAGTAGTGCATCGGACGGTTGTTACTCCTCCGCGCGTTACAGGAATCTCTCTTGGACAGGGGAGTAGACGATGGTGGACAGGGGATTGGATGAGCGCCGGGCTCGCCGGGTTTCTGGAGCCGTACGGGCCAGCTCCGCGCGGCCTCTTCAAAGAGACACAAAATCAGGCCACTGCGCTGCAACGAAGCTTAGTAGGCGCCAGCGTTGTCCTGCTCCAGGTGCAATGGCTCTTCGGGGAGCTTCAGTGCGTATAAGTTGGGACGGCGGTCTTGGATGCCCGGCCCGCCGCCCCTGGAGAGTCCGAATTCTCCCAAGGGCAAATTGCCCCGCCTGGGCAAAATGCCCCATGAAAAGTTCAGCTCGAGCCGGCTCAGTACAGCGTATTGCATCATGGCAGAGGTGAGAGCTCCAGCTCGCCAAGTTGAAGATCATGATGCAAAGGCTCATCGCCCACGCCCCTTACCACCGACAGAGGCTCGCCCGTGCCGGCGTCGACGCGGAACACCTGGACCGCAAAGATCCGGAGCCTGGACGACTCTTCCCGGCTGGAGCCACGCGGGCCAGCGGGATCGGAATTCAGGGGGAGACTTTTCTGGACAGGGTCCGGGTGCGCAGGGCGCTCATGATCATCGAGCCGATGGCCAACGCGGCCATGGGCACGATGCTCGTGGGGGTGGCGTGCTCCGCCGTCGAGGAGTTGCCGCGGTACGTCGGGGAGCGCGTCCAGGGCGGCAAAGCGAGCGCAGAGCCGGGCGGCCTTCAGGCGCCGGAGGCCTGGAGGATCTCTTCGATCTGCCGGTCGGTGTCCCGATAGTGGTCCGCTTCCTCGCGGATCTGCTGGAAGGTGCGCAGGGCATCCGCGTCCCGGCCTACGGCGCGCAGGGCCATGCCGAGCTCGTAGCGAATCCCGCGGCTCTTCTCCAGCTCGAGGTTCTCCGCATCCAGCGCCTTCTGGTAGTACGCGAGGGCCTCCTCCCAGCGCTGGCTTTCGGCCGAGCATCTGCCCATGAGGAAGTGCGCATCGGGCCGCATGGCCGGGTCCCCGCAGGCGAGCTCGAGCTCCTGGATCGCCTCATCGTACAGACCCATCTCCTGATACGCGATGCCCAGGTTGTAATGAGTCTCGTGATCGCCCCGGCCGACCTGCTCCCGAATGCCCTCCTTGAACGTGGAGAACAGATCCTGGAACTCGAGCCTTTCGGCCGGAGGCCCCTGGTGGGAGCCGAGGCCCGCGGGCGTGTCGGCATCTGCGCCGTGGTCCGGGTGCGCCTCGGACTTCTTGCGCATCAGCTCGTAGATGTCCGCCTCCATCTTCACCTTGACCTGGTTCGGGTTCGGCCTGCCCTTCTGGGCCGACTTCTCGTCCAGGGCACCGGGAGTCAGAGCGACGGGTGCCTCGCCTTCGGCGAACTGCTGGAGGAACGGCATCTTTGCTTCCAGTTGGCGCGTGTCGCGATAAAACTGCTCGAGCTTGCCGAGCGACCGCTCGAACTCCGCCCTGCCGGCGCATCTGTGGAGAAGAGACACGTGAATCTCGCGTGCCTCGCATTGGTCCGGGTAGGCCGCGACGAGCCACTCGCACAGGACCCGGGCATCGCCGGCCAGTCTGGGCTCGCCGACCATGTCGCGGGCGATTCTGCAAAGCCGATCATAAGGCTCGACAAAGGCCCCCTGGGGCTCCGGCAGGAGGGCGTCGAGCACCAGCGCCTTTTGCCGGAGATCGCGGATCGGCAGGTTGGACATCTCTTCATAGAGCGCGAAGAGCCGCTCCCCGGCGCCCTGGCTGCGCAAGGATTCAACCAGGGTCTGGTAGTACGGAAAGGCATCTGCGTAGAGGCCGTATTGCAGGGAAAGCTGGGCGATTCTCCTCAGCGCCTGCATGGAATCGGGCTGAAGCTTCAGGATCTGCTTGTAGAGGGCGATCGATTTCAGCTGGAAACCGGCCTGCGCGAAAATCTCGGCGCAGGCCATGTACTGCTCGGTTGCCTCTGGAATCTGTCCGCTCTTTGCGTGCAGGTCGCCCAGCTTCAGCCGGCTGCGGGTATCCTGGGGGTTCTTCTGGATCTGCTGGAGGTACTCGTTGCGAATACTCTCCATCTTCCTCCGGCCGATGAAATCCCGAATCTTCCTGATCATGGACAGGACCTTTTCGATGATGCGTCTCAACCGTCGGATACGGGCCTTCTCTCGCCCCCGCTCACCCGGATGAGGGCGCTTGCGCTTGCCTGTTCCTGACCCAATGAACGATCCCTTCGAGCCCGAAGAGGTAGCTGTCCGGGCCGAACCCGGAGACGATGCCGACGGCAATGTCCGAGAGGTAGGAGCGGCGCCGGAACGGCTCGCGGGCGAACACGTTCGAGAGGTGGACCTCGACGAAAGGCACCGACGCAGCCAGCAGTGCGTCGCGCAATGCAATGCTCGTGTGGGTGTAGGCGCCCGCGTTGAGCACGATGCCGTCCGCCTGTCCGCGAGCCCTCTGCACCCTGTCCACCAACTCGCCTTCGGAGTTGCTCTGGAACGTCTCCGCGATGCGGACGCCGAGCTCGCGCGCCCGCTCGACGAGCCTTTCGTTCAGCGCGGCGAGGCTCTCTCTCCCGTAAAGGTGAGGCTCCCTCTCTCCCAGCAGGTTGAGATTGGGGCCATGAAGGATCAGGATCCTCATGCCGGCTCCTCCCCGCCCGCCTCTTCCGCGATGCATCCCGAGTCCGGCGACTCGCCCTTGTGCTCTCCCTTTCCCTTCGCCCGAGCTGAGCGCATCGCGAGCTTCTCCCGGAGCTGGGCCAGCCGCTCCCCGCAGGGAGCGTTCTCCGGCTCCCTGCGGCAGAGCCAGCCGTAGATCTCGACGGCCCTCTCCAGATACCCCTGGGAAGCATAGATCTCCGCCAGGGTCCGGGTGACGATTTCGCGGCTGCCGCAGCCTTTCTCATCGTTCAAGGCTATCCCCTTTCGGAGGGACCGGGCCCACTCGAGGCTCTCGGCGGCCTCACCGTCCCCGGGATCCAGCGCCAGGATCTGCCGGGCCGTTGGTTCCAGGCGGCCGAGGTCCGATCTGTCGCGGTAGATGGCGGCCAGAAGCCTGAGGGCGACCAGATTATCCGGAACGGTCACGATGACCTTTTCCAGCTCCTGCCTGCAAAGCTCGACCTGGCCGGCGTCGAAATACGCCCGCGCCAGAGCGACCCTGCCGCTGGCAAACCGAGGATGGGAGCGCAAGCCCCTCCTGCAGACTTCGATGGCCTGGCTGAGCATTCTTCTTTTCCGGTAGGCCTCCGAAAGAGCCGCGAAAACCAGAGAGCAGGGCTCGCGCGAAAGGATCTGCTCGTAGCGGGCGATTTCCTGCCCGATCCCGTCCCTGCCGGCAACCGCCGGAGACGGATCCTCTCCTCCTTTAACTCTATCGGCCATCCCCACCTTCTCCTTTAGGCCGCTGCCCTCCTCGGCACAGGCTCTATTCTAGTCCCGCAACGGATGGAGTCAAAGGCGGCAGCCGCCCGTCTCCGCCGCCTCCTGAAGACCCGCCAACCCGGCGGATTCGGCTTCGAGCAAGGGCGCGGGCGGGCAAGGACACGTCACCTGAACATCTCCCCCAAGCAGAAGGGAGAAACGGATTCCGGTCGCCTCTGCAGCCGGGGTCTTCCTGCCCGTGGCACACATCCTGCGTCTGCACAGGATGAGCCCGCTGGTTCACACCCTGCCATGAAAAATGGAGGTACGGCCGATCGGCTCCCGGGACCGCAAAGACGCGCAGGGCTCCGCTGCAGAGGAATTTTATAAACAACATGAGCTTTGGTCAATAACTTCCTGAACGTCCATCACATTATAGAGGACGATGAACCATGGGAAAGTCCGCTCTGCTCGGTCGTTGGAGACACCGGTCGAACGTCGGTCGCCGCGCGCCCGACAGGAGGACGATCCGCGCGCAAGGGGAGGCGCCCCATACGAAAATGCTCTCGGTCGTAACCCTGTGGTGCCCTTTCCGTAACCTTGCGGGGTGGTCCGGCAACCGCCTTCTTTTCCCTGGACCGATCCGAAAAGGAAAGTCCTCCATGTCGCGGTATGCCGCTCTATGGGCCGGCCTCCTGCTTGCCTTGATGGCCTGGCCCGTCTCGGCCCAGGAGGAGCGGAACCCCCTGGCCGAGCTCGCGCGGGACGGCAACGTGATCACGGGCAAGCTCTCGCGCTACGGCAAGACGTTCGTTGTCGTGGCCGGCGAGAAGATCCGTCTGTGCGAGAAGGCGGAGATCCTCGACCCGGAAGAGAACCCGATCACGCTGAGCGGCCTCTGCGCCACCGAGGTCGTGAAGGTGACCCTGGACAACGACTGCGCTCTCGAGGTCCAAGCGATTCAGCTAAGGAGGTGACATGAAGCGCATCGCGATCGTCCTCTTTATCTGCATCGGTGCGGTCTTCGTTTCGGCAAGCTCCTCGCCCGCCGAACCCACGATGGCCGACTATACGGCTTATCCGCCCTTTCTCATCGTTTCGCCCAGACCGAACGTGCTCATCCTGATGGACAACTCGGGCTCCATGTTCTACTTCGCCTATAATTTCAACGGAAGCGGCACCAGCACCGGGTTCGATCCGAACACCCGCTACTACGGCTACTTCGATCCGGACATGTGGTACGTGTACACGGGCACCCTGTTCGAGGAGTCGGGCAGCAAGGGCGTGCGGGCCAAGCTCGCCAACGAGTGGGACGGAAGCTTCATGAATTGGCTCACCATGCGGCGCATCGACATCGTCCGAAAGGTCGTCGTGGGGGGCAAGTGCGTGGCCAGGTCCCTGCCGGGCGATCCGCACGACCTGCTGGCCGAGAAGTCCGACGCCAGCTCCAGAGGGTACATGAAGCAGGTCGACTTGGCGGAGAACTACACCCCCTATTCCGGACGCAGGTGCTTCACGTTCACGTACGGTTCGGCCGGCACGTCCGAGTTCAAGGTGGGGTCCTCCGTGGGCTCCTGCCCGTGCACCTGCGTCGACCTCTACAACGTCAAGGTCCACCTCTCCAGCGAGCCCACCGGCGTCATTCAGGAGACCGGCACCGATGTCAGGATGGGCCTCATGTTCTACAACAGCGAACAGGGCGGACGCGTCGTGAAGGAGATGACCGACGACATCGTGAGCAGCATGGTCACCGCCATCGAAGGCGACCGGCCCGGCACCTGGACCCCTCTGGGCGAGGCCCTGTGGACCGCGACCGGCTACTTTGCCCAGAGCAGCACCACCGGGACGACCGGGCCGAGGTACTACAGCCCGGATCCTCAATCCTACCGGGTAGGCAGTGCGGCCGACCCCTTCAACTACGGCACCGGCGGCACGACCGAATACATCTGGTGCTCAAAGAGCTTCGTTCTGGCCATCACGGACGGGGAGCCGACCTACGACCGCAACCTCCCCGCCGCCATCGAGGGATACAACCCGAGTTACACCGACGGCACGGATGCGGTCCCGGCCTGGGCCGGACCGTCGGATCCCAACTACTTCTGGTACGATCCCAACTACGGCTCCCACTATGTCGATGATGTCGCCTTGTGGAGCCGGGTGGACGTCGCGGGTCACAGGTACCGCGACCTCAGGACCGACCTGCAGGGCAACCAGTTCATCACCTCCTACTTCGTCTACGCCGCGTTCGGAAGCGCCTCTCCGGACGGTCGCCGCCTGCTCAAGCAAGCCGCGCGGAACGGCAGCTTCGACGATCGCAACGGCAACTTCCTGCCCGATCTCCAGGCAGAGTACGACAAGAACGGAGACGGAGACCCGGACACCTATTTCGAAGCCGACGACGGCGAGCAGCTCGCCACGAGCCTGAAGGCCGCCATCACCGACATCCTTCGGAGGACCTCTTCCGGAACCGCGGTCTCCATCCTTTCGACCAGCGCCCACGGCGAGGGATCCCTGTTCCAGGCCTACTTCAAGCCGAAGGAAATCCGATACATGAACAATGACTATGTGGAGCTCAACTGGATCGGATTTCTCCACGGACTGTGGGTGGACGATCACGGCAACCTGCGCGAAGACAACGGCGACAAGCGGCTGATCTACGAGGAAGACGATATCGTCCGCTTCTACCTGGACGAGCAGAACGAGACGCGTCTCAAGCGGGATTTCGTCTCGGCCGACGGACCCTACGGAGACGGGGTCTGGGACGAGACCAACATCTCGCTCGAGGACACCCGCTCGCTGTGGGAGGCGGGGAAGAAGCTGGCCTTGCGGGACCTCACCAGCCGGCCGCGCAAGATCTTCACGACCTTGGACCAGAGCAACCTCATGCAAATGCTGCCCGGAGAGGCCTTGACCTTGAAGAACTACCTGCGCGCCGCGACCGCGAGCGAGGCCGAAACCGTCATTCGCTACACGCTGGGAGAAGATCTTTCCGGCACGCGCTCGCGCAGAATGTTCGTCGACACCAACGGCGACACGCTGCCGGACGCGGAAGCGACCTGGCGGCTCGGCGACATCGTCTACTCCACGCCGGCCGTGGTCTCGAGGCCCATGGAGAACTACGACGACATCTACAGCGACCCGACTTACGGAGAGTTCGAACGCAAGTATGCCCGAGGGACCGCGGGCGACCTCGTGCCCAGACCGACGGTCATTTACGTCGGCGCCAACGACGGCATGCTTCACGCCTTCAACGCAGGCTGCTACCGGTCCGGTGAGGACAGCGGGACCGAAAGCCGCGAGCACGGCCGCTACACGGACGAGTACCCGTCGTACTTCACCAGCGCCCTCGGGTTCACCCCCGAGTCGGGCGAGGAAATCTGGACCTACGTGCCCCACAACCTGCTGCCTCACCTGCGCTGGTTGGCCGACCCGAACTATACGCACGTCTATTACGTGGACCTGAAGCCGAAGATCGTCGACGCCCGGATCTTTCCGGATGACGGCACCCATCCGGGAGGGTGGGGAACCGTTCTCATCGGCGGCCTCGCCCTGGGCGGAGGCACGTACCCGGCCAGCGACTTCGATCTGAACGGCGCCAGCAACGATCCGCACACCTGGTCCTCCTGCTTCTTCGCCCTGGACATCACCAACCCCGGGGCCCCCGATCTGCTCTGGGAGTTCACCGATCCCACGAACCTCGGGTTCACGACCTCCTATCCCGCCGTCGCGCGCATCGGGGACCCGGACGCGCCGGGCAGCTGGCATGCCGTGTTCGGCTCCGGCCCCACGGACTACGCAGGCCTAAGCAGCCAGGCGGTCTCGGTCTACGTGCTGGATCTGCGCACGGGGACCCTCATGCGGCGCTTCCAGCTCGACAGCGCCGGCTTCGCGGGCGGGGCGGCGACCGTGGATTTGAATCTCGACTACAACACGAACGCGGCTTACATCGGCGCGAGCTACCTGGTGAGCGGTATCTGGCGAGGCAAGCTCTACCGCCTGCTGATCGGGACCACGGAGGGGGGATACCAGACACCCGGCAGCTGGTCGGCATCCGTGCTGGCCTCCACGCGCAGCGGCCAGTCCATCACGGCCGCCCCGGCGATCGGCGCCGACCACCTGAACACGCCCTGGATCTACTGGGGCACCGGCCGCTTCTTCTCGGCCGAGGACAAGCTCATGCTCACGACGCAGAGCTTTTACGGCGTCAAGGACAGGACCCTCGCCGACGGCGGCAGCGCCGAAGCAAGCGAGCCGGCGGACCTGATCGATGTGACGAACGTGACCGTCACGTACGGCGAGCCGAACAGCACGGTCTCCGGGTCCACCGAGGTCCCGGACGGCAGCCAGTGGGAAGACATGCTCGAGGCCATGCGGGGCAGCGAGTCGTTTCCGACCTACGGTTGGGTCATGGACCTCGTCGAAACCGCAGGACCGGACGCGGGCGAGCGGGTCCTGGAGAAACCAAGCGTCTTCGGCGGCCTCACCATGTTCACCTCCTTCAAGCCGGACGCGGACGTGTGCGGGTTCGGCGGGCAGGGGCGTCTCTATGCCGTGTACTACGAGACCGGCACGGCCTACAGCGAGGACGTCTTCAGCTTCCAGCCGCCTCCTGCAGGGACGTCGCTGGAGAGATCGCTGGACCTCGAGATGGGAAGACCTTCCAGCCTCGCCATCCACGTCGGCCAGGAGAAGGGAGGCAAGATCTACGTCCAGCAAAGCACCGGAGAGATCCGCGAGATCCTCATGAAGACCCCTTTCCACCAGAAGAGCGGCAACGTCATCTGGTACGAGAAATGACATGAACTGGAAACACTCGATAGGGTGGAGTAAGCCCAACGCGTGTCCGCCAATCGTGGCCGCTGGATCGCGGGCGTGCCGGCCGCCCCATGACGGGTGCATTGTCACGTCGGGTGGGGTGGGTGCACCGCCCTCTATCGTCTCGGGCTCAGAACGCTCCGGCCCGTTCTCCTCCCGAGGGTCGGAGACTGCGGCCCTTCGGGCGGGCCGCCCTTTTCGTCCCTCGTCCCGGGCCGGGTGTTCACGGGGCACACCAGCCTGGCCCGAAAATCGGGCCATAGGGCGAGATAACGAGAAACAGGGCTGCGTTCCCCGGCCTTCGGGACTCGTGACGGCCTCCGCGACTCGCCCTCGCCTCCTCGGCGGCACACCCACCGTGCCCCGCGAGCCGCGTGAGCACTCGGTAGGGTGGACAAAGCGAACCTTGTCCGCCAACTCCGGCTGCGCGCCGGCCTCGGGGCGAGCAGGGGGCTTCAGCCTGGTCGAGCTCATGGTGGTGCTCGCCCTGATCGGAATCTGCTCCACCCTTGCCGCGGTCGAGATCAGCTCCAACGACACCAAGCTCAGGGGCTTCACACGGGACCTGCGGTTCCGCCTGGAAAAGGCCAAGCACGAGGCGTTGGCCAGGGGCGTCGACGTCAAGGTGGCATTCTTCACCAGCACCCCGCCGTTCGACTGCAACCATGACGGATCCGTCAATGCGCACGATCGCTGTTATGTGCTGTACGTCGACCGGGACGATAACGACGCATTCAGCCCGGCCACGGACCTCGAGGTCCTGGCCGAACCGATCGATGCATCCGTTTCCCTAGCCAGTACGCCTCCGCTGCGGTTCACGCCGGTCGGAGCGAGCCACTCGGCCGGGCTCGACCTGGAGACCTCGATCCGCACCGACCCGGGCCACTGCTCGAGCCGTTGTCTGACCCTTTCTTATCCGGTCGAGATCAACCACGTGGGACGCATTCAAGTCGGGCAAAAGGAAGAGACATGCGCAGAATGTTCCCTCTGCGGCACCTGTCCGTGAAAACCTCCGAGCGGTCGCATGCGGCGCGGGACGGCTCGCCCGGCAGTCCGGCCGGCAGCGAAGAGGCCGTGAGACGTCTCCGCCGGGCCGGACCGCGATCCGTGCAGATCCGCTCCCAGGGCGGCTTCAGTCTGACCGAGCTCCTGGTCACGCTGGTGGTCTCCGGGGTCCTGGTGATCGGCATTGCCGGAGGCTACGTGGTGCAGAAGAGAAGCTACGAGGGGGAAGCGGGCCTCAGGGACATGCAGCTCAACGCCCGGCTCGCCACGGACCAGGTGACGCGCCTCATCCGCAATGCCGGTCTCGGCTGCCGGGAGAACTTCCCGCCCTACGCCAACGAGCCGATCCAAGGCTCACATCGCAGTGCTTCCGGCGTGTTCACGGCCGAGAACCACTCCGACGGGCCCGACGTATTGAGCGTTGTCACCGCCCTGGGCAGCCGTGCCCTCATCCAGGCAGACGCCAGCGACAGCACCGTCCTGAGGCTGGACATGCCGCCGGAGGAGGTCCTGAACGAGTTCAATCCGCCCACCCTTCGCTACGTCTATATCGCCCCATGGGACGAGAACCGCTTCCTCCGGATCCTGGCCATCGCCGGATCCGACGTCACCCTGTCCGCGCCCCGTACGGTCCGCGCCGGTGACAAGATGTTCCGCGTGAACCTCTATACGATCATGGTCGACCAGAAGGACAAGGCAACGCCCCACGACCTGGACGGAGACACAAGCTCGAGCGACGACCGAGACGGAGACGGCATCCCGGACCTGGTCATCTTCGACAACACACAGGATCTCGATCTGGCGGACGGACCTCTGGCAGAGGTCGCCGAAGGGATCGAAGATTTGCAGTTTCAATACGGATGGGACGCCGACGAGAGCGGCGTCATCGATCCGGCCGAGTACGTGGACGATCCCACGGGCAACGAGGAAAGGATCCGGGCCGTACGGGTCTTCATCCTCGCCCGGAGCCTGCTGCCCGAGCCGAACCACCGGGACCTCGGAGACGTGCAGGACCCGCCGAGCTACAGTTATACGCTCGCGGACCACACGATCCAGCTCGACACGAGCGATGCAGACGGCATCGATTCGGACTTCGACTACCGCTACCATCGCCATCTGCTGGTCGAGACGGTGATGGTCCGAAACCGCAATCTCTGAGGTGCGCGGAGGGCACCGGAATGCATCCTGCCAATCCCGGACGGCCGGTAGGGTGGACAAAGCGAAGCGTGTCCACCAACTCATGGAGATCCCGCGCCTGGAAACGGCCGGCGGGGCGGACAAAGCCGAAGGTGTGTCCACCCGGCACGGCACGGTATTCTTGTAGGGGCAGGGCTTGCCCTGCCCGAGCGGCGGGCGGGCATGGCATCCCTGTAGGGTGGACAAAGCGAAGCGTGTCCACCAACCCACGGAGACCCGGCGCCTGGAAACGGCCGGTGCGGTGGACAAAGCGAAGCGTGTCCGCCAACCCGGTCTGCTCGAGCGCTCGGCGCTTCCCCGGTCGCAGCGGCTTCACTTTGCTGGAAGTCCTCATCGCCCTGGCCGTGCTCTCGGTCGGCGTCCTGGGATACGTGGGGCTGCAGTTCCAGAGCGTCAACGGCCGCACCTTCTCCAGGTCCATGAGCCGGGCCAGCACGGCCGGAGCCGGCCACCTCGAGCAGATGCGGACCATCAATTTCGACGACCTTCCCGCCCAGGGTCCCAGCTATGTTTTCAAGGACTGCGGCGGGGTCGCGAGCGATTCCGACTATCAATCCGGGGCCGCTTATAAGATCGAGTGGGACGTGGCCGACTGGAGCGGGCTGTCGGCCAACCCCAACGCCCGCATCCGCGAGCTGAAGACGGTCCATGCGGTCATCCGCTGGAAGGAAAAGGGAGTCGATTACTCCATGACCCTCACCACGTTCGAGAGAGGCTTCAAGACGGGGGACTTCTCGTGAAGAAGCATGCACCCTACATCGTCGCGGCTCTGGCTCGAAAGGACGGAATGGTCCTGATCTCGTCCCTGCTCATCCTTGCCTCGGTCTCGCTGATCGCCCTCGGCATGGCGAGCGACACATCCTCCGACGTGCGCATGGCGGGCAACCGGAGGCAGTTCCAGCAGGACTTCAACCTGGCCGACGGAGCGGCGGACCTCGGCGTGCAGACCATTCTGGACCACCTGGACGACGCCGTGGACCCCGACACCGACTATCCCGGAACCGCTTCCATTCCCCTCGTGGACGGGAAGCTTTACCTGAGCCTGTTTCGCAGGGACTCCAACCTCCTGGCAGACGTCCAGGGCTTTCCCGGAAACGACAACTTCGCCGAGGACGGCCATTCGGCCGACACGGCCGATCCCAAGAGCCCGCCCGACCCGGCCAATCCGGGTACCGGCGCCACCGATCTCACCTTCACGCTTACTGCGCCCTCGGACAGCACCTTCTCGAATGCCGAAGTCGGGGTGGACATCGACCGCCTGCGCGCGCAGATCCTGGTAGGGTCCAGCATCGAGTTCGCCGCCGGATACGAGGGTGTCGGCAAGGGCGCCGGGGCCGGCTCCGTGGCCATCTATTATGCAGTCCGCGCTCAGGCGGTGCCGCAGGCCTCCTCGTCCCTCTCCTCAGAAGTCTCGACCGTTTACCGCAAGGTCTCCCACGTGGTCGGCGGTGGCGAGTAATAGGAACGCATGAATTTTACATGCAGGCTCTCTTCCCCCCTCACCCCGGCCCTCTCCCCCTGCGGGGGCGAGGGTATTGCCAGGTCGCCTCATTGTTAACCTCTTCAAGGGGAGAGGATCAAGGTGAGGGTGACAACTTGTCTCATCACCAAATGCGTTTGGATGAGTAGCCAGATCGGGAGAACGAAAATGCTCGCGAAGAGATGGAATCGGTGCCGCTGCTCGGGGCTGCTGATCGTCTGGCTCGGCGCCGCCCTGGCCTCCTGTTCTCCGGAGTCCGGATCCCCCCCGCAGTCCCCGGAGGCCCGACCCTCCGAGCAGGACGGTCCGCTGAGCGACACGCACCCGGCGGGAAGCGCAGAGCCTGAGCTTGGAGCAGTGCCGGCCGGCATCCACTCCGGCTCGAGCCAGGCTCGCACGGAATTGCGGGTCGAGCTGCTCCCTCGCCTTCCCAGGGTCGGGGACACGATCCGCGTCGAGCTCGATCCCTCCGAGCCCGATCCGTGCCCGATGCCGGACTACCACTGGTCCGTGAACGAGGTGGAAATCCAGGAGGAGCGCGGGGAGACGTTCGCGGGAGCCTTCAAGCGGGGAGACACAGTGTCCGTTCTGGTCGGCTGCATGGGAGAGCCCGACGGAGCGGCCCCCGGCCGTGCGTCCGTAACCGTCGGCAACTCTCCTCCCGCTGTCCGGGAGCTCGCCGGACCGCGCTTTGACGGTCAGAGCTATGAGACGCGAGTCGTGGCCTCCGATCCTGACGGGGATCCCCTCGACTTCGCCGTCGTGGAAGGGCCCAAGGGCCTCGAGATCGACTCCGACGGCAAGATCTCGTGGAGGCCGCCGGAGCAGGAGCTCGGAGAGCACACCATCCTGATTTCGGTCAAGGACTCTGCCGGTGGCGAGATCGTCTACACCTATTCGTTCGTCCTCGCCAAGGAACAGCCGCCGGCCCCTCCAGAAGAACTATAATAGGGGCAAGGTTTCAAACCTGCCCTCCCCCTGGCCTTGCGGCAACGACGCATGCGTCGCCCGTCCCGGGATCCTGGGCACAGCAACCAGCGCGCCTGCAACCCCGGGTGGTACCGCCGGATGGGATGGAGGTCTCCATCCCATCCTTGGAGGTGCTCTCCCTGCGTGATCATGACCGGGAATGACTGAGAAGGCGAGCATGTAGGGGCAGGTTTCAAACCTGCCCCTACCGTCAGTCGCAGTTATCGTAGTCTGTAATGGTGAAGTTGGTGCTGCCCCCGAAGGTGAAATCCTCGCCGAACAGGTTCTCACCTCGGAAGGTGTAATTGATGTTGTAAGTCGCCTCTTGGAAGGGATCTCCGCCTTTGCTCACATATTCCGCCCTCTTCGCCACGTCCATGAACTTCAGCCCCACATATTCCGTGGGCGCGCATTGGCTGCCCGACTGGCAGGGCTCGATCCCCCGGCTATCCAGGAGGGGTACCTCCACATAGGGATCGAGATTCGGCGCCGGCACGTTTCCAGCCAGCTGATAGGTTACCGTATAGGAATGGATGTACACCGGGCTCGCGCTCTGCTCCGTGCTGTTGGGCAGCGAGCGGTTGGTGATCAGGGCGCGGGCGAAATGGTCGAAGAAGGGCTCCGCTTCGACAGGCCCCTCCTCTTGCACGCACAGGTCCTGAACGGCGTCCACCGTGTTGCTGTCTTGTCCGTCGTACACCCCGGTGATCATCTCCACGTTGATGACCGAGCCGGTTTCGTCGGCGTCTCCCGGAATGTCGCCGCAGCCGAACGCGAGAGCAATAGCGCCGAGAACCAGGGGCAGCGCCTTGAGGGCGCCAAGATGCGTGTGCTGGATCATTGCTCATTCTCTCCTTCTACTTGGAAATGGCTCTATCTGTCGCTCCGACGTGCCCGGTATCTCCAATCTTCGACGGTGTCCTGCCGGGGTCGATATTACTGGACCCACTCCCCTGCCGCCCTCTCCTGCTTGATCGGAATGATGTGCGGCGTGATGAAGATCACGAGCTCGGACCTCAGATCGGACTTGCCATCCTTCCGGAAAGCGTGCCCAACGACCGGGATGTCCTTGAAGAAGGGAACCCCACCCACCGTGGTCGAATCGTTGTCGGTGAAGATCCCTCCGATCACGGCCGTCTCTCCGTCTTTCACGAGAGCCGACGTCTGCGCCTCCTTCTTCTGGATGATGAAGCCGACCGTAGGGTCCTTGATCGGCGTGTCGTTGCTCACGACGATCGCCATGACGATGCTGCGGTCGAACGTGATCTGCGGCGTGACCGAGAGCCGGAGCTTGGCGTCTTTGAATTCGGTCTTGGTGCCCTCATCCGAAGTCGTCTGATACGGCACCTCCTGGCCCTGCTCGATCCTCGCTTCCTGGTTGTTCAGGGTCGCCACTCGCGGGCTGGAGAGCACCCGCGCCTTGCGCTGCTTCTCGAGGGCGCTCAGCTGCGCATCGAGCCGGAAAGAGTTCGTCAGCGAGCCCAGGGAAAGACCCAGGGCGCCGCCCGCGGTGGTGTCGATCGCGGCGGGCAGGTTGATCACGGGGTTGGACACGCCCGGGACCTGGGAGCCGGTGACCTGGTCGACCACTCCGCCGATCCCGACGTTGTTCGGGAAGTTGAGCCCCGTGGCGTTTCCGGTTGCCGGGCTGGCCCGGTAGAGCGCTCCCCACTGAACCCCCAGCTCACGCTCGAAGTCCACGGCCAGCTCCACGATCTTGGCCTCGATCAGCACCTGCGGCGTCTGGGTATCCAGATCCCGGATCACGCGCAGCATCTCGTCGATGTTGACCTGCAAGTCGCGGATGATGATGGAGTTGGTGCGTCCGTCCACCAGGATCCCTGCCTCTGTCCTCTTGCTCCGGAACCGGGCAAGCACCGGCTCGAGATCCTTCGCCCGCGCATAGTTCACCGGCACGATCTGAACGGCCAGAGGCTCCACGTTCTCGAGGGCTTCGTCTGCCTTCAGGGCCTCCTCCCGCTCCTTCTTGAGCTGCGTGAACGGCGCAATGCGCAGGATGTTGGGCCCCATCTCCTCCTGGCCCAGGCCGTACGTCCTGAGGATCACGTCGAGCGCCATGTCCCAGGGGACCTCCATGAGCCGGATCGTCACCTTGCCCTGGACCGCATCGCTGATCACGATGTTCTTCCCGCTGACCTCGGCGATGAGCCGCAGGACGTTCTGGATATCGGCGTCCTTGAAATCCAGAGAGATTCTCTTCCCGTTGTAGCGGATGATGTGGTCGGGACCGGCTTGCGCGGCCACGATAGGCCTGGGCTCCCGCACCACCTGCGGCCTGACCGCAGGCTCCCGTGCCGGCTCGGGAGCTTTCGGTCCGGCCTCCGGAGGCTTGCGTTCCGGCGACAGCACGGGCTGGGGCGCCTGAGCGATCTCTGCGGAGGGAGGCGGAGGCAGCTCCGGCGCCTTCTCCAGGAGCTGCACGCTCACCCGGATGGAGCCGTTCTCCTGCTGGACCAGGTAGGGTCTCTTCTCATTCATGCGGACCGCAACTCTGGCCTGACCGGTCGGGCCGCTCCCCACCTGTCTCGGAACGACCGCAGCCACTGCCGACGCCGGAGCGCCGGCTTCCACG
The DNA here is from genome assembly GCA_040756235.1 of bacterium. Taxonomy (GTDB): domain Bacteria; phylum Desulfobacterota; class DSWW01; order DSWW01; family DSWW01; genus JBFLZG01. The sequence continues at coordinate 15,814 of JBFLZG010000103.1, read as the reverse complement.
GGCTTCTGCAGGCTCTCCGGGATCGAGGCCCCCGGCAGCACGATCACGATCTCCCGGTCGAGCTCGCGCACGTCGAACGTCGCCTTGCCTGCGGTGCGGATGATCACGTCCGAGGAACGCGGCGTCTGCAGGACCTCCACGCCCGTGACCTCGATGGGCTCCCAGGATGCGGTTGCCGAGGTCTCTGCAGCCGCAGCCGGGCCGGCTTGCGCGACCCGGGACTCGATGACGAGGCTGCCGTCTTCGGCGCGCACCGCCGGGGCGGCAAGCTCCTGGCCCCGCATGTCCAGAACGAACCGGACCTTGTCCGGATAGCGCCCCACCCGCAGCTGCTCGAACGCCTCTCCCTTCAAGGCTACCGTATCGAAGGAGGGCACGGCCGGCGGGTTCTCCACGTCCACCACCAGGCGCGGCGGATCCGGAAGCCGGAAGTACTTGTAACCGTCTTCCCGCACGACCCCCTGGAGCGTGATCCGCGTGAAGGGGCCGCCGAACTCCTCGATCATCCCATCCTGCTCCCAGCGCTCCTGCGGAGCGTCGGAGGCGGGTCCCGCCGTGCCTTCAGCCGGATGCACGGACCGTCCGTCCGCGCCTGCGGTCTCGGCGAGAGCCTGAAGGTCCTCTCCGGCCGCAAGCTCCGTCCCCGGATCCTCGGTGACGATCTCAGGGGCCGTGGCATTTTGCCGGGCGAATATCAGGTGGAGGCTCTTGCCATCTTCTCGGACGGTTTGCTCCAGCGGCTCCGCGAGCTCGATCACGATTCGAGTCAACGGATCGCCTTCCTTGTCCACGAGCTCAGGGTAAATTCGGTGAACCCCGCCCCGGTCGAGGGGATCGGGAAGGGAAAGGGGCTGGACTTCAGCGTTTTGGAGATAGACCAGGATCCGGTTCGGGCCCGTTGCCGGAAAGACGGTATACCGCAGGGGCGCTCTTCCGGTCAGCGTCACCCGAGTGGAATCCGGCTCGGTGGCAACCGTTACCTGTTCCAGGACGTTCACGGAGTCGGATGGGACCTGTCCGGAGTCGACGGCAAGTTGCCCCTCTCCTGTGGCACAGCCTGCCACGAGAAGCAGAACGGCCAAACCGCAGGCCAGACAAGGTTCGAGCGCACCTCCTCCCGGACGAGCCACGCGGAATCCTTTTCTGCCCTGGCCACAGGCGGTCTCACGGCTGGCTGCATGGCGTTCTGTCACCAGCGGGAACAGGGTCATGGATTCTCTCCTTCCTCACTTGAATACAGCCTCTTCACGGTCCGTCTCGCCTTCGGCTCCCCCAGAGGATCCCGATAGCTTTCCTCCACAACGATCCTGTCCTTCTCGATCGAAGTGATCTTCCCGTCCTGGTCTCCCACCAGATCCCCTTCCTGGACCATGTAGCCTTTTCCTACATCGTCTTCCAGGAGGGCTTTCTTGATGGTCTCCCCCATGAGAATACCGACCACCTTGAGCTGCTCGAGTTTGTACATCTGAAGGGGGGTGAGCGCCTTGGAAGATCTCTGGACGGCCACGGGCGCCCGCACTTCCACGAAAGACTTGAACGGGTCCCGCTTCGGTCGCATCCGGCCCGCAGGGGCTGACGGAGGCAGCGGGCTTGCAGGAGACACAATGGCCACCTCTTCGGTGACAGCAGCGTCCTGCGCTGCGGCAGCCTCTTCGGCGCCGGCAGCATCCTGCACGGCGGCAGATTCTTCGGCGTCAACCGGGTCCTGCGCGGCTTCCGCCTCCTCGGCCTCAGCCGGCGCCTCCGCCGGGCTCGTCGTCTCCCCGGGCGCTTTCGCGGCCTTCGGCTCGGAGCCCGTCGCCTTCACCGCCGGGGCCACCCGCTTCACCGTGGGCCCGGGCTGCGCATCCCGGTCCTTGCAGCCGGAAAGGAGACACGGTGCGGCCAAGGCCAGGGCCAGCGCGATCACGGCGGACGCGCACCTTTCGATCGCTGCGCACTTCCTCTTCCTGCGAGCTCCCCCTGATCGTTCCATTGCCTTTACTCTTCCTGTGCGGAGGTGTTTCTCTTCTTCTGCTTCTGCTTCTGGCTCTTCTCGGCCGCCTGGGCCCTTTCCGCTTCCTCGAGGAACTTGTAGGTCAAGGCCTTGCAGGACGCTTCCAGGACCGGGGGAGAGCTGTCCCCCTTTGCGCGTTCGACCGTGAGCTCGGTGATGTTCACGATCCTCGGCAGCTCGCCCACGCTGTAGTAGAAGGCCAGCATGTTCTGGAACGGCCCGACGAGCTTGATGTCGATCGGCACCTCGGCGTAGAACTCCTTGGGCTGCTCCAGGCCGGGCCGGAACAGGGGCAGCTCCAGGCCGGACTCCCGGCCCAGGTTGGAAATGTTCTCCAGAAGAGTGGGGATCTCCTTCTTGTTGGGCAACTGGGACATGGCTGCCCGGAGAGAGCTCTCCAGCCGTTCGTACTCCTGCTTGAACGTCTGCAGGTTCTGGGCGATCGCCTCCTGTTCGGCCTTCTGGTCGAGCAGCTTGCCCAACCGTCCATCCAGCTCGCTGATACGCGCCCGCGTCGGCAGAAAGAAGAGCCAGACATAGGCCGCGCACACCAGCAGGATGGTCCCGACCAGCACAGCGATCTTCTTGGACCGGTCCAGCTTCACGAGATTCTGCGGAGACAGTTCCATGGGTCACCGTTTGCGCCTCAGCGCGTGAGGCCTTGGAGTCACTGTTTCTTCTGGACGACCTTCGTTCCGGCCTCTGGCGCATCGGCCCCCGCGGGCGGGCGCATGGAGGTCACCAGGGAGAAATGCTTCATGCCGACGCCTTCCACCGTCTTCTGCTCCGTGAGCTGTAGCTCGATGTTGCGAAAGGATTGCGACTTTTCCAGGTCCTTCATGAAATTGGCGATCGTCTCGTTGTCGATGGCGTAGCCCTGGAGGGAAAGCTGGCTGCCTTTGAGAACGAGCCGCTCCAGCCACATCTTGTCCGGGATCCGCTCCGCGATGCCGTCCAGCAACGTGGCGGTGAGCATCTTTCCCTTCTCGAGCGTCTCGATGACGGCGAGCTTGGTCTCCAGCTCCTTCTTGGCCTCCTTGTATTTCTCCACCTCACCGACCTTGAGCTTGAGCTCCTTGAGCTCCTGATCGACCCGGGCGACGTCCTCTTCGAGACCCCGCTTCTTTTGGAAGAGCGTGAACTGGATGCCGCCCAGCACGACCGCGGTGAGCACGAGGCTCAACAGGTAGATCGACAGTTGCTGCCGGACGCTCTCCTTGCGGATCGCCTCCCGGTCCGATAGCAGATTGATCCGTATCATTGTTCTCCTACCCTCCGGATGGCGAGGCCCATGCTGACGCCCATGAACGGAGCGATCCCGCGCAGGTAGTCCGATTTCCACCGGGAGGAATCGACCGTGACCTTACGGAACGGATCGGCCTGCTCCACCGGGATGCCGAGCCGCTCCTCGGTCTTTTCCACCAGACCGTTCATCGATGAGCATCCGCCGCAGAGCACGACTTTGTGAATCCGCTGCTCTCCGGAGCTTGCCGCAAAGAACTCGAGCGAGCGCTGGACCTCCGTGAGCAGCGTTTCGGTGACGCGGCCGAGGATGTCCCGGACCTCGGCCCCGGTGTTCGCGGTCCCGGGCAGGCCGATCTTCAACTGCTCGGCCTCGTGCACGCCGACGCTCAAGTCCTTCTGGATCTCTTCATTGAACTGGTTGCCGCCGAAGTGGATGTCCCGGGTGAACAGGGAGACGCCGTCCTTGAACACGTTGATGTTGGTCACGCTCGCGCCGATGTTGAACAAGGCGACGAGCTCGTCCTCCTCGGTTTCGTAATTGGCCTCGTACATGTTTTCCACGGCGAAGGAGTCCACGTCGATCAGCACCGGTCGAAGGTCCGCCTCGCGCAGCAGCGTGGCATAGTCCTCCACGAGCTCTTTCTTGGCCGCCACGAGCAGGACGCTCATCTGATCCGATCCCTCTCCCTTGGCGCCGGGCGCAGCCGGCAGGATCTGGTAGTCCAGGTTGACCTCGTGGATGTTGAAGGGCACGTACTGCTCCGCCTCCCACTGGATGGACTGGGAGAGCTCTTCCGGCGACATGGAGGGCAGGCTGATCTTCTTGATGATGACCGAGTGGCCGGAAACCGAGGTGGCCACGTTGCGGGTGCGGGGCCGATGCACCTCCAGCAGGTTGCGGATCGCCTCGACCACGGCCGAGGCGTTCATGATGGCCCCCTCCACGATGGCGTCAGGAGGCAAGGGCATCATGCCTGCGTTGAGAAGCTGATATCCCCTCCCATTGCTTCGGACCTCTGCCAGCTTGAGCGAGCTCGAGCCGATGTCCAGCGCGAAGAGATGGTTCTTTTTGCCAAGCAGCATGAAAGTTCCTCTTTTGTAACTAGTTCATCCAACTTTGGGGTGCCGGGGCTCCGGGCCCCTGCTTTCGGCTTGCCTCCCGGACGACCGATGCTGCGGTCGAGCCCCTCTCAAGTCGTCCGACCATATGCGGTCGAGCTCGGTTGCCGCACCCTCGCTCGAACGGAAGCTCTTTCGGTTTGACTGGCACATTTTCGTAACTCCCGGGCTTCCCCGGCGCGGCTTGCGGGGGGTCAAGAGGCTGACGGATCATGAATGAAATTTGTCATTTTTGTCAAGGCTTATCGGCTCGTTGTGGAAGCAATTTATCCCCATCTGACGCGCATTCAGACTAAGGGGCTGAAAGCAGAGCGAAAATGATCTGTTCCGGAGCCTTCCGAGCACCCCGGAGCAGATTGTTTTTGTTGTTGTTCCGATCGTTTATCTGAAGTTCCATGAGGCCCTCTCTCGTTTTGAGACAGCGTTCAGTGCAATCCATGTACCAGCCGCAAGCGTCCCGAGAGATCCGAGAGGCAGGGAGTCGGGCACGGCACGGGGCAGCCCTCACTCGGGCTCCCACCAGGCCAGCCGCTTCCAGGCGGGCGGTCCATCGAGCAGAAGGCAAAGCTTCCTTCCCGGCATCCCGGCCACGGAGGACGTGCAGACCAGAAGGACCCCGGAGTCCCGCGCCAGATAAGGCGAGCTTTGGCGGGTCAGGTCAAAAGCCTCGAGCCTGTACTGCCCCCCTCCGAATGATATCCATCGGCCGAAAGGCCGATCTTCGTAAGCGATTTCGCCGGCTCCTCCGGCCCCTCCCTCGCCTTCTCCTTGGTCTCCTGCGGCTTCCCCGTCTCCCGTCTCGCCCCCCTCCGGGTCCAGAGCGTCGGCGCCGCGGGTCATGCAGTATGCCTGCCCATGGGCCAACCCGCTGTCCGCAAGATACAGGAGGCGGATCGATTCCTCGAGGAACCGGGACCCTTTCGCGTCGAAGATCCTGGCCGTTGTGGCGAGCAGGAGGAGACCGGACAGAAAAGCCGACAGGATCAGGGTGAACAGGAGAACGGTACCCTGACGCCGATCCTGGCATGGGGATCCGAGATGCACGGCGAACCCCTTTCCGGGTATCAGGTGTCAGGCCGCCGGATCCCTAAGAACTTGATCCCTTTTCTTAGGTCTTCCCCTGAAACCTGACACCCGATACCTGACACCTTTTCTTTCACTGGACGTTGCGAACGGCCACAGACGTGGACAGGCTCATGGCCTCCTCGTGCGAAGAGCCAGCGGTCAGAAACAGCCGGACCAGGACGCGGTCCCCGTTCCTGCGCATCGAGAAGAGGGGCTCTCCGGCCGGATTGGGCCGGATGCCGCTGGCGACCGGCTGGCGGTTGCGAGACAGGACGGCGTCCGCCTCTGCCCAGCGGTAGCGGACCTGTTCGTCTGGGTCATCCGCGTCCCCATCGGGCCGGCTCCCGGGCGAAGCTCCTCGAAGGTCCATCGCCAGCTTCAGACCGGGCCCTTCAGACGACTCGGGAACGAGATCGACACCCTCGAGACTCGCCTCCCCGGTGGGGTTGCACCCACCCATCCGGATCTCTCTCCCCATGTACCAGAGGGCTGCGGCAAGGGACTGCCGGGTCTGCAGGACCCTGTCCCAGTGGCCCAGGCATCGACGGACGGCGATCGTGGACTCGACCAGAAAGCCCACGAGCAGAACGGCGATCGCAAGAGCAGGAACGATCTCCGCCAGGATCCACCCTCCGATGTCCGGCAGGACTTGGTGAGAGGCCGGCCGGCAGGGTCCCTTCGACCTTCGCGCCTTTTTCCGCGGCGAGCGGCGTCCATGCATTCCGTGCCTCCTGTAGGGCCGTCCTTCTTTGGCGAGCAGCCGTCATCCTCCTCCGCCAACCACGAGAGCCGCCAGCCCCTGGACGCGGCTTTCTCCCTTCCAGAGGTAAGCGCACTCGACTTCGATCTGCGCCAGATCGAGGTGCAGGGAGGAGGCACGCAGCGTCCAGGCCCTTTCCATGCTTCGGTACGCGCCCTCGCAGAGGATCTCCCGCCCGCTCGCGGCCATGGCCTCTCCCGTCTCGATTCCAAAACGAAGCTCCTCCAGCTTCTCCTGGGCGCACAGCACGGCCTTCACGGATGCGGAGGTCTGCTCCTGCGAAGCTCCCATGGCCAGCAGGAGGCCCCAGAGACCCGCCAGGCCGATGGAAGCCACGGCCATGGCAATGACCAACTCCACCAGGGTGAAAGCCTTCGTTCCGGCCATGGCCACTGCCCTTTCAGGTTTCAGGTTTCAGGAAGAGAGCCCAAGACAAATACTTCTGCATGTCCCCTGGGTCGTGGCGGTGGCGACGGACACCTGAAACCCGATACCCAACACCTCCGTCGTAAGAGGTACCGAAAAACACCCTTCTTGAGAGGCTGGTGAGAAATGGCCAGATGCAAGGCGCGCGAAATCCTGAGGAGCGAGGCGTACATGGCAGTACGCCGCAGTGACGAAGGATGAGCGCAACGCCGCAGATGGCCATTTATCGACAGCCTCTAGAACAGAGGGTGCCAGGCGCCCAGTCCACCACACGGCGACTCGGCCAGGGGATCGAAGGCCCACATCTGCACGCGGCCGGTGGCCAGGATGACCGAGATCGCGCGCATCCGGTCCTTCCGCCCCGGCAGATCTCGCGCGGGGATCAGGTACAGCGAGCCGCAGCGGTCGGCGCTGCCGGTTGGGAGAAAGCGCAGATATCGGTGCGCGAAGTGAATTCCCGTCGCATCCACCGAAGCGCACCCCGATGTTCTGGGCACCCCCTCTGCCGCTCCCAGCACCACTCCCGGGTACTCCTTCGGGAGGTCCAGACCCCCGACGCGTTCCTCGATCCGCCCGGTCTCGGTCTCCTTCTCCCGGTAGACGGTCAAGCAGTTCTGGACCGGGTCCAGCGCGATCTTGTGAGAGGCGGCCTCCTGCACCGCGCGCCAGCGCGCCCACTCCAGCAGCGACCCGATCCCGCGGATCGCCCGGTCGCACCGTGCGGACGGGATCGTCTCGTGAAGTGCGTGCCCTCCCACGGCTCCGAGCAGTCCCACGAGCGCCAGGCCCACGACGAGCTCGGCCAGTGAGCCGCCGGCCGCGGCGGTCGAGTCCCGCGCATCAGAGTCTCTCTGCCTGCATGCACGCATCCGGATGGCGCGCCCTCCCCTGCGGATTCCCCGATCGACGACTGCATGGCCGTCCCGAGGAGACCGGGAGCAAACCCCGGACCAGCTTCGGGCCCCGGTCCGTTCGAACGGAGGAGGCCCAGTCGTGCCAGGCATTTGGGCGCGTCGGCGCACCGGTCTCGGGTACCAGCGTCCGGCGAAGGCTCGGGACGAACGGGGAGATTTCGTGCACGTCCGATCACAGGAGAGACCGGCGGCCGGGGATCGGATGCGGAAGGCTCCGGCGCACCGGCCGGAATCACGGACCGTGAATGGTGAAGACGATCTGTCAGGCTCTCTTCACAGAAGCGCTGGGCTGCTCTTTGCGCAAGTCATTCGGGCGCCGCAAGCAGCGCCCCCCCACGACGCACGCTACGGCTGGAGCGCGTCCTGCGCAGGCGACCCTCTCCTCTCGGATCCGTGGGGCTCGGATTGCAGCCCGTACTCTTCGATCTTGTAGAGGAGCGTGCGGTGGCTGATCTCCAGGAGCCGGGCCGCGTGCGTCCGGTTCCCGCCCGTCTTGATCAGGGCCTTGCGGATCAGGTCCTTCTCGATGGTCCGGGTCGCCTTCTTGATGGAGAGCTCGTTGCCCGGAAGGTGGGCGGCCTGCAACGACTTGTACTCGGCGATGCGCTCGGGCAGATGCTCCAGCTGGATCTGGGCCGATTCGCTCAGGACCATGGCCCGCTCGATCGTGTTCTCGAGCTCCCGGACATTGCCCAGCCACGGGTACCCCATCAGGGCATTCAAGGCATCGGCCGAAATACCCTGAACCAGGACCCCCATTCTCCCGTTGTACTTCTGGATGAAGTGCTGGACGAGCAGCGGGATGTCTTCGCGGCGCTCCCGCAGAGGAGGCACGTGGATCGGAATGACGTTCAGCCGGTAGTAGAGGTCCTCCCGGAACTCGCCTTTTTCGACCTCCCGGGCGAGGTCTTTCACGGTGGCCGCGATGATCCGGACGTCCACCTTGGCGGAGCGCGTGTCGCCCACCTTGCGGATCTCCGAATCCTGGAGGGCCCGAAGAATCTTGACCTGCAGGAACTTCGGCAGCTCGCCGATCTCGTCCAGGAAAAGCGTCCCTTCGTGGGCTTCCTCGAACAGTCCCTTCTTGTTTCGGGTGGCGTCGGTGAAGGCGCCGCGCACGTGGCCGAAGAGCTCGCTCTCGAGAAGGTTGTCCGGTATGGCTCCGCAGTTGATCGCCACCATCGGACCGCTGCTGCGGTCGCTGTTGTAGTGGATCGCCTTGGCGATGAGCTCCTTGCCGGTGCCGCTCTCGCCATTGATGAGCACCGTCGACTTGTAGTCCGACACCTTGCGGATCGTCTCGAAGATCCGCAGCATGAGCGCACTCTTGGCCACGATGTTTTCGAAGCCGTACTCCTTGTGCACTTCCTGCCGGAGGAGGAGGTTCTCCTTGCGCAGCCGCTCTCGCTCTTCGGCCTTCTTCAAGGTGAGCAGGATTTCGTCCGGCTTGAACGGCTTCGAGATGTAGTCATAGGCGCCCATCTTCATGGCCTGGATCGCATCGTCGAGCGTCCCGTAGGCCGACATCATGATCACGGTCGCGCCTTGAAGTTTCTCCTCCGACATCTTCTGGAGAAACTGCATGCCGTTCATTCCCGGCATGCGGATGTCGCACAGGATGATGTCGAAGGCTTGTTTTTGCAGAAGCCCGAGAGCCTCTTCTGCACCGGCCGCCGCGTCCCGCTCGTAGCCGTGCTTGCCGAGCAGGGTCGAGAGCATGTGGCGCATGCCCTCCTCGTCGTCAACGATGAGCACATTCCTTCTCATCCTTCGGTATCTCCTCGATCTGGTCTTCCTCGGCAATGGGCAGCCGGACCCGCACCAGGGTTCCCTCGCCGAGCCGGCTTTCGATGCGGATGTCGCCGTGAAACGCCTCGATGATTCTCTGGCTGACGGAAAGCCCCAGCCCGGTCCCCTTGCCGACCTCCTTGGTGGTGAAGAAGGGATCGAACACCCGCTGAAGGTGCTCCGGCGGGATGCCGGCGCCTTCGTCCCGGACCTCGACCTCGATCAGCTCCTGGCCTTCCAGGAACGGCTGGCGCCGGCCCGGGTCGTCCTTGCGGAGCAGGCGGAAATCGACGCCGCCGGGGTCGTCTTTTCTCCGCGCCGGTGACGAGCGCGCAGCGTCCTCGGGAAGGGCGAAAGATGTCTTCCTGGAAATCACCCGGATCCGGCCGCGGCCGCCGAGCGCATCCTTGGCATTGAGGAAAAGGTTTACGAGCACCTGCTGGAGCTGTCCCGCGTCGGCGCGCACCGCGGTCCTCTCGTCGCCCAGCCGCACGTCGAAGACGATCTCCCGGAACTCGCGCTGCCGGGACACGAGACCGACGGTGTCGCCAATCACCTGGTTCAGGTGGAGGAGCCGCACCTGGCCGAGGTCGGGTCTCGAGTACTCCTGCAGGTCCTTGACGATCCGGTGGATCCGATAGACCTCCCTCTCGGATCGATTCAGGCACTCGATCCTCTCCTCGGGGCTCTCGATCCCCTCTTTCAACATGCCGATGTAGCCGAGGATCGCGCTCAGGGGGTTGCCGATCTCGTGGGCCAGCCCGGCGGCCAGCAACCCGACCGAGGCCAGCTTCTCGGACTGGATGACTTCCTGCTGGGTCCGCTTGAGCTCGTGGTTCATCTGCCGCAGAGCCAGCACATGCCGGTTCAGCGTTTTTTGCTGCGCCTTGAGCTTCGCGGCCATGCGATTGAAGGTCTCCGCGAGCCGGCTCATCTCGTTCTCCCCGGAGACCTGGACCACCTGATCGAGGTCGCCCTCGGCCACGCGCTCCATGACACCGGTCATCTTCTCCAGCGGCCGGACAATGGCACGGGAGATGAGGATCGTGCCGAAGAAGAGCAGCACCAGCGTGCCTGCGCCCAGGTACACCACGATGAACCGGGCGAGCTGGCGCGAGTTCGCGTGCACCTCGTCCAGCGGGAGCGAGGCGAGGATGCCTCCTTCGAGCTTGCCGTGCCGCTCGAGGGGCAGGGCCAGGGAGGCCTCCAGGCGCTTGTCGTTGAGATAGGGGTTCCCTTTCAAGCTCGTGCTCAGCCCCCGCCGGCCGAGGGCGAGGGACAAGGTCTTGTGTTTCGCCATCTCCTCCGGGGCGGCCGCACCGGAGGCGGCGCGCACGCGCAAGCGGGAATCGACCAGGACGAGCCGCAGCTCCGGCTCTCTTTCCCGGCAGCGATCGAGCAGACGCTGCACCTGCTCCCTGCTCGGCTCAGCGAGCCAGGGATCCGCGCCGGGATCGCGGGCAAGGGCATCGACGATTTCCTCCTGCAGGGACTCGAGGAGCTGGCTCCCGCGGAGCAGGCTCTGCGCGATCAGTTGATGCTGATGGATGCACCACACCCCGATTCCGGCAAGCATCAGGGCGAACAGGGATACCACGGTCAGGTTTCCGAGGATCTCCGACCGGAGACCTTGGAGACGAAAGATCCACCCTGAACCGCCTTCTCCCGCCACCTGCGTCTCCTTTCCGGATCCTGCGTCCGGCCGGGCGCGTGGTCCGGCCCGTCAGGACGGGCCCGTCCGGCCTCGGGCAGCGAGCGTCCCCTGCGCCCGAAGGATGAAGGGCCCAACGCCTGCTCTACTTTCGGACACGGAAGGAAAAAAGTTTAGGAATGATGTTGCCGGGAGGGTCGCCTTGCCTTGCTCGGAACAGGCTGCGCTGACGGGCGTTTTCGCCGGGGTGCTAGCTCTGCGCATTACCCACAAGTCAATCTGAAGATCACACTGACTCTGTCCGTCATCCCGGCCCCGCCGCGTAGCGCGTGCGAGCCGGGATCCAGCAGTCTGCACAAGGGAACGGAGGTGTCATCACGCGGAGCAGGGACTGGACCCCGGCCTGCGCCGGGGTGACGGAACTGAGGAAAGCGCGGCGGTCCGCTCCCCGGTCCTCCCGAATGGCGGTTCGAGCTGGATTTCGCGTTGCGTCCGTGCTGGGCCGACTTGTGGGTAAAGGGCCGCGCTAGCTTCCGTGGATCCAGGCCCAGTACGCGTCCAGCACCTGCCGGCCCGCGAGGATGTAGACGAACGAGGCGGCCGACAGAAAGGGGCCGAAGGGAATGGGCAGCTTGCCGTCGGCGCGGCGGGCGATCATGAGGGCGATGCCCAGGATGGAAGCGATCAGGGAGCCCCCGAAGATGGTGAACAGGGCGCCCTTCCATCCGGTGAACGCTCCGACCATGGCCAGGAGCTTGATGTCGCCGCCGCCGATCCCTTCCTGTTTCCTCAGGCCCTCATAGGCCAGGCCCACCACGAGGAGAAATCCGCCGCCGATCAGGGCGCCGATCAGAGAGTCGAGGAACCCGTTGAGGGGCGTCAGCGCGGCCAGCAGCAGGCCGGCCGCAGCCCCGGGAAGGCTGATCTCGTCCGGGATGATCCGATGGTCCAAATCGATCACGCTCACCGCGAGCAGTGCGGCGGAATACAGGAAATAAACGGCGTACTCCCAGCCCGGGCCGAACCTCCGCATGCAGAGCCACGAAACGACCGCCGTGGCCGCCTCCACGAGCGGGTAGCGCAGCGAGATGGAAGCGCCGCAGCTCCGGCACCTCCCTCGCAGCCAGAGATAACTCACGAGGGGGATGTTGTCGTACCAGCGGATGAGCTTTGCGCAGGCCGGACAGAGGGAGCGGGGCCCCACGACGGAAAGGTCGCGGGGCAGACGGTAAATGCACACGTTCAGGAAGCTGCCGATGACGAGGCCGAGCACCACGGCAGCGGCGTCGAAAACGGGTTGGGAGCCATCGAACAGGTCCGTCAACAGATCCCTCCTCCCATGACCCGGCGAACGGGTGGAGCAGGTTTCGAGCCTGACCCCCACGGCCGGAACCCGAGTGCCCAAAGATCACTAACGGAACGCCGCAAAAACTGCAAGTGAGGCTCGGAGGGGCGCCGCTGCCCAGGTTTTTCCCTGATCCGGAAGCCGAATCACGAACCGCCTGCAATCACGAGGAGCAGGGACTGGATTCCGGCCTTCGAGGCTGTGTCACAATTCGTCATCCCGGCCCATGCGCGAAGCGCGTGAGCCGGGATCCAGGAGGGTGCACCAAGACCAGCTGTGGTAACTGGAGACTGGATTCCGGCCTTCGCCGGAATGACGGAAATCATGCGGCCACGCCTCCGAGTCCTCCGGAATGAGTGGTCGCACGAGGGTCTGATTGGATTTATGACACACCCTCCTGCGCCGGAATGACGGGAAAGGGGCGTCTCGCGTCTTGGTCATCCCGGCCCATGTGCGAAGCGCGTGAGCCGGGATCCAGGAGCCAGCATCCATAGCGGCTGACCCCACGAGGAGCACGGACTGGGCCCCTGCCCCGGACCTGGTCCGGGGTGCGCCGGAATGACGGGAAGAGCCGGGTTTCGGAGGGCTGTAGGGGCAGGTTTCAAACCTGCCCTTACCTTAGAGGCTGTCCCAAAACGCCCATCTGCGGCGTTGCACTCATCCTTCGTCCCTGCGGCGTACTTCTATGTACGCCTCGTTCCTCAGGATTTCGTGCGTCTTGCATCTGGGCATTCTTGAACAGCCTCTGAAATCGAGCCTGTTTGGACAGGCTCTGCCTTGGGGCGGCGAGCTATGGCCGAACGCACCCGGACGGATTATCCACGTTGTCCTGATCGATGCTGCAGACGAACCCCTGATCCCGGGTGCCCGCCTTGCCCGTGGCGGTGGCCGTGAAACCCGGCGGCGGGCCTGTGAGCGCCACGCTGTAATCGTACCGGAGCCTCGCCGTATCCCCCGGCTTGAAATCAGGAATAGCGAGGACCAGGGCATCGGTGGTGGCGCCCGCGATGTAGGTGCCCCGCTCCGCGAAGCGCTTCTCCTCCAGGAGCCGGAGGGTCGCCAGGTTGGTCCTGAGCTCGCTCCGTTGCGCCTTCTTCTGGATTCCCATGTACGAGGGGATGGCGATGGCCGCCAGGATGCCGATGATGGTCACGACGATCATGAGCTCGATGAGAGAGAAGCCCCTCTGTTTTTCACTCATGATAGATTCTCCGGTCTCCGGTTCGTCATCCCGGCCCAGTTGCGGAGCGCGTGTGAGCCGGGATCCAGGAGCCTGCACCAAGAACCGGACACAGGGACTGGATTCCGGCCTGCGCCGGAATGACGGAAAGAGCGATCTCCTGTAGGGACGACGCATGTGTCGCCCGCATCCAATCAAAGACAACAGCGCTTAAGGCTCCCCCGCATAGGCGCGGAAGGAAGCGAGGACGCCATCGTCGCGGGGCCCGCCTTCAAAGGCGCTGTTCGTCACCACGAGCTGGGCCCCCAGGGTGCGTCCGTCCGCTGCGCTGAGGGGGATGAGATGGATCCGGCCGTCTCTGGTGCAGCGGTCCGGCCGCGTCTCCGGCAGCTCGACCGCAAAGAGCGGCTCCCGGGTCAACGGGCTCACGTTGGCGAACTTCTCGTTGTACAGTTTCGTGAAAGCCTGCAGCACCCGTGCGTTGTCGAGGGGCCGCTCCTCGTCCCTGAGATCGCCGTCGCCGTCCGTGTCGACGGCGAAGCGCGCTTCACGCAGCGAGGCGTCGATCCACTGGAGCAGCTCTCCGCTGGCTGCGCCCGCCCGCGACACCAGCGATTCGGCCCGAAGGCGGCGCTGGATGCCCAGGTAGTTCGGCATGGCGATCGAGGACAGAATGCCCGCCACCGCCGCCACCACCATCCACTCGACGAGCCGGATCTCCCTCTTGGTGTCGCCGTTCATGCTCTTCGAGCCTTACGCAGTGCGAAGGAGCGGTCCTGCACCTGGACCTCCGGAGAGGTCCAGGTGCAGGGAGTGGGTTGCGTCATACCTTCTTACTCGACAGAGACGGTGTCCTGAAAGAGAGGCGTGAGGTTTGCAGGATCATTGTCCCAGCCCGTGACGGTGCAGGTCGCAGGAACGTTGGTACAAACGATGGCAATCTGGCCGTCACCTGCTATTGCAGTCGTGTCGTAGAGCGGGCCACCGTTCCAGGGGCTGATTTCGTTTACGTAGCTGTTGTCCCAGAGGGGCTGGATCAGGTTAAGAGTTACGGGTCTCATTCCGTCATCCGCCGCATCGACGTCGCCGTCGTTGTCGAAGTCGACCACTCCGTCCTCGGCGTCCGAAATGGCCGCCATCCAGCTCTGCAGCTCGCTCTTGAGAGAGGCGCCCGCCTCGCTGACGGCACGGATCTTGGCCTTCTTCTGCATACCGAGGTAGTTCGGGATGGCGATCGCGGCCAGGATGCCGATGATGGCCACGACGATCATGAGCTCGATCAGGGTGAAGCCTTTGCGGTTGCGAAGTCTGCTCAACATCTTGGATACCTCCTGTCGTTGGATTTCTTTCTACCGAGATTTCCAAAGCACCTCATTCACCTGCCCCCTCGTTCTTTCGGATCGGTCTCTCACCTCCTTTCCTCAACGATTTTTTTCGGCTCGCGTGCTTTGAGGCCGACCCGGTGCAAGCGATATGCCGGACTCTTGCGGGGCCTATCCCGAGAGCCCGGCAGGGACAGGATCAGGACCGGAGTACCGTTGCTTTTCGACGAAATATCCCGTTGTTACAGGACTGCAGGCGGGCGCGGCCCACGGCGCCCGGGCCGAGCCCACTGTGAAAAAGGGTACGAGCCGACACAGCCGGAACTGCCGTGAATTGTCACCCTGACTGACAAAGGGCGGGATGCCGAGTGAGAGGCAGCGAGGTGAGAAGAGATGAAGAGGGGGCGCATGTCTCGGCCCCGTGCACAGGGTGTCGAAAAACACCCTCTGGAGAGGCTGTTGAGAAATGGCCAGATGCAAGGCGCGCGACAATTCCGCAGGACAGCGGAATTGGACGCATCATCCGGCAGGATGATGCGCCCGCGGGGCGAGGGCCATGGACGGCCCGAGTCAAATCCTGAGGAATGAGGCGTACATGATAGTACGCCGCAATGACCCCGGCCTTCGCCGGGGCAGGCTCCCCCGCCTCCATGCCGCGCCATGAGCGCAACGCCGCAGATGGCCGTTTCTCAACAGCCTCTCACGGGGGAGAGGGTCAGGGTGAGGGGGAAACAGGAGCAGATTCACCCCTCATCCTGGCCTTCTCCCCTCGGCAAGGGGAGAAGGGATGAAGGCCGGCCGCATCCTTCGTCGTCCCGGCCGAGGCGCTTTCGCGCAGCCTTGCAGTGGCGCTGCATGCTGCGCCCGTCCCGGGAATCCAGAAGGCGACCCGAGGAACCCCTGCAATGAGAAGGAGCACGGACTGGACCCCGGCCTTCGCCGGGGTGACGGAAAAGAACTGGGAATGGACTGCGCCCTACGCCGGAATGACGCAAGCAGGTGA
>JBFLZG010000102.1:0-6137 GCA_040756235.1 bacterium | reverse complement strand
AACCATCCGGAGCTGTTCGAGATGCTTTCGAGCCTGGGCCGGGAGCTGTTCTTTCCGAAGGGGATCTTGTCCCAGAGCGCCGAGGCCAAGGAGAAGGCGTACCGCTTCAACGCGACGATCGGCATCGCCCTCGAAAAGGGAGAGGCCATGCACCTGGGTTGCGTCTACGACTGGCTGAAGGGATTGAGCCCCAACGAGGTGTTTCCTTACGCACCGGCGGCCGGGCTGCCGGCCCTGCGTTCTCGCTGGATGGAAAAGCAGCTGGCCGAGAATCCTGCGATGCGGGGGAAACGGTTCGGGAAGCCGATCGTCACGAGCGCTCTGACCCACGGGCTCAGCATCGTCGGCGATCTCTTTGTCGACCCGGGGGACCCGATTCTGTTGCCTGATAAGTTTTGGGGGAACTACCGGCTCCTGTTCGAAATCCGCAAAGGGGCGCGTATCGTGACCTATCCCTTGTTCGACCGGGCGGGCCGCGTCCACGTGGAAGCATTGGGCCGGGCTCTGGAGCGAGAGGCGGAAAGGAGCCGCAAGGCTCTCGTCATCCTGAATTTCCCCAACAACCCATGCGGGTACTCCGTCGACGCCGACGAAGCGGAGGCGACCACGAGGGTGCTGGTCGAGGCTGCCCGCAAGGGGCTTCGCCTGGTCACCGTCCTGGACGACGCCTATTTCGGCCTGACCTATACGGACGAGGTCCTCAAGGAATCGCTGTTCGGCTTTCTGGCTAACCGGCATGAGCGGCTCCTGGCCGTGAAGCTCGACGGCGCCACCAAGGAGCAGTTCGTCTGGGGGTTCCGGGTGGGGTTCATCACCTACGGGGCGGGCTTGGCCGGAGACCTCGACGTCGTTTACGGCGCCCTGGAGAAGAAGACCATGGGCGCGATTCGCGGAAACCTGTCCAACGGCCCTCACCTGTCGCAGACCCTGGTCCTCAAGGCCCTCGAGTCGCCCGCCTTCGCCGAGCAAAAGAGGCAGAAGTTCGAGCTCCTCAGGGCCCGGGCCCGCAAGGTGATGCAGGTGCTGGGCAATCCGGCTTTCGACGCGGTGTGGACCCCCTACCCTTTCAACTCCGGCTATTTCATGTGCCTCGAGCTCAAGCGCCTGGAAGCCGAGAAGCTCCGTACCCATCTGCTCCAGGCCTATGGGGTCGGCGTGATCGCCTCGGGGGAGCGCGACATCCGGATCGCCTTCTCCTGCATCGAGGAGTCAGACATCCCGGAGCTGTTCGACCTGATCTACAGGGCCATCACGGAGCTGCAGAGCCGGGCGGCGTGAGATCGGGCGGATCGCTTCCTGGGGCGGGGTGGGCTCCTCCTCACATGAGGGTGTCGAGAAACACCTTTCGAGAGGCTGTTGAGAAATGGCCGAATGCAAGGCGCGCGAGATCCTGAGGAACGAGGCGTAGGTGGGAGTCACGGGGGCAGGGGACCCCGGCCTGCGCCGCCATGAGCGCAACGCCGCAGATGGCCGTTTGTCGACAGCCTCACAGGGTGCGAGGACGGTTCTGCCATGCTCGACGACCTGCCCAAAGACTGGGTCCGCCCCGACCTTTGGCTTCGGCGACACGCGCGGCTGCAGCCGGGGAAGCCGGCCCTCCTCTTCCGGGAAGCCGTCCTTTCGTACGCCGATCTCTGGCGCCGCTCCTCCCGGCTGGCTGCCGGCCTGGCCGCGGAAGGCGTGAGGCCGCTCGACCCCGTCGTCTGCATCAGTCCGAACCATCCGGCCTTCCTGGAGCTGTACTTCGCCTGCTCGCTGCTGGGGGCCCTGTTCGTGCCCTTGAACGCACGGCTGGCTGCTGCGGAGCTCCTGTTCCAGATCCAGGACGTCCGCTCGCGCTTCGTGGTGCTCGGCCCCGGGCTGGAAGCGCTGCCGGGTGAGCTGGAGCGGTGCGGTTGGAAGGGGACGGCCAGGATCTTCCAGGCAGGGTCCGACGCGCGGGATCCGGCAGAGCCCTATGAACGGCTCTTGCGCGAGGTCGGCCGGCCGGCGCAGGCGCAGCGCTCCTCTTCCCCGGACGATCCGCAGATGATCCTGTTCACCTCCGGTACCGCGGGCGTTCCCAAGGGCGCGCTGCTCCCGTACCGGAAGACGCTCTTCAACAGCCTGAACGCGGAGATCTTCTTCGATCTCGGCCCCGAAGACCGGGCCCTGGTTCCGGTGCCGCTGTTCCATTCGCTGGGCCTGAACATCCTCAGCGTCCCGGCCTTGTTCCGGGGCGCTACGGTGATCCTTCAGGAAAAGTTCGATGAGGCCTCGACGCTCGCGCTCATGGAACGGAACCGTGCGACCTTCATGGGCGCCGTCCCCACGATCTACCGGCGTCTGCTGGAGGCCGGGCTGGAACGGCACGATCTTTCCAGCCTGCGGTTCTGCTTCACCGCCGGTGCGCCCATCGACGTGGCGATCATTCATGAGTTCCACCGGCGCGGCATCCTGCTGAAGCAAGGCTACGGCCAGACCGAGACTTCGATCCTCTGCTGCCTGGACTCCCAGGACGCCATCCGTAAGGCCGGATCGGTCGGCAAGCCGGTGGTGCACGCGGAGGTCAAGGTCGTCGACCCATCTCACCGGGAAGTCCGGCCCGGCGAGATCGGCGAGATCGTGGCGCGCGGGCCGATCGCCATGCTGGGGTACTGGGAAAGGCCGGAGGAAACCCGGGAGGTGTTCCGGGACGGCTGGCTGCACACGCGCGACCTGGGCACGATCGATGACGAGGGGTTCATCACCCTCGTGGGCCGCAAAGGAGACATGTTCATCTCGGGCGGCGAGAACGTCTACCCCGAGCAGATCGAACGGGTCTACCGGGGTCACCCTCGGGTCCCGGACATTGCGGTGTTTGGCATCCCCGATCCCGACCTCGGCGAAGTCGGTGTCGCTTACATCGTTGCGGACAAGGCCGGAGCGCTGCCGTCGGCGGCCGACCTGCGTGCCTACGCCCAGGGCAAGATCGCCCGCTACAAGATCCCGAGACATTTCTTATTCGTGGACGATTTTCCCAGGACGGTGACGGGCAAGGTGCAGAAGTACCGGCTCCGTCAGATGCACCTTCAGTCGAGACAATAGGACAGGCCGCAGTGGAAGCCGAAGTCGGGGCTGTTGTTGTAGTGGAACAGATTCTCGATCGCCCCCAGCTCCAGCAGCATCTGTCTGGACAACCGAATCTTCGTGCCGACCGTGAGCTCGTGGGTCGATTGGGAGAAGTCGTAGAAGTCCCTGGCAACGCCGGTGTTGCTCAGCTCCTGAACGAGCAGGGAGAGCCGATCGGACAACGGGAGCTCCAGGCAGAATAGAAGGCTCCATTGATCCGGCTCCATGGCGACGCCCAGGATCTTCTCCTGGCCGTACCTCGTGTACTGCACGCCAAAGTAGCCGTAGACCTTCCAGACCCTCTTGGCCAGGTACAGCGTGACGCCTCCGTCGACTCCGCCGCCCTCGTGCTGGCCCGTCGGAACTTTCAGGACCTGTGCGACGGTCACTGCCGGGAGATAGAAGCTGCCGGGATAGAGGTCCGTCCTCAGGGTGAGGGTCAAGTCACTCAGGAAGAATCCCGCATCGTCGTCATCGATCCGGAACTCCCCGCCGCCGCGCGGATAGAAGGCCACGCGCAGCCGGTTCTTGGGAAAAGAGTCCCGGTGGGCCTGGGTATAGCCGAACGTATCATGGAACCCCTGGATGAAGGTGTCCATGATGCCGCCGGTCTGATAGAGGACCGGGACTTCGAGCCTGAGTTGTACGCGCTCGAGCAGGCCGTAGCAGGCGGCGAAGGAGAGCCGGAGCACCTCGCCGTCGACCAGATAGCCGGAAGGTTTCCAGGCCCACAGATTCACCCAGGTGGCGGTCGTCTGCAGCTCGAGCTGGCCCTTTTCCAGAGCAGGGGTCGCCCAGGGAAGCATGTTCAGTCGAAGAAGCTGGAGCAGCGAGTGACCCTGCACCAGCAGGGGCCCTTTGTGACGGTTGTGGTATTCGGGTCCTGTCCGAACGAGCTGGTTGAGGAACGCGGCGGGTCCGCTCGCACCGTCCTCGGTCCGGCAGCGGATCCGTTCGGCTCCGGCCTCGGGCGGTAGCTCGCCCGACTCGGCTGCGGCGAGTTGCGGAGTCGCCGGGGAGAGCAGGAAGCACAGCAGCAGGGCAAGGAGCAAAGGAACCCGCTGCTGCGGCCCAAGCCGGCTGGCCCCTCGATCGGTCCGACGCGTCATGGAAAGCCTCTCGTCACCTCGGCGGCGCTGTCCGTCGGAAGACCCGATCGGAGGCGGACATCGCGGGTAAGCCCCTCCACATAAACGAGATCGCCCGATTGCATTTGCAGCGCGGTCTCGCCCAGGGTCCGCGCTGCGCCGGGTACCGGCAGATCCGGCAGCAACTCGGCCAGCGGCACGGCCCAGAATGCGTGGACAAAGATTGCCGGGTCCGGCAGGGTCAACCGTTCGGATTCGATCCGCAGGCCTTCAACCACGAGCAGGTCGAGGTCCAGGGTCCTTGGAGCGTAAGGGTCGCCGGACCGGATCCGGCCTGTCTTGCGTTCGATCTCCCGGAGAACCTGGAACTTGAGAGCCCAGGGGTCAAGAGAGACCTCCACTTGAAGGACGCCGTTGATAAAGGGAGGTTGGGAATGCCCGGAGGGGTGAAAGGGTGGCGTGCGGTAGAACCGCGAAGCAGCCAGGATCTTCATGCGGGAGGCGATCTCAGGCACGGCTCGCAGGATGTTCGTTTCCGGATCCAGGTTGGAGCCCAGGCCGATATGTGCCCGGCAAAGCCTCTCGGGGCTGCCGGATGTCTCCCGTCCGGGCTTCATCTAGACCCCTGTCCGAGAATGCGGCTCCCGGAAGCTCTCCAGAAACCTCCGGATGCAAGGCGCACACAAGAGAGAGATGTCCGTTCCGCGCTTTCAGTTGCCGGCCCCCCACCCAGGACCGGAAACCGCAAGAGACAGCGGACTCGTCCTCCCTTTCTTGCTCACAACTGACAGCTGGCAACTCACCAGCATGAACGCAACCAGCAGATGGGCCTTCATGGCGGCCTTCCGGTCCGGCAGCCCCTGGAAAGTGCAGAATAGGCGGGGCGCGCCAAAAGGTCCAGATGTAAGGCGCGCGAAATTTGGGGAGACAGGCGCAGTTACGGTATGCCGCAGGGACGCAGAAGCATGGCTTCGCGGTGCACGCAAGGGGCTCCGCCGATGGGCATTTATGGACAGTCTCCTAAGGCCTGCTGCGGCGGATCTCAACCCCTACGGTGCGGGTCATTCTCAAGGCGCCCGGCTTTTCGAGCCGCACCCGTACCGCCTGCACCCTGAGGTCGGCCAGGCTCGCTTCGGCGACTTTGTGCGCCAGAGCCTCCAGGAGATGACAGCTCGATGCGCGTACCGCGAACGCGACCCGATCCCGCACCTCCTTGTAGTCGACGGTGTGCCGGATGTCGTCCTCCTGACCAGCCTTGACGAGATCGACCTCCAGGTCCAGGTCGATCTTCACGACCTGCTCGATCTCCCTTTCCCAGTCGTTCACGCCGATGATGCAGGGAATCTGCATATCCCTGAAGAAGATCCGATCCATGTAGAGTTCTCCCGAAACCCGCCCCGCCTTCGCGTCCGTCGGGCTCAGGCGACCGGGTCCGCCTTCTCTTCGAGCGGCGCGGCCGTGTCGGATACCGGGGGCAGCTCCGACGTGTACGTCCCGGCCGGAGCGTAGCTCCTCAGCTCCTTGTCCAGCGCTCTCACCCGATGGCGCAGGCGCAGGATCGTGGCCAGGTCGAAAAGGCCCATCAGGAGCACGCCAGCCAGGAAGCTCAAAGGCACGATCAGATAGACCGGGATCGGTTTCGACTCCCAGCTCCACCAGTAGAGATTCAGTCGAAAGGCGATGTCCTTCTCCAGGATCGGCGGGACATTTTGCCAGAGGACGATGAAGAGGACGAGGAGCACCAGAATGACCACGAGAACCTTGATCAGTCTCATCGCGTTTTTTCCCCCCTTGTGAGGCTGTCGATAAACGGCCATCTGCGGCGTTGCGCTCATCCCTCGTCACTGCGGCGTACTGTCATGTACGCCTCGCTCCTCAGGATTTCGCGCGCCTTGCATCTGGCCATTTCTCACCAGCCTCTCTAGAGGGTGTTTTTCGACACCCTCTTTGTGAAAGAGC
>JBFLZG010000101.1:0-38523 GCA_040756235.1 bacterium | reverse complement strand
GCACACCGGCTCGCTCCCGGTCTGCGTATGTCCACCGTGGTTGGTGGACACGCCTGCGGCTTTGTCCACCCTACCGAGTGCTCACGCCGCTCGTCCGTGACCGGTAGGGGCGTATGGCCATATTGGCCTCAGGGCGTTGCGTGAGGCCTCCCGTACCTGGCCTTGAGCTCGGCCTTCTTGACCTTCATCGTGGCCGTGAGGGGCAGCTCGGTGAGGAACCGGACGTGCTTGGGATGCTTGAACCGGGCGACCTTGTCCCTCAGGTACTCGCGCACTTCTTCTTCCGTGATCGTCTGTCCCGGCGCGGGCACGATGAACGCCATTCCGGCCTCGCCCCACTTCTCGTCCGGCACGCCGATGATCGCCACGTTGGAGACCTTCGGATGGCTGCCGAGGATCTTCTCCACCTCGGCGGGATAGACGTTTTCGGCCCCGCTCCGGTACATGTCCTTGGCCCGGTCCACGATGTAGAAGTAGCCTTCCTCGTCCGTGTAGCCCAAGTCCCCGGTGCGGAGCACGCCGTGCACGATCGCCTGGGCCGTCTTCTCCGGCAGGTTCCAGTAGCCGGTCATGACGGTGGGCCCGCGGGCCACGATCTCACCGATCTCGCCCGGCGGCAGCCTCCGGCCGTCGGGCCCCTCGATCCAGATCTCGGTGAAGAAGCCGGGCTTGCCGATCGAGCCCATCTTCCGGAACACGTCTTCCTTGGGCAGCATCGTCATGGCCGAGTTCTCGGTCTGGCCGAAGCCCTGCTGCATGTAGAGCCCTCGCTTGGCGAGCTCCTCGATGAGCTTCGGGGGCGTCTTCTCTCCGCCCCCGGCGACGCAACGCACGCTCGACAGGTCGATCCGATCGAGCTTGCCGGTCTCCAGCACCATGCGCCACATGGTCGTCATGGCGAAAATGATCGTTCCGCGGTAGCGCTCGACGTCGAGCGCAAATTCGTTGGGATCGAACCCTCTGCGCATGACCATGGTCATGCCGCCGCACAGGGCAGGCGTGGAGACGATGAACAGGCCGGCCGAATGGAACAGAGGGATCTGGGCCACGAGCACGTCGTCGTCCCGGGAGCCCATGTAGGAACCGATCTGGAAGTTCTTGAAAAAGGTCTGCTGATGGGAGAGGACGGCGCCCTTCGGGTTGCCGGTAACGCCCGAGGTGTAAAGGATCGCGAGCGGGTCGTCGAGCTCGACCGCAGCCGCCGGGGCCGGCTCCACGGCCGGCAGATCCGCGACCAGCCCCTGGTAGTCCTCGGCCCAGGTCGGGCAGCCGGGCAGCGAGAACCCGGGCAGGGCAGGGCTCCCGCTCCGCAAGTACAGGAACTTGTCCGGTTCCACGGGAAGGCTCTTCCGGATCGCATCCAGGCCGGCCACGAAGGAGTCGTGGAACAGCAGCATCCGGGCCCCGCAGTCCCTCAGCTGGTACTCCAGCTCGGGCGGCGCCAGGCGCCAGTTGAGGGGCACGAAGATCACGCCGAGCTTGGCCGCTGCGAAATAGGATTCGAGGAACTCGAGGCAGTTGAGGAGCACCACTGCAAGCCGGTCGCCCTTGCGCATGCCCTTTCTCTGCAGCAGGTGCGCGCAGCGGTTCACGCGCTCGTCGAGCTCGCGGTAAGTGATCGGCTGATCCTCGAAGAGGATGGCGGTCTTGTTCGGGGTGAGCTGCGCCCGCTTGCGGGTGATCTGTCCTACGTCCCACACGACCGACATGAGCCTCGCTCCATCCGAGGGTTTTCTGAGTGTAGGTGTCCTGTCACTGCATGACTCGGGTGCCCCAGCCCATAGGCCGCGGCTCGATCGCGGGGAGGGCGACGCATGCGTCGCCCCTACAAAGATCCGTGAAATCGCCCCGCGGCACACGCGTGGGCCCCAGGCCGGCAGAAGGTGTCACCGTCCGATGAACCTGGGCTTCCGTTTCTCCAGGAAGGCGGTCTGTCCTTCCTTCAGGTCCGCGCTGTTGAACGCTTCGGTGATGATCCGCTCCGCCTCCTGAAGATCCTCGGCGTTCAGCTGCGGGGCGGCGGCGAGCATGTTGAGGATCCGCTTGCTCCCCTTGAGCGAGAGCGGAGCGTTGCCCGCGATCTCCTCCGCGATCCGGTAGGTGGCGGCCGCGAGCTCGGAGCGCGGCACCAGGCGGTCGACCAGCCCCATCTCGAGGATCTCCCGACCCTCGTAGGTTCTGCCCGTGAAGAAGACTTCCCGGGTCCTGGCCATCCCCAGGACTTCGATGAACTGCTTGAGCCCCTCCGGGTGATAGACGAGGCCCAGCTTGGCCGGCGGCATGCCGGCCTTGATGTCGTCGGCCGCGATCCGAAGGTCGCAGCACATGCAGAGATTGAGGGCGCCGCCGAAGACGTATCCGTTTACCATGGCGATCGTCGGGTAGGGGTAGTTCTTGACCGAGCGCAAGGCCAGCTCCAGGGGATTGGCCTGCTTGAGCAGCTCCTTCTCCTCCTCGGTCACGCTCGTGGGGATGGAGAGGATGTCGTAGCCGGACGAGAAGACCTTTCCCTCTCCCCCGGTGACGACCACGGCCCGGACCGCGTCTCCTTCGGCCCACTCCTTCAGCGTGAGATGGAGCTTCACCAGCATATCGGGCGAAAGCGCGTTCTTCCGCTCCGGGCGGTTGAAGACGACCGTTCCCACATTTCCCCTCACCTCTCTCTTCAGGACCTCGGTTTCCGACATGCGTGTCTCCTCGCGGTGAGTCGGAGCCTGTTCGGACGTTCCATTTCCGCCTTTACTGTAATTGGAATGCAGCTTTGATTTGGGACTTGTCCAGCGCGTCGAATGCCTCTGCCATAAGACGTTCGACTTCCTCCTGCTTGGTTCTCATTGGCCAGGGTGCGGCCGCTTGCGTGTGGGTAGTGGAGTGGCCCGACCAGAATGTGCCGGTCTCCTTTATGAGCGCGGCGATGAGGGATCCGAGGTAGGATGCTTCTTCCCGGTAGACCGATCTCGCTCTCGCCCGAGGTGCTAACCGTCTCCGTCATGCTCCGTCACGATCTTGAACTTGAAATAATCTGTCCTCATGTACGTGGTGGATATCTCGAACGGCTCTCCATTCGGTAGCCAGACGTAAACCCAAATGAGGAAGAGAGGCGCGAACATAGGGTAGTGCAGCGACTCCGCTATATCGGGGTCGGCCGCAACGGCTTCCAGGTACCCCTCGGTGCGTCCGATCGTTACCCCCATTTTGGATTTTGCAATCTCCAGAAAGGGCTTCCCGTGAAGATCGTTGACATCCAGCTTCCCGGCCGTTTCCGGAAGGATATGGTTCTCGGTCAGCATCACTGGAGTTCTTTGCGCAGCCCGTAGCCTGCGGACGATGCTGATCGAGTGATCGTTGCTGATAGCGAAGAATTCTCTCAACTCCCTGGCGATGCGTGACTGGTTGACCCTTCTCGTCTCGATCCCCAGGGCTTTGATCTTGTATTGCTTGGTGGACGCGACAAATGTCCTTTCGCCACTGGTCACGATCACCTGCTTCGACACCGGAATGTGTCGGGCGACAAAGGTTCCCTTGCCCCTCCCCCTGGTGATCAACTTCTCTGACTTCAGGTTGGTCATGGCGGACCGAACCGTGATCCGGTTCACGCTGAACTCTGAAGCCAGCGCAATCTCCGGCGGAAGTCTTTCCCCCGGTTCAAGCTGACCGTTGAGGATCTTATGTCGAATCAGAGACTCAATCAGAAAGTAGTTCGGAACCTTGCCCTGAAGAATCTCGCTTCTCCTGTTCTGTTGCCTTTTCCCCACGGACTGCCTCCGGTTGTTTTATTGGTCGTACAATAGGCCGGTGACGTTATCATCCGGGGCTTCTCTTGTCAATGAAGAGTCCGATCGCTCTGCGCCCTGCGACAGTCGGCCACTACTACGGCAGGAGTGAATTCACGAAGCCCGAGCCGCTTCGATTCTCTCCACGCAGTACTGCAAGGCGGGGCAAGGGCTTCGCATACCTGCCCCCTCCCGACGGGCGCCCCCAAGGATCCGGCGGTATGGGTTCACCGAGCCACCTTGCCGCCGGCGAGTCTCTCCTCGAGGTTCATATAGAAAGGCGCACCCAGGAGGTTGTTCATGCTTCGGAAGAGCGGCATCAGTTCCTCTTGCGTGGGGGAGGGTTCACCCGTTTCCCGGAAACGGCGCAGCGCCTCCAGCATGGCAGGGACCGAAGCGCTCACACAAATGACAGGGAATATGGCGATCGAATACCCGAGTTTCTCGATCTCCCGGATGCTCAGTGCAGGCGTCAGTGGGCCGACGGTCATCATGCAGGGTACCTCTGAACATCTTCTGGGCACCGCTTCCAGGTCCTCCCTGGTCCGCTGCCCGTCCACGAAGACGACATCCGCTCCCGCCTCTGCATAGGCATGGCACCGGTCGATGGCGGCTTCCAGCCCTTCCACGGCCAGTGCGTCCGTCCTTGCGATAATCACGAAGTCTCCGGACAGTCGACAGTCCGTGGCAGCACGTACTTTCGTGATCATTTCCTCCTTGGGAATAACGCCTTTTCCCTCCATGTGCCCGCACCTTTTTGGCCAGACTTGATCCTCGATGTGAATGGCCGCAGCTCCCGCCTTTTCATACTCCCGGACCGTACGAACGACGTTGACCACATTCCCGTATCCCGTATCCGCATCGGCGATGACAGGGATTTCCACGGCGTCGGCCATGGCCCGAACATTTCTCGCCATTTCGCTCATGGTCAAAAGCCCCAGGTCCGGCAGGCCCAGCGTCGACGCCGCCGTGAGATAGCCGCTCATGTAGACAGCTTTGAAGCCAGCTTGCTCGACGATCTTCGCCGTCAGCCCGCTATATCCGCCGGGGGCCACCACCAACTCCTTCCTCGCCAGCATGTCCCGGACCACTTGGCTCCTGTTCATGAGACCTCCCCTCCTGGATTTCTTTCTTGCCTTGCTCTGGATCATCCCTGCCCTTCTGCTCCAGACAGCCCTCATCCGCCGGATCCGCGCCCGTGGGGCTCATCCCTCATCGCCTCATCCTGAAGCACTTTCAGTATTCCTCCCTTCTTCAGGCAATCCAACATGACGCGATTCAGTGGCTCTCCCTGCATCAGGATCCCGCCGGGGACCATGACCGTCCCCTTCCGCAGGTCGATTTCCACTTCGTCTCCCTGCTTGACGCAGAGAAGAACATTCCGTACGGCGAGCACGGGCAAGCCGAGCGCGATCGCATTCCGGAAAAAGATGCGCCCGAACGATTCGGCCACAACCACGGATACACCCAGATGCTTCAGCACCTGTGGTGCGAATTCTCGCGCGGATCCGCATCCAAAGTTGGCGCCGACAATCAGGGCGCTTCCGCGCTCGAACTTTTCGGCAAAACCGGGAGAGATCGCCTCCAAAGCATGTTGGCACTGCTCCTCCAGCGGTGACATGAGGTACGGCCCGGGAACGATCTGATCGGTATCGATGTTGTTGCCGAAAACCCAGGCTCTCGCCCGAAACGGATGATCCACCATGATCCGTGCCTCCCTCGCGTCTGATGGACAAAGGTCATGCGTTCCCTGATTCTTGGGCCGGCCACCCGATGGCCCTGCGGGGCACCTCGAGAGTCGTCCGGATCTCTGTCCCCCGCCGAGCGGATAGGCATTGCCGGGCTGGCCCCTGCCACGGGGTCGTCATGGCTACCCCTTAGGCCATCCCTTCCCGCCACCGATACTCACTCTGGATGCGTCCATCGGTCGGCTTCAGCCAGGGAGACGGGTCTACGCGGCTCGCGCCGCTCCGTCGATCAGGATGTAGGTGCCGCTGACGAGCCGAGACTCGTCCGAGGCGAGGTAGATGGCGGCGTACGCAATATCCTCCGGCTCACTCAACATCTGCATGGGGATGGCGGTCGTCGCGAGCGGCTTGGCCTTTTCGAAATCCCAGTCTCCCTCCACTTCCATGCCATAGAGCTTCAGGGCCTTCCGCACGAATCGTTCCCCCATCGGCGTGGTGGCAACCACAGGGCATATGCAGTTCGACCGGATGCGATGCGGCGCGAGCTCCACAGCCATGATCTGAGAAAAGGCGAGCACTCCGGCCTTGCTCGCGCCATAACAGGCATTTCCCACTCGCCCCTTGAGGGCGGAGAGGGATGACGTATGGATCACCGAGCCGCCGCCAGCCTGGATGAGATGGGGAATCGCATATTTGGAACAGAGCCAACATCCCTTCAGATTCACCGCAAGGACGCGGTCCCAGTCTTCCTCGGTGACGTCCACCACCCTGTCCATGTGGTCCACGCCGGCATTGTTGAAGAGGACGTTGATCTTTCCGAATGCTTGGACCGTGTCCGCCATGATCTTGCGCACGTCGTCGGTCCGGGTAATGTCTGCGACCACCCCGATCGCCTCCGCACCCTGACGACGGATCCCCGCCACCACCCCTTCCAGTCCGTCCTGGTGGATGTCCACGGCAGCCACCCCGGCACCCTCCATGGCGAACATCTCGGCAGATCTCTTCCCGTACCCGGAGGCCGCCCCTGTTACGATCGCCACTTTTCCTTCCAGTCGCATCCCTGTCCCTCCTATCCGCCGCTTGTCGGTGAATTACCTCGGCACGACCAGGTCATACCAACCCCGCTGGGCACGCGAGTGGCCGAGATCAATCTGGATACTCTTGACTTCCGTATACTCATTGAGCAGCCCGTGCAGGCCTCTTTCCCTGCCGATCCCACTCTGTTTGGTTCCACCGTACGGAAGATCCAGACTCATGAAGTGCACCTCATTGATCCAAACATTCCCCACCCGGAGCTGTTCGCCGATCCGGATGGCCCGTTCGATGTTGTTCGACCACACGGCACCCAGCAGACCGTATCGGCTGTCGTTTGCGATCCGCACGGCCTCCTCGTCGCCCTTGTACGGAAGGACACAAAGAACCGGACCGAAGATCTCCTCCTGCGCAAGGGTCATGCCGTTGTCCACATCGGTGAATACGGTGGGCTCTAGGTAATAACCCCTGCGCACGCCAGCGGGTCTGCCGCCGCCGCAAGCCAATCTCGCCCCCTCCTTCTGGCCGACAGCGATGTAGCTCTCCACGCTCCTCCTCTGGCTTTCAGAGATCAAAGGACCCATCATCGTATCCCCTTGCATGGGGTCCCCCACCTTGATTCGTCGGACCTTCTCCACAAGCTTCTTGACGAACGCATCGTGCCAGCCTTCCGGCACGAGGACTCGCGAGGTGGCGTAGCAGATCTGTCCCGCGTTCAGGAAGCATCCCCAGATCGAAGCGTCTACGGCGAGATCGACGTCCACATCATCCAGAAAGATGCTGGCGGACTTCCCGCCGAGCTCGAGGGTCGTCTTCTTGATCGTGTCCGCAGCCGCCCGCAGGACGCGCTTTCCCGATTCGGTGGATCCTGTAAAGCTGATCTTGTCCACCCCCGGGTGCGACGCCAGCCTTTCCCCGACCGCTTCCCCTCTTCCCGTCACCACATTCACAACACCCTTGGGGAGTCCGGAGGCGTCGATGATCTTGGTGAGCTCCAGGAGACTGCAGGGAGTCAGGATCGACGGCTTGATCACAACGCTGTTCCCGGCAGCCAGCGGCGCTGCCAGCATGGCGGCGCCCAGGATCAGCGGCGCGTTCCACGGCACGATCTGCGCACAGACCCCGATCGGCTCCCTCCGAATGTAGGGGAACGCAGCCGCCGGGGCACGATAGAGGGGCATCGGCTCCTCCCACACACGGTTGGCCGCCTTCGCGAACCATTCGAACCGGTTCAGCGCGCTCGGGACCAGCATCATGAGGGATTGCGCCAACGGTGCACCCATGTTCAGCGTCTCCAGGCGCCCAAGTGCAGCACTCTTCTCCCGCATCCTCCCGAGAATATCGAGGAGGATCCGGGACCTCTCGGCCGGCTCCGAATTCCTCCATGCTCCGGATTCGAAAGCCTCGCGCGCGGAATGAACCGCACGGTCCACATCTTCCTCGGTCCCGAGGGGAACCTGAGCGAACACCTCCTCATTGCTGGGGTTGACCACTCCAACCTGCTCACCCCTCGACGCTTCGCACCATTGCCCTGCGATGTACATACCGTACGCTTCCATGATTGCCCTCCTTCGCCACCTGCTCCCCAACCGGCTGGGAACAACGCCCGTCTACCGGTTCAAACCTTTCTGGGGTCTGCAATGGCTCCCTTGAGCGCCGAAGCAGCCACGGTCGCCGGCGAGGCCAAGTAGATATCGGCGTCCGGATGACCCATCCTGCCTCTGAAGTTGCGGTTGGTGGACGAAATGCACACTTCCCCGGCATCCATGAGACCCACATGCCCTCCAAAGCAGGGCCCACAACACGGGTTGCAGATGATCGCCCCTGCCTCGACGAGCGTCTCCAGTAGGTTCTCTTCGATGCTGCGCAAATAGGTTTCGCGCGAAGCCGGATATACATAGAGCCGCACGCCAGGGTCCACTTGACGTCCCCGCAAAATCTCCGCTGCCAAACGCAGATCTTCCAAGCGCCCGTTCGTGCACGAGCCGAGGACCGCCTGATGGATCGGCTTCCCTTCCACATGACCGACAGGTTTCACATTGCCGACAGAGTGGGGGCAGGCCACCTGGGGTTCGAGATGTCTCACGTCCATCTCATAGGTCATCAGGTACCTCGCATTCTCATCCCCCTCCAACCGCCGCACCGCACGTTCCCCCCGCCCGTGCAGGTACGCTCGCGTTTTGTCGTCAGCGCAGAAGATCCCGAATTTCGCACCGATCTCCACAGCCATGTTGCTCATGGTCATCCGACTCTCGACACTCAGTGCGTCGGCTCCGTCCCCGATGAATTCGACCGACTTGTACTGTGCGACCTCGGTACCGTACTGCCCGGCGATTGCGAGGAGGATGTCTTTCGAAGTCGTTCGATCGGGAAGGCGCCCTTTCAACACGAGCCGCACGCTTTCCGGGACGCGAAACCACAACTGCCCTTTGGCCAGTACGTACGCCATCTCCGCGAAGCCGATCCCGGTCGAAGCCGCCCCGAGGGCCCCATAGGTACACGTGTGCGAATCGGCGCCAACAATGAGATCCCCGGGCCTTGCATGCCCTTTCTCCATCAGCACCTGATGGCCGATGCCTGCTCCTTCGCCGTAGAAAAAGGGAAGGTTCAACTTCTTCACCGCGTCACGCATCATCTTGTGATATCTTGCGACGCGCTCCGTGTTCGCGGGCACGTAGTGATCGAGAACGACCACGATCTTGCGACGATCCCAGACCCGACTCCACCCGGCCGCTTGCATGTGCATCCAGACGGCTGCAAATCCCTCGGCAAGCATGGCGCAATCGATCGGTGCAATGACATAGTCACCTGCCGATGCGGATTGACCGACCTTTTCGGAAAACACTTTCTCCGCGATCGTCTGTCCCACCATATCTGCTCCTTGCCCCGCCGTGGATCACCCGTGCCAACCGGCGCGGTCCGTCTCACCTCACCTTCACGAGGTCGAGGTTCTTGTTTTGTATG
The DNA here is from genome assembly GCA_040756235.1 of bacterium. GTDB lineage: Bacteria > Desulfobacterota > DSWW01 > DSWW01 > DSWW01 > JBFLZG01. The sequence continues at coordinate 29,066 of JBFLZG010000101.1, read as the reverse complement.
TACCGCACGCGCGGCTGAGTACCTGCTTCCGGACGCAGGGCAAACGTCCTCTCCCGGCGCAAAATCTGCGCACACTCGCTCATCGGATCGTCTGCGTCCCCGAACTTCCGACAGTAGGTTGGGCAGACCTCCACACATTTCGGCTCGTCCCCCGCTTTCAGCCGGTCCACGCAGAAGTTGCACTTCTGGACGATCTTCTCATAGCCTCGCAGCTCGTCTACTCCCCAGGGGATCGGAGTGTTTGGGAAATAGAACTGCTCCTTTTCGATATACCACCGGACAGGATAGGGACACGCAGTCATGCAAGTCCTGCAGCCGATGCACCTTTCATAGTCGACGAGAACGATTCCGTCCGCGTCTCTGTACGTGGCTCCGGTCGGACAAACCTCGGCACAGGGCGCGTTCTCACAGTGGTTGCAGAGCACGGGTAAGAACAATCTGGTTGCCTTGGGCGTCTTTCCGTATTCCTTCTGCAGCACATAGCCCCAGAATACCCCCGGCTGCGTTCCGTGTTCTTGCTTGCAGGCCAGGGTGCAGGCGTTGCAGCCGATACACAGGTCCAGGTCAATGATCATTTCGTATCTGGCCATAGGTCCCTCCCATGCCAGTCCGTTGGGCGGCTCTCCCGGCCCCTCACGAATCCGCTCTGTAAACCCGGACTTTGGCACAGTAGTCAATCTGACCGCTCAGATTGTCTACCATGTCCCAGCCGAACCTGATGAGCGAATTGAAGTGAACCCCTTTGCCGCGTGAAACATTCTTTTCTCTCCCCCACCTTCCGCCCAGGCCGAATGTCCCCACCACCTTCGGATGAACGCACTCGGTGACCCTGGCCCGCCCCTTCACCCTATTTACGTCGGATTCCACCCACACCATGTCGCCATCCCGGATTCCTTTGCGGGCGGCAACACTCGTGTGAATCAGGACCGAATAGTCGAGCGGATTCCGTTTCACAACATCATCGACCCACGGGTTTTCCATGGTAATCGTGTGGGAAAGCAGGGGTGCTTTGCTGAATGCGATGTAGAGGTCGTAGGTGTCGTCGCCGAGCTCGTGGGCACGGCACGGGTGCCACGCCGGCAAGGGGTGGTAAAAAGAGGTATCCCACCACTCCATACCGAGCTCCCGGGTCACCTTTTCCACCTCTTTGCCCATATCGATGAAGTATTCAAAATAGATCGGGACCCGAGCGTTCCAGAAGCATGCCGGATACGCTTCCTCCACCGTCTTTTCATAAAAGTCGACGGAGTTTCTCTCGTTGAACCGTTCCGGGCGGAAGGCTTCCTCTCCGGTCAGCAGGAGGACGGATCTTTCTGCAATTTCCTCGGTCGTGTACTTTCTCGTCGTTTCGAGCGCATGCAGAACCGAGTTTGCTAGACCGGACTTGGCGTTCAGTGCGGTGTTGAATTCCGGGAGGATCCCCAGCCGCTCGGCCACGTCCATCATGAAGTCGGCCCAATGCCTCACTCCGGGCGGGGGATCTACGATGGGCTGAAGAATCTGCCCGTACCAGGGACCGGGGCCCGCGCGGATGTATGCAGCAGGAAGGTTGGCGGGAAACATCCACCAGCGTTCGTAATCGTGCGCTTCCGGGATGACGAGATCGGCGAATTCATTCGTTTCATCTATCTGCCACGCAAAGGAGAGGATGAAATCCAGCCGCTTCAAAGTCGCGGCAACGGAACGGGGGTCCATCATCGTCATCATCGGGTTGAATCGAAAGATAATGAGACACTCGGGCTTGTAAGGCAGCCGAAACTTCTCCGGATCGTTCAAGGTCATGATGGGCATGGAATTCAGGAATGCGGAGCATGGAAAGAGCTCTGCCAACTCCAGGGTCTCGGGGGACCGCACCGCCGTCGGAGGATACGGTGAGGTGAAGTCTGCGACCTCGGCGATGACGTCCACCAGATCGCTCACGATCAATCCGTCCTGAGAATGGGTCGCGTGCCACATCCCGAAAGGGCCGTGGGGGTGGGTACCGAGAAGCCCGCCCGGCACATTCATGGCACCCACGAGGATGTTGGGTAAGATGATCGAGTAGACGTTCCAGAATCCGTTCTTGTGCTGGCTGCCGCCCCGCTTCGTCTCGATGCACGCTGGCCTGTAGGGCAGCGTATGCCCGCCGTACTCCAGGGTTCCTCCTATCTCAGCGGCCTGTCCAAATTCCTTCGCAAACCGCCGGATCGTTGTCGTCGGGACACCCGTAATTTCGGAGACCTTTTCCACGGAATACTCTTTCAGTCGTTCTCTCAGCAACTCGAAGGCGGGCCTGCACCTCTTCCCATCCGCTTCGTAAACACCTTCCAAGGCAAAGTCCCGGATCGTCTTGTCATCGTAAACCTTGGCCAACCCTTCGGCGATGTCCCACACCAGCGGCTTCCCCGTAGCCTTGTCGCGCACGTAGCGGCCACCCTCAGCGACAAGATAGGGCGCGTTGGTTCCCTTCTTCAGGAATGCGGCGTCATAGATGCCGAGCTCGTTCACGAGAATATGGGCGACCCCCAACCCGAGAGCGCCGTCCGTCCCGGGGATAATCGGGATCCACTCATCCGCTTTGGCTGCTGCATGGCTGAGAATGGGATCGACGACGACCAGTCGCGCTCCTCTCTTCCGGGCCTGGGCCATTTCTCGCATGGCGACGACAGGGTTGTTGTTTGCACCCAACCCGAACTGGGACCCCCACTGGACGAGGTAGTTGCAGCGTTCGGTGTCCGGTTCAGAGTTAATCGCCCCCAGAGTCAGCATGAATACCGTGTGCAGTCCGCTGCCGCACATGGTGGCGCTGTACCATGCATAGTTCGGAGATCCGAAGGCCTTGGCGAAGGCCCACTGATAGAAGTGGTTATTCAAATCCATGGAAGCCATGACGAGCTTGCGGGGATCGTCTCTGCGAATTCTTCCAAGTCTCTTCACCACCATGTCCATCGCTTCTTCCCAGCTGATTTCCTTCCATTTCGGGTCCACCCCGATCCCCTTCTCGGGGTTCGTCCGAAGCAGAGGCCGCAACACCCGGTTCGGGTGGTACAAGTCAGCAACACGCGACAGCGATTTGCCGCAGCACTTGCCGAACGAACTGAATACCTTCGGATCCCCTCGAGACCCCACGGCCCTCCCGTCTTTCCGCCGTACCTGGATCGCACACGATGGGAAGCATCCATAACAAGTGGTTGAGATCCATTCATGGGCACCGGGGTCGTCCTTATGCATTCGGCTTCTCCTGCTCTGTCCGTTTCCATACATGTCAATGGGACTCATACGACCGGAGCATAGACTCCCGACCGGAGGATGGCGTGACGGAAGCTGAAATCCCCCAAGACCCGCAGAATCAGAGCAAGCGACAGGAGCCGTGCGACCGGGGGTGCCATGGTTCCGGAGAGGTGAACAGCCGAGAGGATCAAGATCGTCGGGCCCACAAGGCCCAGAACAGCCCCCCTCATCACGAAGATCGATCTCAGTCTTCCCTCGGTCAGCAGCCGCACAGATTCCCGGGCGGCCTCGCAGGGGGGGCTCGATTTGAGGTAAACCCACGTGAGTCCCAAGCAAAGCAGGAGCGTCGCGATCACGGCGGAGACGGCCTGGGGATACGCGACGAGCCTCGAACCTGAGGTAGGGATCACGATCATTGCCGCAACTCCAGCAGTCGCCGTCGATTGCACCAGGAGAAGTGTGGGAAGCAAGGGACTGTGCCAGAACGGAACCGCATTCATGGACGAGAAATGAAATCCCGTATAGAGCATCACCACTACTGCACAGATGAACGAGAAAACATGGGAGAGCATTCGCCACCCGTTGGCATCTGGCATGATCAGGGAAAGAGCACCGCACCCGATCAGACCGCCTGTGAATACAGCCCCCCGGCTGATCCAGGTGGTCCGGCTCTTCGAGACGACCCTCCAGAACCGTGAGGGGTGTCCAAGATGTGCGAAGAGAGCTCCCGCGCCCAGACAGACCGTCCCCAGACCCAGAAGAGCAGAGGTCTTGGCCCCGAGCATGACAGAGATAACGAACAGCGCCGCACCTGCCCCTTCGGCCGACATTCCGAGGGCGATCATGGGTCCAAGTTCTGCTTCGGTTGTACGGTAGGCGACGCTAAAATCGTTCACCATAGCTGCCTCCGCTGCGCATGCCGGTCACTCCAATCGGGAAAAGGATGGAATCATCCGATGTATTTGCACCAACTAACCCACCGGAATGCAACGATGTTGTGAGTTATTTGTTGTATTGTACGAACATTCATCCTAGACTTTCTGCCAAAAACTACCATCCGTGCACGTTCAAGTCAAGCAGAAATTGGAGGCAGTGCAGTAATAAGCACGCGAAGTGACCGCATGGATCAGGCTGGCAGGTGCAACGCAGGCCTTCTGATTGGAAAGCTCGAACCCGTCTGCCGTACCCGTTTCCTTGACTTTGAGGCCAGCCAGAGGGCATGGTTTGTAAGCACAAGATCTTGTCGTAAGAGGTGACTTCAAATCGCCAAGCAGTACTTTTCAGAGAAAGGTTCCGACAGGGAGAAAACCTATGGCCGGAAAAGAAGACGCCAAGTCCGTCCGGGATGCCAGGAAGAGGTGGGAAGAAGGTACCCTCAAGAAAGGTATCCAGCGGCTCTGCCTCAACGAGTCTCCCGTCGAGTACTACACGCCTGCGGACCTGGAAGACCATGATTTCCTCGAGCGCGTGGGCTTCCCCGGAGAGTACCCCTTCACCGCCGGCCGGCACGCCATCCCGATCCATCTTCCCTTCTGGGGCAGGGGGAACACGCTCGCGGGCGGCAAGTCGATCCGGCATGCCTTCGGCTACGCTGGCTACGGCACGGCCGAGGACATGCGGGACTACTACATCGAACGGGGCAAGACCGGAAGCCGCGGCGGCGGGCCGAACGTGGCCTTTGACCTGCCCACCCAGACCGGCTACGACTCGGACTCGGAGCTGGCCGAGGGTGAGGTGGGCCGGGTGGGCGTGGCGATCGACACGCTCAAGGATTTCGAGACGATCTACGAGCCTTTTGTCGGCGAGATGGAGCTCGACCGGATCGCCTCCAACTGGACGATCAACGCGACCACGAACATCATCCTCGCCATGTACGTCGCCCTTGCCCAGAAGAGGGGCGTGCCCCTGGAGAAGCTCAGGGGCACGCCTCAGAACGACGTCCTCAAGGAGTTCGTGGCCCGGGGCACCCACATCTTTCCGATTCAGCACTCCATGCGCATGACCCGGGACACCTTCACGTACTGCACGGAACACCTCCCGAACATGAACACGATCAGCATCTGCGCCTACCACATGCGGGAGGCGGGCGCCAGCCGGGCGCAGGCGATCGCCTTCTGCTTCGCGAACGCCATCGCCTATTTCGAGGTCGCCCTGAGCGCGGGGCTGGCGATCGACGAGTTCGTGCCGCGCACGACCTTCCTGAACTTCGGCGGCGGCATGGAGGTCCTGAAAGAGGCCGCCGTGCGGCGCGCCGCGCGCCGGGTGTGGGCCCGGATCATGCGCGAGCGTTTCCATTCGAAGGACCCGCGGAACTGGACCTACAAGGAGCTGGGAGGGGGGCTGACCGGCTACTGGCCCATGACGATCCAGCGGCCCCTGAACAACCTCGTCCGGGTCGTGATCGGCGCGGCTTTTGCGGCCCTGATCGGGGAGCCTCCGGCTTGCGAGCCCCCGTACGACGAGCCGCTCGGGCTCGGCCACAGCGTGGAGGCGAGGCAGCTCGCCGCCGACGCTTCCCGCATCATCATGGAGGAGTGCAAGCTCTGCGACGTCCAGGACGCGCTCGGTGGCTCCTACTACGTCGAGTCCCTGACGGACCGTTACGAGCAGGAGATCCTCGATCTCATCGCGAAGATCGACCAGATGGGCGGCGCGGTCAGGGCGATCGAGAGCGGGTGGATGAAGGAGCAGATCGCCATGAGCGCCTGGGAGTTCCAGCGCAAGGTCGAGGCCGGCGAGGAGATCCGGATCGGCGTGAACAAGTACACGGAGCCGGACGAGATCGAGATCCGGATTCCGAGGACCTCCCCGTACAAGTCGGAGAGGCGCGAGGACGCGGAAGCGAGGCAGATTGCGAAGCTCCGCAAGATCAAGGCGGAAAGGGACGACCGCAAGGTGCGGGCGTGCCTCGAGAAGATCGGGAACGCGGCGCGCGACGAGCAGGCGAACCTGGTCCCGTTCTTCGTGGACGCCGTGAAGGAGATGGTCACCATGGGCGAGATCTGCGGCGTTCTGCGCAACGTATTCGGCGAGGTGCACTGAACGAGCCGAACGCAGCAGATGGGCCTTTTCCAACGGCCTGAGGTGGAGGTGTGAGCCATGGCTGGGGACAAGAGAATCCGGGTGCTGATTGCCAAGGTCGGGCTCGACGGCCACGACAAGGGGGCCCTCCTCGTGTGCACGGCCCTGAGGAACGCCGGCATGGAGGTCGTGTACACGGGCCTGCGCAGGAGCGTGAACGACGTGGTGAGCGCGGCCGTGCAGGAGGACGTGGACGTGATCGGCGTGAGCATCCTCTCGGGCGCCCACATGAAGGTCGCCGAGAAGATGCTCGCGCGCATGCGGTCCGAGGGGATCGGGGACCGGCTGCTCGTCATGGGGGGGGTGATCCCCGAGGAAGACATCCCCAGGCTGAGAGAGATGGGGGTGACGGGGGTGTTCACGCAGAGCGCCAGCTTCAAGCAGATCGCGGCGTTCATCCGGGACAAGGCGCAGCAGGGGGAGGAGGGGTGATCATGAAGAAGTACCAGATGTACATCGACGGCCAGTGGTGCGACGCCGCGGAGGGCCGGACCGCGCCGGTCATCAGCCCGGGCAACGAGGAAGCATTTGCCGAGGTGCCCCTGGCCACGGCCCAGGACGCGGACCGGGCCGTGAAGGCGGCCAAGGCTTCGTTCGAGAGCGGGGTGTGGCGCAACAAGGAGCCGGCCGAACGGAGCCGGATCCTCCTGGACGTGCTCGCCCGCTTCAGGCAGCGGGCCATGGATTTCGCGCTCCTCGAGACGCAGAACCTCGGGGCGCCCATGGCCCACTCGCTCTTCACCATGGTCACGAGCGCCCAGAACCGCTTCGAGTGGTTCGCCAAGGCGGCCAACCGCGTGTTCGAGGAGCCGATGCCTCTCTTCCGGGCGCCGGCGGCCGCCTTTCCGTATGTCAGGCGGGAGCCGATCGGCGTGTGCGCGCAGATCGTGCCCTGGAACGCCCCGATCCTGCTGGGCGCCGCCATGCTCGCGGCACCCCTTGCGACCGGCAACAGCGTCGTGATCAAGCCGTCGCTCCTGACGCCCTGCACGCTGCTGGAGCTCGCGAAGATCGTGGACGAGTCCGAGTTGCCCAAGGGGGTCGTCAATGTCCTGGTGGGGGCGGGAGAGAGCGTGGGGGAGATGCTCGCCTCGCACCCGCTGGTCGACAAGATCTCCTTCACCGGGTCGTCCGAGACCGGAAAGCGTGTCCTCTGCCTGGCCTCCTCCACGATCAAGAACGCGACCATGGAGCTGGGCGGCAAGTCGGCCAGCATCTTTCTCGACGACGTGGACCTGGACCTGGCCGTGGACGCGGCCATCTGGGGATGCTTCATGAACGCGGGGCAGATCTGCTACGCCACGACGCGGGCCCTGGTCCCGGACAACCTCTACGAGGCCTTCGTGGAGAAGCTCGTCGGCAAGGTCAGGAAGATCAAGGTGGGGGATCCCATGGACCCGCAGACGACCATGGGGCCCCTGATCTCGGCGGAGCAGCGCGCCAGGGTGGAGCGATACATCGAAGCCGGCATGCGGGAAGGGGCCGTGCTGGCGTGCGGCGGTGTCAGGCCCGAAGGGCTGAAGAAAGGCTTTTATCTGGAGCCTGCCGTCTTCACCAACGTGGACCATGGCATGACCATCGCCCAGGAGGAGATCTTCGGACCCGTCTTGTGCGTCATTCGCTACAAGGGCGACGACGAGGCGGTCCGGATCGCCAACGACACGAAGTACGGCCTGCTCGGGGCAGTCTGGTCCAGGAACGTCGAGCGGGCGATCGCCATCGGGGAGAAGCTCCGGGTGGGCAATGTCTGGATCAACGAGGTGCATCTTATGAGCCTGGATCTCCCCTACGGCGGATGCAAGCAGAGCGGCATCGGCAGGGAGAGGGGGCTTCACGGCCTGCTGAACGACTACACGGAGGTCAAGAGCTTCCAGATCGACCTCGGCCACACGCGCCAGCAGAGGACCTGGTATGATCTGATCGTGCCGAAATGAGGACAGGCTGTTGAAAAACGCCCATCTGCGTGCCGCGAGCTTTGCGAAGCGGTCCCCCGGCGCCACGGCTGCGGCGGACAATCGTAGCCGGGGGTTTCCTCGTCGCTTCGCTCCTCGGAACAGGCCTCAGAACTTCGCCTGCCTTGCATCTGGGCATTTTTGAACAGCCTGCAGAAGGGGCGGTTTTTCAACGCGCAGGGGACCGACACCAAGCAAGAGGGGAGGAGCCATGAGACTCGCAGGCAAGGTCGCTGTGATCACGGGGGCGGCGTCCGGATACGGCCGGGGCTCTGCCGAGATGTTCGCCAGGGAGGGCGCCAGCGTCGCCGCCGTGGACATCAACGCGAGCGAACTGAAGAAGGTCGTCGACGGCATCAACAAGGCGGGAGGGAAGGCGATCGCCATCCGGGGGGACATCACCGAGACCGCGGACGTGCAAAGGATCATGGAGGAGACGGTGGCCGCCTTCGGCAAGCTCAACGTCCTGTTCAACAACGCGGGCATCGAGCACATGGAGAAGGTGGCGGAGATCTCGGAGGAGGACTGGGACCGGGTGATGAACGTGAACCTGAGGGGCACTTGGCTGTGCTCCAAATTCGCCATCCCGCACCTCGTCCAGGCGGGCGGCGGCTCGATGGTCCACACCGCTTCCCTCTCCGCTCTGAAAGGCCGGATGGGCAACGCCTGCTACGGTGCGAGCAAGGCGGGCGTGCTCGCCTTCTCGCAGATCATGGCGGTCGAGCTGGCGCCCCAGAAGATCCGGTCGAACTGCATCTGTCCGGTCGTGGCGACGACCCCCATGGGCGAGCGCTTCCTGAAGAGGGCGCAGGCGCTCTACGGGATCAACCTCGGGCCGGAGTGGAGCTTCGATACCGCCAAGCAGTTCGCGGCGGCCACGGTTCCGCTGAACCTGCTCAGCGAGCCGGCGGACGTCGCGTACGCGGCGGTCTACCTCGCCTCGGACGAGTCGCGGCTCATGACGGGCACCTATCTGCTGCTGGACGGCGGCTCGAGGGCAGCATAGGAGGCTGTCAGCTTTCAGCTTTCGGGTTTCAGTGTCAGGCCGCCTGGAAATGACTCTTTCCGTCATTCCGGCGGAGGAGGCTGTGTCATGCATCCGGTCAGACCCTCGTGCGACCACTCATTCCGGAGGACTCGGAGGCGCGGCCGCATGATTTCCGTCATTCCGGCGAAGGCCGGAATCCGGGCCCGGGCCCTCTCCGACCCCCATGAGGTGTATCTTCGAAATGAACCGTTCTTTCGTGCCGGGCGATCTCGTGGCAACGACCCAGGGCCAGCTCGGGATGGTCCTGTCCAGGGCCGATCTCGAAAAGGCGAGGTCCCGCTGCCGGGAGGGGAAGAGGCCAGGGCACTTCTTCGCACCCGGCTGTTGTGCCAGACCCGACTATGTCACCCAGGTGCCGGTGCTCTTCGAGGACGGGTCCTACGACATCATGCGGGCCGTGAATCTCCGCAAGTCGGCTGGGCTGACAGCCGAGACGAAGCGGCGCTTCGAAGAGATGCTGTGATCCGAGCCTTGCTCTGGCGGCCGCCGTTGCCTCGCAGAGCCGCGCAATCTCCGACTTCGCAGCAACTCGCGGCAGGCTTGCCAGGCGGGATTCTTGAACAGCCTGTCAGACGCTCCGCGCAGCCTGCCGGGGCAGGTCCGGGGGCGGCACACGTACTCCGAAGAGGTTGCCGTAGCTCTTCAGGTTGAGCTGCTCGACGAAGGCCTGCACCTTGGTGATCGTGCTGCTCGGTCTTCTCGTCTCGTCGAGACAATCGCCCTCCAGAAACAGCGTGGGATAGTCGCTCTTGCGGAGCAGGTTCTGAATGCTTTCGCTCGCCAGCGGGCAATGGCCGAAGAAGTGGGCGAACAGGATGATGCCGTCGACCCTGTATCGTTCGGCCATCTCCATGAGGTAAGTGATCCGGCTGTTCAGGTGGTTGATCGGCTGGACGACCCGCCTGGCGATGCTCTCGAAGGGCCGGTCCGGATCCATCGGGGCCCAGTGGATGTGGTTCAACTCCTCGGCCACGATGGCGCAGTTGAGCTCGCCCTCCAGGTACGTGAACATCGACGTGCTGGTATAATCCCACAAGTAGACCCAGAGGATCCGGTGCTTCTCGCCCAGATGAAAGAGCGGGGTCCGGCCGGGCGCCAGGCTCCTGGCGCGTTCTGCAAGCTCCTCGTAGTAGGCCTTCGTGATCTCCACGAAGGCTTCGGTGCCCCAGGCCGAAGAGTAGAGGACCGCCCTCTTCAGCAGCTCGGAGCCGTAGGCGAGGGCCGGGTGCTTGGCGCGCAGCTCTTCGGTCAGCACATGGTAATGTCTCGCCCGGTTCACGTTCTGGAGGATCCCTCTGAGCTTGGCCGGATCGTGCCGGACTTTCAGAGTCTCTTCGATCCTGTACACCGCGTTGCGGAGCTGATCCGCCAGAAAACGGATGCCCCCTTCGGTCTCGAAGGTGTACGTCGGGAGGTCTACGGAGCAGGCCTGCCTTTCAGGGTCGAGGCCGAATCTTTCCACGGCCAGGTCGATGACCCTGAGCATGTGCTGTCGATAGTAGTCGCAGCTCCCCGTTGTATGGAAGATGAAATCCGGCGCCGGCGTCCGGTCGAGGCGGCCCAGCACCGCGGACAGGATGGTGCAGTTGGCCCGGTCCACCCCCTCCTCTCTGGAAGCGGTAAGGAGATTGTGCTGCGCGTTTTCGCAGTCGATGGCGGCCAGGACCGGCAGCGGAACGGGCACGATATCGAAGAGATAGCAGATCTCGCTGGGGAACAGCGTCCCGTTCCAGGCGACCTTGGGCTTGGACGAATCGGTGCGGGAAGCGGTGCGGATCTGCTCTCGCAGGAGATTCTTGCGCAGCTTGGATCCCCGCAGGGGAGGGCAGTGCTTCTCCTGGGACAGGGCGGGCTTGCCCAGATCGGCGTACTCCTTGCCGAGCAGGGCGGCGCCGAGGGCTCCCATGAGATGGGAGACGGGCCTGGGCTTTCCGTCTCTGTCGCAGTAGTCGGAAATCTCCGGTATCACCAGGACCGGCGCGCCGTTCCGGTCCAGTCCGCGCCCCTTCTTGAGAAAGTGGTCCAGCGCGAGGCGCACGCCGAAGTTGAAGGAGACCCCTCCCTGAAGGGATATTCTCTCCTCGTAGTTCCGCAGGCTGGGGATCACCGTGTTGTAGACCTGCTTGGCCTGGGCCCAACAGATGGCAGCCACGCGTTCGTCCAGACTGAGGGACCCTTTCTTGCGCACGTAAGAGGATTTCGTAAATACCGTGCAGGTGGACGAGAACTCCTCGATCGAAAGCGGCCGGTCGGTGTCGAGGGAGTCGAGCACCTTGCAGATGTACTGCCCGCCGATATTGCCGAAATCGGAGACGCTGATGCGCTCGACCCGGGAGATTTCGTCCAGGTAGGTTCCCGTGCCCGCGGCGCACAGTCCGCTCATGTGGAAGTCCAGCGGGTTGGCGAGCCGGATGACTTTGATGTCCTGCCCGCCCACGTCGATGATGGCGTGCACGCCTCCCGTGTTGGAGGCCCTGCGCATCCCGCGGGCGTGGGCGCCGATCTCGCTGACCACCATGTCCAGAGGCACCGGGAACGGGATGTCTTTGGTGACCTGGCTGCCGGTCGCCACGAAGCCCCCGAGAGCGACGTCGAACTTCCTGACGGCATTGGCAAGGAACTCCCCGGTCCGGCGGACGATGAGCGCCGCCCCGCAAGGGTTCAGGCAGGAGGCGCAAGACCGGATGCAGCGGGGCCGAGGCTCGTGCTCGGTCTGCGGCCCCTCCTTGTGGACCAGCCAGTACCGCGCATCCAGGATGTTTGCGTGGCGGTCGATCAGCACGAGAACCATGCTGGCCGCCCCCACGTCGAGCCCCAAATAGGCGTTCTCTTTCTGATGCAAGCGATTGCCCCCCCCGGTTCGGTTCACGGTGGGCCAGCATCTCAGCGAATGAAATTATGTATTACCACAACAAGGGAAGCAAGGAAGATCCTGGGGGAGCGCCGTCCATGCTGCGCTGACAGCTCCCATATGGAGGAGAATCGGCACACATCGGGATCGTCCTTAGCCGGAACAGGAAGGTCGCTTCACGCAATCGAGAATACGGTTTCTTTTCGCCGAAAATGCGCAATTTCCCTGATGTACAGGCCATGACCGCGATAACGATAATTGGGGGTGCCTTGCGCGTCCGTTTCTGACCTTCCGAGAGGACCGCCACAGTGCCTTTGCCTGCGAACGAACGACGGGCCATCTGCGGGATCTGCCCTGCCGGCTGCTGGGTGATCGTCACGCACGACCGGCAGGGCAGGATGGCCTCGGTCCGGGCCGACGAGAGCTCCCCCTTGGGAATCATCTGCAAGCTCGGCGAGCACGCCGCGGAAATCGTCTATTCCGAGAACCGGCTGCGCCGCCCTTTGCGCCGCAAGGGGACCAAGGGGACTTTCGCGTTCGAGGAGATCAGCTGGGAAGATGCGTTCGACGAGATCGCGGGCAGGCTCCGGTCCATCAAGGCCGAGCACGGCCCCGAAGCCACGGCCGTCTACACCGGCCGGGGCAGCTTCGAGCTCTCGCTGTGCGACGTCTTCCAGCCCAAAGGCGTCGCCGTCTCGTCGGCCTCGAGCGTGCTGTTCCCCTTCGGGTCTCCGAACACCATGGGCGTGGGCGCCCTCTGCTACGTCTCCTTTGCCATGATCGCGCCGCACGTCACCCTGGGCGGCATGCTCATCAACATGTTCTCGGACATCGAGAACGCGGAGCTGGTCGTGGTGTGGGGAGCCAACCCTGCGACCGATTGCCCGCCCCTCGACCTGAGGCGGATCCGGCAGGCGGTCGCAAGGGGCGCGCGGGTGGTCGTGATCGATCCCAGGAGGACGATGACGGCGAAGGCGACCGGGGCCGAGTGGATCCCCATTCGGCCGGGAACGGACGGCGCGCTCGCCCTCGGCCTGTCGAACGTCCTCATCGAAGAAGAGCTCTACAATGAGCCGTTCGTGCGCGAATGGACGCACGGCTTCGAGGCGTTCGCGCAGTACGTCCAGCACTTCAGGCCCGAGGTGGTGGAGTCGATCACCGGGGTTCCCGCGGAGACGGTCCGCTCATTGGCACGGAGGATCGCCGGCGCCCGCGGCGCCGCGCCGGTCATGTACTCGGGGCTCGAGTACAACGACAGCGGCGTGCAGGCCATCCGCGCCGCCATCGTGCTGTGGGCCCTGGCCGGACAGCTCGACGTGCCCGGCGGCCGCTGTTTTTCGATGCCCGAGAACACCTTCCCCATCTACCGCGGCGGGCACGTTCCCAATCCGTGCCCCAAGAAGGCACTCGGGCTCGACCGCTTCCCCGTGTACAGCGCCTATCGCGGGGAATCGCACGCCAATGCGCTGCCGGAGTCCGTGCTGGAAGGCAGGCCCTACCGGATCCGCTCGCTCATCATCGTGGGCGCCTCGATCATCACCGCGTGGCCCCGGCCCGATGTCTGGCGCCGGACGCTGCAGGCGCTCGACTTCCTGGTTTGCATTGACGTCAACCTCACGGCCGACTGCGCCTACGCCGACATCGTGCTGCCCGCGGCGACCTCGTACGAGATCCGCTCCTACATGACCTACGGTCCGATCTTTCGCATCCGCGAGAAGGTCATCGAGCCGGTGGGCGAATCCCGCAACTCCTTCTTCATCCTCGCGGAGCTGGCCGAGCGGCTGGGCTACGGGCGCTTGTATCCACGCACCGAAGAGGATCTCCTCCGGCACGTGCTCCGGGAATCTCCTTTCTCGCTCGAGGACGTCCTTGCGGCAGGCGGGCAGGTGCAGGTGGAAACCCGGATGCTGCAATACCGGAAGTGGGAAAAGGGACTGCTCCGGAGAGATGGCGCGCCGGGGTTCGAAACGCCGACCGGCAAGCTCGAGATCGCCTCGACCATCCTCGAAGAGCACGGCTACGATCCTCTGCCCGTCTACACCGAGCCTGCGGAGGGCCCGCTGAGCCGGCCGGCGCTGAGCCGTGAATTCCCCCTGGTGTTCAATTCCGGCTCGCGAGTGGCTACGGATTTCAGGAGCCAGTTTCACGGCATCGCCGGCCTCGCGCGGGAGCGGCCCGAGCCCACGGTGACGATCCACACGCGCGACGCCGCGGCCCGAGGCATCGGCGACGGCGACGCGGTGCACGTGTCGAGCCCTCGCGGCCGGGTGCGGATGCGCGCTCTCGTGACCGACGACATCGTGCCGGGCGCGGTCGACGCGAACATGGGCGGCGGCGGCCCCCTGGGTCCCGAGGCCTGGCGGCAGTGCAACATCAACGACCTGACCGATCTGCGCTACGACCCGATTTCCGGGTTTCCGATCTACAAAGCCCTGCTCTGCGAGGTGGCCAAAGCGCCGGAAGGAGGAAGGGGGACGGTCCGGGTCGACTCGGGCGAGCCGAGCGGCGCCGCCGTGCTGACCCGGCCGGCGCTCGATCCGCGGCCGGAGCGGATCTATCTGGACCACAACGCCACGACCCGGCCGGACGCGGAAGTGCAGGCCTTGATGGACGCCTACACGGAGTCGTGCTACGGAAACCCCTCGGCCCTGCACCGCGAGGGCCGCAGAGGCCGGGAGGCGGTGGAGGAAGCCCGCAGAAGAATGGCCAAGCTGCTCGGGTGCACGGCGCGCCGAATCACCTTCACCGGCGGCGGGAGCGAGGCGAACAACCAGGCCATCAAATGCCTCGCTCTGGCCGTGGCCGGCCGGCCGGGCGGGCAGGGCAGAGGGGGCGGGCCCGGCAGACGCCACCTGATCACTTCTTCGATCGAACATCCCTCGGTCCTCAGGACCTGCTCCTGGCTGGAGCGGCTGGGCTTCGAGGTCACCCTGCTGCCGGTGGATGCCTGCGGCCGTGTGCGGCCTGAGGACCTCGAGCAAGCGCTCACGGAGCGCACCTTCCTGGTCAGCGTGATGGCGGCCAACAACGAAACCGGCTCCCTGCAGCCCATCGCCGAGCTGGCGGGCATGGCTCACCGGCGGGGGGCCCTGTTCCACACCGATGCGGTGCAGATGGTCGGCAAGCTCCCGGTCGACGTGGAAGCGCTGGGCGTCGACCTGCTGAGCCTATCGGGCCACAAGTTCTGCGGACCCAAGGGAATCGGGGCCCTGTACGCGCGCAAGGGGCTCGAGCTCGAGCCGTTGATCCACGGCGGCGAACAGGAGGGGGGCCGGCGGGCCGGGACCGAGAACACCGTCGGCATCGCCGGAATGGGCAAGGCCGCCGAGCTGGCGGAGCGGCGGCTCCCGGAAATGAACGGGCGGGTGAGAGGCCTGCGCGACCGCCTGTGGGACGGCATTCGGGCGTTGGTGCCGGACGCCGGGCTCAACGGGCACCCGGACGAGAGGCTTCCGAACACCTTGAACGTCTCTCTGCCGGGCATTCGGGGAGAAGCCATGGTCCTGGCCCTCGATCAGAAGGGCGTCTCCATTTCCTCGGGGTCCGCCTGCCGCGCGGGGTCCCCCGAGCCTTCTCACGCGCTCCTCAGCATGGGCCTGTCCGTGGAACAGGCCCACTGCGCCCTGCGCTTCTCCCTGGGCACCGAGAACAGCGAGCAGCAGATCGACACGGCCCTGGACCGAATGGCCGCCGTGATCCGCGAATCCATGACTGCGGTTCGGTTCGTTCCCTGCAGATGACCTTGGGGTGGAGCTCTTGTCGGATCGAGACCGCTCGCCTGCGTCGATCGTCGAGCTCCGTGATTGCTGGAAGGCGTACGGCAGGGTACCCGCCCTGCGCGGCGTCGACCTGGAGATCGGGGCCGGAACGACCACGGTCCTGATCGGTCCCAGCGGGTGCGGAAAGTCGACGATCCTGCGTCTCGTCACGGGTCTGGCAAGGCCCGATCGGGGAGACGTCTACTTCGAGGCAGCGCAGGTCCGCACCCGGGACCTGCCGCGGCTGCGCCTGCGCATGGGCTATGTCATCCAGAGCGGCGGGCTCTTCCCCCATTTGAGCGCCCGGGGGAACGTCACCCTCATGGCGCGCTACCTGAGATGGGATCCGGGGCGGATCGAGGGCCGCCTGCTGGAGCTGGCACGACTGACGCGCTTTCCCGCCGATGCGCTGGAACGTTACCCGATTCAGCTCTCCGGAGGTCAGAAGCAGAGGCTCGCCCTGATGCGGGCCCTGATGCTCGACCCGAGTGTGCTGCTGCTGGACGAGCCGCTGGGGGCGCTCGATCCCGTCATCCGTTTCGATCTGCAGACCGACCTCAGAGCAATCTTCCAAGAGCTGCGCAAAAGTGTCCTCTGGGTCACCCACGATCTGGATGAGGCTGCCTACTTTGCGGATCAGGTCGTGTTGATGCACGAGGGACGCGTCAAGCAGCAGGGTACGATCCGGCAGATGCTGGAGGCGCCGGCCGACCCGTTCGTGACGCGTTTCGTGCAGGCCCAGCGGCACGCAGAGGTGCCCTGATGGGGTCTCCGGGAAGAGGCGGCAGGCGGGGCCTGGGGGTCGCGGCAGTCGCCTGTTGCCTGTGTGCGACCGCGGCTGCCGACGCCGGGGCCCCTTTGCGGGTCGGGTCGAAAGCGTTCACGGAGAGCGTGATCATCGGGGAGCTGGTGATGCTCCTGGTGCAAGACCAGGACATTCCGGTGGTCGATCGTACCCAACTGGGCGGCACGAGGATCCTGTGGGATGCGCTGCTGCAGGGGAACGTAGACGTCTATCCCGAGTACACCGGGACCCTCTCTCGGGAAATCCTGGGGGGCAAGACGCCCGGGGCCGAGGGAGCGCGGGAGATCCGGGAGAGGCTCTCGCCGCTGGGCGTGCGGATGAGCGAGCCCCTCGGATTCAACAATACCTATGCCCTGGGCATGAAGGAGGAGCTGGCCGAGCGCCTTGCGGTCGCCTGCATATCCGACCTGAGCAGGCATCCCAAGCTGAAATTCGGGTTCACCAACGAATTCATGAATCGCCAGGACGGCTGGCCGGGGGTGCAAGCAGCCTACGGGCTTCCCCAGCAGGACGTCCGAGGCCTGCAGCACGACCTCGCGTACATCGGGCTGGAAAGCGGCGCGATCCAGGTGACGGACCTTTACTCGACCGACGCCGAGATCGCCTACTATCGTCTCAGGATCCTCGAAGACGACCTGCATTTCTTCCCCGTCTATGATGCAGTGCTGCTCTACCGGGCCGACCTGGAGAGGCGCTGGCCGGCCGGGGTCGCGGCCATACGGAGACTGGAGGGCAGGGTTTCGCAAAGTGAAGTGATACGCATGAACGGGCTGGCGAAGATCCGCAAGACGCCGGCCAGCAGGGTGGCGGCGGCCTTCCTGCGCAAGGAGCTCGGCGTGCAGACCACGGGCAGGAAGGAATCGCTGCTGCCGAATCTCATCACGCGCACGGGTGAGCATCTCTCCCTGGTGGGCATCTCCCTGGGAACGGCTGTCGTCACCTCGATTCCGCTGGGCATTCTGGCGGCCCGGTTTCCCGGGTGGGGGAGGCTGATTCTCGGAACGGCGGGGATCATTCAGACCGTGCCGTCGCTGGCCTTGCTGGTCTTCATGATCCCGCTGCTGGGTATCGGGTCCGCCCCGGCGATTCTTGCGCTCTTTCTCTACAGTCTGCTTCCGATCGTGCGGAACACCTGTTCGGGCCTCCAGCAGATCAGCCCGGAAATCCGCGAGGCCTCCGAGGCCCTGGGCCTCCCTTACCGTGAGCGTCTGAGGCGGATCGACCTGCCCCTGGCATCGCCTTCGATTCTGAGCGGCATCAAGACCTCGGCGGTCATCAACGTGGGTACGGCGACCCTCGGCGCGCTCATCGGAGCAGGCGGCTACGGCCAGCCCATTCTCACCGGCATCCGGCTGGACGACGTCGGCCTGATCCTGGAAGGGGCGGTGCCGGCCGCTCTGCTGGCGCTCGCGGTTCAGGCCGTCTTCGACCTGGCGGAGCGATACTGGGTCCCCAGAGGGCTCCGAGTGACAGCGGACGAGTGAGGCAGAGAAGTGGCCGCGAGAATGGCGGCGCAGCGGGAAACAGCGAAGAAATAAAATACAGGATCCTGAGCAGAATAATACAGAGTTCCGTGTATGTGCCGGCGCCGCCCATCCGGCGGATAATCGAACTGATTCTCGTCGTTCCGCCGGGAGTGGCGGACGGACGCTCGAGCCCCTCAGCTATGCGCGAGCAGCAGGCAAGTCTCTGGGGATTCTGGACGAACCGAAAGACCGGGAGGCTCTGCCATGGCGCGCACGGATTGGACCTCGGGCGGGGAGCCGCTTCCGGCGCCTGACGTCCGTTGCCCGGAACGGTTTCCGGGCCCTCGGAACCGACGGCTGCGGATCCTGAATCACCTCGACGGTCGTTACCGGGAGGACATGATCCGGGACATCCGACGCGGCCTGTCGCAGACCCCCAAGTCCATCCCGTCCAAGTACTTCTACGATGCCCGCGGGTCCGAGCTGTTCGAGCGGATCTGCACCACCCCTGAGTATTACCCCACGAGGACCGAGCTTTCGATCCTGGACCGGTGCGCGCTTGAGATCATGCAATTCTTCTCTCGAGCAGCCGCAGACCTGGTCGAGCTGGGAAGCGGGTCGAACCTCAAGATCCGCAGGCTCCTGGACGCGTTGCCTTTCTGCGAACGCGGCCGCCTCCGATATGTTCCCGTGGACATCAGTGAAAGCTCGATGGTCGCGTCGGCGACCGAGCTGCTGGACGACTATCCGAGCCTGGAGGTCTTTGGCGTCCTGGCGGATTTCACCTGTCACGTCGGAGCGCTTCCGGGCGGAGCGCTTTCCGACGGAGCCCTTCCCAGCGGAGCCCTGGCCAGGACGAGAAAGCTGATCACCTTCCTCGGCGGCACCATCGGCAATCTCGAAGAAGACGAAGCCGTGCGGCTGCTCCGAAGCGTCGGCGCGATCATGGGCCCCGAGGACCGGTTCCTGATCGGCATGGACATGATCAAGCCCGTTGAGACCCTCGAAGCGGCGTACAACGACAGCCAGGGGGTCACCCGGGATTTCAACCGCAACATCCTGAACCATGTGAACCGGACGCTCGAGGCGGACTTCGATCCCGAAGACTTCGATCACGTGGCGTTCTTCGACCGCTCGCGAGAGCGGATCGAGATGCAGTTGAGAGCCGGCCGGGCGGTCAGGGCCACGGTGGCGGGCATCGGGATGTGCGTCGAGATCCGCAAAGGGGAGACCATCCACACGGAAATCTGCAAGAAGTTCAGCCAGGAGAGCGCCAGCCGCCTGTTCCGCAAGGCCGGGCTCCGGATCGTGCGCCGGTTCACGGACTCCAGGGGCTGGTTCTCTCTCTTCGAAGTACGCACCGGCGGCAGGCAGTAGGATCTGTCGCTACGACCCGCTGCTGCTTTCCGGCGGCCCCTCCTTCCTCGGGTTCCCGGAGCTGCAGATCGGGCACCCCTGCAAACGCAGGGGTCTTTCCAGACGGCTCGCCTCCAGGAGCCGGTCGTCCCGGAGGATCTCCAGGGTGGGGCCGTCGGCGGCGACGCGCCCCTCCTTGAGCACGGCGGTGCGGGGGCAGAGGTCGAGGACCAGATCGAGGTCGTGGGTGGCAATGATCTTGGTGTGCCTGAAGGTGCCGAGCAGCCGGATGAGCTGGCGCCTGGCCTTGGGATCGAGGTTGGAGCTCGGCTCGTCCATGACGAGGATGCTCGGGTCCATGGAGAGAACGGAGGCGATGGCCACGCACCGCTTCTCGCCGGCGGAGAGCCGATAGGGAGGGCGGTCCTGGAGATGGGCCGCTCCCACGGTGGCCAGGGCATGGGCGACTCTTTGTTCGACCTCCCGGGGCGGCAGCCCGAGATTCAACGGCCCGAAGGCCACGTCCTCACCCACCAGCGGCATGAAGAGCTGGTCGTCCGGGTCCTGGAAGACCATGCCCACGGTTCGCCTCACCTGCTGCAGGGTCTTCCGGGTCAGAGGAAAGTCGCCGATCCGGACCGTTCCGGACTCCGGAACGAGACATCCGTTCAGGTGGCGCAGGAGCGTGGACTTGCCCGCACCGTTCGCCCCGACGATCGCCAGGGATTCCCCGTGGGTGATGCGCAGAGAGACTCCCCGCAGCGCCGGGGTGCCGTCGGGGTAGGTGAAGTGCAGATCCCGGATCTCCACGATGTGATGGCTCACGGCAGATGTCCTGTGACCAACTCCCCCACGTACCGGGGAAGGTCAAAGATGCGCATGAGCAGAAAAGCCGCCGACCACCCGACGACAAACAGCACGTCCGCTCGCCGCAGCGCGAGCGCCCGGGACGGGCGGATCTCCCCGTCGAAGCCCCTGCACAACATGGCCTCGTGGATGCGCTGCGCGCGGTCCATCGTGCGCAGCAGCAGCTGACCGATGAGATAGCCGTACACCCGGACTCCGGTCCCGCGCGTGCCGAAGCTGCGCAGCGCCCTGGCCCGGGTCATCCGGGAAGCCTCATCGACCAGGACGAACAGGTAACGGTAAAGGAAGAGCAACTGGACGGTGAAGCTCCTGGGCAAGCCCAGCCTGTCCAGGGCCTGGCAGACTCCATGGATGCCGGTGGAGGCGACCAGCACGAGCGCGGCGCTCACGGTCAGGAGAAAGCGCAGCAGGATCGAGGCGAAAGAAACCCAGCCGCCGGATATTTCCAGCGGACCCAGACGGGCGAGGATCTCACGGTCGAAAATCGGGTTGAAAATCCCGACCAGGATGGCAAAGGGAGCGGCCAGCAGGACTCTGCGAAGCATGTACCCGAACGGCAGGTTCCCGGCGGCCATGAGGGAGACCGGGTAGAGCGCGAACGGGACGAGGCCGCTGAGCTCGTACTTGCCGAACGAGACGACCGCCACGATGAAGGCCATCGTGGCGGCGACTTTGACGCGAGGGTCCAGGCGATGCACGGGGGTGCCCAGACGCGACAGGGCGTCGAAGGTGCTCAGGTCGAAGAAAGAAGATTCGATCTTGGCCATGGGTGCCCGATGAGACAGGTGATCGGTGGAGAAGGGCGCCCTCTCGTGTCCGCGGAGTCGGAATCGCCGGAAGGAGCGCGGGAGCCATGGGAAACTCTATGCTCGGCGATGATATCTCCTGAGGGACAGGCCGATCAAGCCGACCAGCAGCATCGTCACGAGGGCGCCGACCAAGCCCGACACGGACGTGCCGGCGCTCACTGCAGGCCAGGGCTCATCGGCCGGGGGCGGCTCTTCCCGCGTTTCGGCCTCGTCGGAAGCTCGAAAACCGTAGTCGGGAAGGACGGCCGTCTTTTCCTGCAGCCGGCCCAGCAGTGCATGCGGGCCGGTCTCCGGCTCATTCAGCTCCTCCTTGCCGGAGGTGCGCGACATGGACCATTCCAAACCGTCCGGGTGGGCTGAAGCGAACCAGGAGAGGGCGCCGCCGGTGAGCGCGGCAAGGGCCAGCAGCGCGGCGAGCACACCCTTCATCGGCACGGGGCCGAGCGCGCCGGATCGCACCGCCTGCTCCGTGGAGGCCGTCCCCGGACGCCCGTCCGCGGCGCTCGGTTGGTCGGTCGTTCCCGGCGTGGGTCGGGAGAGGCTCTCCACGAGCTCCGGCCTGGCCTTCCAGACGTAGGTCACCACGGCGGCGGTGGCGAGCCCTTCCACGATGCCGATGGCCAGGTGGATGGGAAGCATGAGGATGGTGAATGCCGCAAAGGGCAGCTCGGAGATCCCGGAAAAGGTGGTCTCCAGCACCACTCCGAAGGCGCCCATCTGGAGCGCCAGGATGGATGCCGCCATGGACCCCAGGAGGATGCGCCTCGGCCCGGGGCAAGCACCGGCGATCCTCCGGTAGACGAGAGGGTAGGCGACGAAGCAGGGGAAGAATCCGAGGTTGAAAATGTTGCACCCGAGGGCGAGAAGACCGCCGTCCGCGAAGAACAGAGCCTGCACCGTGAGGACCGAGGCCAGCGTGAGAAAGGCGGCTTCGGGCCCGAGCAGGATGGCCAGGACCATGCCTCCCCCGAGGTGGCCGCTCGAGCCGGTCCCCGGAATCGTGAAGTTGATCATCTGGGCCGCGAAGATGAAGGCTCCCAGGACGCCCATGAGAGGGACCTTGCGATCGTCGAGGCTCTCCCGGACTCTCTTTGCGCTGTAAGCGGTCAGGGCCGCGCTCGCCGCCCACATCGTGCCGCCGACCGCCGGTGAGATCAGAGCATCTGCCATGTGCATGTGCGATCTCCTGATGAGGCTGTCGATAAACGGCCATCTGCGGCGTTGCGCTCATCCCTCGTCACTGCGGCGTACTGCCGTGTACGCCTCGTTCCTCAGGACTTCGCGCGCCTTGCATCTGGCCATTTCTCAACAGCCTCTGGAGAGGGTGTCTTTCGGCACCTTCTCATAAGAGTGACCCGCCGATCGCACGGGGGCGACCGCCGGTCGTCCCCGTCAAATTAGAAGTAGGCTTCGCCCCGGATCATCCCGGCCACGACGCCGTCGTTGTCGCCGTCTCCAAGGGGAGCGAGCACGTACTGGATGTCCGGACTCAGGGCGAAATGCTCGCCCCAGGCAAACCTCCAATAAGCCTCAAGGTGCAGCTCCGTCCCGTCGTCCTGCAGGTCTTCGTTGGCCTTCAGCCCTGCGATCCCCATTCCGAGGACGTCTTCCGGTCTGCCCGCAAACAACCCCTGAACGCTGGTCCCGGCCGACCAGAACCAGGGGACCTCGTAGACCTCGTCGTTCTGACAGCCCAGCCTGGCGAAAAGGCCGACCCGCTCCAGGATCTGCTGGTCCAGGCTGAAGCCGACGCCCCAGCCTTCTTCGGAGCCGCTCCCCGCAAGTCGCGGGTGCCTGTAGGTCTGGAACCAAGCGTAGAGGCGGTAATGGCCTTCCAGACCGCCGAGCCCGGATGCAGCTTCGATCTGGCCGCCCACGAACGGCTTGTTGAAGATCTTCTCGTAGGCGCTCTTCTGCTGATCCCCCTCGAGCAGCGGCCTGGTCGAAGACTGCCCGACCAGGGTGCACGTCACCTCCTCAATGAACCTGACCCGCAAGGCCATGAGAGGCGCATACTCGTCTTCGGAGTCGAGGACCGGATTGTTCACGAAAGGCTTGCCCACGAACTGAGCGTACTCGTCGTTGGCAAAGGCGTTCTCGTCAAGAAAGAGGAGAGGCTCCGTCTTGCCCACGGAAAAGAGGAGCCTGCCCTCGAACAAGGCCTGCGTGTAGAAGGCTTCGAGAAGCTTCAGCCCGTCGTCGCCGGGGTTGTCGTCGTTGATCGTGTTCAGGTCCGCCAGGAGCGCGCCGGCAGGCTCCAGGAACCGGTCGGCCCCATCGCCCTCGCCGGCGTGGATCCTCAACAGCACCTCTCCTCCGGGAATGGGGCTGAAGCCGAGCTCCAGGTCGGCGGCGAAGCCGGCACCATCGGGGTTGTCGAATTCCCGGTGGTCGATGTCCACGCCATTGGTCCCCTGGTAATATCCGAGCACGCCTCCGTGCAGGGAGAGGCCGACCCGTTCCAGGATCAGCTCCCGGATGGCCTCCAGCTCCTTTCCTCTGATAGGGAGGGGGCTGGTGGCATCCGTCCCTCCAGGAGGCTGCTGTTCTTGCGTTTCCGAGCTCTCTTCGCCCGCCTCTTCTGTGCCGGCTGCGGCACTCGCCGGCGCCACACCCGTCAAGGTGGCAGTCAGTGCCACGATCGTGAGAAGGATCCGACATCGCATCGTGCGCTCCTTCTGCTCGCCGTTCAGCTACGGCGCTCCTGATGTTACCAGATAGTCATCTTGTCTTTCAGTTTGTGCTACAAGCGGCCACCGGACGTGTTCCGGGTTCGCCCCCGCAGCCTTCGCTGGATTCTGTTACACTTGACGGGTGTTCCCAGGCGGAATTGAGCCGCAAGGTGGGCGTGCGTGGAGCTTTCAAATCGCCGGTGCCCGCTAAGATCCATCCCATCTCCTTGGAAATCATTTGGCCGTGTGGTTGCTCGGTAACATCAAGTGCTACGAATATGCAGAATGTATCTCCGGCTGCCCGGGTTGTCAAGGGGTGCTCCGGCTCGGCGCCAACTCGGTCTTGTTTCTCCCGTGTCCTCTCACTTCGATGGACACTCACCCCGAAAAGGGATACCTTTTTTCCGGCCTTCAGGACCTGACAGGCCGGGTGAGGGATCTCGAGCTTCGGCCGCGCGGAGCTTGGAAACAGTGTGGACGGGTGATTGGGACTTCGCCGCCGGCGAAGCAGAGGGCGACAGGGAGGATCGGCCATGCCGCAAGCCAGGAATTTTCCTGCCAGGGCTTACGAGGGAATCGTTCGAGAGATCTACGACGACGTCGAATCGTTTCATTACCGGGACCGGCCCGATAACTTGGTGGAGCTCCTCGATCGCTCCGTGGCCCGCTTCGGCTCCCGTGAAGCGGTGGTCGACGACAACGCACGGCTCACCTATCGGGAATTCGACCGGCTCTGCAACAATCTCGCCGCATCCTTGCGGAAGCTCGGCGTGCGCAAGGGGGATCGGGTAGCGATCCTCATGCCGAACTCCTGGGAATACGCGGTCTCGTACTTCGGCATCCTGCGGCTCGGCGCCATCGCCGTCCTGCTGAACTGGCGGTGCGCGGGGCCGGAGCTCGATTACATGATCAACGACTCCGGGGCGATCCACCTGCTCATGAGCGCCCAGTACCGGGACAAGATCGCGGGTATTCGAGGCAAGCTCAACGGGATCAGGGGAATTTTCGCGCAGGGCGGGCCCCGAGCGGAGGGCACGTCGGAATTCGGGGACCTCCTGAAGGAAGATGCCGCCGCCCGGGTGGTGTGTGATCCGCCTGTGACCCAGAGGGACCCGGCCGCCATCCTCTACACCTCGGGGACGACCGGCGTTCCCAAGGGCGCCCTGGTCACGCACCGGAACAGCGTGGCAAATGCCATCAATGCGGCCATGATCGCCGAGGGGGACGAGAACGACAGGACCCTGATCATCGCACCCATGTTCCACGCCACCGGGATCCACTCCCAGCTGACCGCCTTTGTCGGCATCGGCGGCTGCTCGGTGATCCGCGCCGCCTTCGATCCCATCGACACGCTCAAGACCATCCAGAACGAGAAGATCACCTTCGGCGCCGGCGTGGCGGCCATGTTCTGGGTGATCCTGAACATGACGCCCTGGAAAGACTACGACCTGAGCTCCCTCAAGTACTTCGTGTTCGGGGGCTCTCCCGTGCCGGTCGAGCTCTTCCATCAGATGATCGAGGCCTTTCCGCACGTCCGGTTCGGCAACGTGTTCGGCCTGACCGAGGCCACCTCCATCGTGACCTACAACACCCACGCGGACGTCCTGAGGATCCCGGAGTCGGTGGGGCGTCCGGTTCCCATCCTGGAGGTGAAGATCGCCGACCCGATCTCCAGCGGGCCGCTGCCGTCCGGCAAGGTGGGGGAGATCCTGGTCAAGGGGCCGACCGTGGTCAAGGGCTACTGGAACAAGCCCGAGGCGACGCGCCAGACCTTCGTCGAGGGCTGGGTGCGCACGGGCGATCTGGGGCACGTGGACTCGGACGGGTACGTCTACGTGGTGGACCGGATCAAGGACATGATCGTCTCGGGCGGGGAGAACATATACTGCATCGAGGTGGAGAACGCGATCATGCAGCACCCGGCGGTGCTGGAGGTGGGAGTGGTGGGGGTGCCGGACCCGGTCATGCAGGAGGCGGTCAAGGCCGTGGTCTTCCTCAAGCCCGGCGCGTCCGCAACGGAGCAGGAGATCATCGACCACTGCAGGAAGCTCATTGCGAGCTATAAGAAGCCCAAGCACGTGGTCTTCAGCCGGGCCATGCTGCCGAGAAACCCGGGAGGGAAAATCCTCAAAAGTTCCTTGAAGGAGATGTTGTAACCTACAACGGTGAAAGCGAATTAGGTGCGAAGAGGTGGCGGCATGTCACTCACGGGTAAGGTGGCTCTCATCACGGGCGCGGCGCGCGGCATCGGCCGGGCGGCGGCCCTGGTCCTGGCCGGCGAAGGCGCTGACGTTGCGGTCGCTGACATCCAGCCCGAGGTGGAGGAGACAGCCCGACGGATCGGCGCTCTGGGCCGGCGGTCGGCCTGGGAAGTGTTCGATATCTCCGACCCGGCCCAGGTCGCAGAGGGGGTCGGGAGAATCAGAGGCAGCTTGGGGGAGATCGACATTCTCGTGAACAACGCCGGTATCGTGGCCAACATCGCCCCGATCCGCAAGATGACCCACGAAGCCTGGGAGCGGGAGATCGCGGTCAACCTGTCGGGCGCCTTCAACATGATCAAGGAGGTGATCGGCCCCATGGTCGCAAGGAAGTGGGGCCGCATCATCAACATGTCCTCGGGCGCGGCCGCCGGCGGCCTCCACCGGCAGATCGGGTATGCGGCCAGCAAGGCGGGCCTGCTCGGCCTGACCAAGACCGTGACCCTGGAGCACGCGCGGGACGGCGTCACCTGCAACGCCATCCTGCCGGGCCTGATCGGGACCGAGCTCGTCCACATGATGCCGGAGGAAATCCGCGCGCGCGCCCTGGCGGTTATTCCGGCCCGGCGGCTGGGCCTCACCGAGGAGGTGGGGCACCTGATCGCTTTTCTGGCTTCCGACAAGGCGGGCTACATCAACGGGGCCGAGATCCGCGTGGACGGCGGCATGGGGCTGAACGCGGGCACTCTGGGAAGCCGCAAGGAGCTGAAGGAAACCGCAAGGTGAAAGTAGGAGCGTGACGATACACGCGTAACCGGGAGGTTGCCACGGCCTGTCGGCCGCGCAATGTCCTGTATTCTTGGAGACTCCGCCATGACGCAGGCAACCAGCCGATCGGGGATACCGCTCAAGAACGTGTACGGTCCCGAAGACCTGGCGGGGACCGATCACGAGCACCGTCTTGGAGAGCCAGGCGCCTACCCCTACACGCGGGGCCGGCGCGCGGATGCGGCCGGAGGCTGGATGCAGCGCGAGCTTTCCGGCGAGGGGGAGCCGGCCCGGTCGAACGAGCAGTTCAAGTACCTGCTCGCGCAGGGGCAGATCGGACTGGACGTGATCGGCGACAGCCCCACCATGGCGTTCCTGGATCCGGACCACCCGATCGCGGCCAGCGCCGTGGGCACCCAGGGCGTCTCCCTGTGCTGCCTGGACGATTACCGGGAGCTCTACAAGGACCTTCCCCTGAACTCGATCGTCCTGTCCGGCTCCCTGCCTCCTGCCATTGCGGTCGCCGGCCTCTACCTGGTCGCCGAGGAAAACGGGGTGCCCCACGACCAGCTGCGGGGCTCGGTCATCCAGGCGCCCTTTTATGCCGAGGACTGCGGCTACGCCGTGCACATGCCGTTCCGGCTCAGGCTGCGCATCGCGAGCGACTGCATCGAGTTCTGCTCCAAGGCCATGCCCAGGTTCCACGCCTTCGTGGAGGACACGTACTTCTTCAGCGAGGCCGGCCTGAACGGCGTGGACGAGATGGCCCTGGGCTTCATCGAGATCCGTCACGTGGTGAGGGATCTGCTCAAGCGCGGAGTGGCCATCGACAGCTTCGCTCCCCGCATCGCGATCCTCGTGAACTGCAGCATGGACTTCTTCGAGGAGGTCGCCAAGATCCGGGCGGCCCGGAGGCTATTCGCCAGGATGATGAAAGAGGAGTTCGGGGCCACGGACCGGCGCTCCTGGTCCGTGGTCATCACGAGCCACACCTCGGGGCTTTCCCTGACCGCGCAGCAGCCGGTCAACAACATCGTCCGGGGCACCATCCAGAGCCTGGCCCTGGTCATGGCCGGCGTGCAGGCCCTCGAGATCTCGGCCTTCGACGAGGCTTACCGGACGCCCAGCCCCGAGTCGCACCTGGTCGGCCTGCGGACCCAGCAGATCGTGCACCTGGAGTCCAACGCGGCCAAGGTGGTCGATCCCCTCGGGGGGTCCTATTACGTCGAGGCCCTGACCGACCAGATGGAGAAGCGGATCTGGGACCGGGTCCTGGAGATCGAGGGCCTGGGGAACCCGGCGGACCTCTCGGACAAGGGCTGGTTCAAGAGGTTCTTCGAGGACACCATGGCCGATTACGCGAAGCGCATCGCGGACGGGAGCCTTCTGAAGGTCGGCCTGAACGTCTTCCAGATTCCCGAAGAGGAGGATCGGCTGCTCAAGGAGATCGCGGAAGGGAAGATCGAGCCTTGCTGGGCCAGGATCGAGAAGATCCGGGAGTACAAGCAGCGCAGGGACCCCGGAAAGGTCAGGGAGGTGCTGTCTACGCTCTACGAGAAGGCGAAGACGGAAGGGGAGAACCTCATGCTTCCCGTCCTGGAGGCTTTCCGTTCCGGGGCCACCATGGGCGAGATCGGCGGCATGATGCGCATGGCGTACGGCTATCCGTACGATCCTCACGGCCTGATCGAATCACCGACTTGAGGCGACGCGCGATGGACAAGATCAAAGTGTACATCGGCACCCTCGGCCTGGATCAGCACGAGCTGGGCGCGGTTGCGGTATCGCGCATGCTGCGGGACGCGGGCATGGAGGTGGTCTATGCGGGCAGGTTCAACCTGCCGGCCGCGATCGTCAAGACCAGCCTCGAGGAAGACGTGGACGTGATCGGGCTGAGCTGCCACTCCTGGGAGCACCTGTACTACGTGCCCGAGATCCTCGACCTGCTCAGGCGGCAGAGCCTAGCGGTGCCGGTGGTGGTGGGCGGATCCGTGATCACGCCCGGCGACAGGCAGAAGCTCACGGAAATGGGGGTTGCGGCAGCCTTCGGCCCCGGCGCCCTGGAGAAGGAGATCGTCGAGACGATCAGGAGGATCGCCGCGGGGCGGCATGACTAGCTAGAGCCTGTCCCAACAGGCTCGATTTCAGAGGCTGTTCAAAAATGCCCAGATGCAAGGCGCACGAAGTCCTGAGGAACGAGGCGTACATGGAAGTACGCCGCA
>JBFLZG010000100.1:0-53841 GCA_040756235.1 bacterium | reverse complement strand
GCGTCCGTCACTGCTCCGACGCAATTTCCCGAGCCGAGCGGGAACCAAGCTGGTTGGGTGGGGCAAGGAATCATCTCGCTTCCCGAAGCCTCCTCAAGGGCCGCCTTTCGTCTATGATGCCCGGCCCGTTGCGGAGCGCGTGGGAGCCGGGTGCACCCAGACCAGCTGCAGGAACCGGGTCCGGCCTGCGCCGAATGACGGCAAAGATGGTTCCCCCGGCGCCGCAGGGGCGAAAAATTCTTTGCCCCTCGGTCAGCAACGGCCCCACAGATGGGTACTTATGGACAGCCTCCTAGGCGCCGAACTTGACCAGCCGCCCGGCATGGGCCAGCGCCAGGCCCATGAGATTCACGGAAGGCTGACGGCCGAGACCTCCCGCAATGCAGCTGATCTCGTCGAAGGCCTCGACCCGGTCCACCCGGGCCGAACGGGCATTCAGAAGAACCGGGACCGGGTGCCAGCTGTGGCTCTTGAGCAGGGACGGGGTGGAGTGGTCTCCGGTCACGACCAGCACGTCCGGGTTCAGGGCGCGGATGCGGGGGATCAGGGGATCGACCTCTTCGAACACCTTCACCTTCCCGTCGAAATCTCCGTCCTCTCCGCGCGAGTCGGCATACTTCACGTGAACGAAAAAGAAGTCGTAGTCGCCGAGCTTGCGGCCCAGGGCCTCGATCTGGGAAGGCACGTCCGGCGTGACCGGATGCAGGTCCATGCCCAGGAGCTTCGCGATGCCCCGGTACATGGGATAGTTCGCTATGGCGAGCGACCGCAGCTTGAACCTCTCCAGGAGAGAAGCATAGCGCCGGTGCTTCGCATAACCCCTGAGGAGGATCATGTTCGCCGGGTGCTCGTCCGCGAGGATCCGGCGCGTCTGGTCGAGCAGGTCCTTGAGCAGCCTGGCCGTCGGCCCGGCTTCCGCCGATGTCGGGGCGGGATCCAGCGGAGGCTTGCCGGTCCTCTGGGGGTCGGTGTCGGAAAGGGCATCGCTCAGTCCGTCGCCGCGCAGGATGAAGACGGCCCGGTACTCCTTCTCGGGCAGGAAGAACAGCTCGTAGCCGGCCGGGACGCGCAACCGCTCGCGCACCTTGGCGCACAGCCGCGCGCACACCTCAGTCGGGATCCGGCCCGCCCTGCGGTCGGAGACGTTGCCGTCCGCGTCCAGGGTGCAGAAGTTCACGCGCGCCGCCAGGTCCCGGTCCGTGAGGTCGAACTCCACGCCCGCGGCCGAGAGCACCCCTCTGCCGATGTTGCAGCGGATCGGATCGTAGCCGAACAGGGCGAAGTGCGCCGGCCCGCTTCCCGGGCTGATGCCGGGACGGATCGGGTCGAGAAGACCGCAGATCGACTCCTTCGCAAGCCGGTCGAGGTTCGGCTTGCGGGCGGCCTGGAGCTCGGTCCCGGCCTTGCCGTCCATGGCGAGGCCTCCGAGGCCGTCGAAAATGAGAAATACGATCTTGCTCCGACTTTTGATCACGAGCTGATCCAGAACCGTGTCTTCCATAGTTCCTCCCTCAGCTTCTCCTGCAATTCTTCAATTTCCCCTGCAACCCTCGTGCATCCCTCTCACGGTCGCAGCGCCTTGAGGAGCTTGTCGAGCGGCAGGGCATTGAGAACGTGCTCTTTCCCCAGCCACGCCCTCCGGGCCTGCTCCACTCCGTAGCGGATCAGGCCCAGGTCTTCGATCCGGTGGGCGTCCGTGTCGATCGCGATCCTGACCCCCTTCTTCCGCGCCTGCAACACGTGAGCGTCCATGAGGTCGAGCCGGTCCGGGCTGGCGTTCAGCTCGACGGCCACACCCAGCTCCGCGGCTGCGGTGAGCACTTCGTCCAGGTCGAACTCGATCGGCTTTCTCTGATTGATGATCCTGCAGGTGGGGTGGGCGAACAGATGAACGCGAGGGTGCCGGAGGCCCTTGAGGATCCGCTCGGTCTGCTGAACGGCAGGCAGGTTGAACTTGGAGTGGATGGCGACGACCACGAGGTCCAGCTCTTCGATGAGCTCGTCCTCGAGGTCCAGGCTGCCGTCGGCCAGGATGTCCACCTCCATGCCCTTCAGGATGCGGATCTCGCCGCGCCGGCTCGCCACCTCGTCGATCGCCTGCCACTGCTCCCTGAGGCGCTTCCCGTTCAGCCCCCGGGCGATCGTGACCGCCTTGCTGTGGTCGGTGATGGCCAGGTACTCGTACTTTCTGGCCAGGCAGGCATCGAGCATCTGCTCGATCGTGTTCTCGCCGTCGGACCACGTGGAGTGGACCTGGAGGTCCCCCTTGATGTCCGTCGGCTGCAGAAGCCTGGGCAGCGTACCTTGCCGGGCCGCCTCGATCTCGCCCCGGTCCTCGCGCAGCTCGGGCGGGATCCAGGGAAGGCCCACGGCCTTGTAGACGTCGGCTTCCTCCCGGCCGGCCACGAGCTCCCCGGCCATAGGGTCCCGGTCGAGCGCTTCCTTGCCCTCGACTTCCTCGCGGCTTCTGCCGCGCTTCGCCTCGGCCTCCACCCGGAAGACGCCGTACTCGGAAATCCGCAGGCCGCGCTCGATGCCGATCCTCCTCAGCCGGATGTTGTGCTCCTTGGATCCGGTGAAGTACGCCAGGGCGGCGCCGAAGCTTTCCCTGGAAAGGATCCGCAGGTCCACTTGAAGCCCTGAGGTCAGCAGCACGGAGCCCCGCGTTCCCCCGGCGGACTGGACCCTGGCCACGCCGCCGTAGGCCGTGAAGTGCTTCATGACCGGTCCCATGTCTTGCGCGATGACGAGAATGTCGATGTCCCCCACGGTCTCCCGGCGCCGCCGGTAGCTCCCGGCGACCTCCACCCGCTCGACCCCGGGCGCCCTGCGCATGTGCTCGACCAGCGGGATCACGTACTGGTCCGCGTCGCACAGCTTGAAACGGCTGCCCTGGCTGCGGAAGGCCGCGATCCCCTCCAGGATGTTCTGCCGGATCTTGGCCCCGTACCCCTTGAGGCCGGCGAGCCGGCCCTCCTCGACAGCGCGCTGGAGCTCGTCCACGGACGCCACCCCGAGCTCTTCCCAGAGCTGCTTGGCCCTCTTGGGACCGAGCCCGGGAATGCGCATGAGGTCCAGGACCTGGGGCGGGACGGCCTCCAGGGCTGCCTCGAGCTGCGCGAGCTTGCCCGTTTCGACGAGCGCCCGGATGTGGCTCGCCATCTCCTTGCCGATGCCCGCGAGCTGCGTGAGGTCCGCACCCTCGGCGAGGAGCTTGCGCATGGGCGCTCCGTGGCCCCGGACGGTGCGGGCCGCGTTCCGATACGCCCGCACGCGGAACGGGTTCTCGCCCTGGATCTCCAGCACGTCCGCGAACACATCCAGCAGCCGAGCGATCTCGATGTTCTCCATCTTCTTCAGCCCAGCGACGTTCTCTCAACCGAAGCGCGTGGGGGCCGCGAGGACGTCAGAGCTCCACGCCCTTGGATCGGAGCAGCTCGATGAAGGCCTCCTCGTCGAGAATGGGGACGCCCAGCCTGCGGGCAGCGTCCAGCTTGGAGCCCGGATCTACCCCTGCCACCACGTAGCTCGTCTCCTTGCTCACGGAGGAGACGACACGGCCTCCGAGCGCCTCCACTCTCTGTTGGGCTTCCCGCCTCGTGAACCGCCCCAGCCCGCCCGTGAAGACGAACTTCGATCCTTCCAGGGAAGCCCCGCCGTCTCCGGCCGCCTCGATGAGCTCGATGCGGGCGGTCAATTCGTCCAGGATCTCCCGGTTCTGCGGGTTCCGCAGGAACTCGTGGATCCGGGCCGCCATCTTGGGCCCCACCCCCTTGACCTGCTCGAGATCCTCCGGCCCGGCG
The DNA here is from genome assembly GCA_040756235.1 of bacterium. GTDB lineage: Bacteria > Desulfobacterota > DSWW01 > DSWW01 > DSWW01 > JBFLZG01. Next base: position 50,038 of record JBFLZG010000100.1, on the reverse strand, counting down.
CTCCGGAGCGCGGCAAGGGAGCGGAAATGCCGCGCCAGGTCCCGCGCCACGGCGAGGCCCACTTCCGGTATTCCCAGACCATACAGGAACCTGTGCAGCTCGACCCTCCGGGACCTCCGGATGGCTTCCACCAGGTTGCCGGCCGATTTCTCGGCGAAGCGGTCCAGCCGCTCCAGGTCCTCCTGCTTCAGCTTGAGCAGGTCGGGCACGGATTTCACGAGCCCGGTGCGGATCAGGAGCTTGGCGGTCTCCTCCCCCAGGCCGGCGATGTCGAGGGCGTCCCGCGAGCCGAAGTGCTCGAGGCGGCCCGCGAGCTGCGCCGGGCAGACGAAGCCGTTGGGGCAAACCGTGTAAGGCCCCCGCTCCTCCAGCGGCGAGCCGCAGGAGGGGCAGCTCTCGGGCATGCGGAAAACGGGCCCCCTTGGCCTGTCTCCGTCCTCCTGGATTCTTTCCACGATCTGGGGAATCACGTCCCCGGCCCTCTGCACGCGCACCTCGTCCCCGGCCCGGATGTCCTTGCGCGCGACCTCCTCGCGGTTGTGCAGGCTCGCCCGGCTCACCGTCACGCCGCCGATCTGGACCGGCCTGAGCATGGCGATGGGAGTGACGACACCGGTCCTGCCGACGCTCGGCTCGATGCTCACGACCCGGCTCACCTGCTTGCGGGGGGCGAACTTCAAGGCAAAGGCCCAGCGCGGGTGATGGGACGTGGATCCCACGATCTCCCGCAGAGCGAGGTCGTCGAGCTTGACGACGATCCCGTCGATCTCGTAGGAGAGATCGTCCCTGCGTGCGGCCAGGCGCCGGTGGTAGTCGAGCACCTCTTCCACCGACCCGGCCGTGCTCCATTCATCGTTCACCCTGAGACCCCAGGCCCGCAACGCCTCGAGGACCTGCACGTGCGTCCGCGCTTCGAAACCTTCCGAGGCGATGATGTCATAGAAGAAGACGTCCAGGGGCCGCGAGGCCGTGATCCTGGGGTCGAGCTGCCTCAGCGACCCTGCGGCCGCGTTGCGCGGATTGGCGAACGGCTTTTCGCCCGCCTCCGCGAGCCTCTCGTTCAGCTCGAGGAATTCCCGCATGTGCATGAGCACTTCGCCGCGCACCGCGAGAAAGGCCGGCGCCGGCTTCACCTCGGTGCGCAGCCGCAGCGGCACCCCCCGTATGGTGCGGATGTTCTCGGTGATGCCCTCGCCGCGGATGCCGTCCCCGCGCGTGGAGGCCCGCGCCAGGAGCCCCCGCTCGTACACGAGCTCCACGGAGGCGCCGTCGATCTTGGGCTCCAGCACGTACGCCACGGTGGCGCCGGCGGCCGCAGCGGCTTTCCTCAGCCTCTCGTCGAACCGGCGCAGGCTCTGCTCGTCCGAGTCCGAGTCGAGGCTCAACATGGGGGCCTCATGCTCCACCTCGGAGAAGCGCTCCAGAGCCTGGCCGCCCACCCGCTGCGTCGGGGAGTCCGGCGTGAGCAGCCCGGGGTATTTCTCCTCCAGTCTCTTCAGCTCCTTGAAGAGGCGGTCGTACTCTTCATCCGGGATCTCCGGTGCATCTTCGACGTAGTAGAGATAGTCGTGCCGCCGGATCGCGTCGCGGAGCTCGCGGACCCGCTCCTCTGCCTGCCTCTGGTCCATGCTCTCCTCACCTCAGAGGATATGCCCGGAATACCTCAGCATAGAAAATCAGCCGGCCCTGTTTCAAGGAAGGCGAATCGGCCGCCCCCCGTTTCAAGGAAGGGCCCCTGCCCCCATCCGCGGAGGCCTTCTCGCTCTCCGTTACCGGCTTGTCGGCTCTCGGCGTGAAAAGCCCCGCACGCCGATGGCCGTATGGCTATCTCCTGCCTGCCACCTCTTCCTGGAGGCGATCGAAGAAGGCGACCATGAACCGGTGCCGATCCGCGGCCAGCCGCCGGCCGGTCGCGGTGAGCATGCTGTCCCGGATCCTGACGAGCTTGACGCAGAATTCCCGATAGGCCGTGTCGTCCGGAGAATAGGGACGCGTCTCGGAGATGTCCGCGTGCGGATTGTGAAGCACGGCCCCGACCTCGCCGGCGAACTGAAAGGCCCGGCCTACGCCGACCGCGCCGATCGAGTCCAGCTTGTCGGCGTCGAACAGGACCCGGGCCTCCAGGGAACGGGGCCGGCTGCCCTTTGCCCGGAAGCGATGCGACTCGATGCAGTGAACCACGGCCCGGATGGTCTCGTCCGGGAAGCCCTGTTCCCGGAGAATCTCCAGCGCCAGCATGGCGCCTGCCTGCGCGTGGCAAGTCTTGCCTGCGGAAGCGGTCTCTTCGGCCCGGCCGAGGTCGTGCAGAAAGGCCGCGAGCTCGAGGATCTCCAGGTCGGCGCCTTCCTCCCTCCCGATCGTCCGGCAAAGGCTCCAGACGCGCTCCACGTGGTCCCATCCGTGGCTGGCCCGGCCGCCCGACATACGGCCGAGAGCGGCGGCCCGGATCTCCTTCATCGCGCACCGCTTCCTCGACGGACGCTCGCTCCTCACGATCTCTGCCCTCTGGTTGACTGTCCGGTGAACGTACTTATCTTTTAGCCCATCTGCGGGTCGCAAGGAAAGCGGCCGACGGCACCGGAGCACCTCGTTGGGATGCCGCTCTCCGGTTCGTCCGGAAGCGCGTTGATCGATAGAGACTGAGGAGATCGAGGAATGAGAATCCCCATCAGGGTCGTGGGAGAAGAGGAAGCCGGGGAGGCGCCGGAGAAGCGCGCGACAGAGCCGCAAGGGAAACACGCGCACCACGGCCCTGCAGAAAGGGAACGCCCCGGAGCCGGGGCGAAGATGAGCGGCTGCCGGTCCGGGGTCCCCGAAGCACCCGCGGAGCAGCCGCTCTCGACAGGAAGAGAGGACGGGGACAGGCACGGAGAATCTCCGGAGGAGCTCCCCGCGGGGCCCGGCAACGTCGACGAGGTCGGCGGCGCGAAAGCCGAGCTGAGCTGCGAAGAGCGCTACCTGAGGCTGCTGGCCGATTTCGAGAACTTCAAGAGACGTTCCCAGGAGGAGCGCAAAGAGCTCGTTCAAATCGGGCGCGAGACGGTCCTGACGGATCTCATTCCTCTGCTCGAGCACCTCGAGAGGGCCCTCGACAACTCCGGGTCCACGGGAGGACAGGAGGCGATCCGGCGGGGCATCGACCTGATCCGCCAGGAGTTGCTCGCGGTCATGGAGAAGAACGGGCTCGAGCGCATTCCCACGGCCGGGCAGACTTTCGACCCTCGCGTCCACGAGGCGGTGGCCGTCGTTCCCGGCCGCGGGACCGAGACCGGCCTCGTCATCGAAGAGGTGCGACCCGGTTTCCGCCGCAACGGGAAAGTGTTGCGTCCGGCCTCGGTGATCGTATCCGGCTGATTGCCCGCGTTGCCCCCCGTTCGAGCACCCATTACAATTGAAGGGAAGGTTCCTTGCCGGCGGTCAGCTGTCAGCCCGGGCTTCCTGCTCTGAGGCGACAAACGAGCCTGACCGCTGATCGAGGGGTCCGTTCGTCATCTCGCAACTGACAGCTGACAGCCGGCAACGGATTGGCGCCGGTTGCCGCGAGCGGGCTGTCAGCCCCTGAGAACTGACAACTGAAAACGGTGGGTGGGCCTCCGGGAGGATGCGATGAGCGCGGACTCGGGTCAGCCCGCTGGTGCTGTGCCCAGGCGGCGCAGCAGAAGACAGCGCTTCCGCCGTAGCCGATCGCACGAGAGGGCCGCGGCCGAGCTGCCCGTCCGGGCGACCGAGCTTGCCCGGGTCCTCGCGGCGGCCGCACAAGATGCCCTGGCCGAAATGTTCGGCCCCCGCGCCGATCTTTCCCAACCTTTCCCGCTGGAGCTGAGAGTGCTCGTGGAGCCCGGGAGCCCGTGGAAGGTGAGCGCCAGGACTCCTCTGGAAGAGCAGATCCGGGCAGCAGTCCGGGAGATGGCCACCCGGGCCGATGCCTACCGCTACGGCCGCGTCTATTGTTATCGCTGCGAAACCTGCGATTGCACCCACGCGCTCCCGGCGTCGCCCACAACGGTCTTCGGCGGCTATTCCTCCACCGGCGTCCCCCAGTGGCAGGAGCTCTCCCAGGTGCTGCTCGACCTGCACCACGCCCAGGTGGACCTGCTCTACAGCCCTTTGGGACAGGAGCTCGTGGCCGTCTTCATGGATGCGGCTCCCCTCAAGCAACGACAGCTCAACGTCTTCGGCAAACAGTCCAAGACGTACGACATCCTCGGCCAGGTCGTTTTCGGGTTTCTCGAGCTCCTCCCGCCGACGGCGACACCCAGGAAGCTCGAACGGGTCGCCTTCACCCTCCAGGCCGTGGAATCCCGGCGCCCCGACGGATCGGCCCGGCTGGAACTGAACGTGCTCGGGCGGTTCAATGACGGGTCGTCGGCCATGGACTCCCTCACGCTCAGGCCGCACAACCGGCGGATCCTCAACATTCTCCTGGACGGCCGCCAGCGGCTGGCCGCGCTGGCTCCACGGAGCACCGCCAGGCCGTCCCGGCCGCTTCCGATCGAGACGGTTCCCCGAGCTGAGGAAATCCTGAAGAGGATGGCGCGGGCCCTGGAGCGGGCCGGCCGTCAGACCTTCCGGAGGACGGCCCATGCGGAAGAGCGCCGCGCCGACCGGCGGCCGACGTTCAAGGCCCTGGAGGACGTCGCCGGAGCATCTGCCGAGAGCGTCCTCTGGGACGCTCACAGGAGCACGATCGTGGTGCTGGGCCCCCGCAACCGGGTCCATGTCTTCAGCCCCGAAGGCCGCCACGTGACGACTCTGGTGCTGGAATCCGAGGAAGTCCGCAGCCGCATGCGGCGAGGCCGCTGGCAGCCCCTCGCGGGCGAGGGCCTCGTTCGATTCCGGGCGCGGGCTTGCGCCGCAGGTGAAAGCGCCTCGGAAAACGGCCCGCCGGCGAAGCCGAAGAGCTGAACCGCCATCGAACGCGCAAGCGATCACGGGCGCACGGAGGGATTGCATTTCTTCCGCGCCTCTGCAACCCTCCTGCTGCAGACTTCTCTCCTTACTGTTTTGCATCGCGGGGGACCCATGAGCCAGCAGACTCCCTTCATCGGACCGCTGGGCGAGGTCAGGCTGATCGAGCGCATCCGCCGGATCCTGGGGCCCGCCGTCGATGACCGGGTCGTCCTGGGGATCGGAGACGATGCGGCGGCCGTGAAGGTGGCAGAAGACAAGCTCCTGCTCCTCACCTGCGACATCCAGATCGAGAACACCCACTTCCGCCGCAAGGACCTCTCCGCCTACCAACTGGGCCGTCGCGCCATGGCCGTCAACTTGAGCGATCTGGCCTCCATGGGAGGCTCGCCCGCGTTCGCCCTGGCATCCCTCGGTCTCCCCCCGAATCTGCCCCTGTCGGATTTCGACGACCTGTTCGCAGGCATGCGGGACCGGCTGGCCGAGTTCCGGGCAACGATCATCGGCGGCAACCTGGCGCGCAGCACGGACAGGACCATCGTGGACATCACCCTCGTGGGCGAGGTGGCGGCGGGCAAGCTCCTGACGCGCAGCGGCGCTCGCCCCGGCGATCGGATCTATGTGACCGGAACGGTCGGATCCTCGGCCGCAGGCTACCACGTCCTCGAGCAGCTCGGAGGCGCCGGAAAGGACGACTTTGCGGAGCTGGTGCGTGCTCATCTCAGCCCCGAACCCAGGGTGCGCGCCGGGCTCGAGATCGCCGGAGCCAGCGCTGCGACCTCCATGATCGACTTGAGCGACGGGCTGGCCCGCGACCTCCTCCGCGTCTGCGAGAGCAGCCGGGTCGGAGCGGAGGTCTCCTTCGAGCACCTCCCGATTGAACCGGACCTTGTCCGGGCCGCGCAAGAGTTGGGGAAGGATCCGGCGGAGCTCGTCCTGGGCGGCGGTGAAGACTACGAGCTGCTCTTCACCGTTTCGCCTCGAGTTTCGTCCGATCGGATCCGGCACATCGCCTCCGCATCCGCGACGCCGATGACCGAGATCGGCACGATCCTGCCGCCCGAGGCGGGTTGCCGGTGGGTGGACGGGAGCGGGCGCCGCCGGCCTCTGGAGCCTTCGGGCTGGGAACATTTCTCCTGATGACAGGCCGTCGAAAAAGGCCGATGTGCTGCTCCCGGTGAGCCGTCATTCCCGCGCATGAGGCTGTGTTCTGTCTTTCCGTCATCCCGGCCCGTGTGCGAAGCGCGTGAGAGCCGGGATCCAGAAGTCTGCATCAGCACAGGTGCAATTACGGGATGCAGGGGCTGGATTCACGCCTTCGAAGCTGTGTAATTCGTCATCCCCGGCCAAGACCGCGTAGCGGCCGCGAGTCGGGGTCCCTGGACGCAGAGGGATTCCCGCTTTTCGCGGGAATGACGGGGCCGTCATGACACAGCCTCCTGCGCCGAAATGACGGGAATTGTGGAAAGGGCAGGCACCGCAGCCCTGCCGTTGACTTGCTCCGCCCGTTCGGGTACACGGTTGGGCTCCCGCTGCGGAAGGAACCTCGGTGAAACAGCTGGCTGCCTTCGTCTCGCCCCGTCCCGCCTGCAACGCCAATGATCAGCCGGTCACGGTGCGCGGCAAGTTTCTTTTCCAGGGAGATCGCAAGTTCTTCGTCAAAGGGGTCACGTACGGTCCGTTCGCCCCTTCTCCCGAGGGCGTACCCTTTCCGGAGCGAAGCGTGGTCGAGAAGGACTTCGCCCTGATGAAGGAGCTCGGAGCGAACACCTTCCGGACCTTCAACGTGCCTCCGGAATGGCTCCTCGACACGGCCGAGACGTTCGGGCTCAAGGCGCTCATCGGTACGCCCTGGACGCAGCACGTCTGCTTTCTCGAATCGGACAAGCTCAAGAAGGAGATCCGCTGGCGGGTCGGCCGGGGGGTCAAGGCCTGCCGTCGCCACCCCGCGGTCATGGCTTACCTGATCGGCAACGAGATCCCGCCCGACGTGCTGCGCTGGCACGGCCCCCACCACGTACGCAAATTCCTTCGTGAGCTGTACCGGACGGCCAAGGACATTCACCCCGAGGCCCTGGTCAGCTATGCCAACTACCCCTCCACCGAATACCTGACCGTGGACTTCACCGACTTCGCCGCCTTCAACGTCTACCTCCACGAAGAAGGGGCTTTCCGCCGCTACCTGCACCATCTGCACGTGTGGGCCGGCGAGCGCCCCCTGGTGTTGACGGAGTTCGGCATCGACTCGATGCGCGAAGGCATCCAGGCCCAGGCCGACATCCTGGGTTGGCAGCTCCAGGCAAGCTATGAAATGGGAGTCGCGGGAACGGTGGTCTTCTCCTGGACCGATGAATGGTTCACGGGGGGCTACGACGTGCAGGAGTGGGCTTTCGGCCTCGTGGACCGGCAGCGCAGACAGAAGCCTGCCTATGCCTCGGTCAAGCGCCACTACGCGCGGCCGATCTCCGTCTCCCTCAGCCACTATCCGAAGGTCTCGGTCGTGGTGTGCGCCTTCAACGCCGAGCGCACCATGGACGCGTGCCTGGTCTCGCTCCAGGGGCTGAACTATCCCAACTACGAAGTGGTCGTGGTGAACGACGGGTCCACCGACGGCACCCTGGAGATCGCCCGCAGGTACCGGGACGTCCGCATCATCGACCAGGAGAACCAGGGGCTCAGCGTCGCGCGCAACGCCGGCATCACGGCGGCTCGAGGGGAAATCGTCGCCTTCACGGACTCGGACTGCACGGCCGATCCGGACTGGCTCACGTACATCGTGGCCAAGATGCTCTCCTCCCATCTGTCCGCCGTGGGAGGTCCCAACCTCTGTCCGCGCGAGGAGACGCTGGTGCCCGCCTGCGTGGCCGTCTCCCCGGGGGGGCCGACGTACGTGCTCCTCAATGACGAGGTGGCCGAGCACATCGCCGGCTGCAACATGGCGTTCCGGCGCTCGGCGCTCCTGGAGATCAACGGTTTCGACGCCCTGTTCCGCGCGGCCGCCGACGACGTGGACCTCTGCTGGCGCCTGCAGAACGCCGGCTACACGATCGGCTTCTGCCCTGCCGCGGTGGTCTGGCATTTCCGGCGCAACACGATCAAGGCCTACCTGGCCCAGCAGAGAGGGTACGGGAAGGCCGAGGCCCTCGTGTACTTCAAGCACCCCTACCGCTTCAACTTGCTGGGGCAGGCGCGCTGGCTGGGCAGGATCTACGGGAACCTCACCACGCACCTGTTCTCCCACAGGCCGGTCATCTACTCGGGGGTCTTCGGCCGCGGGCTCTTCCAGACCCTCTACGAGTCCCCTTCCAACCTGCTGGCCTACCTGCCGCTCACGCTGGAATGGAACCTTGCGGCCTGCCTGCTGCTGGCGTATGGGCTGCTCGCCGGAGGGTACCTCCTCCTGGGGGCCCTGCCGCTGGCGGTCTCGATCGGCTGGTGCTTCGGCAGCGCCATGCGGGCACCCCTGGACCCGCGCTTCCGCGGAGTCCGCGCCCGGCTCCTCATTGCCGTGCTGGTCTATCTCGGTCCTCTGGTGCGCAGCCTGTCGCGCTATCGCTGGAGGATCCGCGGCGTATCCGGAGTCGAGCCGATCCGCTACGAGAGAGACGCCCAGAAGCCGGAGGCGTCGTGGCTCGAGCGGTCGCTCTCGCTGGTCTACTGGTCCGAGGAGGGCCGGGAGAAAGAAAGCCTGATTCAGGGGCTCATGGAGTTTCTGCTGCCCCGCAAGTACTTCCTTCTTCCGGATCAAGGGTGGAAGCCCTGGGACCTGACGGTCTATCGCGGCATCTGGTCCAAGGCCTTCATCCGGGTCATCACCGAGAACCATGGGGGGGCCAAGAGGCTGCTCCGCGTCAAGTGCGTCTTCCGCATGACCCGCCTTTCCATCCTCGTTCTGCTCGGCTACCTCCTCCTGGTCATCGGGGGAATCGCGCTGGGCGCGTCCGGGTTCGCCCGGGTCGCTTCCCTGGTCGGCGTCCTCCATGCAGCGGCGATCTTCCGCCAGAACTTCCGGTTGGGCAAGACGCTCCAACACGCGGTGGAGATCACGGCCAAGAAGATCAACCTTACGCCGCCTCGACCCACGGCTCCCGGGCGGCGTTCCTGAAATGCCATGACGCTTCCGGGCCGTCGCATCCTTGCTTACCTCTGGCCTTACCGGCTCGCCTTCGTTACGGCGCTGGCGCAGGTCTTTCTCATCAGCCTCCTGGAGCTGGCGAAGCCGTGGCCGCTCAAGGTGGTCATCGACCACGTGCTCGGCGGCAAACCCCTGGAGTGGGGGGCCGTATCTGCCTGGCCGGCAGGCCGACTCCTGGCCGGCGCCTGCCTGGCCCTGGTGCTGGTCTACGTGCTCCTGGGCGCCCTTTCGGTGCTGAACAACTTCACGACCATCCGCATCGGGCAAAGGATGGTCAACGACCTGCGGAGCGAACTGTACAACCATCTCCAGCGCCTCTCTCTGGACTTCCACAGCCGCCAGCAGGTGGGCGATCTCCTCTACCGGGTCACCGCCGACACGTACGCGATCCAGACCCTGACGATGAACGGGCTGTTCCCCATCCTGTCCGCGCTCCTCCTTCTGCTCGGCATGTTTTTCATCATGGTCCGCCTCGACTGGGAGCTGACGGTCCTCGCCCTGGGCGTCTGTCCCGTGCTCTTCCTGTCCATCAGCCTCATGGGCTCCCGCATCTCCCGGGCGGCGACCTACGCGCGCGAGCGGGAAAGCGCCGTCTACTCCGTGGTGCAGAGAGCCATGTCCGCGATCCGGGTCATCCAGGCCTTCACCAAGGAGGAGGAAGAGCACCGCAGCTTCATGGCGGCGAGCCATCAGAGCCTGGCCGCGAGCCTGCGGCTCTATACCTTACAGACCCTGTACTCCGGCATGGTCAACGTAGTCATTGCCCTCGGAACCGCCGTCGTGGTCTGGGTCGGCGCCCGTCACGTCCTCTCCGGCGTCCTGACGATCGGCGAGATCGTGGTCTTCACGTCGTACCTCGCCTCTCTCTACGGTCCGATCAACAGCATCAGCCAGACATGGGGCCTCATCCAAGGGGCCAAGGCCGGGGTCGGACGGGTGTTCGAGATCCTGGAAGTGGAAAGAGGCATGGAAGAGGGCACCCGCACCTTTGCCTCCGCGGGCGCACGGGGAGAGGTCTCCTTCGAGGACGTCTCCTTCCGCTACGTGCCCGATCGTCCGGTGCTCCAAGATGTGCGCCTGCATGTGCGCCGGGGTCAGACCATCGCCATCGTCGGGCCGACCGGGGCAGGCAAGTCCACGCTGGTGAGCCTCCTGGCCCGCTTCTACGACCCGCAGGCGGGGCGCGTGAAGATCGACGGCGCGGACGTGCGCGATTTCGTGCTCAAGGACCTCCGGCGGCAGATCGCCATGGTGCTCCAGCCGCCCCTCGTCTTCCCCGTGACGGTAGCCGAGAACATCTCCTACGGCCGGCCCGATGCCGCTCCGGACGAGGTCGTGGCGGCGGCGAAGCTGGCCCGCATCCACGAGACCATCGAACGGTTCCCCATGGGGTACAAGACGGTCGTGGGCGAACAGGGGGCCACGCTGTCCGAGGGAGAACGGCAGCGCCTCACCATCGCCAGAGCGATCCTGCGCAACGCACCGATCCTCATTCTGGACGAGCCCACCTCCTCTGTGGACGCCGAGACCGAGGCGCTCATCATGCAGGGCCTCGAGCGGCTCTTCTCGGGCAGGACGATCTTCATCATCGCGCACCGGCTCTCCACGGTGCGGCAGGCCGACCGGGTCGTCGTGCTGCGCGACGGCCGCATCGTGGAGGAGGGTCCCTTCTCGCAGCTCATGGACGGAGGCGGCCACTTTGCTGCTCTGTACCGGACTCAGTTCAGTCTGTGATTCGTCATCCCGGCGCGTGTGCGGAAGCGCGTGGGAGCCGGGATCCAGCAGCGTGGTAGGGAATGGATCCCGGAGTGCGCCGGGAGGGACCGGCTTCCGGCCCGCCCCGGACTCCGATCCGGCTTGCGCCGGAATGGCGGAAAGAGGCGGGTGAAAGCATGGGTCGTCGCAAGAAGCTTCTGCTGCTGCACCTGGTGGGCCAGTACCCCATGGCCGGCATCGTGTGGCAGGCGGTCCACCACCTGATCGGGCTCGAGCGCCTGGGCTACGAAGTCTACTACGTGGAGGATTCCGGCGCACCGCCTTACGACCCGAGGGCCCGAAGCATCGTCGAGGACGCGACCTACGGAGTCGAAACGATCCGGCGCATGATGAAGCGGTTCGATCTGGGAGACCGCTGGGCCTACTGGGACCCTGCTCACGACGCCTGCTACGGCATGACGCGCCCGAAGCTCTTCGAGCTTTACAGGGAAGCGGACGGGCTGGTCAACATCTGCGGAGCCACGCGCATCCGCGAGGAGCACCTGAGCTGCCCGGTGCGGGTGTACCTCGAGACGGACCCGGTCTTCGAGCAGATCAAGCTCGCCCAGGGGGACGAGACCACCAAGGCGTTTCTGGACGCCCACACCCACCATTTCACCTACGGCGAGAACCTGGGAGGGCCCGGCTGCCCGATCCCGCTGGAGCGCTACGACTGGAAAACGACTCGACCGCCGGTCGTGCTGGATCTGTGGGGCCCCAGGGCCACGCCGCCTGGCCGGTTCTACTCGACCCTGGGAAGCATGTACAACGTGGGAAAGGACATCACCTTCCGAGGGGAGCGATATTACTGGTCCAAGCACGTCGGCTTCACGCGCTTCCTCGATCTTCCGCAGCTCTCTTCCAGACCGTTCGAGCTGGCCATGGAAGTGCCCCGACCCGAAATGCGCGCCCTGATCCGACAGAAAGGCTGGTCTCTCGTGGACCCGCTCACCAAGTCCCGGGATCCGGACCTCTATCAGGATTACATCTACGGCTGTCGGGGCGAGTTTTCGGTATCGAAGGACCTGGTCGTGAGGACGCAGAGCGGATGGTTCAGCGACCGGAGCGTCTGCTACCTGGCTGCTGCCAGGCCGGTCATCGTCCAGGAGACGGGGTTCAGCCGGTTCGTGCCGACCGGCCGAGGGCTGTTCGCATTCAACAGCGTCGAGGAGGCGCTTCAGGCCGTCGAGCAGATCGAGTCGGACTATGCCGGACACTGCCGGGCCGCCCGGGAGATTGCGGGTGAGTGCTATGACGCGGGCAAGCTCCTGTCGAAGATTACCCGGGAGGCAGGCCTGTAAGAGAGCCGTTTTCCCAGCGGGCTCCTTCTCCTCTCCCTTGCAGAAGTTTTTCTTGTTCGGCGCTCACGGGTTGCGGTTCTTGAGCGTCTCGTCCCAGGTGACCATGGCGTGGGTGTAGGCGTCCTCGTCCTGGATGCCGCGCTTGATCTCCGTGACGTGCGCGTCCCTGCAGCCCAGGCTCTCCAGGATGTAGTGGATCGCCGCTTCGGGTTTCGCCGCTTCGCCGCAGACGAAGACGTCCAGGGCCGCGTAGCCCTTTTCCGGCCAGGTGTGCAGGGAGAGGTGGGATTCCGCGACGATCACCAGCCCGCTCACGCCGGAGCCGCTCTCGCCGCAAGGAGCAAACCGGTAGAAGTACGAGGTCCGGACCGTCATGTCGCCCGCCTTTGCGGACTGCGTGAGAATCTCGCGCATGGCGTCCGGGCTGGCGAGGATCTGCGGATCGCAGCCCGCCGCCTCGACGATGTAGTGGTATCCGATCGTCTCCGAGGGTCTCTTCTCCGGCAGGGAATTCGTCTCCATCGGTCTCCCCCTCCCTCTCTCACCTCTCGACCATCAGATCCTGGTAAAGGTGATACATCGCCGCCCAGGCGCTGATCATCCTGTTGTACTCCCGGTCCCAATGAAATCCGTAAGTCTTCGCCGTGGCAGGAGCGCCTCTTCTTCCCCAGGCGATGCACACCGTGCCCACCGGTTTGTCCGCAGTCCCGCCTTCCGGCCCGGCGATTCCGGTGACGGCGATGCCCACCTGCGCTCCGGACCGCTCCAGCGCCCCTTCGAGCATCGCCAGCGCCACGGGCTCGCTCACGGCCCCGTGCCGGCTCAGGAGGCCGGCCGGCACGCCCAGGAATCTCTCCTTCGCCGCATTGCTGTAGGTGACCCACCCGGTCTCCATCCAGCCGCTCGAGCCCGGCGTGTCGGTGAGCAGCTTCGCCACGAGGCCGCCGGTGCAGCTCTCGGCCGTGGCGATGCGGAGCCCGCGGGCAGCGAGCTCGCGGCCCAGCACCGCGGGGAGCGTCTCCGCGCCGGTGCCGTAGACGTGCGGCCGGAGGACTTCCATCAGCTCAGCGGAAGCCCGGTCGAGCATCGCCGGATCTTCCGAAGAACCGCGCAGCTTGGCCAGAATCTCAGGAAAGTGGAACTGATATCCGACCCTCAGGCGCGTGTAGCGGGCCTCGAGGGGGCCCAGACGGTGGCCCACCTCACTCTCGGCCAGGCCGAAGACGCGAAAGACCCGCGTGACCATCCTCCCTCGGTCCGGCATTCTGCGGTCCAGCCAGGGAAGCAGCTCTGCCTCCAACATGGGCCGGTTCTCCCGTGGGGGGCCGGGCAGCACGGCCACGACGGCGTCCCCTTCCTCGATCACGTACCCGGGAGCGGTCCCCAGACCGTTGCGCAGGATTTCGGAGCCCCGTGGGACCATGGCCTGTTTCTCGTTTCCCGGGGGCGGCTCATGGCCTCGAAAGGAGGCGAAGATCTGGCGGATCCGCTGCCACTGCTCCTTCTCGAGCACGAGGTCCCGGCCCACGGCCGCGGCAACCGCCTCGGTCGTCCGGTCGTCGGAGGTGGGCCCCAGTCCGCCGCAGACCACGAGCAGGCCGCCGCAGCCGAGTGCCTCCCGCAGCTCGCGCACGATCGCTTCCGTGTCGTCGGCAAGGAATCGAACCGCCCGGATGCGGAAGCCGGCGCGCGTCAACTGCTCGGCAAAGAAAGGACCGTTGAGATCCCGGACCTCGCCGGCCAGCAACTCGTCTCCGATCAGGAGGATCGCGGCTCCGATCATGTTCCACCTGTCAGTCATCGGTCATCGGTCGTCATTGCCGGTCTCCATCCCTGCCACCCTCTCTGTTCTCCCCTCTTCCTGACAACTGAGAGCCGAGAACTGACAACTGATTCAGACGATCTGCACCTCGGGCTCCAGACCGATCCCGAAGCGCTCGCGCACCGAATCCTGGATGCGCCGGGCCAGATCCAGCACCTCGCGCCCTGTGGCGCCCCCGTAATTCACCAGAATCAGCGCATGCTTCTCGTACACGCCCGCGGAGCCCACCCGCTTTCCCTTCCATCCGCACTGCTCGATCAACCAGCCGGCGGGGATCCGGAAGCAGCTCGCAGGGGAAGGATGTGCGGGAAGGGAGGGAAAGCGCTCCCTCAAGGCGTCCAGGGTCCCTGCGGAGACCTCGGGATTCTTGAAGAAGCTCCCTGCATTGCCCAGCTCTCCCGGATCCGGGATCCTCCTCTTGCGCAGGCGGCAGACGGCTCGAGACACATCCAGAAGCGTGACCGAGCTGTTGCCGGGTCCGCAGAGCTCGGCCGCCAGAGACTCGTAGCTCGTGTTCATCACCGGGCACTTGGACAAGCGCAAGGCGACCGAGGTGATCACGAACCTTCCCTTCAGCTCCCCTTTGAAAATGCTCGCCCGGTACCCCAGCAGGCACTCCGCGTTGCTCAGGGAGCGGATCCGGCCGCTTTCCGTATCGATCCCGGCGACCCAGAGGAGAACGTCCTTCAGCTCCGCCCCGTAGGCCCCCACGTTCTGGACCGGAGCCCCGCCCGCCGTTCCGGGTATGAGGGAAAGATTCTCGAGGCCTCCCCAGCTTCTCTCCACGCACCCAGCGACCAGCTCCGGCCAGCTCTCCCCGGCCGCAACCTCGATCTCGATCCACTGCGCGTCTTCGCTGAGAACGCGGATCCCCCTGAGCTCGATCCGCACCACGAGGCCGTCGAAGTCACGGACGAACAGCACGTTGCTGCCGCCCCCGAGCACCAGCATCCGCTCGAACCGGGCGCCCAGATCGATCGCGGCTCGCAGATCGTCCAGGGTGTGCGCCTGCACGCAGCCGCTCGCCCTGGCGTCGATCCCGAAGGTGTTCCAGAGTTTCAGCGAGTGATGTCGCCTGGGGTCCATCTGGACCTGATCGCGGCCAGCGGTCCGTCAAGCGACCGGATCAAGCCATTTTTCGATGAGTTTCTGGAGCTGAGCCTTCGGCACGGCGCCCACCACCTGTTCCACGAGCTTTCCGCCTTTGTAGAGCATGAGGGTGGGAATGCCGCGGATACCGAACCGGGAGGCCACGTTCGGATTCTCGTCCACGTTCACCTTGCCGACCTGCAAGCGGCCCTTGTACTGCACGGCGAGCTCCTCCACCACCGGGCCGATGATCTTGCAGGGCCCGCACCACGGAGCCCAGAAGTCGACGAGGACAGGGCCTGGCGTCTGCACCACCTCCTTGTCGAAGGTGGTATCGGAAAAATGCCGAACATCCTTTCCCTGAAGTTCGTCCATTTCCATCCTCTCCTTGTTGGGTAAAGAAACGGGTGCTCGCTCCCCGTCACCCGGGCCTTGCATGGACCGCGACGCGGTCCGACAGGCCGGACGCAGTCAGGTCGAGATGCCGAACCTGGGAAGGATCACGGTCTGCAGCAGAAACCAGAACGCCAGCAGTCCCAATACCAAGGCCAACGTTCTCATCGCGCAGACTCCTTTTCCGCCAGGCTGTTGAGAAAGGCTTCGCCGCCTGACCTCAGCGCATGGACCCTACCACGATAGATCGCAGAGAATCGGGTTTGGTTTCAAGGGACGGGTGGAGCAAGTGTCTGCAGGCAGGAGTCCTGTGCCGGTCAGGACGCGTCTTCGTTCGTAATCTGTTCGAGGGCCTCTTCCTCGATGAGCCCTTCCTTGATGAGCTCTTTTTCCGCCTTAAGGATGGCCTTCTTCAGCTTCGGGTACAGGTTCACGTTGATCGTGATGCCCTTCTTGGTGGGCTTCCTCTCTCCTCCATCCTTTGGCTCGACGTAGATCCTGAAGTCGATGAGCTGGTGGCCCCTGAACTCGGTGATGGAGACGCGCACCTCCTCTGTGGCGTTCTTGGTGAACTGATCCACGATCTTGCCCATGATGTCCTTTCCTTTCTCGACCTCACCTACCCTTCATCCGGCAACCCGACACCTCTGAAGTGTTCAACCGTAATGAAACCGCGGTCGCTTGTCAACCGCGGTTGTTGACTTCAGAGGCCCTGCTTCATAGACTTGGCCACCCCTCTAGAGAGACTCGAAAGGAGGAAGCCTATGGATCCCGAAATCGGAAAGCACCTGCGCGCCCTTCGCCTTCTGGTGACCTTGGCGCTCCTGGCCGCCTTCATCTCGTTCGGCTTCAGCTACGTGCTCTTCCGGGACGTGAGCGTGCCTCTGGAGCGGCTCCGCAACCAGGAGTACAGAGAGCTGCGGACGAAGGTGGATTCGCTCGTCGCGTCCCGCGAGCAGGCGATGAGCACCCGGCTGGCTCTCGAGTTGAAGCTGGCACTGCTCAATCTGGAGCAGATCTCGATGCACTCCTCCGGAGACCTGCAGGTCCAGGCGCAAAAGGCTCTCACGGAAATCCGGGCCCTCCTCGGCATGATGCAGAAGCCGCAGGGACAGGCCCAGCCCCAGGCTGAAAAACCGGAGAGCGGAGAGCCTGAGGTTCAGGATCCCCAGATGGAGCCGCAGACCGAGCCCGAGGCAAACCCCGAGCAGAGTCCGCCCGAGGCCGATGAGACCACGCACGAAGAGCCGGCTGAGGCAGAGCACGGGGAAGGCGAGGGCTCCAGCATTTGAAGACCAGGTGTCGGGTGTCAGCTCGGGTAGGGGCGACCCCCCGGTCCCCCCCCAGCAGGGACCGGTTTCCTCTGGCAGGGCGACCGCCGGTCGCCCCTACTTCTTCAGTTTCCGCAGGCGGGTGCGATACGGGGGCCGGATGACCCCCCCCTCCGTGACGATGGCCGAGATCAGCCCGTGAGGGGTCACGTCGAAGGCCGGGTTGAGGGCCCGGCATCCCTGCGGAGCGATCGCTACTCCGGCCATGTGCGTCACCTCGCCAGCGTCCCGGATTTCGATCGGAATCTCCCTCCCTGAGGGACACGCGAAATCGATGGTCGAAACCGGCGCAGCCACGTAGAACGGAATCTTGTGCTTGCGGGCGAGCACCGAGAGGCCGTAGGTGCCGATCTTGTTCGCCACGTCCCCGTTGGCTGCGATCCGATCCGCTCCCACGATCACACAATCGATCCGGCCGGCCCCCATCAGGTATCCGGCCATGTTGTCGGTGATCAGGGTCACCGGGATCCCTTCCCGCATGAGCTCCCAGGCGGTGAGGCGGGCGCCCTGCAGAAACGGCCTGGTCTCGCAGGCGAAGACCTCGACCGTCTGGGCGCGCCGCCAGCAGGCCCGGATCACGCCGGCAGCGGTACCGTAACCGCCGGTCGCCAGGGTGCCGGCGTTGCAGTACGTCAGGATCTTCGATCGCCGGGGGACGAGGCGGCTGCCGGCCTGCCCCATTCTCCAATTCGCCTCGAGATCTTCGGCGTGGATCCTGCGGGCCTCCCGGGCCAGGGCCTTGCGGATATCCGGAACGCGTTTCCAGCCCGAGCGCAGGCCGACGGCGCGCATGCGCTCGAGCGCCCACCGGAGATTGACCGCCGTGGGCCTTGCTTCCTCCATCTGCCTGGAGAAGCGCTCCAGCGCCCGTTGAAACGCTCCGACCTCGTCCTGCTCGATCCGCAGCGCCTCCAGGACGCAACCGTAGGCCGCCGCGATCCCGATGGCCGGCGCGCCCCGGATCACCATCTGACGAATGGCCTCCACGACGTCGGCTCCCGTGCGACATTCGAAGTATCTCTCCTGGTTCGGCAGGAGCCGCTGGTCCAGCAGGTCCAGCCTGTCTCCCTTCCAGGAGAAAGTCTGGTAAGGCGGATCGTATTTCACCGTCTTCGTTCGAGGCCCGGTTCGCTTCAAGCTCTTCATCTGTTTCCTACTGCTCTCCCGGCTTCAGACGGGCGCTCAGGATCTCGTTCACCAGCTTGGGACTGGCCTGTCCGCGGGTAGCCTTCATGGCCTGACCGACGAAGAATCCCAGGAGCTTCTCCTTCCCTTTCCGATACTGCTCCACTTCTCCGGGGTTCTCCTCCAGGATGCGCTCGATGACGCGCTCGAGCTCCTCCCGGTCCTGGATCTGCACCCACCCCTTCTCCCTGACGATCGTCTCGGGGTCCTTCCGGGTCTTCATCATCTCCTCGAAGACCTGCTTCCCGATCTTCCCGCTGATCTGTCCTTGGTCGATGAGCGCGAGCAGCCGGGCGAGCTGTTCCGGAAGGACCGGGCACTGCTCGATCTCCAAATCCTCTCTGTTCAGCTCTCGCAGCAGCTCGGAAAGGATCCAGTTGCTCAGCATCTTGGGTTTCGGCAGCTCCCTCACGGCGCGCTCGAAATAGTCGGCCAACTCGGCGCTCGAGGTGAGGAGGGCCGCGTCATAGCCGGGCAGATCGTACTGCCGGACGAATCGGGCCTGCTTCTCGTCGGGCAGCTCCGGAAGCTCCCCGCGGACCTCCTCCACCCAGAGGGGGTCCGGAACGCAGGGGACGAGGTCCGGGTCCGGAAAGTAGCGGTAGTCGTGCGCTTCCTCCTTGCCCCTCATCCCGATCGTCACCTGGCGTGCGGAGTCCCAGAGGCGCGTCTCCTGGACGACCGCGGCGCCGTCCTCGAGGACCTCGCGCTGTCGGTCGATCTCGTACTCCAGGGCCCGCTCGACAAAGCGGAAGGAGTTCATGTTCTTGAGCTCGGCCTTGACGCCCAGCCCTTCGGTCCCGCGGGGCCTGAGGGATACGTTGGCATCGCAGCGGAAGCTCCCCTGCTCCATGTTTCCGTCGCACACGCCCAGGTACCGGAGAACGCTGCGCAGCTTCCGCAGGAACGCACCCGCCTCCTCCGGGGTGTGCAGTTCCGGTTCGGTCACGATCTCGATCAGGGGCACGCCCGTGCGATTCAGGTCGACCAGGCTCGACTCCGTGGTCTCCATGGTCCCTTCATAGACGAGCTTGCCCGCGTCTTCCTCCATGTGGATGCGGCATATCCGGATCCGCCTCCTCTCCCCTTCGACCTCGATCTCCACAAAGCCCCCCGAGGAAAGGGGAAGCTCGTATTGCGAGATCTGGTATCCTTTCGGGAGATCCGGATAGAAGTAATTTTTCCGCGCGAATACCGAGCGGGGCGCAATCTCTCCGTGCAGGGCGAGAGCGGTCCGGATGGCGAGCTCCACCACCTTGCGGTTCAGCACCGGCAGCACGCCGGGCATCCCGGTGCAGATCGGACAGGTCTGGCTGTTGGGATCGGCCCCGAACCGGGTGGAGCAGCCGCAGAAAATCTTACTCTGCGTCAGGAGCTGCGCGTGGATCTCCAGCCCGATGACCGCCTCGTAATCCATAAGCCCCTCCCCGCCCCCCAGTTGCCGGTTGCCGGTTTTCAGCCGCCCGGGAGGAGCGATCCGTGGAAACCGGGCGTATTTGCCTCACGAGATCGGTGGCCGCCTGCGGCCCGATCCTGATTGCTGCTCAAAGGCGAAGGCCGCCCTGAGGACCGTGCCCTCGTCGAAGTG
Organism: bacterium; assembly: GCA_040756235.1. GTDB lineage: Bacteria > Desulfobacterota > DSWW01 > DSWW01 > DSWW01 > JBFLZG01. Next base: position 30,531 of record JBFLZG010000100.1, on the reverse strand, counting down.
CCTGCCCAGAATCTGCAAGCCGATCGGGAGCCCGTCGCGGCTCATCCCGCAGGGGACGCTGATTCCCGGAAGCCCGGCCAGATTCACCGAAACGGTGAAGATGTCCGAGAGGTACATCTGCAGAGGATCCTCGGCCTTCTCGCCGATCCGAAAAGCAGGGGTCGGGGACGTCGGCGCCACGATGACGTCGCACTGCTCGAATGCAGCGGCGAAGTCCCGGCGGATGAGGGTCCGGACCTGCTGGGCCTTGCGGTAGTACGCGTCGTAGTAGCCCGAGCTGAGCGCATAGGTGCCCAGCATGATGCGCCGCTTCACCTCCGGGCCAAAGCCCTCCGAGCGGGTCTTCCGCACCATTTCGATCAGGTTGCGAAAAGGCCCCCTGGCTCGATACCCGTACTTCACGCCGTCGTAGCGCGCCAGATTGGAGCTGGCCTCCGCCGGGGCGATGAGATAGTAGACGGGCACCGCGTACTGCGTGTGCGGCAGACTCAGCTCGACCGGGACCGCTCCCATTCCTGCGAGCGTCTCGATTCCCTTGCGCACCGCTCCCTCCACGTCCGGATCGAGCCCGCCCGCGAAGAACTCGCGCGGCACGCCCAACCGCATCCCCTTGACCTCTCCGGTGAGGAAGCGGGAAAAATCGGGGACTTCTTCCTTCACGCTGGTCGAATCGCAAGGGTCGTACCCGCAAATCGCCTGGAGCAGGAGGCTGCAATCGGTCACGTCCTTGGTGAGAGGCCCGATCTGGTCCAGAGAGGAGGCGAACGCGACCAGGCCGAACCGGCTCACCCGACCGTACGTGGGCTTCAGCCCCACCACGCCGCAGTGGGAAGCCGGCTGCCGGACCGAGCCGCCGGTGTCGCTCCCGAGCGCGGCCGCACACAGGTCCGCGGCCACGGCGCAGGCCGATCCTCCGCTCGACCCGCCGCACACCCGCTCCGGATCGTAAGGGTTGCGGCTCGGGCCGAAACAGCTGTTCTCCGTGGAAGACCCCATGGCAAACTCGTCCATGTTGGTCTTCCCCAGGAACACCGCTCCGCCCTCTCGCAGTTTGCGGACCACCGTGGCATCGAACACCGGAACGAACCTCTCGAGGATGCGGGATGCGCAGGTGGTCCGTGTCCCGCGGGTGGACAGGACGTCCTTGAGCGCCAGGGGAACGCCGCAAAGGGGGCCGACTTCCCGACTCCTGGCGAGCCTCCGGTCTGCCTCCCGGGCCTGATCCAGCGCGAGCCGATCCGTCATCGTGACGTAGGCGTTGAGACGGGCGTTCCACCGGGCCATGCGCTCGAGAAAGCATCTCGTGACTTCCTCCGAGCTGATTTCCCGCCGCACCAGCTTGTCGTGCAGGCCGTGAATCGTCTCTTCGTGCAGGACCATCGACCCGTCCCCTGCCGCCCCGGCAGTCATTTTCGGTTTTTTTCGGGATTCAATCGAGTATGCGGGGGACCCGGAAGAACGGCCCGAAAGCATCCGGGGCGTTCGCCAGGATCTCCTCGGACTTGCAAGAGGCATGCAGCTCGTCTGCACGAAAGGCGTTCGTCAATTCCAGCACGTGCGAGGTCGGCGGCACCTGCTCCGTATCCACCTCTTGGAGGCGATCGAAAAACCCCAGGATCGCGCTCAGCTGTTCGGAGTAGAGATCCTTCTCCTGTTCGCTGAGCTCGATCCGGGCCAGCCGGGCAACGTGCTCCACTTCTTTCCGTTCGACCTTCTTCACCCGCGCTCTCCGTCCGAAAACGCGTCGGGACGGCGTCCCCTCTTCCCTTGGCCGTCCCGAGGCAACGACTTCGCCACGCAAAAATAGCACAACCCAAAGGAACCCATCAAGCCGGGACGAGGAACGATGCGGCCGGGACGTTCTGAGCCCTCGACGAGCGAGGCGGGGCACCCCCGCACTCCGAGGTACGGATCATGGACCCGATACGTGAGAACCCGCGCAATTGACAACCCGAAAGGCTTGCCAGTATGATCGCCTCATGCTCGAGAGAATCACGGTTCGCATTCACAAACGGGTCCTCGGTCTCGTGGAAATCCGGGGCTTGCTGTTGTCCTCGAAGCCCTACGTGGATGAGATCGAGAAGCTCCGGAAGATCCCGAGCGTCAAGGCGATCCTGATGCGCGTGGATTCGCCCGGAGGAGCGGTCGTGCCTTCGCAGGAGATCTACGAGGCGGTGCGCAGGGCACGCGAGCAGAAACCGGTCATCGCCTCTCTCGGTTCCGTTGCCGCCTCGGGCGCTTACTACGTGGCGAGCGCCGCAGACCGGATCTACGCCAACTCGGGCTCCCTCACGGGCAGCATCGGCGTGGTGATGCACGTGCGCAATATTCAGGGCCTCCTCACCAAGATCGGCGTCTCAAGCTCGGTGATCAAGAGCGGCCAGTACAAGGACGTGGGCTCACCCTTTCGAGAGATGACCCCCCGAGAAGAGCAGTTCCTGCAGGGCGTCTCGGACGACGTCTACGGTCAGTTTCTCGACGCCGTGGCCGCGGGGAGAGGCACGGACCGGGAACGCCTGGAAGGCCTCGCTGACGGCAAGATCTACACGGGCAGGCAGGCCATGGAGCTGGGCCTGGTCGATGAAATCGGAGGGCTCCAGAGAGCGATCCTGGACACCGGAAAACGGGTAGGCATTCCGGAGGAGCCGCCGCGGGTCGTCTCCTTCCGCAGGCGCAGGCGCATGCTGACCGAGCGCTTCGTGCAGGGAACGTTCCGCAACCTTCTGCATGCCTGGGAAGCGGAAGCCGGCTCCCTGGGTGGGCTGCTCCTGGTCTGCCCGAGCCTGGACACGAGCTTCTCCTTTTAACACTCTATGCATTCCATGGAGGCAATGGGGCGTTCCATGGCAGGCGATGCCATTCAGTTCTACAAGATCGAAGGTTCGGACTCCGAGCTGGTGGCCGTGGCCGAGGTGCCTCTGTTCCGCGGCGTCTACCTGCGAGGATGGTACATCTTCAATCGCCGAGGCAGGATCGAAGTCGTGCCGCCCCACAAGGTCTACCGCGAGCCGGCCGACGGAGACGAAAAGACCTGGAGCCTGCTCAGGTTTGACAACAAGGAAACCGAGAGGCGCTGGCTGGAGAAGGTCGAGGAGGAGTACCGCCGCTGGGACCGGCAGAACGAGCTTCCCGGCCTGGGTACGCCCGATCTATCTGAAGGGAGCTGAGCAGAAAAGGAAACATCGGAGTGTCCAAGGAACGCCGCCAATCGAGCAGACATCGGCTGGACCTGCCCCTGCGTTTCCGCATCTACCTTCCTTCCCGCCCGGACCCCGGTCCTCCCACGTTCCACACCGGCCGGCTCTACGACATCTCGAGGCACGGCATCTCCCTGCTGACGAACACGGTCGAGCACAACGGTCTTCACATCTTTCGACCCGACGTACTCGCCTTCGAGCAGTGCCTGCTGGAAATCGAGCTGCCGAGGGAGGGGGAGCCTCTGCTCATCAAGGGCCGAGTCGTATGGTATGACAAGGCGCCGCCGGGAAGCCCCTTCGCCTTCCGGGCAGGCGTGGCGTTCCTCGACCTGAGCACGGACCTGCGCAAGCAGGTCAAGACCTTTCTTCATCAGGCGGGATCCTCGTCCAACGACTCCTGATCCCGCTCGCTGCTGCCCCTTCCGAAGAGGAGGGTGCCGAAAAACACCCTTTCGAGAGGCTAGTGAGAAATGGCCAGATGCAGGGCAGGCGAAGCTCTGAGGCCTGTTCCGAGGAGCCTGAGCGACGAGGAAACCCACGGCTACCGTTGGCCGGTCTCACGATTGTGCGCGGGGATTGCTTCGCTTCGCTCGCAACAGACGCCGCAGATGGCCGTTTATCGTCAGCCTCTGAGCCGGGGGAGCGGGACCTCCTGTGTGGCCACCATTCGCTCCAATCTGCGGAGGCGCTCCGGCGTCCCGAGGTCGGTCCAGAAGCCTTTCATCTCGTAACCGAAGATCCGCTCCCCTGCCTTCAGCATGGCCACGTAGACGTCCGTGATGCTGAACGCCGGAACCTCCGAAGGCATGTACGCGAACACCGCGGGCTCCAGGACGTGGAGTCCGGTGAACATGAGCCGCCTGCGGCGCACCCCCGGTGCCCCGAGCTTTCCCAGGAACTCCCTGACCCGGCCTCGCGAATCGATCTCGATGGCACCGAACCGCTCCACCTCCGGATCCTCCCTGAGGACCATGGTGACCGCCGCCTGGCGCTCCCTGTGGAACTGCAGGACCTCCCGCAGGTCCAACTCCACGAGGATGTCCGCGTTCATGACCACGAAGGGCCCCTGGACCAGGAAGGGCGCAGCCTTCTGGATGCCTCCGCCGGTGCCGAGCAGGACCCGCTCGAACGAGTACAGGATCCGGAGGCCCCAGGCCGAGCCGTCTCCCAGGTAATCGCGGATGACGTGTCCGAGGTGGTGGAGATTGACCACGACTTCCCTGAACCCGGAGCTTCTCAGGTAGGAGAGCGTATAGTGGATGAGCGGCTTTCCATCCACCTGGATCATCGGTTTCGGCACGCGATCCGTATAGGGCCGGAGGCGTTCTCCCCTGCCGGCCGCAAGGACCATGGCCCTCATTCGAGGCACCTCCAGACTGCACTTTCACCTATTCTTCTGGCCAGCTCCTGCAGGAGATTCCTCTCGGGAGTGGGCGCGAGGTCCGCCAGCCGTTCGGCCGCAGACGCCGCCTCCCGGCCGGCTTCCCGGGCCGACGCCTCCAGCCAGCCGCCTCTCAGCAGCCTCTCCCGCAGCGACTCAAAAGCCGTCCGCTCCGGACGCGACAGCTCCCGCCGGGCCCCTTCCCAGGCCTCTCTCCCCTCTTCTTCCCAGAGAACGATGAGAGGGTGGGCCAGAGCCCTCTCGGCCGCGGGGCAGGAGTCTGCCTCCTCGGGCTGCTTCCAGAAACGGAGGTCGTCGAATATCCGCAAGGTCCTGCCCAGCAAGCGGCCGTATTCGGACAGGGCCCGCACCTCCTCCGGCACGGTCTCTCCGAGCAGGGCGCCCGTTCGCAGGCTCAGGGAAAGCAGCAGGGAGAGCTTTTCGGCACAGGCTTCGAAGCAATGCCTGGGCCCCAGGCCGAGCGCCGGCTCGTCCAGGCCCACGATTCGGGCCTTGGCTTCCGCGCTTTCGGCAGACGTCCGGATCATGTCGCGGATGATGCACTCGTCGCCGTCCCGGACCACGACCTGCGAGGCTTTCGCGAACAGATAATCTCCGAGGAGGATGTCGGTGGATTCACGGCGGTGCCCGGCCGCAGCTCCGTTCGGATCGTCGGCCGGGCCCGGGGCAGGAGGGGTCTGCCCCAAGCGGTCGTGGAGGAGAGAGGCCACGTGGATCATCTGGACCGCCGCGCCCAGCCGGATCGGCCGGTCTCCGCTCCGGCCGTAATGCCGCGCGGCAGACAGCAGCAGAAAGGGCCGCAAGGGGAAATCGTGACGCCCCGGCAGATCGTAGCCCAGGCCCTGCATGAACGGATGCAGCGGGGCCGGAAGCTCGCTTTGCATCAGCCGGCGGATCGCTTCCAGGTCCTGGCCGAGCCAGGAGGGCATGGCGGGAGCATTCGGCGGTAGCCGCATGTTCGTTCACTCACGGGCAAGGGTTCAGGATGCGCCCCACGGAGAAATCGAAAGCGACGGCCTCCTCCCCATCGAGGCAGACACGGAGCCGGCCCGTGCCGTCCGTGCGGCCGATCCTTGCAGCCCAGATGCCGCGGTCGGAGAACGCGCGCAGCGTCTCCCTCAGGCCGGCCGCAGCCGAGACCAGCACGAAGCCGAAGCTGGGATAGACCCTCAACCAATCGCCCAGACCGAACGGCGGCGGCACGGCGATCGAGCCCAGGTCGATCCGGGCGCCCAGGCCGGCTCGCTCCAGAAGCATGGCGAGGGTGCCCACGATGCCCGCGTTGCTCACGTCCCTGCAGGCACTGCAGAGTCCTCGCTCCGCAAGGGAACAGAGGACCCCGAGGTCTGCCAGCAGCGTGTCCGCCCCCTTGCCCGCATGGGAGTCCCAATTGAGGATGGCGTCGCCCCAGCGTTCGCCCCTGAGATCCAGAGCGAGCACGACGTCCTGGCCTGGCGTTGCCCGGCTGTCGACGAGAAGGGCCCGGGCCTCCCCGAGGACGCTCACCGCCAGGAACGCCCCGCCTTCCTCGGGCGCGAGGTGGCCGCCCACCATCGGGACCCGAAGCCTCCGGCACTCGTCCGCCATGCCCCGGCAAATCTCTGCCTGCCGCTCCCGGACGACGCCGCCGAGGACGTTCACCATAGCCAACGGCCTTCCTCCCATGGCGTAGATGTCGTTCGCATTGACCAGGACCGCGGCTCGTCCCGCACGGTAAGGGTCCGCTTCGATCAGGGCCGGAACGATGCTGTCGGCCGCCATCAGCAGATAAGGGCCGGTTGTGCCTTCGAGCCGGAGCACGGCCGCGTCGTCGCCCGGGCCGACGACGGTCCGCCCGTAGTCCGTCACGCTCTCCAGAGCCCGGAGCACCGGGCCGATCGCTTCCTTCCTGCGGATCCCCGGAAAATTCAGGAGCTCCCGGACCAGCTCGGCCAGAGCGGAGGGCCCGGGGACCTTCCGGCCGCCGGCTCCCGCTTCCGGCAGACCTGCAGTTTCTTCCCTGATCATCTTCCGTTTTCCGCTCAATGCGAAAGACAGGCGAGATCCGACCGAACGCAACCTGCAGAACCGCCCGCTCCCGGCGCCTCCATCAGCACGTGCGGCTTGCCGTGGTAATCCGGGACTTCCTCCAGGCAGCGCCACCCGCACCTGCGGAAAAAAGCGACCCGAGGCAGTTGAATGTACGCGACAAAGCGCTCCCCCCCTCGCCGCCGCACCTCTTCCTCCGCTTTGCGGACGAGGCGTCCGCCCAACCCGCCGCGGTGTGCCGGGAGCACGGCCAGGCGGCTCCCGAGCCAAAGGCCGCCCCCCACGGGCGTGATCCGGACCGTTCCCAGGCCCTGGTCTCCCCTCCGGGCCAGAATATGGACGGATGATTCGTCGAGATCGTCCCGGTCCGTCTGCGCGAAAAATCCCTGTTCCCGCACGAACACCTCGCGGCGGATCGCAAAGCACGCCTCCAGAGACGGCCCGGAGCGGACCACCTCCAGGACGGCGTCGTCGGCCCCCGCGCCTTCGCGCCGGCCGCGGAAAAGCGCGTCCTGATAGTCCGGCAGCGCGGAGCAGCCGCGGCACCGCACGCACCCGGCCTCGGCGTCCCTCCAGTAGAGACCGTATTCATCGAGGACCCCGGCGACCTCCTCGTAGACTTCCCTGGCCGCCGCGACGTCCGCGGGCCTCGCGTCCTCGAGCGGCGTGCCCGGAATCGGACGAAAAGGGACGAGGTAGGGATAGACCCCCAGCTCGGCGATCCGGCGGCAACCTTCCCGCAGGCCGGCTGCCCGTTCGCCGAGGCCCAGGAGCAGGAAGGTGCTCACCTGATTTCGTCCGAACACGGCAACCGCGTCCTTCCAGGCCCGGACGTACGCCTCCGCGGAGAGCGCGGCCTTGCAGGGAGACACCCTTTCCAGCACCCGCGGATCGAGAGATTCCAGATGAATGCCGAGCGTCGCGACCCCGGCGTCCCGCAACTGCTCCATGCGGGCCCTGGAGAGGGGCGGCATGAGCTGAACGTGAACCGGCAGACCGGAAGACTGCCGCACGGCCCGCGCCGCCTGCAGCGACAGGCTGACCTCCTGCGCGCGGTCCCTGGTGGTCCCGGAGGTCAGGGTCACGTGAGCCGCCCCTTCCTCGCGGGCCGCGCGCGCGACCTCGGCCAGATGGCGCGCTTGCTTGACGGCGACCGTTTGGCCGCGGCGGAGGGAGAGCCCGATGCCGCAGAAACGACAGCCTTCGACGGTCCCCCAGTACGCGCAAGTCTGGAGCACGGTCGAAGCGAGGCAATCCGCTCCGTGCAGCAGAGCGATCTGCCGATAGTCGATCCCGTCGGCGGTCCGGCCCTGGTAGAAGCCGGGCTCCGGAAGCACGGACACCCGAAGCTCGAGCCTCTCTTCTTCTCGAAAGAGGGACCACCGGCCCGGGGACCCGAGGTCCGGCTCCAGACGGAACGGCGAGTGCTGCACGTGCCGCGAGGCGACCGGGACAGAAGCCGGCGTGTCTTCCAGCAGAAGGGTGATCCCCTCGGCCGGCCCGGCCCCTCCTCCGCGCACGCGCGCCGGCCCGCCGGCGGGCGGTTGCGCGGGCAGACGGAGACCTCGGGAAAGCAGGTCCGCCTTGATCGCCGCAACGCTCCTCAGAGCCATACGACTCTCGTCTCTTCGTCGAGGCTGTGCCCGATCACGTCCTCGGCCACTCCCACCCCTTCGACCAGGTCTTCCCGGCTGAGCGAGTACAGGCTCATCGGCGCCTTACAGGCCTCCACCAGGATCCCTTCCTCCAGGAGCCCTCGGACTTTGGACTCGAAGTCGCCCACGGTCTTGCTGCCCCTGCCGACTCCCCTCTTCACGCAGAGGATGCCGTCCGCAACGAAGATGACCCGGGTCTCGAGGCCCCTTTTCTTTGCGGACCTGGCGTACCGGAGCGCCGTGTACGGCTTCAGGGAGGCGTAGGGCCCCTCGGAAACCATGATGACGAGCTTGGTGACGGCCACGGTGCTTGTCCCTTTGAATGGCCGGGCCGAACGGGCAACGACCGCCAGCCCGGGCAAGGCCCCGGCGCAAGGCCGGCTTGTGAGGTTGGAGGCGGCTGGGCTATTTCTTCGATCGATCCTTGTTGCGGCGGGCGGTCTCGGTCCCTTCCTCTTGCCCCGCAGAGGCTTGCTCCTTCTTCGTGCGGAGCGTGACCTTGGTGTGGATCTCCAGGCTGACCCCGTCCAGAATGTCCCGGGTCATCCCCGTGATGTCGACGTGCGACAGGAAGCGGCGGAGCTCTCTCTGGACGGCCGAGATCAGCTCGGTCCCGCTCTTCTCGCTCTGCTTGGCCAGGTAGCTCACCACGTCCTTGGGCAGGTTGAACTCGCTCAGGGTCTTACGGATCCCCTCCTCGGTCAGGAACAGAGTCCCCGCGCCGATCAGCAGCGCCCGCTTCACCACCTCGGGCACCCAGAAATCCAGGCGCCTCACCGAAGTGGAGTCCGCGAACCTCTCTTCCTCTTCGGGAGTCGATCCTTTTTTTCCCATGGGGAGCCCTCTCCTGCAAACGCGAGTCCTTGCCCGGGTGCATCGGCCAGTATCTTACAGGATCGAGGATCTCCCTATCAAACCCCCACTGACCCGGAGCGAGCGGCGTGAGCACTCGTTGGGATGGACAAGTCGGCAGTCGTGTCCACCAGACCCGAGCGCATCGGACGGGGAGTGCGGTGGGGATCCCGCCTCGATCGTCTCGGGCTCAAAACGCTCCGGCCTGTTCTCCTCCCAGTCCACCAACCGCGGCCGCAGGCCGCGAGCGTAGGCGGGGGGAGAGCCGCCAGCGGGGCGGACGGCGCAGCGGGTGCCTTCAGGTCTTGGCCTTTTCTTCGTCGGCCACGCCGAGAGCCCGGGTGATGATCTCCGTGATGTCCCGCATGCGCAGCGGGGCAGCCTCAGCGGCGATCCCGACGAGCAGGCCCTGGTAGCAGAACGGGCAGGCGGTGACGAAGTCGGTGGCGCCGGTCGCCATTGCGTCCCGGACCCGTGCTTGCGCCATCTTCTGCTGGATCTCCGGAAAGCCGGCCTTGAGCCCGCCCCCGGCCCCGCAGCAGCGCGAGTTCTCGTGGTGGCGCTCGATCTCCACGAACTCGATCCCGGGAATGGCCTGCAGGATCCGCCTGGGCGCATCGAAGATGCCGGAGGCGCGGCCCAGGTGGCAGGGATCGTGATAGGTCACCTTCATGGGGACTTCGTGCCGGAACCGGAGCTTGCCCGCCTGGATCAGCCGGTCGATGAACTGCACCATGTGCAGGACTTCGAAATTCATCTTCGCCACCTTGGGGTAATCCTGGCTGATCGTCTTGTAGCAGCCTGCGCAGCTCGTCACGAGCGTTCCGATCCCGAGCCGGTTGAAGGCATCGATGTTTTCCCGGGCAAGCCTTTCGTACTCCGGGTCCCCGACCCTCAAGAGCACGCTCCCGCAGCATTTCTCCTGTACGCCCAGGATGCCGAAATCCACGCTGCAAGCCTGGAGCATCTTGACCGTGTTGACCGCCACGTCCTTGATGTTCACGTCGAAGGAGGCCGTGCACCCGACGAAGTACAGGACCTCGGCTTTCTCCTTGCCCAGGCTCTTGGGCGCGGCCGCAATCTGCTTCTGCTTGTGCGCCCGCTTGGCCCACTTGTCCCGGGTGGTGCGCGGCTGCTGCCAGGGGTTGTCGTAGGATTTCACGCTCGCGGTGAGCGCCTTGTGGTTGTCCAGCGGGCCCAGGCCGACACGGACGATCGACTTGCGGATCCCCTCCCACAGCTCGACCGTGTCGAGGTGGGACGGGCAGACGAAGTGGCACTGGCCGCAGGTGCTGCACTCGTAGAGTCCCTGGATGAACCTCCGGATCCGTTCCTGCTGCCTGCGCGGGCGCTCCAGCCTGCGGCCCAGCCAGGACTCGGGGGGCGCCAGCACGGAAAGGATCCCCTCCTGGGCCCTGAGGATCTTGCGGAAGGCAACGGCCTTGGATCTGGGCGTCAGGTCTTCCTTAGGATCCTGCGCGTAGACCGGGCACCACTTGACGCACTCGCTGCAGCGGGTGCAGGCGTCGAGCTCCAGGAGCTGGCGCGGGCTCAGGTTTTCCACCAGGATCCTGGGCGGGCACGCGGGCTCGGCATCCGGCGCCTGTGGGGCAGGACTCCCTACCGCACCGGGTTCTCCTGCCACGGTCCCCGCTGCGGCTCCGGCTGTCGAAGGGCCGGGCGCCTCAGGAGCAGGGCCCTGACCGCCGGCGGGTGGCTCCGGGGCCGGACCGTTTTGCCTATCCTCGGGAGGCGTCAACCTCGTCTCCTTTTCGACCGGGCTCCAATATCTTCGGCTGATGCGGGCGACGCATGCGTCGCCCCTACAATGTGAATGCGTCTCCATGCTTGCGAATCATGGCATCGTTCCACCCTGCCGACGCGGTTCTTACTGGCGCTCCCGGTAGCTCGACTCCGAGGCAGTGGCCAGGACCGAGACCGGGCAGGTGATCACATGAAAGAGCTTGGTAAATGGCAGAACCGCGAACAACGCGAATACGAGCACCGCGTGCAGCACCCAGACGTAGAAGCGGATCGGCACCCACGGCAGTTCCCAGGCTCCGAGGGCGCGCGCCGCGGCAAAGCCGACAAAGGAAGCAGCTGTCCGCGGGTCGGGAGCGACCACCGCGAGCCGGACGGCCTCGAGGAAGAAGCCGGTCAATACGATGAACAGGAGCAGCAGCAGAATCCCCACGTCCTCGCCTTCGGTCTCGAGGTGCACCTCCCTGCCGAGCGCTCTCCTCAGGAGAGCCAGAAGGCAGCCGGCCAGGATCGCCACACCCAGCAGATCGGCCAGGAAATCCAGAACGAGCCCGCCCGCGCCCGTTAGAAAGAAGGAAGAGACGAACAGATACCTCGTCACCACCATCGCAGCGAACACGATCGCGAGGGAAACGAATCCCATGGAGACGAGCAGGAAAACGGCCCATCGGAGTCGGCTCTGGCGCCAGATCCGGCGCCCCAGGACCACTTCCCAGAGAAACGATCGGGCCGCCGCGGCCCACCGCACCGGGTGGTGCAGGGACCGGCTCCTGCCCATCGACCAGATGGAGGCGGAAGCGAATACCCCGCTCAAGGCGACGAACCCGGCCAGCGAAAACAGGATCCAGTGAAGCCGCCATTTCTTGCCGGCTTCCCAGCCGAAGAAATCCCCCTGAGGATAGTACTGCCCCGCATGGCAGTCCCGGCACTCCTTGCCGGTCTTGCGCACGAGGTCCTCGCCCTTGCGCGCGTGAAACGGCCGCAGCGGGAGATCGAAGACGGCCGCAGGCACGGCCGCCTGAACGAAGGCCGCCGGCCCGGAGGCGCCGTTCGCCGGACCGATGGCGCCCGCCGGAACTGCGGCACCGTCCCCGGGAGCACTGGCGGGGGCGGTGAAGAAGAGGAGGCATGCCATAAATGCCGCGAGGAACGCAGCCTTCCGGCGAAGCTTCCGTCCCATTGTCGCCGCCTCTCCCATGGCGTCCTCACTCCCCGGCCGCACGGACTTCCACGATCTCGATCACCGGCACGGGCCGAGCCTTCACATAATCATCCTTGGCGGCATGGTAGTGGCACTCGCCGCAGTACGCGAGCTTCGGACGATTGGGCGCCTTCGCATCCGGAGCCTTCTCGTGCGCCACGTTCCGGTGGCAATCGGTACAGAGAGAAACCTTCTTATCGAGGTGCCACGTGGACATGAGATCTTCCAGTTTCCACCGGTAGATGCGTCCGCCCCCGTTCTCGTCTCCTTGCGCTCCGAGCTTGACCTCAGCCGCCTTGCCGATCGGGGCAGCCGTAAGGACGCGCGGATGGCACCCCACGCAGTTCGGATTGACCACGTCGGCTTTAGCCGAGAAGGCGCCGCGGCGTCCCTCTCGAGCCGGCGGCGCGCCGTGGCACTGGACACAGGCAAGCCCCTCGCTGTGCCGGGCCGAGAGCGCCCACATGCGGGCAGGCCCCGTACTCTCGTGGCAGCTCAGACACTGTCCTCGATCGCTGCGCGTGTAGCCGACCAGGCCGTAGAGGAAGTTCCCCCCCAAGAGGGCACCGGCCAGGACGAGCCAGAAGACGAGGAACCGCATGGTCCGGCTACGGTCCGAGCGCGCCTGCTCCGGCGTTTCCGTCTTCTCACCGTTCATAAGCCTTCACCGTTGGGCTTCACTGGCCGTCTCTTTTGATCGTCACCAAGGTGTCCATCCAGCCGGGCGCCGCCTGCTCCGGATCCGCCGGCCACGCGACGAGCGATCGTGCCCGGGCATGGTAGCTCTTGCCCTTCCACCAGACGAGCTTCCGGTCCGGGTCTTCCTCGCTGAGATCGTCTGGCTCCGGAAGCGGCGACGAGGCCATGGCCACGGCTTCGGGGTGGATCCCTTCGGTCAGCCGCACCCGCGTGACGATCTCGCCTCCGGGCCCCGTAACCGTGACCCGGTCTCCCTCGCCGCACCCGAGCTCATGGGCGGCGGACGGATGAACCCAGAGCGGGTCGGCGTGATCGATCTCGGAGAGCCACTTCGAACATGGGACATCATTCCCGCGGGGCGCGGCGCTGAAAAGGATCAGCGTCTTCCCCGGCCTTTCCCCTCGGGCCTTTTCATTGTAGAGATGCGCCAGACGAGCGGCTGCCTGCTCCATCGTGGGGCCGATCCGCAACAGGCCGGGATGCTCCCGGCCGGCCGACGGGCCGACCGGGCCCGTGTCCACGAGCGCGAATCCCCGGGCTCGCAACGCCTCCCAGGCGAGGTCCTCGCGATCCCCGAAGGTCTGCGAGAGGAGCAATCGGTAGTACTCTCCCGGATGAGCTAATGGGAAAGCCTCCGCGAGCCCGCCGCCCAAGCGCCCCGCAAGCTCGAGCAGGAGCCCGTCCGGGCTCCGGGCCCCTTCCGGCGGATCGAGCACGGGCTGCCTGAGGCTCACCAGGATCCGGCCCGGCTCGAAGTCGGATCGCACCGCGATGCCCCAGGACTCGAGGTACGTCGCGGAAGGCAGCACGAGGTCCGCCAGGCGGGCCGTCTCGTTCCACGAGCTCGCCAGGGCCGCATGGTAAGGAACCCTCTCGGGGCTCCTGAGCACCTCCGCCGTTCTCCGCCCCCCCGGATCCTGGCCTGCGGGGTCGGCCTGCAAGCTCAGCAGACACCCTACCTTGACCTTCCCGCCTTCGATATCCGGTGCGAGCGTTCCGGCCAGGATCGGGACCTGCCTCTCCGGAAGCGCCGGGTCCGGCTCCTGCCACCGGAACCGGGCGGGCACCCACAGACCGCCCTTCTTCCCCATCCTTCCGGTCAGTAAGTCCAAGAGCAGAACCGCCCGGGCCGATTCCACGCCTCCTGCCCTGGAGGTCACGCCGCTACCGAATATCGCGACGGCTCTCTCTGCGCCGGCAAACTCTGCAGCCATCGTCTCGATCGTGGAAGACGGCACCCCGGCGAGCGAGGCGACCCTGGCGCAAGGCCATGCGGAAAGCACCCTTCGCAGCGTTTCCAGGCTCCCGTCGGTCTGCGCCTCCAGAAAGGCTCTGTCGGCCCATCCTCTTCGCAGGATCTCGTTTGCGATCGCCAGAGCCACAAAGCCGTCCGTCCCGGGACGCAGGGGGATCCAGCGCTCGCTCCGGGCAGCCGTCGCCGAGAGCCGCGGGTCCAGGGTCGTCCACCGGCTGCCCCGCGCCGCCGCCTCGGCCCACTGTCTCCCTGCACCCACGAGCCGGCGCGGGCTGCCCAGAGGGTCGGCCCCGAAGTTGAGCACGAGCGAGGCGTTCGCCAGATCCGGAGCTGCCGCGACCCCGCCGGCAAAGGACGACCATACCTGCGCCTCGGCCGGCCGGTCCCACCCATCGGTCTGCGCAAGGATTCCGTTCCCCAGGGCTTTCAGAAAACGCCGGGACAGATGCGAATCCTCTCTCCCCGGCACCGCGATCACCAGGGACCTTCCACCGGTGCCTGCACGCACGTTCTCAAACTGCGTTGCGAGCTCCTCGAGCGCCTCCTCCCAGCCGATCTCTTCCCAGCTGCCTTCGCCCCGGCCCCCTCTCCTCCGAAGGGGCTTGAGGATCCTCCGGGTGCTCGTTTGCAGGTTCATCCCGGCCGAGCCGATGCAGCACAACGACCCGCGGTTGTAGGGATGGCTCGGATGGCCCGCAAGCCCGACGAGCCCGCCCTCTTCTACAAAGGCGAGAAGGCCGCAGCCGGCCCCACACAGGCCGCACGTGGTCGGGATCCCGCCGGAGACCCTGCCCGTGTAAAGGGAGACGCGCTGGCTGCAGAGCGCGGCCGCCTCCTGCCTCGACAACGGAGAGGGCGGCCACAGGGCAAAGGACGAGAGCCCTGCCAGCCCGGCCTTCAGAAGTGTGCGACGGGTCAGCCCTGCCATGATGTCTTCTTCTTCTTCTCTAAAAACTCCCTCTCCCCCGCTCCTCGGGGGGGAGGGGCGGGGTGAGGGGAAATCGTGGAGGATTCACCCCTCATCCTGGCCTTCTCCCCTCGGCGAGGGGAGAAGGAAAAATCGAACCAGCCCCTCCGGCCAGCGGCGACAGGAGTCCTCGTGTCCTCGATTCACAACAGAGGGAAGAACTCTCCCACGGCCACCAGATCCAGCCGCATGAAAAGGATGCCGACCACGATGAGCAAGCTCGCCGCGAGAACGGTCCATACCCGCCGCAGCCGGCCCGAGAGCAGGAGCGGCAGCGGCAGCAGCTTTCCCAGGACCATCTCCACGCCCACGAACCGCCCCGCCAGATCGCCCTGCAAGAGGACACCGACCGCCCGGCGGCCCTCCCCTCCCGAGGCCGAGCCCACCAGCATCTCGGCTCCGGTCAGCATGAGGTCGACGAGAAGGATCCACCCCAGGATCCTTCCCAGGGAGAGGATGAGGCTACCCGTGGCCGAAGCCTCTCCCAGATCCTGTCCCTCGAGCTTTCGCAGCGCCGCAAAGATGAGGATCATGAGCGCCGTGCCCGACACAACCGCCGAGACCAGGAACAAGAGCGGCACCATGGACGAGTGCCACAGCGGCCGGCTCGCGCAAAAGGAAAGAATGAACCCGGTGTAGCCGTGCACGGCGACCGCAAAGGGGATCCCCGCGAGCCCCCAGCTCCTGGCGGCCCGGTCCCTGCCGAGAAAAACGGACGCACCGTAGATCACGCAAAAGAGCGGATACGTGGTAAGCAGGAAAGACCCCCAGGTGATCGGCGAGCCCGGGTTGAGAAACCAAAACAGGTGCCAGGCCCGCAGGGGCTGGCCCACGTGGACGAGCAGGAACAGGGGCGCCGCGACCAGCATCAGCGTGGCCGTGACGATCGCGGGCTTCGAAAACCCCCGGTACTGCTTCAGGCCGAACCCGTAGGAGAGGGTCGAGACGAAGAAGGAGCCGGCGCTCAGGCCCGTGAAGAAGATGTAGAGGGCGATGAGGGCGCCGAACGATTCCTGGTGGGGCACGTCGTAGATGACGACCGGGCTCACGGTTCCCTCCCGCCCCTTGCGGCGACCCACGCCTCGTCCAGGCCCGCGTAGAAGACCTTGGGATCGGTGCCGTGCTCCGGCAGGAGCACCTCCACCGCGACCCTGCCCAGGAACACGGAAACCGGGTCCTCCGGGTCCATGAGGTTGCCCACCCGGCGCGCTCCGGTCGGACACGCTTCGACACAGGCCGGAAGACCGCCCGCGTCCAGCCGGTGATGGCAAAAGAAGCACTTGGAAATGATTTTTCTCAGCGGATCCAGGTGCCGCACCTCGTACGGGCAGGCCGCCTTGCAGTACTGGCAGCCGATGCAGCGGTGCGGGTCGACCAGCACGATCCCGTCCGGTCGCTGATAGGTCGCCTTGACCGGGCAGACCTCGACGCACACCGGCCTCTCGCACTGGTTGCAGTTGATCGGCAAATGGCCCCGCTTCACGTTCGGGAACCGGCCCGTCTCCACGGTCTTGACCCAGGTGCGGAACACCCCCAGGGGAACGTCGTTCTCGCGCTTGCAGGCGACCGCGCAGCTCTGGCACCCGATGCATCGCCGCGCGTCCACGAGCATGGCCCAGCGGACCGGACGACTCTGGCCCGGCCCTGCGCCCGTGCCCGTTTCCTGCTCGGCAGCCCTGGCCTTCATCGAAACCCTCGGTTGGTCATGAATGAGAAGTAGCACTCGAGGAAAGCGGCCGTAAACCTTCTGAGCCCGCACAGCACGGCTTCGGCCGAATCCCGTGTCTCTTCGCCGCCGGTGATCCTGGCCGAGAGGTCCCTGACCCCGGCGTGACAAGAGGCTGCCAGATCCAGCAGGCGATCTCCGGTCTCATGCTCCCGGACCGGGCCGCCTCCGTTGCGCGGCTTCAAGGGGGCGAGGCGCGTCCAGACGGCCTCCACGAAATGCAGCATCTTTTCCGGCTCGTAGACCTTTGCGCCGATCTGCCACGAGATCTCCTCACGGGCCAGCGCGGCGGCGCGGATCCTCATATTGCTCACTTCTTTCTTCAGTGCGTCCAGGGCCCGCGCGGTGAGCCGGGCCTCGCTCCGGCCGGACGCTCCGTCTGTTTCGGCCGTGCCGTCGGCCCCGGCCGGGCGCCTCGGGCGCGAGCGGGCCACGTGCCATCGCATCCACTCGTCCACGATCGCATTCCCTTCCGGGAACCCGGGGTGCTCGAAATGCGGTCCGAGGAGCACCATCCTGCCGTCTCCGATCGCCTTCTCGCAGGCCGCCACCTGCCCGAGATAGACGCGGCCGGCGAGCTCGCGCTCCGTGAGAAAAAGGGTCCGGTCCGTGAAGCCGCTGTAAAAGGCGAAAGGCACGAAGTCGTCCGAAGGCCTGAGAGGAGGCCCTCCGTAGAGAGGGACCCGGACATCTTTCCCGCCCCAGACCGGGAACCCCTCCGACATGCGGACCACGACCTCTTCCCGCACCGGGTGGATCACGTAGGCGCACCCGTAGCTCGTCGAGAGCTTCGCCGGAAGGGCAAGGGCCTGCGGCAGGTCCCGGCTCAGGTTGTTGATCCTGCCCCGTACGAAGTTGAAGGAACGGAGGTGGTCCTTGGAGGAGTGGAGCGGAAGGTAGGCCCCCGCGCAGGACCCGATGTACAGACCGCCCCTCTCGAGGAAAGACCTGAGCGCCTCCGGCCCCGAGCGCTCCAGGGCGCGGGCCACGGCAAAGGTGTCGCCTCCGGAAAGCATGAGCACGTCCAGGCAAGGCAGGGCGCGACCGAAGTCCTCTTCCGAGAGAAAGCGAATCCGTGAGTAAGAGAAGCGTTCGAGGAGGTCGACGAACCAGGTCCAGGAGTGGGAAGCCCCCTCCCCGACATAGATCCCGATCCGCAGCCGATGGGCCCATTCCTGCATGATGCTTGCGCTGCTTGCGGGCTCTCCGGTCTCAGGGCCTTGCCCGCGGCCGGCTCGCGGCATCCGGGCGCTGCGAGCAAGGGGCTGCCGCGCCATGTCACGGCCCCTGAACGATCGCCTTCAAGGACGTTTCCAGATCCGCGCCTTGCCATGCGGAGGGGAGGCTTCCCCTCGGTTCCGCGAGGGCGGCGCTCTGCCTGACGAGCTCCCGCGCCTTCTCCCGGAGGAGGTCCGGCGTGAGGGCCTCCCACTGGCTGGCCTTTGCCGCCAGACCGGCCATCTGTTCGAGGCTCAGCTCCGGCGAAAGCAGCGCCGAGAGCGGGCAGATGCCCAGGATGAGGCAGCAGGCCTGCCGCTCGAGCCACCAGCGCGCCCTCCCTTCGGCGCCCGCAGGCGCGCCGAACTCTTCCCACGAGCCGAAGACGGGCTGCGGCGGCAGCGAGTGACTGAAGATCGAGGCGGCCTGGAGCAGGCGCGCTTCCGGGCTCGCGGAGAACGGCCAGGGAGCGGCCCCGTAGACGCTCTCCACGCCGTCTGCTTCCAGTGAGAATCCTTCTGCCGCAAAGGCGGCCAGCGCGCTCTCGGCCTCTGCCGCGCTCGTGACGCCGCGCCGGGCCAGGGCCGCCCCGCAGGCCGTCGGCTCCAGCCCCAGTCGGTTGATCCTGCGGAGCACAGCAGGCAGCCCTTCCTTGAGGAACAGGAGGGAGGCCACCCCGGCCGGGTCCGTCATGAGAAGACCGGGCTCCGGGTGCGGGGTCTCCTTGAGGAGCTTGGGGTCCTGCTCGATCATGGCGAAGGTGTTGTAAGGGTAGACGCAGCTGAGCGAAGCCGCATTCCGGTGGACCCTGGCCTCGACCGCTTGCAGGCCCTCCGGCGCCGCGCCTGTCGCCTGCAGAATGGAAAGGAGCCCCTGCTTCCCCGCGATTCTGCCTGAGGCGATTGCATCCTTCAGCGCGACGCACGCTTCGAAGAAGCCATCGGAAACTTCGAGGCTGCCCAGCCCGCGCATGGCGACGGCCTTGAGCCTCTTCCTCCCGAGAAGAGCGCCCAGCCCGAAGATGTCCCGGCTCCCCCAGTAGCTCTCGGACACCTGGCCGAGCAGGCTCCCCTTTTCGCCGGCCGGGCCGATGGTGAGGAGCTGAACGTAGTCGTCCCCGTGCTCGAAGCGCAGCTTGTCCACCGTCTCCCAGACGTCCTTTCCCCACACGTCGCCGGCCGGGGCGAGCTCGGCCAGCTCGTCGTGGAGCCACAGGCGCACCGGCTTCGGTGACTCGCCCAGGATGACGATGAAGTCGAACCCGCTGTACTTCAGCTCCACCGCCGTCTGCCAGAGGAGCGGCACGTGGCAGACCCGGCCCGTGACCGGGCTTCGGCCGGTCAAGGTCCCCGCGCAGCTCGCCGGAGCGAGGGTCCCGGTGAGGAGACCGGTGCCCACGACCACCGGATCGCGATCCTTGAATCGTTCATAAAGAGCCAGATTGATGGCGGCCCCGCCTACGTGCTCCTCGATGAGACCCTCGGGGAGCTCGTCTGCGTCGCAGCTCCCCTCGTTCAGATCCACGCGGAGGATCCTTCCCATGTACACGTTCCCGCGCTCCATCGTTCGTCCCCTTATCGCCCCCGGGCAACACGCTCGCGCGATCTGCGCTCCAGCAAGGCTATTGCCTTTTCAAGAATTTGACTCCAGGAGGCTGTTCAGAAATGTCCAGATGCAAGGCGCACGAAATCCTGAGGCCTGTTCCGAGGAGGCTGAGCGACGAGGAAACCCCCGGTCACAACCGCCCGCCGCAGTATTGCGTCGGGGATTGCTTCGCTTCGCTCGCAACAGGCTCCGCAGATGGGCATGTATGGACAGCCTCCCTACTCCTTCATGGACAGGCAGCCGGTCGGGCAGGCCCTCACGCAGAACGGCTCGTCTTCCCCCTCGCAACGGTCGCACGGCGCCCGCATGAGGATCGGCTTGCTGCTGGCGCCGGCCCCTTCCACCTGCGCGCCGGGCGCGACCACCTCGGGCCCTTCGGGTCTGGCCAGCAGGAGGCTGCGCTCGCCCTTGACCATCATGCCGAAATAGTTCTTCTTCTCGTTTCGGTGCAGCATCAGGCTGGCGCCGATGCCCGAGCAGTCCATGTCATGGTGGTAGTTGCATGCATACTCGCAGATCCTGCAGCCCGTGCATTTCAGGCTCTCGACAACCAGCTCCATGTCGGGTCACTCCTTCTCCCTCACTTCATCTTTTCCAGGATGAAGCTGACGACGATTCCCGTGTCGCCGTGCCGGAAACCGCCGCCGTTGTGGGTCATGCCGATGCGCGCGTCCGGGACCTGCCTCTTCCCGCACCTGCCTCTGAGCTGCTCCACGACCTCGTTCACCTGCCCGGGCCCCGTGGCGCCGAGCGGGTGCCCTTTGGCCAGCAGCCCGCCGCTCGGGTTGACCGCGATCCTGCCGCCGATCGCCGCGTGCCCTTCCTCCACAAAGCGGCCGCCCTCGCCCGGCTTGCAGAAGCCCAGGTCCTCGTAATGCTGGATCTCGGCAAAGGTGAAGCAGTCGTGGACTTCGGCCAGGTCGATGTCGTCGGGACCCAGGCCGGCCATTTCATAGGCCTCGCGGGCGGCCCGCCGCGTGGTGTCCGCATCAAGATCCGTGTCATCCCGGTAGGTGCCCGACTTATGAGCGGCGGCCCGCATCCGGACGGGGACTCCCGTGAACCGCTTGGCGGCCTCCGCGGCGCACAGCACGACGGCGGCCGCGCCGTCGCTGATCGGGCAGCAGTCGAGGACGTTCAAAGGGTAGGAGACGGGTCTCGAATGCAGGACGTCTTCGACCGTGACCGGCTTCTGATAGTGGGCCTTGGGGTTCAGGCTCCCGTTGTAGTTGTTCTTGACCGCCACCATCGCGATCTGCTCGCGCGTTGTGCCGTAGCGCTCCATGTGCTTCAGGGCCGCCATGGAGAACACCCCCGGCGGGAAGAAGCCCATGCACCCCTCGAGCATGAGATCGGCTCCCCCGAGGCGCGAAAGGAGCTGGAACATGTCCGGGTGGGGCGAAGTGAGCTTCTCCACCCCCAGAGCGAGCGCCACGTCATAGAGGCCGGACTGCAGGGCCAGCCACGCCTCCCGCACCGCATTGGAGCCGCTCCCGCAGGCGTTGGCGACGTTGGTGATCGGGATCCCCTTGATGCCCATCTGCTCCAGGGCGATCTGTCCGACCAGCATCGGCGTGTCGGGCCCCATGGCCTCGGTGCCGCAGTAGGCGACCTCGATGTCCGCAGGCTTCGCCCCCGCGTCCTTCAGGGCATGGAAGACGGCCTCCTCGGCCAGCTCGCGGACCCCGTAGGTGCTCAGCTTCCCGAACCGCGTCATGCCCACGCCGACGATCCAGACTTCTCGCATGAGCCGCTCTCCTTGCCGATCTCCAGGCCCCTGCCCCTCAGGCGGGGCCTGGAGTCATCCGCCCGCCGTCTCTCGGGCGGCCGGGGAGCCGGGTGCCCGAACGGGGCGGAACTTGTAGCAGACGATGTCGTTGTCCCAGCGGTCCGTCATGAGGTAGTCGATGACCATTTCCATCTCCATTCCGATTTTGAGCTTCTCTTCGTAAGGCTCGCAGTCGGTGAAGAGGGAATAGAGCATGATGCCTTCCGGGAGCAGGACGTATCCGAAGGCGTAGGGAATGGGAAAGCCGCGCATCGGGTCCCTGGAGACGGAGAAGCTGACGAGCTTGCCGCGCTTGCTCAGGGCCGCTTCCTCCACCCCGCCCCACTCGAGGCAGTCCACGCAGACCCTTTTTTTGGGGAAGTAGACGCGCCCGCATTTCCTGCAGCGGCTGCCCACCACCTCGACGGTACCGTCGGGTCTGCGGGCAAAGAACTTCGAATCGACGAGCACACCCTTTCTCGGCTGCGGATCCATCCTTACCCTTTCCGCTCGGACCTCGAATTCAGGTTCCGGGTTTCAGGTATGAGGCGTCAGGGAATCCGTCCGCCCTTCTCCGGCCCGGCCATCAGGAAACGCCCAACCGGCCTCGGGAAAGCCTCTCGGCCGCGGCCCGGTCCCGCTTGCGCGCCGGGCCCTTCCGGTCCGCAACCGGCGGCGGCAGCGTCGAGCGCACCTTCTCCAGCCAATTGCGGAACTCCCGGCTGGGGCTCTCGGCGAAGATCTCCTCCAGGAACCTCTTGCCGATCTCCACCATCTCCTCCGTGTAGAGCGCGCCCTTCTGCTCGATGAGCCCCTTGCGCAGGAGCTCGATCATCCGGTTGAGCCAGAGCATCCGCACTTCCACATAGAGGAGGCCCATGTCGCCGATGAGCCTCTGATAGGGAGTGATGCGGGCATCGTAGGCGTCCCGGATGCTCCGGAACTCGTCCAGGATGCGGGAATGCAGGTCCACCTGAGAGCGCAGGTGCCAGAGGATCTCTTCGTGCCCGAGCTTGTGGAAGAAGAAGACCTTGAGGACGAACGGCTCCTTGAGCTCCTCGAACTTCGTGACCGGCGCGCGCAGCCACTTCTCGAACTGCGCGCGTCCCTTGTCACTGATCGAATAGACGTGCTTGTTGGCCGTGCTGTCCTGCCGGACCACCTTCAGGGTGATCAGGTCCTCGGCGTGCATCTTCTTCAGGGTGGGGTAAAGCTGGCCGTCGCTCACGCTCCAGAAGTTCTTGATCACGTTGCGGAAAAACTGCTTGATCTCGTACCCGGTCATGGGCGCGTCGCAGAGTAGACCCAGGATCGCTTCCCGCAGGGCCATGCCTGCACCTCATACCGGCTGCTGCCCCCGCCTCTTTCCCGTCTTCCGCGCTCCCAGGGAGATGTCCGGGAAGGAGAGAGGCGCTGGCCTGAAACCCATTTCTTAGAGTACCCTCTATTAGAGGGTCCATAGCTATCACAGACCCTTTTCTCCTGTCAACCCACCGCGCAGCCGAGGACGGGATCGCGGGTCCGGACAGACGTTCTCGGCGCTCATTCATCTGTCGAATTCTCCTGCGGCCGCGGGCTCTTTCGGCTGCGGTGATGCGGCGAGACTCAAAGCGCGTTGCCGGCCTCGTCGGTCGTGGAGAAATCATACCTGCACTCGACCCGAGCATTGTGCTCGTTCCAGGAGTTGATGCCCTGCATCATCTTGAACAGGAGCGTCTTCTTTCCTTCCACGAGATACTTGGGGGAAGAGAGGGCTCGAAGCGGACTCATCTCTCCCCGATTGAGCTTCGCGATCATGTCAAAAGGACAGGAAAAGCGGCCGACCCAGCTGCCGTCATAGGGTGCTTCGCGCAACTCCTTCCAGGGCGCAGGCCTGGCGTCGAACCGTGCCTCGGTGCATCTGCCGTTCTCGAACTTCCAGACGGACATTCTGTCTTTCCCGTCGGGCCCGTCCCAGATCCGAAAGGCGAACTGTCCGCTCAATCTCTTGCCCTTGCGAAGGTGCTCCTCGGAAGTGTTCAGACGGTCCCGGCAAGCCTCGACCCAGGCTTTACTATAATAGGTGACCATGCTTTCCTCCGCTTCACTGCCCCGCTCAGACCCCTACGCATCTTCGCACCAGCAGTTCATACTCGGGCGTCCGGCTCGCCCCTGCCGGGTTGAAGACCATGCAGGCATCCTCGAGACTCTGCTCCACCAGGAGATCCAGAGTGAGATCATCCGTAGGGAATCCGTACTCTTTGTAGCTCAGCTTGACTCCGACCTTCTCATAGAGCTCACGGAGCCGCTGGATACCCTTCCTCCCGAGAGACTCTTCCGAAAGGTCCTGATCGGCAACGCCCAGGGCGCGCGCGACATCGGCGTAGACGTGCGGAACCGTGCTCAGGTTGTACTCCATGACGTAAAGGTTTGCGATGGCCACTGCCAGCCCGTGATGCAGGTGGTAAAGGGCCCCGGCGGCGTGGCCGATCGCATGATCGGCGCCGGGCACTGCAGACTGAAACGCGATGCCCGCCATGGTGGCTGCAATCAGCATCTTCGCCCGAACCTGCAGGTTGGAAGCATTGTCGTGAAAGGCCTCTTCCAGGTTGTCCGCGATCATCTCGACCGCCCTCAGCGCCAAGGCGCTCGAGAAGTCCTGGCGGTCCTTGGAGGCCAGGGCCCCGATCGAGTGGGTGAGGGCGTCCAAGGCCGTCGCAACCACGAGATGCGGCGGGAGCGTCTTCGTCAGCTCCGGATCCAGGACAGCGAGCTTCGGGGCGAACTTGTAGTCCCCGATGATCACTTTCCTTCTCCTGGTCCGGTCCATGACCACGGCGCCCGCGGTGACCTCGGATCCGGTGCCTGCAGTCGTCGGGATGCAGATGATGGGCTTGGTTCCCTGCTCCACGAGGTGGAGACCTTCGTAGTCCTCCAAGTCGCCGCCATTGCTCTCCAGGACCGCTGCGGCCTTGCAGGCATCCATGACCGACCCGCCCCCCAGGGCGATCCAGAAGTCCGGCTGGCATTCCTCGGCGGTCCTGGCGATCTCGTAGACCTGGTCTCGCTCGGCCTCGGGCAATACCTGATCGAAGACGCAGACCACCTGGCGGGAGCTTTGCCTGAGGGAGTCCAGAAGATAGTCCAGCAGCCCGGCGGCCTTCACCCCGGGGTCCGTCACGACAAGGGTTCTGTGCTTGTCGTCGAAGCCCCAGTCCAGATCCAGATCGGCTGCCAGATCCCGGACCTTTCCGTTGCCGAACAGGATCCGCGTCGGGTTCCAGTACTGAAAGTCCATGTTGGCAAGCGGGACATCGCGGCAGCTCAGGCCCATGCTCCACCTCCTCCGCTCGATTCAGCGTCGGCTCGTACCCATGATCGCCCTGGCCTCGTCCGGGGTCGCCGGTTCGTGGCCCAGGGCCCGGACGATGCGCACCGCGTTTTCCACGAGCTCGTAGTTCCCTTTCGCCAGCTCCCCGCCCGGCATCCGGATGTTGTCCTCGAGCCCCACCCGCACGTGCCCGCCGCACAGCACCGACTGGGTGACGGCCGGCCACTCATCACTCCCCACGCCGCAGGTGGAGAAGTTGGCTCCTGGCGGCAGGGACTGCCTCATGGCGACGAAGGTCTCCGGGCGGAACGTCGTGCCGCCGCAGACCCCCCAGACGAAATTGAAGTTGACCGGATCGGTGAAAGATCCTCTGCCCTCAATGGCATAATAGTTGTCAATGCCCGCTGTGGAGTAGACCTCCAGCTCCGGTTTCGTGCCGATTTCTTTCATGCGTGCCGCGAACTGGGCGATCATGACGAGAGAATTCTCAAATGTGTAGTCCATGAGCACTTCGTTCGTCTTGCGGTCCACGGCGGCGAAATTCATGGTGGCCATGTTGAGGGAAGCCATCTCCGGCCGGACGGCCTCAATCTGCGCGAGCCTCAAAGCGGGGGTCGCGCCCGGGCCGAGCGCCGAAGTCATGTTGACGATCAACGCGGGAGTCCTGTCCTTGACGGCATCGTGACTTTCCTTGATTCGCTCGATCCGGATCGAATTCGTGCCGTCATCCTCAACAGCGTGGACGTGGACCATGGCAGCGCCCGCCTGGTACGCCAGTGCCGCCGCTTCGGCCAGTTCCTTCGGGCTATAAGGCACGCTGGGGTTCTGTTTCTTTCGTGTCGCCGATCCGACCAGGGCGCACGTGACAATGACTTTTCTTCCCATGGGGGTGCCTCACCTCTTGGTGCCAGGTCTCTCTTCAACCTGAGAGCCGTGGCGTGCTACCTGATGCCGAAGTCCTTACCCAAGATCTCGCCCGCACAGATCATCCCGGAAGCGATGGCGCAGTCCATCGCCACGCCGTACCCCTTGGCCGTGTCGCCTGCGAAAAAGAGCCCCGCGACGTGCTCCGACCGGACCGGGATCTTTTGCGTCCCTGCCTGGGAGATGCTCTTGGCCACCCCCTCCAGCTTCCAGCAGACCGGGTCGATCTTCCACTCGACGCTCGCCTTGAATCCGGGATAGATCTCTTCCATGAAATCGGGAAGCCGGCGCATGAGCTTGCCGATGAGATCCCGGTCGAGCGCTTCCTTCTCCGTGACCGGCAGGTAGGCCGTGTACAGATATTTCCCCTTGGGGGCGACGGAGGGATCGAGGGCGGACTGAATGTTCCAGCAGATGTAGACGTCCGCGTCGAAGCCTTCCTCCTTGGGCAAGACACAGGTATTCTTGATGCCCATCTTCGCTTGTTCCTCGGGCATCACGAGCCGGCTCAGGCCCATGTAGGGGGCATAACTCCCATAGCCGTACAGATGCTCGATCCGCTCTACCCATGACGGCGGGAAATACTTCCGGTCGATGATCCGGAAGGTCTGCTGGGCCGGGATGTTGCTCACCACCGTCGCAGCGTGGAACGTCCGTTCTCCCTCGAGCGTTTCCGCTCGGACTCCCGTCACCCTGCCGTCCGCAACGAGAACCTCTTGGGCTCGCACCTGGAAGCGGATCTGCCCACCCGAGCTCCGGATCCTCTGCGACACGGCCTTGGACCATTCCATGGTTCCGTGCCCGACAAAGCCTCCGGCCCAGCCCAGGACGCCCCGATTCAGCTTCGGTCCGAAGGCGTACTTGAAATAGCGGAAGATATCGCCGATCGAGATGTCGCTGGGGTCGTTGATCGTGGACGAAAGGGTGCTCACCGCGTGGAGATGATCGAAAATGACGTCGCTCTTCGAGATTCCTTTCTGGTCCGCCCATTCCTTGAAGGAAACCTTCTCGAGCCGATCGATCTCTTCGTCCGGGAGCCCGTAGGCATCCGCATAATAGGACAGGTAAGGGATCTTCTGCTCCTTTGCGATCCTCTTGAGCTCCGGGTCGATGGAGGAGCCTGCGACGTCCCGATAGATCCGTCCCTTGTAGTAGTTGCCGAAGGCAGCCCCGTGCTTCTCCACCTCCGGGAGCCCGCCGATGCGGTCTTCGAAATCGAGCATATATCCGGCGCCGTTGGCGCTCAGAGCGTGGTAACCGATGTCCAGGGTGTAGCCGTCGAGGAGCCGGCGCCGCAGGATCTCCTCCATGGCCGGCTCGGAACCGGCGATGTAAGTATACTGAGAAGCCAGGAGCTTCTTGTACCATTCCAGCCCGTTGTCGCCGATCTCCTCCCCGCGAAGGGACAGGGCGCGGCCCCCGGGCCGGTCGAGCTGCTCCAGGATCAGCACCTTCTTCCCCTCCCGGCAAAGGAGGGCGCCCACCGTGAGGCCGCCCACGCCCGCGCCGATGACGATGGCGTCGTAAAGCTCTTCTCGGCACATGGTTCTCGGCCCTTTCCTTTTGTTTGTTTCCGGTGCCGCGCGGCAAAGGGTGTCTATCCGGGCTTACAGCGCCATGTATTCCTGGAACATCTCACCCGTGACGGCGTCCTTCTCTCCGTCGATCTCGATGTCCATCCGGTAATCCGCCAGGAAACGAAAATAATATTGAGCCCAGTCGGTGGACTTCGGGAGCTGCATCTTGTCCACCACGCGCTTGGCGTGGATCGCGAGGCTCATCTTCACTCCGAGATTATCGGTCGTCACGACCAGCTCCCTCGCGTACTCTTTGGGAATGACCGGATCTCCGACGATATCGCTTAGCCGTGTGTCCATGATGTTCGTCGAAAGCACGATCTCCCCTCCCCGGGCAATCAGGAGGGGCGAGAAGATCGGAGCTTCCGGGTTCCGAGGGAAGACCCAGGCATAGTCCACCGTATAGCGGTTGTTGTGGATCCGGCCCCAGTACCAGGAAGAGAAGAAGCGGTAGAAGCGCTCATTCCCCCAGTTGTGGTCGTGGTAGCCCGTGCCCGTGACCGGCAGGGTCTCCCCCTTGAGGAACAGCTCTCCCTCGACCCGGGCGTGCGGCACAGGTACGACCCACCCGGCGACCCGGCCCGTTTCCTCGTTCCTGTAGTTGAACCCGGAGCCGACTTTCCATCCGGGTACGACACTCCTCATGGTGAGCCTCGCACCCACTCCCCCGATGATCATGGAGAGCTCGTACACTCCGTTGCCCTTGTCCCGGACCCAGCTGTCCCCCATCCGCACGTCGCACCAGTCGGCTCCTGCATAGATGTCGGAAGGTTTCCAGGCGGCGAACCGGCTCGTCTGCTTTCCGTCCGGGTGATAGATCATAAGCTGGGTGGTGGGAATGACGGGTTTCAGGAACCCGTTCATGTAGTGGTACGTGAGGACCATGTGATAGCCGTTGTCGAAGGAGCAGTCGTTGTACCACCACTCGTAATACTCGTCCCCGGGGTAGATGTGGTTGGCGTCGTCCCGGCGCTGGTAGTTCACGGGATTTCGCTCGGCCCGTCTCTCACCGTCGAAGGAAGCCAGATAGCAGCGTTTCTCTTTCTCTTCCATGCGCGTCACCGTCGAGCCGGTTATCCATGGGCTCCTATAGGGGTTTGAAATAGAGGATGTCGAGGATATTGCCCTGCCTTTGCTCCGCGAATACCGGCCGGACCCTCATGCCGATGTGAATCGTGTCGGGATCGACTTCGTCCAGGAAGTGGGCCATGCCGGTAGAGGCCCCGTCGAGCCGGATCACGGCATACACGAAGGGCGCGGGTCGCGGATGTACCGGCTCGGCATAGGTCACGAGCGTGAACGTCTCTACGGTGCCGAGAGGGCCGATTTCGACGACATCCTGCAGCTCGGAGAAGCAGAAGGTGCACACGGACCGCGGGGGCCAGAACACCTTGCGGCAGGTCGGGCACGGAGATCCCAGGATCTTCTGCTCGTCTCGAAGGGCGGCATAGAACCGGCTGCCCATCTTCCCGGCCCAGTAAGTGCCGTGCGCTGTCAGGCGCTGGTCCACTTCGAAGGGTTCGGAGGTCTGCCTCTCTTCCATGTCTTCCTCTCCTTGGTTCAGCCTCGCATCCCATCTTCCGGACGCTTTTGCCCCGGGAGAGGGTCGAAGCACAGGATGTCGCTCAAGTCCCCGATCCGCGCCTCCTTGGGCCGGAGGACCATGCGGCAGCGCATGCCGACCCAGACCTTCTCGATCTCCGGCTCTACCCGCACGAAGTGGTCCACGACGGATGTGGCGCCGTCGAGGCGCACCGAGCCGTAGACGAAAGGAGGATGGTGAGGCTTCCCCGTCGTGGGATCGGTCAGGGGCAGGTACATGATGGTGAAGCCGACCAGGGTCCCCTCATCGCCCAGCTCCACCCAGCGGCCGTTCCTCACGTGGCACTGGGCGCAGACGACTCGTGGAGGGAGCTGTACGCGCCCGCACTTGGGGCACTCGACGGCGTAGAGCTTCCCATGGTCTCTCAGCTCGGTCAGGCACTTCGCAAGGTAGCGGCCGGCGGCGAAGCGGTAGGGCACGCTGACCGTCATCGGGATGGAGACAGGCTCCGCTTCCATATCAGCCATGGGTCTTCCTCCTCAATCGTCCAGCCCTGCCGAGAGGGCTGTCATGACGGTCCAGTTGGTGCCGCCGTAGGCAGTGGTCAGGGCGCGCCGGGCTCCCCGGGGCACCTGATGTTCCCCTGCGTCCCCCCGGATCTGCAGGGCCGCTTCCCACACGCGCAGCATGGCAGAGGCGCCGATGCAGTTGGTCGAGAGGACGCCTCCGGACGGGTTCACGGGAATCGGGCCGCCGATCTCCGTGAGCCCCTTCTCGATCAGCCGAAAGCCCTCTCCGGGCCCGCACAGGCCCAGATCCTCGTACCAGACGAGCTCGGCCCAGGTGGCTGGCTCGTAGATCTCGAAGACGTCGAAGTACTCGGCCGGCTTCGAGACGCCCAGCTTGCGGTAGAGCCGTTCCGCACAGGTCTTCGAAAAAATGGGCCGGGCCGTCTTCACGTCGCGCCAATCCAGCTCGAACTGCTCGTTGTGGGCCGTCTCCATGGCCCGGATCCAGACCGGCTTGGAACACCGGCTCCTGGCCGTCTTTTCGCCGGCCAGGACCATGGCGCACGCGCCGTTGGAGGCCGGGCACATGTCCAGCATGCGGATCGGCCAGGCGAGCATGCGCGAATTGAGGGCGTCCTGGATCGTGATGTCCAGCTTGAGATGGGCGTACGCGTTCTTCCTCGCGTTCTGGCGCGCCTTGACGGCCACCATGGCCGAGTGCTCCTCCCGGGCGCCCCAGGCTGCCATGTAGGAGGATCCCATCATTGCGAAGTAGCCGACCGCCGCACCGGCCAGGGAGCGGCCCCAGAGGGGATGAGCCACGCCGCTCAAGATCGCTCCCGTATCTCCCTCCTCCTGCTTCTCGAAACCGATGCACAGCACCTTTTCGAAGAGACCGCTCGCCACGTGGTGCGCCGCCGCGCACACGGCCGTGGCGCCCACGGTCCCGCCGGTGGTGATCTTGAGGCCCTCCTTGCCGTAGGCCCCCGTGCCATGGACGAGCCAACAGTCGGTCATGTGGGTGCCCTCGAAGAATTCCATGTTCCCCACGATGACCGTATCGATCTCGTCCATCGTCATCCGGGCATCCGCGAGCGCCGCACGCACCGCCTCGTTCACCATCTCCGCCTGATCGACATCGTGGCGCCGCGCCCTGTGATACGTCTGGCCTCCGCCGATGATGGCCACGTTCCGCTTCATCGCCTCTTCTCCGTGCATTCATGCAGACGCATGGAAATTGTCGATTCTTTCATCCCTTCTCCCCTCGCCGAGGGGAGAAGGTCAGGATGAGGGGTGCATGTGCGCCTATTTCCCCCTCACCCTAACCCTCTCCC
>JBFLZG010000099.1:0-13806 GCA_040756235.1 bacterium | reverse complement strand
GGAGAAGGTCAGGATGAGGGGTGCGTCTGCTCCTGTGTCCCCCTCACCCTGACCCTCTCCCCCGTGCACGGGGGAGAGGGAAGTTTCTGTCTGCCCCCCTCATGCTCTCACCGCCAGCAGGACCGCCCCTGTCGCCAGGATGTTCAGCAGCGCCGCCGGCACCAGGACCTTCCAGCCCAGGTTCATGAGCTGATCGTAGCGCAGCCTGGGCAGGGTCCCGCGGATCCAGATCATGACCAGGGCAACCCCGATGACCTTGATCAGGAGCCAGAGCGGCGCCGGCAGCACGGGTCCCCGCCACCCCCCCAGGAAGAAGACCGCCACCAGGGCGCCCAGCACCTGCAGGTTCACGTATTCGCCCAGGTAGAACAGGCCGAAGCGCATGCCGCTGTATTCGGTGTGGTAGCCCGCGCCCAGCTCGTTCTCGGCCTCCGGGAGGTCGAACGGGATGCGCTTGATCTCGGCCGCGATGCTGAGGAAGAAGATGAGGAACGAGACCGGCTGAACGAGGATGAAGGGATAGGCGGCCTGGGCGTTCACGATCTCCACCAGGCTCAGGGATCCGGTGATCATGACGATGGGCACCAGGGAAAGCCCCAGAGACAGCTCGTAGCTGATCATCTGCGCCGCGCCGCGGATGCCGCCCAGCAGGCTGTACTTGGAGTTGGACGACCACCCGCCGAGGGCGACCCCGTAGGTCGCGAGCGAGGAAAGGGCGAAGACGTAGAGCAGCCCCACGTTGATGTCGCTCACCACGAGCGGGACCTCCCGCCCGAAGAGGCTGACGCTGCGGCCGAACGGGACGACCGCGAAGATGAGGAAGGCCGTCATCCCCACCACCGCCGGTGCAAAGTAGAAGATGAACCGGTCCGCCGATCTGGGAACCACGTCTTCTTTGAGCAGGAGCTTGATCCCGTCCGCCACGGGCTGGAGGAGTCCGAACGGCCCGGCGCGGTTCGGCCCGAAACGGACCTGGAGCCTCGCCAGGAGCTTGCGCTCCGCCAGCACCAGGTACGCGGCCAGGAAGAGCAGGCCCACGAGCACGATCCCGAGCTTCGCGATCAGCACCGCGAGCCCGAGGATCCAGGTCGTGTCGAAGTTCGAAAGGTCAATCATGTCCGGTCAGTCTGTACCTCACAACCAGCGCTCCGGCTCTCCTGCCCAACAGCGGCGTGGCCAACGGAAACAAGTATCGGAGATTGCGAGGACCAACAGGTCCGTGGCAATCTCCTGGTTACCCGGGGGATCGCCGCGCTCGCGATTTGGAGCCGTTTTCTGGTGGACACGCTTCGCTTTGTCCACCCTACCGGCTGCTCACACCGCTCGCTCGCGACATCCATCTCATGGGTTGCGTCATCCGGCGCAAGCCCCCGAATCCAGTCCCTGATTCTCATCTGCAACAGCGTCAGATCTTCGTAATCTGCTCCCGCCTGAGCCGCACGGGAGGGCCTCCGAGCTTCTGCCACTCCAGCGTCCGATGCCGCGGCAGGAAAAGGACCCCTCTGGCCATGTTCTCCCGGACGCACACGCTCACCCGGACCGAGGCCGCGTCGCCGCTGCCCCCGGCTCCGATCCGAGCCACATCGCCATCGGCGAGACCCGCGGCGGCCGCGTCCTCCGCGTGCATGAACAAACAGGGGGCCGTCTCTACCTGGCTCAGGTCCGGGGATCGGATCGAAAGCTCTTCGGTTCCGAAGGTCCAGTCCACCAGGAACAGCTCCAGGTCCCCGGCGTTGCCCCTCCCTCCGGGTCCGGTCTCGGACAGTCCCTCGGTGGAAAAGCGGGACGCGTCCTGCGAAGGCCCGAGGAGCCGCACCCCCTGCTGCGGAAACTCGCCGCAGGCCGGGGCGAGAAGGGCTCGGAAGACCTCCCGCTTTTCCGCCAGCCAGGCGAGCAGCGGTTCCGTTGTTGCTGTTTCCCCGGTTATGGGTTGCCTGGACAGACTTCGGGAAACGTCCTCGAGAATCCTCCAGGCCGGAACGGTTCGGCCCGGGATCTCCTTCCGGAAAACTCTCGGCGGGTGGCTCCCCGCGCTCGTCTGCTCGACCGGGGTCCCGCCGCGGAAGCCGGTCCCGGCCTTCTGGGCGCGCCCTTCCTGATTGACGAAAATGCCTCCGGCTTCGAAGAGCGTGGCAGTGGGGAGAAAGACATGCGCCGCTCTTGCGGAGACGGAGTCGACATGGTCCAGGAGCACGAGCAGGTCGAGCCGGGCGAGGGCTCGCGAGACTCGCTCCGGATCGGGCCAGCGCCCCAGCGGGTCTGCTTCGACCGCGATCAGGGCCCTGGCCGCGCCGTTCTCGATCTCGCCCAGGGTCCGCTCGAAAGTTCTCACGACGGCGGCCCCGGCGCTCGCCCCGGCGAGCATCGCGGCGCCGAAGGCATTGGCACCCGGCAGCGCATAAAACAGCCCCGCCTGCTTCCCCGCCGCCCTGAGCAGGAGCACGCAGTCCGCTGCCAGGGCCGGGGTCCAGTCGCACGACACTTCCGTGCCGCAGACAATGGCCGGCCGCCGGCTGGCCCGCAGGCTCTCAGCGGCCTCGTCCAGGTCCCGGGCAGTCGAAGCAGGAAGAGGGCCGCTGTCAGGTATCGCCTCACGGAACCGCAGCGCCTCCGCCCCCACGGTTTCGGCGTCGCGGCGCTCCACGCTCCGGCCCACCATCCACGCCAGCGCCCTGCCGGCGGCGCCGGGCTCTAGCACGATGTGCCGGAACCCGAGAGGGAGGAAAAGGGGACGGGGATCGATGACGGTCACGTTCGCGCCCCTCCGCTCGGCCTGCCGCATGGCCATGGCCAGCATGGGCGCTTCGTTGACCGGGTCCGTCCCGATCGCCACGATGCAGTCCGCCCCCTCGATCTCCCGCATGGAAAGGGCAAGGCCCGGTTCGAGCCGGGAAACGACCGCATCGGCTCTTGCGGCCTGGGAACGGTCCGCGAAGAAGCAGGGGCTCTTCCAGCCGTTTTCCTCGCACAGGCGGACCAGCATGGCTTGGGTCTCCAGGCTGCTCCGCAGAGAGCCGACACAGGCCACCGCCCCGGGGCCCGCCTCGGCCACGACCGCGCGCAGCCGGTCGGTCACGGCGCGCAAGCCCAGTGGATAGTCGGTTTCCATCCCGTGCAGGCCCGGCGTGCGGGGGCGCCCGGGGGCGCTCGCATAGAAGTAGCCATAGCGGCCCCTATCGCAGATGAAATGCCCGTTGACGACATCGCTGAAGGCCGCCTCGGTACGGACGACCGTGCGGTTGCGGACGCTCGCGACCAGGTGGCACCCGAGGGAGCAGTGGATGCAGAGCGAGCGGCTGCGCTGGTAGTCCCAGCGGCGGCCGACGAAGCGCGACGGCTTGTCCGTGTAGACGCCCGTCGGACACAGGTCGATCAGGTTCCCCGCGTAAGGGCTTTCCAGGTTCCCGTCCCGCTGTCTGCCGAAGTAGACGCGGTAGCCGATCTGCATGACCCCGAGATCGCGGTAGCCGGCGAGCTCCTGGTAGTACCTCGAGCAGCGGTAGCACTGGATGCAGCGGTTCATCTCGTGCTGGACGAGCGGACCCAGGTGCTGGTCCCGGTAGGTCCGCTTCTTCCCCGGGTAGCGCCGGATTCCGTGCCCGCCCGCGATCGTCATGTCCTGGAGCAGGCAGTGCCCCCCCTCGTCGCACACCGGGCAGTCGTGCGGGTGATGGAGCATGAGCCATTCGATCACGTGCCTGCGGAAGTCCACCGCCTCCTCGTCGGTCGTGGAGACCACCATCCCGTCCCGCGCGTCGATCATGCAGCTCATCTGCACGCCCTTGAAAGGCCCCTGGAGGAACTTGACCGCGCACACCCGGCAAGCGCCGACCGGCCCCAGGGCCGGGTGGTAGCAGAAGCGCGGGATCATGATCCCGAGCTGCTCGGCCGCCTCGATGACCTTGGTGCCCTCGGCCACCTCGGTCTCCCGGCCGTCGATCACCAGCGTTGGCATGCGCTAAATCCTATTCAATTCCATCCGTCCTCTTCAAAATCCCCCCTGACCCCCCTTTACAAAAGGGGGGAATTCAGCTCGAGCTCTTCCTTCCCCCTTTGACCCGTCTATCTGAACGGGCACCGCTTCTGCCTGATGTGCTCGCGCACCTCGTCCTCGAAGCACTCGAGCAGGCCCTGGATCGGCGCAACGCCGCCCGGGGCAAAGGCGCAGTAGGAGCTCCACATGTGGCCGCACATGCGGCTCATCATCGGGAGGAGCTCTTCCCGGCCTCCCCCGGACTCGATCAGCCGCAGCAGCTCCCTCAGATACGGGAATCCCTCCCGGCACGGCGTGCACCAGCCGCAGGACTCCCGGGCAAAGAACTCGGTCAGGTTCAGCGTGGCGGCCACCAGGCAGGTCGCGTCGTCGAAAACCATGATCGCCCCGGTGCCGAGCCGGTGGCCCTCCTTGCGCAGAGGCTCGAAGTCCATCTCGATATCGTAGAGCTTGCGCGGGAGGTATTTCGTGGAGGCCCCCCCGGGGAGGCAGGCCTTGAACTCGCGTCCCGCCATCATGCCGCCCGCGTGCTCTTCGATGATCTCGCTCAGGCGGACTCCCATGGGCAGCTCGTAGCAGCCGGGCCGGTTCACCTTCCCGCTCACGCAGAAGACCTTGGTCCCGGTCCCGCTTTCCGTCAGGGCCAGGCGCCGGAACCACTCGACCCCGTTGCGCAGGATGTGCGGAAGGCACGCCAGGGTTTCCACGTTGTAGAGAACGGTCGGCAGGTCCCAAAGGCCCTTCTCCGTGGGATAGGGCGGAGCCTGCCTCGGGTTGGGCCTCCTGCCCATCAGAGCGTTCAGGAGCGCGGTCACCTCGCCGCAGATGTAGCGCCCGGCCGACCGGTGCACGGTGATCTCCAGGGCGTAACCGCTGCCCAGGATGTCGCGCCCCAGATAACCCGCCCTGCGGGCGTTCTCGATCTCCCTCTCGAGGATCCGGGCCGCGCTCTCGTATTCGGGCCGGATGAAGATGAACCCCTGCCCGGCCCGGTCGGCCAGCCCTGCGATGATCATTCCTTCCAGGAGCTGGTGCGGGTCGGCGTGGATCAGGACCCGATCCTTGAAGGTGCCGGGCTCCATCTCGTCCGCGTTGCAGACGATGTAGCGCGGATAGGGTGCGTCGTCGGCCACCGCCATGAGCTTCTTTCCGGCCGGGAAACCCGCGCCGCCGCGGCCCAGGAGCCGGGCATCGAGGATCTGCTGCTGGATCTCTTTGAAGTGCATCTCGAGGGCCCGGGCCAGCCCCTTGTAGCCGCCGCTCGCCTGGTACTCGGCGAGCGTGGCGATCCGGTCCGGCTTGCGGTTGCCAAGGAGCACCTGCGGGTACATGGGTGTCATGCCTGCTTCCGACTCCTCACGCCTTCTGCTTCAGACTCTCCAGGATCCCGTCGACCTTCTCGGGCGTCAGCTCCCCGTATACTTTCCGGTTGATCAGCATGGCGGGCGCCCTGTCGCAGTAGCCGATGCAGCAGACCGGCAGGAGCGTGAACAGCCCGTCCGGCGTGGTCTCGCCGGCCCGAATGCCGAGCCTCCGGAAGAGGTGGTCGGCGAGCGCCTCGCTGCCGCCCATCCAGCAGATCAAGCTGTCGCACAGGTGGATCACATACCTGCCGACCGGCTCCCGGTAGAGGAAGGGGTAAAAGGTCGCGAGCTCCTCCACCTCGAGCGGCGTGAGAGCGAGCAGGCCCGCCGCCTCCTCCAGGGCCTCGTCGCTCAGGTAGCCGTAATGGTCCTGAAGCGCGAACAGGAGGTCGACGACCAGCTCTCGGGGATGCGCGGTCTCTGCGATCCGTTGCTTCCAGGACTGTCCGATTTCCGCCGGCAGCATCCTTGCATCCTGCTCCTGTAACTGATCGTGTCACCACAGGCGAGGCGCCTGTCTTCTCCGTCATTCCGGCGCAGGCCGGAATCCAGTCCCTGCTCCCCGTGCAGTCTTGACGCAGACTCCTGGATCCCGGCTCCCACGCGCTCCGCAGTTGGGCCGGGATGACGGAAATATGACACAGCCGCGCAAGCGGGAATCCGCTGCACCTCGGGATCCCGCAAGAAGGGCGACGCATGCGTCGCCCCTACAATAGCCCTACAGCGGGATGACGCCCCAACGTTTCCATTTATCGTCCTCGCCCTACCGATCGATGTCGGGCAGGATGTAATCCAGCGAGCCGATCACGGCGAGCAGGTCGGCGATGCTTCCTCCCACCGCCAGATGCGGCATGATCTGCACATTGGCGAACCCCGGGCCCCGTATCCGCATACGGTAAGCGTAACCGACCCCGTCGCTCACCACGTAGTAGCCCTGTTCGCCTCGCGGGATTTCGGCTGCGACATAAGCCTCGCCCCTCGGGATCTTGGGGCCCCGGGTCACGTTGACGAAGTGGTGGATCAGGCTCTCGATGGCCGTGAGCATGTCCTTCCGCTCCGGGATGACGTACCGGTAGTCATCCGTCACGTAGCGGCCCGGAGGCATGCGGCGCGCAGCCTGCTCGATGATCCGCAGGCTCTGGCGCATCTCCTCGATTCTCACGAGATAGCGGGAGTAGCAGTCGCCCCCGGTAGCCGTGGGCACATCGAAATCGAAAGCTTCATATCCGGAGTAAGGGAATTTCTTTCTCAGGTCCCACTCCAGCCCGCAGGCCCTGAGGTTCGGGCCGGTGACCCCCCACTCCATGGCGTCGTCCTGAGTGAGGACGCCGATCCCGCGGGTGCGGGCCTTGAAGATCGGGTTCTTCGTGAGCAGCGCCTCATACTCCCTGAGGCGCCCCGGAAACAGCCTTACGAAGCTCTCCACCGCCTCCTTCCACCCGTCCGGCAGGTCCGCGGCGACGCCCCCCAGCCGGAACCAGGAAGGGTGGAGGCGGCCTCCGGTGATGAGCTCCACGATGTCCATGAGGATCTCGCGCTCGCGGAAGGTATAGAAGTTCGGCCCCATGGCACCCAGATCGTGGGCGAAGGTCCCGAGCCAGACGAGGTGGTTGCTCAGCCGAAACAGCTCCGAGAGCAGCACCCGGATGAACTGCGCCCGGTCCGGCACCCGGATGTCCGCGAGCGTCTCCACCGCCATCACGTAGGGGAGGTTGTTGGCCGCGCCGGCCAGGTAATCGACCCGGTCCGTGTACGGAATGAACTGGTGCCAGGTCTGGCGCTCCCCGACCTTCTCGGCCGCCCGGTGGTGATAGCCGATGTCGGTGTCGAGCTCGGTGACCACCTCGCCGTCCAGGGAGATGACGAAGCGGATCAGGCCGTGCGTCCCCACGTGATGGGGACCGAAATTCAGGATGAGCCGGCCCTCGCCGTACTTCTCGATGTACAGGGCCCCGTCCAGGGGCTGTTGCGTCCGGGCGTCCTCGAGCGTGTAGGGCGCCATTTCGGTGGCCCGGCCCGGGTAGCTCTTGCGCAAGGGATGCCCTTCCCAGTCATGCGGCATGAGGATGCGGCGCAGGTTCGGATGCCCCTCGAAGCGGATGCCGAACATGTCCCAGACTTCCCGCTCGTACCAGTTGGCCGAAGGCCAGAGGTCCGTGACCGTCCGCGCGACCGGGTTCTCGCCCCCCAGCCCCACCTTGAGGCGCACGCGGCCCGGGGGATCGAAGGAGAGCAGCTGATAGACGAGGGTGTAATCCGCAGAGGAAGCGCGGTCCGGGTCCCGGCGGCGCGCGCTTTCGTCGACAGCGGTGAGGTCGTCCAGGCGCCGGTACCGCGGGGTCGCCCCGGTCTTGAGGTATCGAAGCACGTCCCGCACTCGGTCTGCCGCCACCCGGAAGGTCAGCATGTCGGAGACCGGCGAGATCCGCTCCAGGCTTGCCCCGAAGCGCTCGCCCAGAGCCCGCGCAAGATCCTCGTCCCGCTTCCCCAGCTCGATCTGCCGCGGCGGAGGTGTCCACATGACGTCCGAGCGGCTGCCCCAGAAATCAGGGGGGTACACGGAAGTGCCGCGCAGGGGGATTCCTTCCATCCCGGGTCCGCGGGAGTCCCTGGACTTGGTCTCGCCGTCCACGAGCACCGGCTTTTGGCTGCCCTGGGTTCCGCCACCGCGCCGGAAGATGCTGCGGGTCGGCCTCTCGGAGGCGATCTTCTGCTGCAGGAGCACCAGCCCCTGAAGCACGGCCTCGGGCCGCGGCGGGCACCCCGGAATGTAGACGTCCACCGGCAGGATCTGATCCACGCCCTGGACTACGCTGTATACGTCGTACATGCCTCCGGTGTTGGAGCAGGAACCCATCGAGATGACCCACTTGGGCTCCGCCATCTGCTCATACAGGCGGAGCACGACCGGCGCGATCTTCTTGAAAACCGTTCCGGAGACGATGAGCAGGTCCGACTGGCGCGGCGACGGCCTGAGGACCTCGGCGCCGAAGCGAGCGAGGTCGTAGCGCGGAGTGAAGGCCACCGCCTCTTCCACGAAACAGCAGGAGAGCCCGAAGAACATCGGCCAGAGGCTGAACTGCCGGGACCAGTTGATGAGGGCGTCCGCGACGCTCAGGATCGCGCCCCCGGGCTCAAGGGATCCTTGCGTCTCCCTGTTCCCCACTCGAATCCCCCTTTCCTCCAGATGTAGACCAGTCCGAGAAGCAGCAAGACGATGAAGAACGCCATCTGCAGGAAGCCCCCCAGGCTCAGGTCGGGGAACGCCACGGCCCATGAGAAGATGAAGGCCCCTTCCACATCAAAGATGAGAAAGAAGATGGCCACGAGATAGAACGGCACCGGGTAGCGCAGGCGCGCCGTCCCGGTGGGAATGATTCCGCTTTCGTAGGGCCTCAGTTTTTCCGGGGTGGATTTCCTTTCACCCAACCACGAGGCCAGCGCAAGGAGGGCCACGGTCAAGAGGACGACCAACGCACCGTAGGCAGCCAGGCTGAAGACGCCTGGCGCCCACGGTGACAGGGCCCCTGCATGGGATACCGCTTGCATCCGATTGCGCTGCCGCTCCTTGGGGTTTCTCAGCTCGAAAGGGTGACGCCGCAAGACCCCACGTACAGACCACGCAAGGTATTAACTAGATGCAGCCTGTTAGAAAGTGGTTTCTCTACGAGGAGGCCGGAAAAGCAAGGCAGAAAGATTTCCTCCGAGTCCCTCCGGGGGTGCCAACCCCCGCTGCAGGTAATACAATAGATAGCAGAAAATAGCAGATGCGCTGTCGTATTTCGTCGTCCCGGCCGCCGGACCCGCGAGACTTGCAGGGGGCGCAGTTTGCCGCGCCCTCCCCGGGACCCGGCGGCCTGCCTCATGAATCAGGGGAAAGGCTTTTGAAAATGAGCGACCGTCTCAAGGAAGCATGCG
The DNA here is from genome assembly GCA_040756235.1 of bacterium. Taxonomy (GTDB): domain Bacteria; phylum Desulfobacterota; class DSWW01; order DSWW01; family DSWW01; genus JBFLZG01. Next base: position 4,530 of record JBFLZG010000099.1, on the reverse strand, counting down.
GAGTCTTCGCCGTCCACGGCAATGGCTTCGAGGCCGCAAGGCTGACCTACCACGGGCTGTGGGCTCTTCAGCATCGCGGGCAGGAAAGCTCGGGCATCGCCGCCTCGGACGGCACGTCGATCCGGGTCCACAAGGGGCAGGGGCTCGTGGCGCATGTCTACAGCGAGCCGACGCTGGCCGGGCTGCCCGGTCACCTGGCGATCGGTCACAATCGCTACTCCACGTCGGGGGGCCCTTCCGGCATCCACGCGCAGCCCGTGTTGAAGGCCGGGGCCGGGTTCGAGCTCGCCTTTGCGCACAACGGGAACCTGCCGTCCTTCCACCGTTTGAAACGGATGCTCGCCGCGCACCGCATCGACACGGACGGGAAGAACGACTCGGAATGCATGGCCGAGGCGATCGCTCTTTTCCTGTCCGAAGGGAAGTCGCTCGAGGAAGCGATCGTGGAAGTCTATCCGCTCTTCACGGGGGTCTTCTCGTTCGTGGCCATGACGCGCGACAGCCTCGCCGCGGTGAAGGACCGGTGCGGTATCCGGCCCCTGGCCATCGGCAAGCTCGATGAAAGCTGCCATGTGATCTCGTCCGAGACCTGCGCACTGGATACGGTCGGCGCATCCTTCGTCCGGGAGATCGAGCCCGGCGAGATGGTGGTCGTGGACGGCGACGGACCGCGGTGGACTCGGATCGTCGAAGGCAGACCGAGGCTGGACGTGTTCGAGCTCGTCTATTTCGCCCGTCCCGACAGCATCCTGGCCGGCCGCAGGGTCAACGAGGTCAGAAGGAAGCTGGGGACGCAGCTCGCGGCCGAGTGGCGGGCCGACGCCGATCTGGTGGTCCCTGTTCCGGACTCGGCCATCCCGTCAGCCCTGGGATATGCAAGCGCCACGGGGATCCCGTTCGACAACGGGCTCATCAAGAACCGTTACATCCACCGGACCTTCATCCGGCCGGACCCTCACCTGCGCCGGTGGGGTGTCCGGATGAAGCTGAATCCCCTGCCCGAGGCCGTGGCCGGCAAACGGGTCGTGCTCATCGATGACTCGATCGTCAGGGGGACGACCGTGGCCGAGATCATCCGCATTATCCGGAGAGCAGGGGCACGGGAAGTGCACGTCGGAATCGCTTCCCCGCCGGTGGTCTTTCCCGATTTCTACGGAATCGACACACCGCTGCAGGAAGAGCTGATCGCCTTCCGGATGGGCGATAACGGGATCCTGGAGCACATCGGAGCCGACTCCCTCCACTACCTCTCCAGGGACGGCCTGATTCGGGCGGTCGGAGTTCCCGAAGAGCAGCTCTGCACCTCGATCTTCACCGGGGATTACCCGATCGACATCGGCGAGCGCGCCAGCAAGGTGAGCGGGCTCCCGAGGAGGCCCAGGAAGCCGAAGGCCGCCTCGGGCGGCCTCTGATGCGAGTGAGTTCCGAATACGACACAGCCCCGGAGGGCGGAATGCGACTTTTCGTCATTCCGGCGCAGGCCGGAATCCAGTCCCTCCCGGCGGAGGCCGGGATCCATTCCCTGCCACGCTTGCGGATCCCGGCTTACACGCGCTCCGCATTCGGGCCGGGATGACGTCTTTCCTATTGTCCACCTGCTCTGCAGGTTTCAGATCATCGCTCGGACCATTCGCAATCACAAGACGGCCTGCATGTTCACGGATTCGGCAATGTTCGTGAGCCGATGGTCCGTATCGCCTTCTTCGTCGAGAGTCTCCTGCAGCAAATCCGCCTGGTCCTTGAAGCCGAGAGTCTGTGCGAAAGAACGCAGGCACCCGTAAACGCACATCTCGTAGTGCTTCAGCCTCTGGGTGGATGTGATGATGGCGGCGTCCAGCACCCTCGGGTCTGCGCTGTTGCCCAGAAACTCCTGGCTCTCGTCGATGATGCCCCGGATGCCGTCGCATTTCCGCTTGGACGGCTTGCGGTCCAGCATGCCGAAGATCCTTTCCAGCCGCTCTTGCTGCCTCCGGGTGGTGTCGAGCTGTTCGTGAAACACGCTCTTCAGCTCGTCCCGTGAGCAGGCCTTGGCCAGTTTCGGCAGGACCTTCATCATCCGGTTCTCGGCATCGTAGATGTCCTCCAACTCACTGATATATAGATCCTTTAGGGAGTTGAGTCGCATGGCTGTCCTCCTCGCTCCGACTTTTGGGTCTCATCGAAAGTCATGGAAAGCGGGTGCTTTTCCGGGGACTCGGCAGCACCCGAATTCCGACATTTTTTGGATGGTTTTGCGCCCGTCCGGGTATCCGGGAAGGCCGGCCGTTCCCGCCACCGGGACTCCGACCCGGGCGCAGCCCGGAACGGCGCCAGCGCTCGTCGGCAAAGAGCAATGCTCTCGGGGGGATGCGCGGTGCTGAACCGCCCGGCAAGCGATGGGAATCCAAGACATACAACCTGGATTCCGGGAGGTTCAAGAATCCACAACTTCGATTCCGGGAGGTTCAGATGAAACGAGCGAATCCCTGGGCCGTCGCGGCCCTTGTCTTTTCCTTGACCTTCGGGCTAGCAGGCCTCCGCAGCAGCGCGCTGGCGGTGCAGCCCGAGGAAGACTTGAAAATCCACCTGCAGCAGCCCGAGCTGCAGAAATCCCCTGCTTACGCCACTTCTATCCGGCTCAATCGTCAGGGGTTCACTTACGAAGGCATCGGGCTGGACCAGCCGAGAACGGTTTCCTGGTGCAATGTGGCTGACTGGCAGATGAATGCGCGCCGGGTCGGAGCGAACGAGTTGATGAGAGACCGGTACGATCTGAAAGTTCAGGAGATCACACCCGAGGGAGACAGCCGTTGGCTACGCTTCGAGGTCTTGGGCAGTGAAATCGATGGCGCCAAGCTCCTGTCGACGATGCAGTATTACACGGTCGAGCAAAAGCCGAGTATCTGCCAGGGCGTAGCTGTACCATCCGCCTGTCCGCCTCAAGTCGATTGCGGCTGAGTCGAACAGCCGAACCTCAATGCCGGGAGCGTGCGGAAGGCCTCGAGCAGGACCTTCCGCACGGCCCGATTGATCTACTACATCATTCCGCGCAAGCGGGAATCCCTCTGCGCCCCTTTCACCCCCCTTCTGCAAAAGGGGGTCGGGGGAATTCCGATGGAGCAAAGTGCGCTCAAAAAGCGCTTCAGCGCTCCAGGATCAGGACGCTCTCCACGTGGGGGGTCTGAGGGTAGAAATCGAACAAGGTCCAGTCGGCTACTGCGTACAGGTGTTTGAGCCGTGCCCAGTCCCGAGCCTGGGTCGTGGGGTTGCAGGAGACGTAGAGGATCTGCCTGGGCGTGTGCTCCTCGATCGCCTGCAGCACCTTGGGATGCAGGCCGCTGCGCGGGGGGTCTACGGCCAGGGTGTCTCCGGCCGCCATGAGCGATCGGAGCTCGCGCTCTTCGGCTTTTCCTGTGATCATGACGACACCCCTGGTGGCGTTTCGTGCCTGGTTCATGCGGGCGTACTCCGCGGCCCGCTCGTGCATCTCCACCGCGATCACTCGCTCGAACCTCTCCGCGAGCAGGAACCCGATCGTGCCGACCCCGGCGTAGAGATCGACCAGGGTTCCGCCCCCGCGAATTCGGTCTCTGAGGTGGGACACGGCCAGGGAGAAGGCCTCCGGGTTGGTCTGAAAGAACAGGTCGTGGCCGTAGGCCAGCGTCGTTCCCCCGAGCTTCTCTTCCAGATGCTCCTGGCCGCGGCGATGCAGGACCCGTGTGACCACGGCCGCCGGCGACCTCGGGTCCGAGTAGACGACCAGCCAGCCCTGGAGGTCGGCCCCGTCCGGCTCGAGGGGCGCAAAACCGGGCTCCGTCACATAGAGCACGCAGAGGCACTGCTCCAGGGAAAAGCTGGACCGGACGACCAGGTTCTTCAGGGCCTCCGGTGCGACGCCGGCTCCTCGCAACACCTCCAGCACGGTGACGGCCGCCTCGTTGATGCGATCGTGGCCCAGCACGCACCGTTCGAGACTGTAGTATTGCTGGTGCCGGTAACGCCGGTTGAAGCCGAAGGTCAGCCTGCCCTCGGGATCCTGCGTGAAGCTGAGCTCGAGCTTGTTGCGGTACCCGAGCTGCCGCGGGCCGGGGACCAGCACGACGTCCTGCGACGGGAGCTCCCCGGCTATCTTTTGCCAGGAGCTCACGGTGACTTCCTTTTTGTGGAAGAGCTGCCGCTCGTAGGGCATGACCTGCCAGGGGCTGCAGGCGAGGTAGTGCTCTTCCCTGGGCGGCAGCCGGTCTCTCGAAGCCCTGACGACCTCGAGCAGCTCGGCCTTGACGAACTTCCTGCGTGCCTGGACCGGCCGTACGCGGACCCTCTCGCCCGGAAGCGCCCCGAACACGAACACGGGGCGACCCTCCCAGTGCCCGAGCCCCTCACCTCCGAAGACCAGCCGCTCGACCTCCAGCTCGAACTCCGGCAACGTCTTCTTCGCTGCTCTGGGCAATCTCGAGCTCCTTCCGAGAGTGGATGAACGTATGAGGGCGCCAGCATGCGTCGCCCCTACAAGACCGACACAGACGCAGCAAGCGGCGCCCTACAACGCCG
>JBFLZG010000098.1:0-17004 GCA_040756235.1 bacterium | reverse complement strand
CCGGCGGACCTGCCCGAGCCCATCAGGGCTGCACAAGGCCCGCTTGATTTGGTTCTGAGGTTCCATGCCGCGAGAATACACAGCGTGGAGAATTTTGTCCAGTACCTAGATGTGGGGAACGGGCAGGGCTAGCCTTTTCATGGCCGGCGCGCTCGCAGAAAAGATCCTCTTCATCGGCTGGGACGCAGCCGACTGGAAGGTCATCCATCCTCTGCTCGACCCCGGCAGGATGCCGAACCTGGAAAAGATCGTGAACCGGGGGGTGATCGGGAATCTCGTCTTTTCCATGCTACTCCCGCCCGCTGCCGCCATCGCCCTCTGGCGCCGCAGGCAGAAGGGAAAGTCATAAGGGGAATACCGGCCCATCTTCCTTCCGGAGGCGCCCGGGAGAGGTCTCTCCTGGATGGCCTGGAGTCTTGTCTCTCAAAGTGGAGGAAAACCCATGAAAAGCGCGATCGGATCAGGCAGGCCCCTCTTCCTCGCCATCGTTTTCACCGCCGTCCTGGAATTTCTCTCGCCGGAGGCGCTCCCCGCGGCAGACTACCAGGTGAGCGGCGCGGGCAGCGCGGCGGTCAACGGCGTCTACGTCGAGAGCGGCACCTACAATGGGAGGCCTAGATACGTCCTTTCGGGTACGGATTTCGAGCTGCGCTTTAATAACTGGTACTACGACCGCTGGGAGATCTGGGACACCGACTGGTGGGAGACCTACTACTATACCGACGATGCCGGCGACACCCCGCCCTCCACCGGCTGGGGAGTGGAGTGCTGCACGGCTCTGGCGCCGGCTCCCACCGTCCAGAGTTCCACCCTCGTGGAGCTCGCCTCTTTTGTCGCAGAGGCGACGGAAGAGGGCGTGCTCGTCAAGTGGGAGACCGCCTCCGAGGTGGAGACGGCCGGCTTCAACGTCTGGCGCAGCGCTGCGGCGGACGGCGAGTACAGCAAGGTCAACGAGTCCCTGATCCCGGCCGAAGGCGGCGCGACCCAGGGCGCTTCCTACTCCTTCCTGGACGCCTCCGCGCTCGAGCCCGGGAGCACCTGGTTCTACAAGCTGGAGGAGGTGGAGAACAGCGGGGCGAGCGCGATGCACGGGCCGGTCGAGGTGACGGTCCCGGCCGAGGACGCCGAGTCCTGGGGCGCGCCGGACTCGGCGGAAGCTTCGAGCATCGCCGATCAAGACCGTGAGATCTCGGAAGGCTTCAACGTCTTTTCCATGCTGCTTCCGCCGGCGGCCGCGATCACCCTCTGGCGCCGCAGGCGGCGCAAGGAAGAGATCCAGAGGGGCGAATAATGATTCGCCCCTACAGCCTTCTCAGACCGTGAGGTGGGCCCATGGGTTTCCTTGCAGCGCTTGTGCTGATTGCGGCGTTCTGTGCCCCGGCGCCGCTCGCGGCCCTGGACCGGGACGTAAGGATTCTGGAAACGGACGACCGGGGCCTGACCGTCGAAATCATGGCGGCCGCCTTCCACATAGAGGACTGCGCGGAGAAGGGGCTCAGTGAAAGACCCTGGCGCCAGGTCCGGATCAGGGACTGGGCAAGGACCGATCGCGCCGGATCTCCCGATCTCCCTCTCAAGTCGTTCCTGGTGCAGGTGCCCCGGACCGGCCAGGTGGAAGCCCGCATTCTCGAAAACGTCGAAGACGCACTCCCCGCAGGCCGGATCGCCCCGGTCCCGGAGCGCACGCTCCGGGAGGACGGCAGCGTCTGCGAGACGATCGAAGAGGACGAGGGGATCTACGGTTCCTCCGGACTGTTTCCCGCCTCCCTCGTGGAAGTGGGCGCGAGGGCGGTCTGCCGGGGCGTACCCCTGTCGCGGATCACGGTACACCCTTTCCGCTGGAGCCCGGCAAGCGGCGAACTCCGGGTCTCGAGAAAACTGCGCCTCAGGCTCGAATTTGCGGGGCCTCTCGTCTCCGGCAGTTCGGGGAATCGCCAGTCGGCTCTCGCTCATCCCGAAGCGGCCGCGCCCGGCGGCGTTGGACAAGCCGCCTTCGATCGATTCCTGAGGGGCGCGGTTCTCAACTACCTGGGACCGGAAAGGCTGCCCTCCGGTCGGGAACGAGCGGCGAGCACGGAGCCCGCCGAGACCGTGCCGCAAGCCCGGGCCAAGGGGGCGACCGGGCAGGCTCAACTCCTGAGGATCGAAGTGCGCGAGGAAGGCATCTATCGCATCTCCCACGAAGATCTCGCCGCCGCCGGGTTCGACACGAGCAGCATCTACCCGTGGACGCTGCGGCTCTACAACATGGGCCAGGAAGTCGCGATCCAGGTCGTCTGCCGGTCGGGCTGGTGGCGTTTCGTCCCCGGCGACTACATCGAGTTCTACGCGCGCGGCGTGGACACCCCGTTCACGGACACGAACGTCTACTGGCTTTCGGTCAGGCCCGGCGCCGGAAAGCGCGTGGCGCAGATCGACGGGCATGTGACGGGCCAGGGCGAGCCTGTGGAGTCCTTCCGCGAGACGATGCGCTTCCAGGAAAACCACACCTTCTGGGAGGCCACGCCCGGCGCTCCGCAAGCGGACGCCTGGTTCTGGGAAAAGGTGACGGCGCCCGCCAGTCGAGACTACAGCCTCGAGCTGCCGTCTGCGGTCCCGGATCCGAACGGAGCCGTCGTGCGGGTTGCCTTTCAGGGCCGCTCCACCGCCGCACCCCATCCGAACCATCATACGACCGTTGCACTCAACAGCGCTCGGATCGCAGAGGACTTCTGGGACGGCGACATTGCCTATGTTCAGGAGGCATCCGTGCCGGCTGAGCTCGTCCAGGACGGACCGAACACGCTCACCCTCGGACTGCCCGGCGACTCCGGCGCCCCGGTAGATATCGTCTATCCCGACTGGTTCGAGGTGGAGTACACCCGCGCCCTCGAGGCCCTGGACGACGCTCTTCGATTCTCGCTTGCCGCGACCGGCCTGGTCCAAGCTGAGGTCTCGAACCTGGGCGGGCCGGACGTCCGGATCTATGACGTGACCGACTCCCTCAATGTAAAGGAGATCGTGAACAGCTCGGTCGAGGCGGAAGGCGAAGGCTACCGGGCGACCTTCGAAGATGAGCTCAACGGAACGAAGTCTTATCTTGCCCTGACAGCAGGCCGCACGGCCCGGCCCGCCGGGATCTCCTGCTGGAAACCACCGCACCTGAAAAGCTCCCAGAACGGCGCCGATTGGCTCCTCATCACCCCCCGCGAGCTCGTCCCGTCCACCTGGCCGCTCCTTCTGCTCCGATGGAGCCAGGGCCTGCGCGTGCGGGTCGTGAGCGTCGAGGACATCTACAACACCTTCAGCCATGGGCTGACCGACCCCCAGGCCATCCGGGACTTCCTGCGCTGCGCTTACGAAAGCTGGACCCCGCCGGCCCCGGCCTACGTGCTGCTGCTCGGCGACGCCAGCACCGACTACAGGGATTTCATGGCCACGGGCAAGAAAAGCAGGGTCCCGGTCCATCTCACCGTCACCTCCGGTCTGGGCCTCACGCCTGACGATAACTGGTACGCATGCATCGACGGCGACGATCTGCTTCCGGACCTCTTCATCGGCAGAGTGCCTGCCGCCACCAGCCAGGCCGCAGCGCAGGCCGTCTGGAAGACCTTCCTCTACGAGGCACTCCCGTGGCCCGTGCCTCCCGGGGCCTTGTTCGCGGCGGACGACAACGAGATGACCTTCGAGAGTCTGAACGAGAGCCTCGCCTCGTTTCTGCCCCCGGGATTCGAGACCGACAGGATCTACCTGCGGCTCTACGGCAGCGTGGACGACGCGACAGCCGACATCCTGTCGAGCCTGAACCGCGGACGGCTGATCGCGACCTACACCGGGCACGGCGCCGTGACCAACTGGGCCGGCGAGTACCTCTTCGAGTCTCCGGATGTGGCTCTGCTGGACAACAGAGAGCACCTGCCCTTCGTCCTGACGCTCGACTGCCTGAACGGGTACTTCTCGCACTTTTCCTATTACTGCCTCGCCGAGGAGCTCGTGGCCGCTCCCTTCAAAGGAGCCGTCGCCTGTTTCTCTCCGAGCGGCCTCGGCTACACCTGGGAGCACGAGATCCTGTCCCGCCGCCTGTTTTCCGCGATCTTCGAAGGAGGAAACCGACTCCTCGGACCGGCCGCGGCCGGATCCAAGATCGCAGCCTACGGCGAGGGGGCCTCTGAGGACCTGCTCACGACCTTCACGCTGCTCGGCGACCCTGCCTTGAGCCTCAAGGCATGGGAGGAGTGACATGGCGGAGGACCGTGCGCGCTCACCGATCCCGGCGGCCGTCGTCGATCTCTGGAAGAGCGCAGGCAGGCCGATCACGCTCGTGGTCGAGGGCAACAGCATGCGACCGCTCGTCAGCCCCGGCGACCGGGCGACCATCCGCACGACGGCTCCGGCCAAGGTGCGCCGTGGAGACCTCGTAGCCTTCCGGCAGGGCGATCGGATCGTGGTCCACCGCTGCCTCGGCCGGAGGACGGTCGCAGGCAGGAGATGGCTGTGCGAGAAGGGGGACGGTCAGGCGCGCTGGCGGTGGGTCCCGCAAGACCGGGTCGCAGGCCGCGTCGATCTCCTGGAGCGCAACGGGCGCGTGCGCGACATGAGCAGGTGGCCGTGGTGCGCCCTGAACCGTCTTCTCGGCCTCACCTGGGCTTGTACGATCGCAGTGCTCGAAGACCGCGGCCGCATCGGTCGAGACCGGGAGCTTCCGGCACCCCCCGTGCAACGCCCCGGCGCCGGCAAGCCGACCGCGGTCAGGATCCTCGGCCGCCTCTCCCGTCTCGCCCTGTCGGGGGTCGGAGCATTGGCGGGGCCGGGGCGGCAGAACCGTAGCAGCACGGAATCCGCTCCGCTCCTCACGGACGAGGAACGCCTCCTGATTTTGGCCGCCCGGGTGGAACTGTCGCACGAAGAGGCGGCGGCTGCCATGAAGGCCTCCCTCTCCCGGCCCCTGGACTGGGCCTTTCTCGAGAAGCATTCGGAGACGCTGGGCCTTCAGCCCCTGCTCTTCCGACACCTGTCCCGCGTGGAATTCCGCGCTCGCGTGCCTCCTCGGCTGATGGATCGCCTGGAGCGGAGCTACCGCCGCCAGTCGATGAAGAACCTGCGACTCTACAGCCAGCTCCACAGGGTTCTCGAAGCTCTCGAGGAGGCTGCAATACCCGTTGTCCTCCTCAAGGGCGCGTCCCTGGCCAGGACCGTTTACGGCGACATCGGGCTCAGGCCCATGAGCGACTTGGACCTGCTCTGCCGCGAGCCGGACCAAGCCAGGGCCCGCAAGACGATCGTTTCTCTCGGATATCCGGAACAGGCAACTTTCGTAAGCCCCCGGCACGAGAAACTCTCCGTTTTCTTTCACGGGAAACATCCGTCGCCTCTTTTTCATCCGCATAAGACCAAGATCGAGATCCACTCGAACATCTTCCCGCAGGTGCCTCACAGGCCGGAGGACATGGAATCGGTCTGGCGCGAGGTCCAGCCTGCCACGCTGGACGGCCGCGCCTACTTGTCCCTCTCCGCCGAGGACCAACTGCTCCACCTTGTGCTCCACCTGGACCAGCACAGGGTGTCAGGCCCTGTCGTGCTCGTCTGGTTCTGCGACATTCACGAGCTCGTTCACCAGCAAGCTCCGCAAATCCGCTGGGAGCTGTTCGTTCGCAAAGTGAAGTCCCTGGGCGTCTGCAGCCAGGCCGGCACCACCCTGGGTCTCCTGAACGCGTACTGGATGACGCCGATCCCGGCATGGGTTCTGGAGCAAACGGGCGGCCACCGGGACGAACGGGTGCTCGCCGCAGCCATCCGGCAGCAGGGGGTCCCCGGCGAGCTCGCCAGAAGAATCTTTAGCAGTCACCGAGACCGGCTTCTGCTGATCCGGCGGATCCCCGGGTGGCGAGGGCGGCTGGCTTACCTCCTGCGATTCATCTTCCCGACTTCGGACTACCTGAGGCACCGGTATCACGTAGCGGACAACCGCTCCGTATGGCACTGGTACCTGCGCCATCCCGCGCTCAAGGCCAGGCGGCTCGGGGAAAGACTGGCCGTTCTCCTGCGGGAACCTTCCCCGACCCAAGCGAAGACGAGCCATGGCCGACGGTGATCTCGCGCTCGCGTGCGAAGGAATCGAAAAAGTCTACAGGAAGAGGAAAGTCCTTTGCGGCATTCACCTTCGGATCCGCGAGGGATCCGTCCTCGGACTGGTGGGGCCGAACGGCGCCGGCAAGACGACTCTCCTCAAGATCCTGGCCGGCCTCGTGCCGCCCTGCGCAGGCACGGCGAGCATCTGCGGACGGGATCTGAGCGCAGACCCGCGCGGCGCCAAGAAGCTCCTCGGGTTCGTTTCGTCCGAGGAGCGGAGCTTCTACTGGAGACTGAGCGGCAGGGACAACCTCAGGTTCTTCGCGGCCCTGCAGGGGCTTCCGGGCAAGAAACGAGAGGCCCGGATCGACTCGGTTCTGGAGGACGTGGGCCTCGGGGCCCGAGGCCGGACGCGGTTCCAGGAGTACTCATCCGGTATGAAGCAGGCCCTCTGTCTGGCCCGCGCCCTGCTCCACGATCCGCCGGTCCTGCTTCTGGATGAGCCGACGCGGAGCCTGAGCCCGGACGCTGCGGCGAGCATGCGCGCGCTGCTGCGGCGCCAGGTGCTGGAGCGGGGCAAGACCGTCCTTCTCGCCTCGCACAATCTCACGGAAGTCGAGGAGCTAGCGGATGAGATCGCCGTGCTCCACGAAGGGTCCATCCGGTGCGTGGGCGCCCTGGCGGATCTCGGGAGGCAGGCGCGACTGCAGCCCCAAGCCGGCCTGGCCGCGATCTTCGACCTTTTCATCGCAGGGAGCCGAAGCTCGTGAGAGCCCTTTGGGCCTTTGCCCGGCGCGACATCCTGAACGAGACCAGCTACCGGCTCTCTTTCTTCCTGCAGCTTCTGGGCATCCTGCCCGCGACACTGATGTTCTTCTTCCTCTCCCGCCTCGTGGGGGATGCCCTTTCCGGACCTCTGGACGCTTACGGCGGCAGCTATTTCCCGTTCGTCCTCGTCGGAATCGCAGTGGACCGCTATCTGGCCGTGTCGCTCACGAGCTTCTCCAGGAGCTTGAGGGAATCGCAGCTCACGGGAACCCTGGAGGCCGTGCTCGCGACCCCTGTCTCGGTCTCCGCCCTGCTGGCAGGCTCGTCCCTCTACGCTTTCGGATTCAACTCTCTGCGCGTGCTGCTCTATCTGGGAGTCGGCAGCGCCCTGTTCGGCGTCGCGCTGCACTGGGCCAGGCTGCCGTGGATCTTGCTGGTGCTGGCGCTGACCGCGGCCGCCTTCTCAAGCCTGGGGATCCTTGCGGCCAGCTTCACGATCTTCTTCAAGCGGGGAGACCCCCTCAACTGGACCTTCAGCATCGCGTCTTGGCTCCTCGGCGGCGTGTACTATCCGCTCTCTGTCCTGCCGGATGGGCTGCAGCAAGCGGCGCAGATCATCCCCCTCACCCATTCTCTGGAGGCCCTGAGGAGGATCCTGCTGGGCGGGGCCGAACTGTCCCGGATCGGGCCCCAGCTGCTCGCCCTGAGCGTGTGGAGCGCCGTGGGCATCCCGCTGAGCGTCCTCTGCTTCCGCTTCGCCCTGCGTAGGGCCCGCGCAAACGGGACTCTGGGACACTACTGAGAGCAAGGCCCGGGCCGCAGCCCTGAACTTCGGCCGCGGCTCACGGAGCGACGAGGCCCTTCTCCCGCAGCTCCTGCAAACACCTCCCGATTTCACCGGAAAGGTCGCGGCTCGGGTCTGCGCGAAACCTCTCCCGAAGGACCCTTTCGATTTCCGCTAAAGGCTCCCCCCGCCTCCTGCATTCATAGACGACGCGGGCCGTGGGGTTGAGAACGTGCACCGCGTCCTTTGCCGGGTCATAGAGCATCAGCTCCCGGTCCAGTTCCTTGGCTATGATCCGATCCACCGTATTCCCCTCCTGTACGCGCGCGGAGACCACGACGGGAAGAGAGGATAATCGAAGGCGTCCCTCGGGATCAAGACCATGCGCAAACGCTTTCTTGACACACGATGCACGGCTCCATCATTCTATTCCCGGCCCGGCGGACGTGCCCGTCAAGCTCGCCTGACACCGCGATGCCGTCCGACGGGCGGAGGCCCGTCCGGCAGCTGAGGCGGCATCCCGGCGCGGGCAAGACCATCACTGGCGATGGGAATGGCAGGAAAGCTGAAGCAAGGCGTGCGCGCAAGGTGGCGAACGGCGTTGGCCCTTCTGGGCCTGACGGCGCTTCTTGGGGCCGGGATTTTCCTGGCTGTCACGCAACAGCCGCCTCGATCCGCCAGTGGGAGCGAGCGGATCGTGCTCGCAGCCGAGACGGTACCACATGCCTCGCCAGTTTGGGTCGCCCAGGCCAAGGGCTATTTCCGAAAGCACGGTCCGCAAGTCGAGATCCGGGAGTTCGAGTCCGGGCGAACCGCGCTGGCGACGATGCTGAACCGTGAAGGCATCGACCTTTGCACCGCGGCCCAGACGCCGGTCATCTCCCACAGCTTTACCCGGGATGACTATGCCATCATCGGCGGCATGGTCTATTCGGACCGAGACGTCAAGCTGCTGGCCAGACGGGACAGGGGAGTCCATGCTCCCCAGGAGCTCAAGGGCAGGACCGTAGGCATCACCCGAGGCTCCTCCGGGCACTTCTTTCTGAGCCTATTCCTGGCCTGTCACGGGCTCGAACTGGCGGACGTGCAGACAACGGACATGGAGGCGACTCGCCTGACCGGCGCATTGTTAGAGGGACAGGTGGATGCCATCGCCACCTGGGAGCCGCACATCTACCAAGCACGTAGCGCCTTGAGGGATCAGGCGGTGCTCCTGCCGAGCAGCGACATCTACCGGGAAGACTTCTACTTCATCGCCCGAAAGGACTTCATCCGCAGACACCCTCGAGCGCTGGAGCGGTTCCTCAGGGCGATTGAAATGAGTCAGCGATTCATCCTCGAGAACGGCCGTGATGCCCGAGAGGTGGTTCGGCGCAGACTCCAAGTGGACGGAGCCACCCTGGACGCCACTTGGGATGACTTCCACTTCACCCTGTTCCTGGACCAGTCCATTCTCCTTTCCCTGGAGGATGAGGCGCGGTGGGCGATCGATAATAGACTGACGGACGCGACCAGGGTGCCCAACTATCTCGATTACATCTACGCGGATGCCTTGAAGGCGGTGAAGCCCGAGGCGGTGACCATCGTCGGGAAAGAGGACTGGCCATGAGGATCCGTACCGGGCTCAGGATTGCCGCTCTGGTGCCGATGCTGATGGCGTTGGTCGTCGGCTGCGCTCTCGTGTTCTCCTACCAGGCCGTTCGGTCCGCTCAGGAGCGCGGCCGGGCGGTCAAGCGCGTCATCAGCGGCGTGAACGGGCTCAACAGCCTGGTGGGAGAGTACCTCATCTACCATGAAGAGCGGCCGCGGCAGCAGTTCCTGGCCGAACACGATTCCCTCACCCGGCTGCTGTCCTCTTTGGAGTTCCCCGAGGCGCAGCGGCAGGGCTTGGGCATGGTCCGTGGCAACACCGAGTCGCTGAAGGAGTTGTTTGCGGACCTCACCTCGAACTACGAGCTACTCCAGCGGAATCCGGAGAACGTGGCGCTCAAGAGGACCGAAGAGCGGCTGGCAGGTCAGCTTCTCGTGAGGTCGCGCCAGGCGGTTGCCGACGGGCTGCGCCTCGAGAGGCTGATCGACGACGGGATCGCCTCGACCCAGGCCCGGGTCGGCTGGCTGGTCGTCTCGCTCATTCTGGCGACTACTTTGCCCCTGACTTTCTTGCTGATGGCGATGATGAGGAGCGTGAGCGCATCGATCCGGAGGGTGCAGAAGGGAACGGAGATCATCGGCAGCGGCGACCTGGCCCATCGCATCGGCATGCCCTCCAATGACGAGATGGGCCTGCTGTCTCAGGCCTTCGACCGCATGACCGGCAAGCTCCAGGCTTCGGAGAAGAGGCTCAGGGACCTCTCGGTCCAGCTCCTGGCCGCTCAGGAAGAAGAGCGAAGACGGATGGCACTCGAGATCCACGACGGGCTCAGCTCCACTCTGAGCGCCGCGAAGCACCGGGTCGAGCGCATTTTGGCCGACGGGGCGAATCATCCCGAGTGGCAGGAAGTGGCGGCTCAGTTGAGCAGAACCATGGAAGAGTCGCGAAGGGTGCAGATGGCCCTGCGCCCCTCGGTGCTGGACGACCTCGGCATGCTCCCGGCTCTGAATTGGCTTGTACGCGAGACCGTACAGGCTTACCCTCACATCCGTGTGGAGAAGCAGTTCGGGCTGGAGGAAAACGACATCCCGGAATACCTGAAGACCGTCATCTTCCGGGTGTCCCAGGAGGCGGTGAACAACATCGCGAAGCACAGCGCCGCAAATCTCGTCAACTTGTCTTTACAGAAGGTCGACAGCCGGATCGAACTATCGATTCAGGACAACGGCCGTGGCTTCGACCCGGCCGAGGCCTCGGGACGCACGCAGAAGGGGCTGGGCCTCTTGGGCATGAGAGAACGTACCGAGCTCTCGGGCGGCTTCTTTCACATCGAGTCCGCAAGAGGGAAAGGGACGATGATCCGCGCAACCTGGCGCCTGGGGTGACTCGGGGCCAGGCGATCGGTTTCCTCCAGGCTTGTGCTCCATCGAGGCCTCGACCCAGGTCCCGCCTCTCGCCCCTCGCCGACGTCTTCCACGCTGGGCGCTCGTGAATCTCCCAACCAAGGCGAGATCCTCAGCAGCGGAGGGCCTTCAAGGATCTGCCGAACGAGCCGCTTGAGCCTTCGCCCCCCCCCTTTTACCTGCCCGGCTGCCGCCGAAGGCGATTCTTTTTGTTGACATGCGAGAGTTTCTCCTTTCATAATTTTTATATTCGCTGTTCCCGTTCACATCCTGTTCAGGAGGGTGCACATGTCGCGAAACGTCCTGTTCTGCACGGCGATGGCCCTGGCGCTTGCCCTGCCCGGAGCGGTTCTGGCGGCGCCGCCGCTCACAACGATCGAACGGTTGGGGAAATACCTGTATTTTGACGAGAGTCTCTCGAAGAACGGCAACCAGTCGTGCGCGACCTGTCACGATCCGGCGGTCGGATATACCGGTCCGCGTTCGCAGGTGAACGCACACGGAGCCGTCTACCCGGGGAGCGACCCCACTCTGTTCGGAAATCGCAAGCCGCCGAGCGCGGCTTATGCCGGCGACAGCCCGTCGCTTCACTACGACGGCGCCTTGATAGCCTGGGTGGGCGGCATGTTTTGGGACGGCCGCGCCGATGGCAGTGAGCTGGGCGACCCGCTGGCGGAACAGGCGAAGGGGCCGTTTCTCAATCCGCTCGAACAGGCGCTGGACTCCCCCGAAGAGCTGTGCCTGGAAGTCGCGGTCGCGGCCTACGCCGGTTTGTTCGAGGAAGTCTGGGGCGAAGGGTCGCTCGACTGCGCGGATGCCGATTCCGTCTACGACAGGATCGGAATCTCGATCGCCGCTTACGAGCGCTCGGCTGAAGTCAACCCGTACAGCTCGAAGTTCGACCTGTTCTGGGACAAGGCCCGGGCGAAACACCTGGTGGTGGCCGCGATCAGTACGAGCAACTGGACCCGGTATCGTCGCCTGGGGCTGAACGATACGGAGCTGTACGGTCTGGCCGTCTTCAATGATCCGCGGGCGGCCAACTGCGCATCCTGTCACTCGCTGCAACCCGGCTCCGAAGGCTATCCCCTGTTCACCGACTACAGCTACGATAACCTGGGCGTACCGAAGAACCCCGAGAACCCGTTCTACGACAACCTGGCCTACAACCCTGAAGGAGCGGACTGGGTGGATACCGGCCTGGGCGGTCATCTCGGCGCCGCGCAGGAGATGGGGAAGATGAAGGCGCCCACCCTGCGCAACGTGGACAAGCGCCCCGCGTCGAGCTTCGTCAAGGCTTACGGGCACAACGGCTACTTCAAATCGCTCGCCGACATCGTGCGCTTCTACGCCTGGCGTGGGATGCAAGGGGGAATGATGGGCGGCGGCATGGGCGGAGGAGGAATGGGAGGAGGAGGAGGAGGCGGCGGCGGCGGAATGTGCGGCGGCATGGGCTTCCCTCAGCCGGAAGTGAACGAGAACCTGGCACAGCTCAAGCACTTCTGCTGCCGGGACCAGTCTTATGTCGTGGCCTTCTTGAAGACGCTCACGGACGGGTATTTCCAGAGATAGCGATCCGGGGGCTCTGCCCGGCGGAAGCCGCGACAGAGCCCCCAAATCCTCCGCATGTCCCAACCTGCCGGCTTGAGCGCAGCGCGAGGCCGCTGCGCTGCTCCGGGCCATCTCTACACGCTCGGGCGAAGCGCGCCCCCGGATCACCGCGCCCTCCGTATGCGTCGGTGCCGCGGCTAACCGTCCTTACTTCTTGCCCCTGGCCAGCACGTGAAATATAGTTGTTTCAACCTGCACAGAGGAGATGAGGGCCATGAAGAACGCGAAGAGGTACGACAGCCGCATCACCATTGGTGGAGTTCCCGACAACGAGGACCTCCAGCAGCTCAAGGCGCAGGGGTACAAGACGCTCATCGACTTGAGGGACCCGGACGAGAAATTCGGAGGCTGGGTGGAGAGAAACGCCAGGGAGCTCGGGCTTCGCTACGTGGATATCCCTATCAGCCGCGAGGCGATCCGGATGGAAGACGTGACCCGCTTCATCGAATCTCTTTACGAAAAGGGAAGCGCCCCCATCTATGCATTCTCGCGGTTTGGCCGGAGGCCTCTGGCGCTGCTGCTGCTGTTCGAGGCGGTCGCGAAGAAGGAGCACCTGCCCACGATCTACCGCAAGGCGAGCAGGTTCGGTCTGAATCTCCAGGGGGATCTGCTCCTGCAGGAATTCCTCATGGAGATCTACAACTCCAGGAAGGTGGAGCCCCTGGTCGAGTCGATCCGGAGTCTGCGTCCGGACCTTTTCGACCGCTGAGAAGGCACCCGCGCGTTCTCCTCATCCCCTTGCCGCGGAGAGGACGCGAGTGCTACCCTCACCCTTGCACCCAAGACCCCTCTGGCGTCCCGAAGCCGGAAACTGCCGTAAACTCAACGGGAGATCATCATGAACGAGACCCAAAAGGACTGCGTGATCCTGGAGCAGAACGGCTTCGTTGCGAGCGTCATCCTGAATACGCCTCCCCACAATCCCCTGAGCATGGCCGTAATCGACCGCCTCGAGGAGATCTTCACCGGGCTCGCCGCGAACGATTCCGTGCGCACGGTCCTCTTCACCGGCGCAGGAGAGCGGAGCTTCTCCGTGGGCGCGGACATCCGGGAGTTCGGCACCGCAGCCATGGAAGGCATGGGCTTCAGGAATTTCATCGACCAGCGGCTCCGGGTCGCGGATCGGATCGAAAACCTGTCCAAGCCGGTGATCTGCGCGATCCGGGGCGCGTGCGTGGGAGGCGGTCTGGAGCTCGCCCTGGCCTGCCATTTCCGCATCGCCGCGACAGGAGCCCGGATCGGCCTTCCCGAGATCGAGCTGGGGATCGTCCCGGCCTGGGGCGGCACCCAGCGGCTCACCCGCACGGTGGGCCGCGCGCACGCCCTGGACCTGATCCTGCGGGCCAAGAGAATCGGCGCAGAGGAAGCGTACAGGATCGGCCTCGTCCACGAGGTCTGCGCTCCGGCCGAGCTTCTCGAGCGCGCACGGGCCCTGGCGAACGAGCTTGCGCAGAAGGCGCCGATCGCGGTTGCCGGCGTCCTCAAGGCCGTGGTGCGAGGAGGCCCTCTCACCCTGAACGACGGGCTCGCCCTGGAGCTCGAGGCGGTCGAGGCCGCAGCCGGGTCCGAGGACGCACGAGAAGGCGTCCTGGCTTTTCTCGAGAAGCGCAAGCCGGTCTTTCGCGGCAGGTGACAGCCACCCGGGAAAGGGATCGCCGCATGTTCAAGGTTTTCGTCGACGGCCAGGAAGGAACGACCGGGCTCCGCATCTTCGACCACCTGGGCCGGCGGCAGGACGTCGATCTGCTGCGCATCACACCGGACCTGCGCAAGGATCTGAACGCGCGCCGCGAGCTCCTCAACCGCGCGGACGTGGCCTTCCTCTGCCTGCCGGACGCAGCCGCGCGCGAGTCGGCCGCGCTGGTCGAGAATCCGAACACGTGCGTGATCGACGCGAGCACCGCGTTCCGCACCGATCCCACATGGGTCTACGGCCTGCCCGAGCTCGCGCCGGAGCAGCGTTCCCTGCTGAAGACCGGCAAGCGCATCGCGGTGCCCGGCTGTCATGCGACCGCCTTCGTGCTCCTGGTTCACCCTCTGGTCGCAAGCGGGGTCCTGCCCGCCGACTCTCCCGTGACCTGCTTCTCGATCACCGGCTACAGCGGAGGCGGCAAGAAGCTCATCGCCGCCTACGAGGGGGCGGAAAAGAATCCGAAGCTCGACAGCCCGCGCCCCTACGCTCTGCAGTTGACGCACAAGCACCTGCCCGAGATGCGGGTTCGCTCGGGGCTCACGCGCACCCCGGTCTTCACGCCGGTCGTGGGCCCTTTCTACAAAGGTCTCGCGGTCACCGTCTTCATGCACCCGCATCTCCTGGCACGACGCATGGCTCCTGCGGCCCTGTATGACCTGTTCGGCAACTACTATGCAGCCGAGCCGTTCGTCCGCGTCATGCCCGTGGAGGACGAGCGCAACCTCGACGCCGGGTACTTCGACGTCCAGGGATCGAACGACACGAACCGCGCAGACCTCTTCGTCTTCGGGAACGAGGAGCGGGTGGTCCTGATCGGCCGGCTCGACAACCTCGGCAAGGGCGCCTCCGGGGCCGCCGTCCAGTGCATGAACGTTCACCTCGGGATCGAAGAGACGACCGGGCTGCGCTGAGCCGGCGCCTCAAAGGAGGGAGACATGAATCGGGAGGAAGCGGTCCAGTTGGCGGAGAGGTTCCTGTCCGCGTGGAACACGCAGGACGTGGAAACGGTGGTGTCCTGCTACACGGAGGACTGCAAGTACCTGGACCCCAACACGAGAGGCCCGGTCTCGGGTCACCCCGGCCTGCGCAGATATCTGCCCCGGCTCTTCCAGCAGTGGAAGATGCACTGGTCTCTTCGCGAGTTCTTCCTGTTTGCCGAGCAGAACGGCGGCGCCTTTCTGTGGCATGCGAAGCTGACCCCGGCCGGCGGCGGCAAGACGACGGAGATCGACGGCATGGATCTCGTCATCGTCAGGGAAGGCAGGATATGCAGGAACGAGGTCTATTTCGACCGCATGGCCGTGCTCGCCGGTGAGCGATAGGAGGGTCAGGACGTTCCCCAGCCGGTCCCAAACGAGCTCTTGGGCCGACGTCGAGTCGCGGCCGGCAACCTCTACTTCACGAGTGTCAGCGCGCCGTAGGCACAGTACTGCGTACAGAGGGTGCACTTCGGCACGCATGTTTCGGTGAAGCGGATCGCTTCCGGGCCGACCCGGATCCGTGCCTTCAGCGGATGGAAAACACCCTCGTGGACGAGCGAGCAGATGAGCTGGCAGCTATAGCACTCGGAGCAGCGGGCCGGATCCGTCCGGATGTTCTTCTTTTCCATGAAGCGTGTCCCTTCTTCCGGCAGCGGCAACGCCGCAGCGGCAGCGGCGGCCTGCTCGTCCTCAGGTCAGAGCCGGGGAGAGTGGGAGCCGCTCATCGGCGCGTGCTTCCGCTCCTTCTCTTCGGCCGCTTGCCTCTGTAGCATCGCAGAGGCCGGGAGATCATGTACGCGCCGCAGAGATTGCAGCGGACGCACCTCGAGGGCTCCCGACTGCCGAGCCGGATCTTTTCGGGAAATCCCGGCTCCGCGATCAGGGGACGGCACAGGGAGATGTAGTCCGCGTCTCCCTTGGCAAGGACGTCCTCCATGACAGCGGGATCCGTGAGGCCTCCCACCAGGAAGACCGGCACCTTGACCCGGCCCTTGATCGCCCTGGCATCCTCACGATTGTAAGCCTCCGTGAACCGCGGCGGCCTCAGGATCCACTTGCCGAAGCGCTTCATCACGAATTGGAAGAAGGCGCTCTTGCGCCTGTACATCTCCCACTCTTCCAGAAAGGCTTCGATGCAGAGGTCGCCCCGGATCGTCGAGAAGCCGTCCTCCATGATGCCGCAGCTGACTTCGATGCCGTCAAAGCCCATCTCGGCCGCGCGCTGCGCTGCGGCCGCGCCCTCGGCGGGCTTGAGGCCCTTCCTCATGTTGTCCCGTCCGTTCAGCTTGATGAGGATGGGGTAGTCGTCCCCGACTTCCCGCCGGCAGCGGCCGTGGATCTCCTCGAGAAACCGCATGCGGTTGTCGAGCGATCCTCCCCAATCGTCCGTTCTGCGGTTGGTGTGGGGGCAGAGGAACTGGTTGACCAGGTAGCCGTGGGCACCGTGGATCTGCACCGCATCGAAGCCGGCCTCCCGCACCCTGCGGGCAGCCTGGCCGAAGGCTTCGACGATGCGCTCGATGTCCGCCCCGGTCATCTCCCGCGGATTCACGAAGATCGATTTATCCTTGACCGCCGATGGGGCGAGGGGCTGGGTTCCGATGATCTCCGGGGTGGTCTGTCGGCCGCAGTGGCAGATCTGCATGGCGATCTTGGCGCCGCTGCCGTGCACGTGCTCCACCAGGCGCCGGTAGGCCGGCACGTGGGCATCGGTATCGATCCCCTGCATGCGCCAGAGAGGGCTCCAGCCGTCGCGGGTCACGCCCGCGTAGCCGGTCACGATGAGGGCGGCCCCGCCTCTGGCGAGCCGCTCGTACAGCTTGAAGAGATCCTGGGTCGGGAAGCCTCTCTCGTCGGACATCCCCTCGTGCGTGGCGGACCGGACCAGCCGGTTCCTCAGCTCCATCCCCTTGATGCGGGTCTGCTCGAAAAGGGTGGGCATGACCGTGTCTCCCCGGACGTGGTCAGAGCGGGCCAGAGCCAGGTCCCGGACAGGCTCCTAGCTAGAGCCTGTCCCAAAACGCCCATCTGCGGCGTTGCGCTCGTCCCTCGTCATTGCGGCGTACTGAAATGTACGCCTCATTCCTCGGGATTTCGCGCGCCTGGCATCTGGGCATTTTTGAACA
>JBFLZG010000097.1:0-11912 GCA_040756235.1 bacterium | reverse complement strand
AGTGGCCGCTGCGGCGGGCGTGCCTGCGGGCGTCGCAGCCGCAGCGGCCGCGGCCGGAGCCGCAGGCCGAGTGGCTTCCATTTGGGCCGGGCACGGGAGATCCTCAGCGGGCCGCCCGATCTCCTCGTCCACGAGGAACCCGGGCTCGGGCGCCGGCCCGGAGACGGCTTCCACCGCCTCCTCACACGGAGCGGCCTGCGGCTCGGGCTGGACCGGCTCGAAGGCGTCGCCGCAGGCGGCCGGGCCCTCTGTGCTGCCCGCGGGCGCGGGTAGGGCTGCTTCGATCGGGGGCGGGAAAGGCCGGGTCGGCACCGCGGGCTTCAGCGGGGGCTGGGGCGGCCGGATCGACAGGGGCGGAAAAGAGGGGGCTGACGTGTGAGCCGTCAGATCCCGGGGCGGTTCCGGGGGCGGAAGCTCGGAGGGCAAGCGATCCGGCACAGAAGGCGGAAAATCCGCCGTGTCCTCGTCCTCCCAATCCTCCTGGGCGGCCCTCTTCCTGCGGGCCAGCCGGGTCCACATCCTGCGCAGGAAACCGGGCTGCGACGGTCCGGTCTCCTCTTCGTCCTCGGGCCATTCGCCTTCGATCGGCGTGCGGCACTTGACGCACACTCTCTCGTAGCCCGGTACGAAGCCCCACCCCTCGTGATTGAACCCGCAGTGCGGACACTTCATGTGCTTCTTCTTCCCTCGGCCCCTGCCCAAAGATATTCGGTGTCCGGGTGCGAGTCAACAAATGAGCGTTCCGTCACCCCGGCAAGGCCGGGGTCCAGTCCCGTGCTCGAACGGGTTCGGGAGCGGAAACGGGTCGGGGACAAGGGCCTAAGTGCACTGGTTCATAAGTTCGGTAACATACTCCGCCGACCGGCGCGGCCGGTCTGCGAGAGGAGACGGGGCAACGGACGGCCTGCAAGAGCCAGATGTAGCGAGCGAGCCCCGGCGCCTCGGGATTACCGCGGATTCAGAGTCGCGAGCGTGGCGATCCCCCGAAACAGGGGGGTTGCCACGTCGCAAAGCCTCCTCGCAAAATCGGGCATTGGCAGCATCATCGCCAGCTCGCTCCCGCACACAAATACGTTAGCGTATTTACGCAGACATGTACTAAGCAGGGATTCCTGAGGCAACCTCCCGGATCCCGGCTCACACGCGCTCCGCAGCATCGGCCGGGATGACGAGATAGGACAAGGCCTCGGACCTTGAAATAGAGCTCGGCGGCTTCTCGGGCGCCGCGCTGGGCGGCAGCGCTCACTTCATGCATGCGACCTGCTCAGGCGCGCCCGGATCAGGGAAGGTTCATTGACGCTCAGCGTGCCGGATGGGTAACATGTCCCGCAGGCGGGCCCAGGATCCCTTTCCCAGATCGGGGCGACTCGCTGGCAGACAGGAGCAGGATGGAGAAAACCAGCCCCTGGTTTCGACGTATCGTGCGCGCGACGATCCCGATCGGCTGATCCTGGGACCACATCTACGCGACGACGCACCCGTTGCACGGCAGGCTCTCGTGGCTTCCCGATCCTACAAGGCATTCCGCGAGCTCCTCGATCGCAAGGCCTTTGCCGAGGCCGCAGCCCTGGCGGAGCGGAACTGCCTCGACGGCTCGTCCGACAGCGCGTTCTGGCATACACAACGTGCCGTTGCCCTGTCTCTTGCCGGCCGTTTCGAGCAGGCCGTCGCCGCTGCGGACCAGGCCCTGCAGCGGGAGCCGGGCAACGCCTACGCCCTGGCCGCGAGGGCGGGGGCGTGCCTCGGCGACGATCGTGCGGAGGAGGCCCTGGCCGGCTACGAGGAAGCGCTCCGCAGCGGCGATGCGCGCATCCTTCCGCGGGCCCGCAAAGGGTTGCTTCAATCCCTGTCGATGCTGAAGCGCTGGCCGCAGATCCTGGGTGCGCTGAGCGAGTGGAATCTCCCGCCCGAGACCGCATACCCCTGGCGCATCAAGGCGCTGGCCGGGTTGGACAGAAGGGACGAGGCGCTGGATGCCTGCGCGGAGCTCCTGCGCGTCTCCCCTGACCACCCCCAGGCCCTGTGGCAGATGGCGGACCTGGAGATCTCCCGCGACGGACTGGAGGCGGTGCGCATGAAGTTCGCCCGGCTGGCGCGAATACCCACCCCCCCCCCCCGGTATAGCCAGTAAAACCCCAACCAATGACAAAAGTCCCGCCCGCCCGTGTATCGCGAGATCTACGCCTCCCTGTGCAAGAGGGCCGGCAAGATGGACGAGGCTCTTGGCCAGTACGAGAGGCTCGCCGCGTCCGCGCCGCAGACCCGGATCCAGAGGCAGCAGCTGTTCACCCTGGCCAAGGCGGGCGGCGAAAAGG
Organism: bacterium; assembly: GCA_040756235.1. Taxonomy (GTDB): domain Bacteria; phylum Desulfobacterota; class DSWW01; order DSWW01; family DSWW01; genus JBFLZG01. The sequence continues at coordinate 9,597 of JBFLZG010000097.1, read as the reverse complement.
AGGCCATCCCTCTGATGGAAGAGCACCTCCGGCAGGACCCGACCGATTTCTTCATGCACAACGCCTACCAGGGCGCCTGCCGCCGCGCGGGAGAGCTGGCACGATCGAGGGGATTCTACCAGGAGATGGTTGCTCGATTTCCGAAGGAAAGATCGCTCTACGGCCGGCTCCGGAAGATCGAGAAGATGCTCGAGATCGAGGAATGACCGTGGCCCTGCGGATCGGCGATTTGATCGAGGTCCCGCCCGTCGAGACCGTGGTGAGGCTCGAAGACGGGACGCAAAGGCCCGCGGCCGTGACGGGCAGTTTCGTCTTTACGGCGGACGTCACCACCCACTTTTCGATCCTCTCCGAGGTGCTGCAGCAGGATACGGGCAGGGGATTCTTCCTTCAGGGCGACTTCGGCTCGGGCAAATCCCATTCGCTGGCGGCACTGGCCGCGTGGCTGGATGAGCGTTCCGGCTCCGAGATCCTGACCCGTAGCCACACCGGCCTCAAGCGCCTCAGGCAACTGCAGCGCCGCTTTCTCCCGGTGGAAATCTCCCTCCTGAACTTCAGGTCCGCCACCTCGCTCGAGCAGATCGTGATCACCTCGGTCGAGAAGGCCCTCGCCGCCCACGGTGCTCCCGTCACCCTGACCCCGCTGGCCCGCTTCCTCGGGCGGTTTCGCCGGATCCTGGATGATCCGAAGCTGGCACGAGTGTTTTGCGAGCAGGAGGGGATGCCCCGGGACGCGCTGGACGACTGGATTGCCCGGCATCCCCGCGAGGCCTACCTGGCCGGCATCCGGTTTCTGAAGGGACAGGGGATCGAAGCTCCGGAGATGCTCATCGAGGAGAGGCACGAGACCTTCGCCGCTGCGCTCCAGGCGGTGCGGGACGCGGGCTTCCACGGCACGGTCCTGCTGATCGACGAGCTCTCGGAGTTCTTCCGGTCCAAGGCCGATCCGCAACACCTCAACGAGGATGCCCGCACTCTCCAGTTGCTGGGTGAGCTCGCCGGGGGCGCGCCGCTGTGGATCATCGCCGCCGTCCAGGAGGGGATCGAGCGCACCGGGGACATCGCCCAGACGACTTTCCGCAAGATCAAGGACAGATTTCCCATACGGCTCAACCTCTCGACCATGCACATTCGGGACCTCGTCTCCAAACGCCTGGTCAAGCTGAAGCCGGGCGGCGAAGGCGAGATCAGGCGGATCTACGAGAGCTTTCGCAGCAACTTCACCACCTTCTCCTGCGCCTATGACCATTTCCTCCATATCTACCCGCTCCACCCCGCGACCCTCGCCTTGCTCGAGGGCCTGGGGGACCTCTTCTCCCAGCACCGCGGCATCGTGGACTTCGTGCATTCGAGGATCGCCGGTGACGAAGGACGGCAGATCAGGGGCATCCTGGACCGCCCTTGCACCGAGCTGCTCGCCCCGGACAGCATCTACGAGCACTTCGAAGGCCGCCTGGCGGAATTCTCGGATTTTCACATCTACCCCCGCCACATCCTTCCTCATCTGGACGAAGTCATCGAGCGCATCATCGAGGATCCGTCCGACCGGGCCCTGGCCCGCCGCCTGGTCCGCATCCTCGTGCTCTACGCGATCCATCCCACCGCGGAACCTCCGCCGGTGCGCGTCCTGGCCGAGCTGACCTCCTGCATGATCGCCCCGCACGATCCGGCGATGAACGTCGAATTCGTCGCGGAGGGGATCCTCGACCCCCTGGTGGAGGAAAGCCGTTTCCTGACCCGGAGGCCCGGCTCGGAGGCGAGGCCTCCGGAAGCCGTCTACGCGATCGCGAAGGGAGACGACCCGGCCAAGACGCTCAAGGCGAGGATCGCCCGTACCGCCGGCGAGATCGGGGACCACGACTCCCGCCTTCTCACCGAGCCCCTCTCCGAGCTGCCGGAATCCATCTCCTGGCCCGGTCCCGGGATCGCGCGTGACGTCGTCTTTCGGAGCCTCGCCTGGAGGCAGAGCACGAGGCTCGCAGCCTGCGCACTGGTTCCGGCCGGGATGGATTCGGAGATGAAGGAGAGGGTCCTCGAGATCCTCCGCAAGGGGGAGGCCGACTTCGCGCTGCTCCTGGTCCTGGGAACGCCGGAGCTTGCCTGCGAGCACACGGCCGCCTGGCGTATCCCGTTCGCCGATGCAGGAAGCGACGTCCTGCGCGAGCTCCTGGCCACGCGCATGGTTCTGGCGGAGCTGAAACCGTCCAATCCCGCCGATGCGCCGCTCGTGCCGATCGCGCAGGCCGCGCTCAAGCGACTCGATCCGGCGGCCCACCAGGTCGTGCTCGGCGCGATCTACCGGGGAGATTTCGTGAGCCCCGAGATCCGGATCGATCCCGCGGTGCGCCAGCTCAAGCGCTTCGACAGACTGGTCGAGGCCGCGGGAGAGGTCCTGCTCGAAGCCCGCTATCCGAAGTTCAAAGATATCGCCTCGCGCGGGTTCCCTCCCTCGCCCCGCCTCTACCAGCGCCTGCTGGATGAGTGGGCCGCTCACGGCAAGCTCTCCCTGCGCGAGGCCAAGGACAAGGGCCTGGGCAGCCTGGTCGAGTCCCTCGCCGCTCCGCTCGGGCTCGTGGAGATCAAGGCCGGGTCCTACCTCCTTGCGCCGGACCCCCACGAGCATCCCTTCCTGGCGCACGTGTTCTCTTTCATCAACCCCTCCGGGGCCACGCCGCTGGAAGAGCTCGTGTCGCGTCTGAGGTCCGGCGCATACGGTGTGCCCAGGGACACGGCGGAATTCGTGCTCAACGCCCTGGCCCATTGCGGGCTGATCACGCTCCTGCGCCACGATCGGCGGGTCCCCCTGGATTCCCTGCGCATGGCCGTTCTGGACAAGGCCGACGCCGTGGCGCCGGGCGAGCTCATCGGGCAGGCGGACCGCAGGACCCTGCTCGCGGAATGCACCTTCCTGGCGCCGGCACAGAGCTGGGAATCGTTCGGGGTGCGCCAGCAGCAGGAGGCCTGGCAGGCCGTGATCCGCTTCAAGGCAAAGGCCGCCGAGATCGCCGGGGAGATCGAGCGGGGCCTCACCGCTACCGCGGGATACTCCGCCCTGGATGCGCTCGACCGGGAGCGGCTGCGCGCCCGGCTCGACGCGCTCGGCCGCCTCCGGGACGGAATCAAGACCTCCTACGCCGCGCGCGACGGGCTCGAATGCTTCCTGCAGGCCTGGCGCGCCTCCGGCCTCACGTCGGAGGACGTGACCGGCCTGAAGCAGTTCCAGCGCTTCTTTTCCACCGACCTCGATGCCTTCATCTTCTCGAGTCACTATGTCCGCCACCCCTCCGTGGGGAAGGCGATACTCGAAGACGAAGGCGTGGACTCCCTGCGGCAGGCGGTGCTCGCGATCCAGGAGCATCCGGAAACCCTGGTCGTCCCGGACGGCGGCATGCGCTTGAACGCGGCCTTCAACGCCTTTCGGCAGGCCTACACGGCCCTGTATGCCGGCCGGCATGCCTCCCATCATGGCAGGCGAAGGAGGCGGGAGATCCCGAAGCGGGCCAGGCGCGCGGTCGAGGTGCTCAGGCGCCTGGCTGCCATCGAGCCTCTGGATCGACCGGTGGGCCTCGAAACGCTGCTCGCCGAGATCGACGCGCCTTCCCCTCAGCCCTGCGAGCGGAACGTGGCCGAAGAGCTGGTCCGTTCTCCGGTTTGCGGCTGCCTGTTTCAGATCGGTGCCAGGACCGAAGAGCCCCGCTTCAAGGACATCACGCAGGCCGTGGAATCGAGCCTGGCGGCCTACCTGGAGATCCTCCGAAACCCCAGGGTCCTGGAGCAGGTGGGCATCCGGGCCTATGCCCTCAAAGACATGGACAGCCGGACGACCGAGCGGCTCCGCAGGCTCACGGAGATCTTGAGGGACCCGCAGACCGGTTCCCCTGCGGCCCTTCTGGACCTTCTGGATGCAGCCACGATCGAGGACCTGGCGCAGGCCCTGTCCGGAAGCGTCGAAGTGGAAGAGCGATCCCTGGAGCGCCTTACCGAGCAGCTTTCCGGAAGGCGGCTGACGGGCGCGAAAATCCTCGAGATCGTCGAACAGTGGACCTCCGGAGCCGGTGCGGAAACGCTTCTGTCCGTGACGGGTGAGACCCCTGTGCAGTCGGCCCGTCCCGCTTTCCGGACCGTTCTGTGGCCGTTGCTGCGGCCGGATCTGTTCGCCGACGAGCTTCGAGCCGGACCGATGAGCAGGCAGGATGTGCGCGCGATGGAGCAAGAGCTCGAGCAGATGTTCCCGCAAGAGGGCTTGATGCGGAGGCTCACCCGCCTGGAAACGGCACGCCTGTTCCGCTTCGTTGTCGAAGAGCCCGTCCACACCCGTGCGGCCCAGGCCGCCTGGCTTCTCCTGGCCGAGAAGGTCCTCCGCTACGGTGCGGACGCCCCTTTTCCGCCGCCGGATTCACGGCACCTTGCGGCCGAAGAGGCAGCGGCCATCCGCGGCCGGCTCGAAGCCCTCAAGAGGCTTTCAGAAGCCGAGCAAGCCGGCTTTCCCGAGCGGCTTTGCGGCCGCCTTCCCATGGCCCGGATCCTGTTCGACCCCTGGGCCACGAGAGAGCTCAAGGCTGCTGCCGAGGCGGCCGTGGAGGCCTTGTCGGCGGCAGCCGAAGACTGGCTGGCCACGCTGCCCGCGGCAGCCATCCTGGATCTCAAGGACAATCCCGGCATCCTTCTTCTGGAGGCGGTCCCGCCGGACGTGTGGCTCGAGGCCACGCGCACTGCCGCCTCACCACGGCCACACAGCCTGACATGGCGGCGGCTGACGGTCGAACCGAAGACCATACCGTCCATGAACCAGCTCTTCGGCTTCTCTCGCGATCGGGACCCTGCCGAGGAATTCGCATCGTGGGGCATTCCCTACCGGTACCTTGCAGGGAACGAGGAGCGGCCCCTCATCGACCTTGTCCCGCCCCTTCCCTCACGATCCCCGTGGGTCATCCGACTCTGCCTGCTCGACCACGCCGCGCACCGAGAGGGTGCAAGGCGCCTCACTGACATGCCTGCGATGCTCCGCAACATGCTCGATCGCCAGCTTCCGCCCGTGCTGGAGGCCTGCTCCAGGGCCGGCCGCCGCCTGGCGCTCACTACGGACCATGGCCTGAGCCTGAGGAACGGACAGCTCACGCACGGAGCCGGCGGGGTGTTCGAAAAGGCCGTCTTCCTTGCGCAGTGGATGCCGGAGACGGCGGGGCTGTAGGGCTGGCACAAGATCATCGGCTGTTCACGATATCCCCTCCTGACATAGGCTACGGTGCTTCACCCCTCCCGAGCTCCCTTGACCCGATCGCTCACCACGCATTAGCATCCGGCAGCCGAGGTCGCAGGATTTCTTTTCGTCACCAGCCACACCCAGCCCGCGTGCGGGTCTCTCCTGAGCCCCACTTCAGCCGGGGCGAGGCCATGACCGTGGTTGTGTTTGGGGCTGTCGGGCATGGCTTCCCCCTGTTCGGGCAACTCCTCCTTGTTCCATCCAAGTGAAGTGCATTCGACGTCAGGGGAAGACCCTGCTAGGATAAAGGATCTGAACCACGCCTTCGAGGAACGATGAGGATACGGGTCATGGAGTTCCGCGAGCGGCTCGTCGGAACGCTTCGTCTGCTGAGGCCCCTCTTCGACATCCCCGGTGTTCTCGTGGTGGGGTCAGAGGTTCCGAACCTGCTTGAGCCCGGCGCAGCGGCGACGTTGATCGTATCCCAGGATGTGGATATCGGGGTCCCCCTCGATGTACACGGCAGACTGAAGGACGCCCTTGCCGGGATCCAGGGCTTGCGGCCCTCCCGGGAAGAGCCTTCGGTCTGGTTGCCCGAGGACAAGGAATTGCTCGAGGTGAACTTCCTTGGCATCGATCTCTCGATCCAAAATGTGGATGAGAGCCGCCTGGTCGATGATCCCGAGCTTCCGCTGATGGTCTTCGGGCCGCTTTCCCTGCTCCGGCCGGGCGGTCGTGTGGACGTGGGAGGGGTGTCGGCGCCGGTCCCCGCCCTCCCCGGGCTCCTGCTTGAGAAGCTCGTCACGGAACGAAGCGGCGCTAAAGGGGACAGGGACCTGCTGGTTGCCCTGGGTTTGCTGCTGCTCGCCCGGAAGGAAGAGCTGGCAGAGACCTGCCGCCTCTTCCGCACCCTAACGGCCGAAGCGCGTCATTCGATCCGTTCGAATCTGACTGTCCTCTCCCTGATGGACGCGATCCCGGGCATGCCTGATCCGCAGCCGCATCGCCGCTTCATCGTAGATCTGCTCCGGGCGCTCGAAGGAGAAGATCAGGGGGGGAAGCCATGAGCATGCACCCGTCGACCGCTTCGAAGCACAGGCGGGTACGGCAGGCTCGATCCCGCGCCGCCGTCCGGGCGTGGGAGTACCGGCAGCGCCACCTTGCCAAGGGGGTGTGGTTCCGGCTGCGGCGAGTGCTGGCTGAGGCAAGCTCGGCGTGGGCGATTCCGGAAGAAGCCTGCCGCCGGCTCATCGCCGAGGGCTGTATCCAGGAGCCGGTGGGCACGGAGCTCGAGCCTCGGAAGACGATCCTTTTCGTGCCTGAGCCCCTTCTATCGCAAATCCCCGAGCGCCGACCCCTTCGCCTCCGGCTCGGTGCGGAGCTGTTCGCAGCACATCACATCGCGCTCGTTCGCTTTCCTCTGTGGGATCCCGGCGGCCTGTGAGGCGCGCGGGGCCTCCCTCTTGACGCATCGGCCTGCTGCAGTTCCCCTTGCTTGTGCCTGCTCTCCGGGCCCAGGCATGGGGTTGGGCCCGGAGGGAGGATTTTGTTCTTGGCGGGTTGCGGGGCAGAGCCATGCACCTCATTCGAATTTCCATCGAAGGTCTCCGGCGGGGCGCCCTCGTGGTGCTAGATCTTGGCCCCCCGGAAGCCCTGCGCAAGTGGAGGTACTGGCCGGCGACCGCCACGCAACCGGTGCCTTTCCCCGCTGCGAGAACCCGCTCCTCCAGTCGAGTCACCCCGGCGCAGGCCGGAATCCAGTCCGTGCTACCGCTGAGTGCAGCCGGGCAAAGCGGAGCTCACCCGTACATTGCCTTGGCCGCCGTCTTCAGCAGATCGAGGATGTCGAAGACGCGGGCCACGTACTGGTCCTTGAGCCGGTAGGTCGACTCCGTGGAGCCGGCGAGGGCCTCTTCGACGCTCCCCACCAGCTTCATCAGCCGCCTCTCGTGAATGCCCAACCTGGCCTGGAGCGGGTCCGCGACCACGCCCGCGAAGGTGGTCAGAACGGCCAGGACGGCCATGATCGTTCCGATGGAAGCAGCCAGGAGACCGGCTGAGGCGGCGGCGGGGAAGAGGCCGTAGTACCACGACCCCAGGGTGGATCCCAGCCAGAAATTCGAGACCGCGACCTGCTGGGCGATCGTGTTCGCGACCAGGGTCCCGGTGAAGAAGCTGCCGGGGCCGGCCTGCTTGAAAACCGCGTAGCTCGCCGCCAGGGTCAAGACGCTCCCGGCCAGGTCCGCGGTCGCCGTCCTGCTGGAGGCGTACTCCCTGAGATGTTCCTCCAGGACGCCCCGGAACTCCGGGTCCGCCGACTTCGCGCTGATCTCCGAAAGATACCGGGCGATGAGGTCGGCCACCTCCGGCTCCTTCAGGATCTCTTCCAGGAGGGCGTCTCTTACCGAGCTCCGGCCCCTCTGCCTGCAGGGGAGCTCGAGGAGCTCCGTATAGATGAGCCAGGTGATCTCCTTCTGCACCTCGGTCTCGAAGCCGTGCGGAAGTCGGTCCAGGTAGGAAGCGACCCTCTTCCCGCGGGCGAGCCGCACCACTCCGGAAGTCGCCCTTACGAGCGTATAGGGGAGGGCCCAGAAGACGTTGGCAGGTCCCTTGAGCAAGTCCATGCCCAGGGCCTTGCGGTTGAGGCGAAGGGCGCCTCTGAACGAGAAGTGCTTCGCCACGAAGGCGGGGACCCTGGCCTTGCGGGTCTCGATGTAGCGGGAAATCGCCCTTTCCGCCGCGGCCCGGATCCGCTGTCGTTCTTGCTCCTGCAGGTCACCTTCGATCGACATTGCCTCAGCTCCGACCGGCTGTTGCTGGCCCATATTCTAGGCGCTTGAATGAGTAGAGGGAAGATGTATTGCAGTGGCGCTTAAGATGCACCGGCAGCCTGCAAGGGCCAGATCTCGCGAGCGAGCGGCGTGAACACTCGGTAGGGTGGACAAAGCCGAAGGCGTGTCCACCAAGCACGAACTGGACGTACACTTCTGGATCCCGGCTCGCACGCGCTACGCGGCGGGGCCGGGATGACCAATATGACAACAGCCTTCTTCTCCGTCACCCCGGCGCAGGCCGGGGTCCAGTCCGTGCATCCCGTGATTGCAGGTGACTGCGGCGCGAGCCCCCGGAAAGGGCGACGCATGCGTCGCCCCTACAAGACCGGAAGGGCGGCAGCAAGCAGCTTGCCTACAATGCCTGAGGCAACGGGGCCGGGATGAAGGATAGGACGCAGCCGGGGTGACGAAGAATCGCTACGGAGTGCTGGCCGTCTCGGGCTGGCCGCCCGGATTGGCTTCATACTTCGCCTGGAGGCGATCCAGCTCGGCCAGGTACTGCGGCCGGTAGCGGAGCCCCCGCTGGCCGGCGATGTCCCGGGCCGTGGCCTGGATCTGGGGCCGGATGTCGATCCCGTGCCGGTTCAGGACCGCGTCATTGGCCCGGTCCAGAACGAGCACGGAGTAATACTGGGTCAGCGCCTGAACGGTCGAGTCCCTGCGAATCAGGTAGCTGCGGCCGCCCAGCGTGCTGAGGAAAAAGCCCGCATACTCGTAAGAGGCTTTCAGCGAAGGCCGGGCGTCTTGGCCCGGGCAGCGGTCTGCCGCCATGAGCCACTGAAAGAGGGTGGACATGGCCGGTTCCAGGGTTTCGGGCTCGTCCCTCAGGACCCTGCGGGCCAGGTTGATGCGCTCCTTGCCCATGCCCTTGTAGAAGTGCGTCACGTTCTGCGTCAGGGTGGCGAGATCCTTGAGCTCGGCCGTGACGGCCGGGGGATGGGCGGCCAGGCTGTCGAGGCTCTCGAGGAACGCAGAGTATAAGTCCTCCGCGCCAGCCTGGCCCTGCCCGTAGCCCTTCTGCGCGAGGTAGGCGAAAAAGGCGCGGACCTGCTTGTCCAGCTCTTCGCAGCTCACGTCCTGCCCCGGCACGGGGAGTGTGGCGTCTCCGTAGACTTCTTTCAGCTTCGCCTCGGCGGCGGGGCCGCCTTTTTGCTCCGCGAGGTCTTCCCGCAGGGCCGCGACCTCGTTCTCGAGCTCGTCAAGCTTGGCCCGGACCTGTTGCTGTTCCTCCTGCCGAGCCTGCTCGAGCTGCTGGTTGTGCCATTTCTGAAAGCGGTCGTAGCCGAAGTAGCCTGCGGCCGCAGCCGCGATGACGAAGACGACAGCGATGACCCGTCTCATGGCGGTCCCCGGTGCCTGGAGAGGCGGTTATGAGGGGCGCTTACGAATCTTATCGTAATTAGATGCTCGGCAGGCAAAATCGTGTACGTCCCTTCCGTCATCCCTCTATAGAAAGAGGTGTCAAGACAAAAATATCCTGTACGCCCGTTTTTCTTGCACCGGGCGGCCCCGCTCCGACCTGCTGAGTCCCGTCGACTAGAGTGACAGGGGTGGGGGAGA
>JBFLZG010000096.1:0-16617 GCA_040756235.1 bacterium | reverse complement strand
CGCCCTCCGGGCGCATCATCCTGACGGATGATGCGTCCAATTCCGCTGTCCTGCGGAATTGTCGTGCGCCTTGCATCTGGACATTTCTGAACAGCCTCCAGGAGCCGAATTCTTGGACAGGCTCCTAGAGAAATTCTATTGAGCGTTGTCGCTTGCGGGTCTTCGTCCAGATCGATCATCCTGATGCCGGGGCCCGGGGTTCCGTCCCGGAGGGCGACCAGAAGCGTGGCGTTGGTCCAGCTGGGCTCGCCGGCCTCCCGGGCGGCCCCCTTGTTCGCGCAGGAGAGGAAGCGGGCGTCGTAGCCGCTGCGGCCGATGGGATCGCAGGGCTGAACACAACCGGCGCTTCCGAGGATCTTCAGAGGAATCGAGTCGTCGGCAAAGAAGAAGCGCTGGGACGAGGGCGGCGAGGGATGAGCATGGGTACCTTGGCCTGGTATTCAAGATATGCACCCCCGAACTCAGCCACGAGATCCCGTTCCTCGAGCATGGAAGCGATAACGATCCAGCCCGTCCAGAGGGCATTGAACAGCACCCTGTCCCATGTCAGATCAGGACAGGACCAGATCATCAGGATCATACAGAGATAGAGCGGGTGGCGCACGATGCGGTATGGGCCCTTCACGGTGAACGGCACCCCTTTCGGGCTCACCCCCCGTAGCCGACCCAGAATCGGCCGGATGCCGAACGGGTCGAAAACTCCCAAGGCCCTAGTACCCCAGAAGAACCCCGCCAGTGAGAGAAGAAAGGTCACGTGTAACAACCAACGAAACGGTTCCGGAAGTAGTACAAGCGTCTCGGACGATTTCTGCCAAAGGGCTGCCATTGCCAATAGGACGACGCCTGAGGAAATTGCGTAGACTGCGGACGCGTATTCACCCGGCACGAGGCGTACCAACCCACGCCTGAACGGCCTCCGAACCATGACGCTGTGCTGAATGAAAAAGGCCGCACAGAGAGCGGCATCCCACCAGAGAGCCTCCCTGCCATTCATGCCAAGGCTTACGATCTCAGGGGAACCTGCGAACAGAAATGCCATGAAGGCCACCAGCCCGCCTCCACCCAGGAGGGCGGTCAGACCTAACATGACGTAAGCTCCGGATCCGGGGGAAGGCTTTGCCATACCGAAACCCTCCAGTGGCTTGGCTCATTCATGAAGCCTTGGCCGTTCCGAGACTTGGATCGCAGCCGTCCTGACTATCCGGCTTTATCCGTTTTTGGCTTCCGGATGTGGTCATCCATCATCTGTTTCATCATCGAACAGCAATCGAAAGCACCTTTCTGGTCCCGGCAAGCCTGTGCCATCCGTTCAAACATTTCCTTGAATCCCGTACATGGACATTTCGTCCCGGGCTCTCTTGACGTGTTCCGATCGTTCTCTTTCTCTCTGCTATCCATGCTTGTTGCTCCTCTCTCGACCTCCGGCCGTCCATCGCCCGGACTTCGCACGCTATCCGCAGCATGAGCTGCCGGATCCTGTGCTGCAACAGGGCTGCTCATCCGCCAGCCTTGTTGCACCGGTGGCATTTCTGACGTGGTTGATCAGGACGATATGCGCCCCGTGCTTGACCTTGGTACCCAGATCTACCGCCTCCTGGATGTCTTCGGGTGAAAGCTGCGCGGCCTTGGCCTTTTCGAAATAGTGCGTGAAACACGGGACGCAGTTTGCCGCGGTTGCAGCGCCCAGGCAAACCAGAATGCTGATCCCTTCATCCATCGCCTCATCCTCCTGTTCCCGATTCCGGTTCCCGTTTCTTTGCCGATGCCCCTGTCTCTCGAAGCCTGGTGAAAGTCTGCTGCTCCACTGCCAGATGGCTCTTGCTCTTGTTTACCTGGTAGACGGAATGGGCCTCTGAAACGTTACAGATGTCCACAGAGGTGGATCCGGCCGGAAGCTGATGAGAAAGGTTTAGAGGAAAGAGCCGTCGGAACGCTTGACAAGCACCGGCGCACTTTTTACCATATGACGAAATGACCACTTATTCCTGTAGGAGGTCGAGGTGGACCCAATAGCGAGGAAGAGATGCGAGCTCCAGGCCGAGGTCCTCAAGGCCTTGGCCCATCCGATCCGGCTGGCCATCGTACAGCACCTGGCGGGGGAAGAGAAGTGCGTCTGCGAGCTCGTGGGTCATGTCGGCACCACACAGTCCAATGTTTCGAAGCACCTGAGCATTCTGAAGAGAGCCGGGATCATTCTGGACCGCAAGCAAGGGCTTTCCGTCTACTACCGGCTCTTGATGCCTTGTGCGGTGAGCTTCTTTCAGTGCGTGCAGGACATCATCGAAAAGCAGCTTTCGGAGCGATCCGCAGCCATCCTGTAACCCTCGAGTTTTTTCTGTCCCTTAATCAATAGCGCAGAGGAGTCTGGCTCCATGAAAATCGCTGTTCTTGGACCCGGGTGCCCGAAATGCAGGCAGTTGTTCGAGAATGCCAGGAAGGCCGTGAGTGAAGCCGGCGTGGAGGCGGAAATCACGAAGGTGGAGGACCTCAAGGAGATCACGCGTTACAACGTGTTCATGACCCCCGCGCTCGTGATCGACGGCACGGTCAAGTCCACCGGGAAGGTGGTCGCGCCCGAGCAGATCAAGAAGTGGATCTCGGAGAAATGAGCGAGAGACGCAAGCTGATCTACATCCTGCTGGCTTTCCTGGCCGCCTATTTCCTGCCGGTGAGCTGGCCGCGCTTTCAGGGGAGCGTTCATGAGTCCCTGGCCCTGGTGAAATGGTATGCCAGGGAACACGTTCTCCTCTGCCTGGTGCCGGCGTTTCTGATCGCCGGCGCCATCGGCGTCTTCGTCTCCCAGGCCTCGGTCCTCAAGTACTTCGGGGCGGGTGCGCGCAAGGTGGTGGCCTATGGCGTGGCCTCGGTATCGGGGTCCATCCTGGCCGTTTGCTCCTGCACGGTGCTTCCTCTCTTCTCGGGCATTTACACGCGCGGAGCCGGCCTCGGGCCGGCCGTTGCTTTTCTCTACTCGGGTCCGGCGATCAATGTCCTGGCCATCATTCTCACGGCCAGGGTGCTGGGTCTCGAGATGGGGATCGCCCGCGCCGTGGGCGCTGTTTCGTTCAGCGTGATAATCGGGCTTCTCATGCACTTCCTCTTTCTCAAGGAGGAGCTTGCCCGGACCGATCGGGGCGAGATCGCCGTCGGCAAGGTTGCCGAGGAGAGCCGGCCCCTGTGGAAGAACGGGGTCTATTTCTTCTCCATGGTTGCGGTTCTGGTCTTTCTGAACTGGGGTTCACCGCAGCAGGCAGAGGGGCTCTGGTCAGCGATCTACAAGGCCAAGTGGGCGATCTCGGCTGCCTTTCTTCTGCCGCTGGCCTACATGGTGACGAGCTGGTTCAAGCGGGACGAGCTTTCCGAGTGGATGGCTGCTTCCTGGGGTTTTGCCAAGCAGATCCTGCCGCTTCTTCTGGCAGGCGTCGCGGTCGCCGGCTTTCTGCTCGGCCGTCCCGGTCACGAGGGCCTGATCCCGTCCGAGTGGGTGAGCCGGCTGGTGGGTGGGAACTCCCCGCAGGCGAACCTGTTCGCATCGGTCGTCGGCGCTTTCATGTACTTCGCGACCCTGACCGAGGTGCCCATCCTGGAGGGACTGATCGGGGCCGGGATGGGCAAGGGGCCGGCGCTGGCCCTGCTCTTGGCGGGTCCGGCCCTCTCCCTGCCGAGCATGCTCGTCATCAACAGCATCATCGGGCCCAGGAAGACGATCGCCTATTGTACACTGGTGGTTGTGATGGCCACGGTGACCGGCCTCGTTTACGGAGCCCTTTTCTGATCCACCTTTGCACGGAGGTCAAACAACGATGAGCGACGGAATTGCCAAGAGGTTGTCCTTCCTGGATCGCTATCTCACCCTCTGGATATTCCTCGCCATGTTCATCGGCGTGGCGACCGGCTACGTCTATCCTGGAGTTAAGGACGTCATCAACCTGTTCCAGGTGGATACCACCAATATCCCCATTGCCATCGGCCTGATCCTCATGATGTATCCGCCGCTGGCCAAGGTGAAATACGAGGAGCTGGGGCAGGTTTTCCGCAACGTGAAGGTCCTGGCTATTTCTTTGATTCAGAACTGGGTGATCGGGCCGATCCTCATGTTCCTGCTCGCCATCCTGTTCCTGTCGGGTCATCACGAGTACATGGTCGGCGTCATTCTCATCGGCTTGGCCCGCTGCATTGCCATGGTCATCGTCTGGAACGACCTGGCCGGAGGCGACCGGGAATACTGCGCGGCCCTGGTCGCGTTCAACTCGATCTTTCAGGTTCTGTTCTTCTCGCTCTATGCCTACATCTTCATCACCGTCCTTCCCGGATGGTTCGGCCTGGAAGGAATGACGGTCAAGATCTCCATGAAAGAGATCGCTCAGAGCGTCTTCATCTATCTGGGGATCCCCTTCATCGCCGGGGTCCTCTCGCGCTTGATCGGCCTCAAGACCAAGGGGCGCCAGTGGTATGAAACCAAGTTCGTCCCCAAGATCAGCCCCATCACCCTCATCGCCCTGCTCTTTACCATTCTCGTGATGTTTTCCCTGAAGGGGGAGTACATCGTCCAGCTGCCGCTGGATGTCGTGCGCATCGCCGTTCCGCTCGTCATCTACTTCGTGGTGATGTTCCTGGTCTCCTTCTACCTGTCGAAAAGGGTGGGCGCCACCTACGAGCAGTCCGCCTCGCTCAGCTTCACCGCTGCGAGCAACAACTTCGAGCTGGCCATCGCGGTGGCCGTGGCGGTCTTCGGGATCAACTCCGGGCAGGCTTTTGCCGCGGTCATCGGCCCGCTCATGGAGGTGCCGGTCCTCATCAGCCTGGTGAACGTGGCGTTCTGGTTCCGCAGGCGTTACTTCGGAGTGCCCGTGCTGCAGCCGGCGGCCGCCAGTGCGACCTCGTCCAAGATCCAGGGACCCTGCTGAGCAGGCCGGCCTGACAAGCCTGCACGTCGCGAGCGAGCGGCGTGAGCACTCGGTAGGGTGGGCCGAGCGAAGCGTGCCCACCAACCACGGCCAAGAGACTGCGAGCATGGCGATCCCACGGTTCCCTGGGGGTTGCCACGGCCCTGCGGGCCTCGCAATATCTCATGGTTGCTCCGGTCGCCACGTCGGTGCTGAGCAAGGCAATTCAGCGGCAGTAGGGGCGTATGGCCCTACGCCCCACCGGACTTAGGATCACGATGGAAGTGGTCGACCCTCATCCCGATTCCGTCCTGATCGTCTACCCGCAGGACCGGTTCGCGTTGGCCGCGATCCAGGCGTTTTCGGCCCATGGCATGAGCTTTGCTGCCGTCTATCCCCCCGACCATCTGCGCGACGTGGCTGCTCCGGCAGTCCGGGTTGCGCGCAGCGAGCTGGGGCAGGTTCAGCAGATCTCCAAGACGGAGGAATGGCTGCACATCGGAATCGTGGACTGGCGGCCCCCGGCTCCGGATGCGGATCGGATCGAGCGGCTTCGGTGCGAGCCCGGCACCGGCGTTCCTTTGCTCGAGACCGTGCAGATGACCTATGTGGCGGCCTGCATGGCCGACGCAACCAAGCTCCGTTTCATCGCGCAGTTCGATCGGGATATTGCGGAGGTCATGCCGTACCTGAACGCAAGGATCAAGGGGGCTGTCTACACGCCCAAGATCCCGACCCTGGGATTTCCTCTGGGGCAGCGGATGGTCACGCTCTACGGAACCCGGCTGGCGGTGGGCAAGACGGACGAGATCGCGGATAGCTGGCGGACCATGGCCTGGGTGAAGGACCTCGTCAACGAGACCTGGATGAAGCGGGACTCCATCGAGCCCTGCACGGAAGAGAGGGAGCGTCCGCAGCCCCTTGAAATCTACAAGCGGTTGCCGCGGACCAACTGCAGAGAGTGCGGAGAGCCCACCTGCATGGCCTTTGCCGCCCGCCTTGCCCGCGGGGAAGCGGATCTCACCGACTGCCCCCATCTCTACCGCAGCGAGTATGAAGCTATGCGTACCGCCCTGCTCAGCTTGTTCCCGAGCCTCGAGCAGGAGGGGGGACTTCATCCATGAAGCACATCATCATCGAGACGACTTCTCGCTGCAACCTCTCCTGTTCCATGTGCCTTCGACATTCCTGGACCGATTTCAGGACGAAGGTCGTCGAGTTTCCGTTTTCCCCGTGTGGAGACTGCGGGCTGGCAGACGGCTGCGGGTACATTGCTCCGGACCGGGATTTTCTCTGCGACTGCAGCATGTGCGAGCAACCCTGCGGGGACTGCATGTGGAGCAGGGGGATCCTCCAATGCCCGTGACCTCTCAACGTGATGAGGAGAATGTCATGCACATCGATCGCATTCAGAGTCGTTCCACCAGGTACGCGGCCACCGTTCTCTTGCCTCTGGCCTTGGTGCTTGCCTTTACGTCGTGGGGATCGAGCGGCGCAAGCGAGGCTGAGCCTTCCTCAGCCGCCACGGCAAAGCCGCCGGAGATGAGCTCTGCGGCACAGGTGGTGGTCACCTATTTCCACACCACCTTCCGTTGCCCTACATGCAGGAAGCTGGAGGAATACTCCCGCGAGACCGTGGAGAACGACTTTGCCAAGCAGATTGAGGAGAAAAAGATCGTCTTCCGGGCGGTCGACGTGGAGGAGCCCGAAAATCAGCACTTTGTTCAGGAATACGGTCTGTACACGAAGTCCCTCATCCTTTCCCTGACCAAAGACGGTAAAGAGATCCGCTGGAAGAACCTCCCGGATATCTGGAGACTCGTTCAGGACCGGGCGAAATTCGAGCAATACGTTCAAAGCGAGATCGAAGCCTATTTGAAGGACCTCTGACATGGAATGGTTCTTGCCCATTGTGTCGGCCCTGTGGCTCGGCATCCTGACCTCGATCAGTCCCTGCCCGCTGGCTTCCAATGTCGCCGCCCTCTCGTATATCACCCGGGAGGTCGACCGCCCCCGTCGGGTGTTGCTCTCAGGCGTGCTCTACAGCCTCGGCCGATCGGCGAGCTACGTCGGTCTGGGCATGCTGATCGCGGGATCGCTCCTTAACATTCCCAAAGTGGCGTTCTTCCTCCAGAGCCGCATGAACCAGATTCTCGGGCCGGTCCTGATCCTGGCCGGAGCGATTCTGCTCGGGTGGATCAGGGTGAGCTTCGGGGGAGTCGTTCTCTCCGAAAGACGGGTTTCCCGGATCAAGTCTCTCGGGGCTCTGGGGTCGCTTCTGCTGGGCGTGCTCTTTGCCCTGTCCTTTTGCCCGGTATCGGCCGGACTCTTCTTCGGCAGCCTGATTCCCTTGAGCGTGCAGCAGAGCGCCCCTTTCTCGCTGCCTCTCGCGTACGGAGTGGGAACGGGGCTGCCCGTCGTGGCGTTTGCCCTGGCCATGGCCTGCGGAGTCCGAGGACTGAGCAAGATCTTCCAGCACACGTCCCGTCTGGAAGCGTGGCTGCGGAAGCTCACCGGCTGGATCTTTCTCCTGGTGGGTTTCTACTTTGTCTATCTTCACATCGTGGTGCCGCTTCTGCACAGAGGGTAGATCCGGGGCCGCGGGGCGAAGCACTGGAAAAAGGGAGGAAGACGACATGCCTGCTCGAGAGATCCGGATTGCCGGGCCCGGCTGCCCGAGGTGCGAGGCCACCGAGGAGGTGGAATCCGCCCGTGCCGAAGAGCAGGCCGACGCCGCCGACGTTGAAGCCGTCAGGCTCGCCATCGCCGCCGAAGTCGCAACCGACTATTTCATACTGCGCGCCCTCGACGCGGAGAGGAACGCACTGGCCCTGAGCATCGAGGCGGACAGGAAGGCGCTGGAACTGACCCGCAACCGGCGAGCGGGTCGTTCCTGGATTTCTCGCCGGGTTCCGCAATTTCGCCAGGGCGGATGGCGCGGCATCCGGCGTTCGAATCCGTCACGTCCGGAGGAGCCAAGAGGGATGTTGACGGGAGGGGAGCGGCGGGGTAGATTTCCCAATTGGCGCAATAACGAAAGGACCACATCATGCATGAAGTCATGGCCGTCACGAAAGCGCTGGCCGATGAGAACCGGGTCCGTCTGCTGCTCGCTTTGCAGGAGCGGGAATTGTGCGTGTGCCAGATGGTCGAACTTCTGGGGCTCGCTCCTTCCACGGTCTCCAAACATCTCGCCATCCTGAAGCAGGCCCGCCTGGTGGAAAGCAGAAAAGAAGAACGATGGATGTATTACCGTCAGTCGAACCATGCAGGCCCTCCTTTCGTCCGAGAGGCGGTCGTTTGGCTCTCGGGAGCGCTTTCCCAGGATCCGAAAATTTCGAAAGACGTGAAGAACCTGAGTGCGATTCTCAAGAAAGATCGAGCCGATCTGTGCAGGAAACACATGGGGAAATAGCTCGTTCGCCTGAAGAAGGCCGATCTGCTGAGAAGTTGAGGAGACTTCTTGCGTGCACGCAAGCCCGCACTGGAAGATCTATACAGTCCTCTCCATCGCCTTCATCCTGATCACCACAGCCGTTGCCTTTGTGTCCCGGCTGTGGGTCATCACGGCGATCCCCATCCGGCGCCCCACATCCAGCCCATGGTGCAGTCCGCCCGGGACGTGGACCGGATCGTCGCAATCGACGGGTGCGACGTGTGCTGTGCACGAAAGCTCCTGGAGCATTTGGAGCTGCCCATCCACCGGCACGTGGTCGTCACGCAGCTCGGCGTCGACAAGAATTACGAAACCCGGTGGCCGTCGGAATGCATCACGCGGGTGAAAGAGGCTCTGCGAGAACCGGCCCCTGCATTCCCTGCCTCCGCCTCCTCGCCGGAGGTAAAGTGCTGCACGTGAGCGGGCGTCGCAACGAAGAGGACGGCAGCTCGGCAGCGTACCCTGGTTCGAGCGCTTTCCCGCGAAAGCCGCCGGGCCTCCCCGGATTTTTGTTGACATTCGTTTGATACTTTGGCAATTATCGAAACATGAATGCCAACAAGCCCCTGTCTCCGGACAAGCTGTCGGCCCATGAGGCCCACGTGGAGGCGCTCAAGGCCCTCGCCCATCTCAAGCGCCTTCAGGTGTTCTTTTTCCTCGTGCAGGCAGGACGGGAAGTGTCGGCCGGGGAGATCCAGGGAGCCGTCAAGGTGCCGGCCCCATCGCTCTCTCATCATCTGGACGCACTGCGCCGGGCCGGCTTGATCCGCAGCAGGAAGGAAGAGCGTTACGTGTATTACTCCGTGCGGAAAGACATGGCCTGGGAGCTTGCCCGTCTGCTGACGGCGTGCTGCTGAGGAAAATTTTTTGCTCGCATACTTCTATATTTTAGAAATAATAGAATAGACAAGAGGAGGGCATTGCGATGAAGGAAGAAGAAGTCAAAAGGAACGTCAGGGACCGTTATGGCGACGTGGCCAGGAGCGGCAGCTCGTGCTGTGCCCCTTCTTCATCCGGCTCGTGCTGCGGCAGCACAGACGTTGCGGAGGGGATCGGCAGGAGCATCGGATACTCGGACGCGGAGCTGGCCTCTGTCCCGGAGGGGGCGAATCTGGGTCTGGGTTGCGGCAACCCGACGGCCCTTGCTTCTTTGCGGGAAGGGGAGACGGTGCTCGACCTCGGCGCCGGCGCGGGATTCGATTGCTTCCTGGCGGCCAACGCCGTGGGCAAGAGCGGAAGCGTGATCGGCGTCGACATGACCCCCGAGATGCTCGACAAGGCGCGAGAGAACGCCCGCAGAGGCAGCTACGAGAACGTGGAGTTCCGGCTGGGAGAGATCGAGAACCTGCCCGCCGCGGACCGCTCGGTCGACGTGGTCATCTCGAACTGCGTCATCAATCTCTCGCCCGACAAGCCGAGGGTTTTCCGCGAGGCGTTCCGCGTGCTGAAGCCCGGCGGGAGGATGATGGTCTCGGACATCGTGCTGCTGAAGAAGCTGCCGGATGCCGTCAAGAGCTCCATCGAGGCGTATGTCGGCTGCGTTGCAGGGGCGATGATCCGGGAGGCCTACCTGAAAGCCATCGAGAACGCCGGCTTCGAAGAAGTGAAGATCGTCGGCGAAAGCGGCTTTCCGGTCGACATCTTGTCCAACGATCCGACCGTGAAAGCGATGATCGAAGGGGCCGATCTCTCGACCGAGGAGTTGCAGGACCTCGGCCGCTCCGTCCGGAGCATCAAGGTGCAGGGGAAAAAGCCCCTGCGCGGCTGTTGCTGCTGAGGAAGGACGGGCGCAGCTCGTTTGGGGCGACCGGCGGGTCGCCCTTGCACTGTCGCGGCAACGGGCGCGTCACGCACCGCCCCCGCAAATCTTCACCCCTTCTCCCCTCGCCGAGAGGAGAAGGCCGGGATGAGGGGTGAATCCGCTGAATCTGCTCCGGCTCCCCCTCACCCTGCCCCTCTTCCCCGTGATACGGGGGAGAGGGGCTTCACGATGCAGGCTGCCGGATCCCGGCTCGCACGCGCTCCGCACAGGGGCCGGGATGACGGAACAAGACACGGGCAGAGGGGCCTGCCCCTGCGGGTTTCAGGGCCGCCCGAGCACCATTCTCCTCTCTTCGTACTCTTCCTGGGTGATCTCTCCCAGCGCGTAGCGCTTGTCCAGGATGTGCCGGGCCGAGTCCGAGGGAGCGAAGGGGGAGGCTCCGGCGGCTCTGCCGGAAGAGCAGCGCGCCGCCGCGCCGCCCGGGCGCTTGCGCATGCCCAGAATGCAGAAGATCATCATGGCAATGGGAAACAGCATCCACCACTCGAAACCATTCCAGAAAGCGGCATGCTCGACCATTGGTTTTTCCTCCTCGAGTCTATTGCCGGTTGGAAATGCGTTCCTGCCTGCCGTTCTTCCGTGTTGCCCGTAAGACGGCGGAGGCTCTACGAACGTTACGGGCAGCCATCCGGCAGAAGGTGGGTGCGTTGTAACGCTCCGGGTGCTCCGATCGTCCTACAGGCAGACTGCAAACTGCGGAGGTCACGGAAATGGACGAGAAGACGAACACCCTGATATGCTTGGGAGCCGCCGCGGCAGCCAACTGCGTTCCGTGCTTCGAGCACTTTCTTGCAAGAGCCCGGGCCATGAAGCTCGCAGAGGAAGAGATCTCGGAGGCCGCGGACCTCGCCAGAAAGATCCTGAACGGCGCACACGTGTACCTGTGGCGGAGCATCGAAAGCGCCATGGGCCGGGAACCTCAGCCGGCGCCGGCTTGCTTTGAAACGTCCGCCGGAAAATGCTGACGGAAAGCGCGGCGGACGGAGAAGGAGGACGAGAGCCATGGACTTCTGGGAGATTCACGACACCTACTACTCCCGGGTGCTGCGCTTCGTCAGGAGTCTCGTCGGAGATCCGTCGGCTGCGGACGATGTGGTGCAGGAGACGTTCCTCCGGGCCTTTCAACACCTGGGGCAAGTCCGCGATCCTTCCAAGGTCTCCTCCTGGATCTTCAGCATCGCCTACCACGTCTGCCAGGACCACTTCCGCAAGCACAAGGGGACCCTCGGCGAACAGCCCGCTCCGGAATCCGGCCCGGAACTAGCGGAGGAACCCTCGATCCAGGAAGAGATCGATCAGCGGCGGATGAGCGCCTGCGTGCAGGAAAAGATCCACCTGCTTCCGCTGCAGCTGCGGAGCGTGATCCTCCTGGCCGACACGATGGAGCTGAGCTGCCGGGAAGTGGCGGAGATTCTCCACCTGTCGGAGGCCAACGTGAGGGTCCGGCTCCACAGAGCCCGGAAGAAGCTCCGGGAGGTACTCGAGAAGGAATGCAGCTTCGAGATCGATCGCCGGGGGGTGCTGGTCTGCGAGCCGGTAAAGACGAAGCAAGGCACCGAAAAACCTGAAATAAAGGAGGCCGCCAAAATGGTGAACACACTCTCAGCGCTGGACCGGGAGACTCAGTTGCTGGTGGCTGTCGGCTCGGCCGTTGCCGCCGGATGCATGCCCTGCCTGGAGAAGATCGTGGGAATGGCACGTGAAGAGGGAGTGGACGAGAGAAAGGTCAAGGAGGCCGTCCTGACCGGGCAGTACGTCAAGGAGCAGCCGAACCGGATGATGAGGGAGTTCGCCGACGGCCTCACCGGCACCCACCTGATGTCCGCACCCCCGAGTGCCGAGGGCCCCTGCCTGCTGGAGAAAGGAGGGCAGGGGAGGCAGGCTCCCCAGACCGGACCCGAGCCGGACACGCGAGCCCAAGGCTGCGGCTGCGGCTGCAAGGAATAGGCTGAAACCTGGAGCCTTTCGCGTGGTTTCGGGGGGGCGAATCCGGGTCGGGTTTCAGCATGGCCTCAAGGCTGCAGAGAGGGTTGCGAGATGGTGACTCCTGTGGTGTTGCCGGCGTCGCCGGCCTGGATCGAGAGGGTGAAAGAGAAGGCCCTGACGAACATGAAGCAGCACGGGAGCTGCACGCAAAGCATCCTGGCGGCGTTCATGGAGGAGCTGGGTCTGCGGGACGGCCTCGTCCTCCGGGCTGCCGGAGCGCTCCACGGAGGCATGCTCTACTCCCTGACCTGCGGAGTGCACGCAGGTGCTGCGATGGTCCTCGGCCTTCTCATCGGCAGGGAGAGGCTCGAGCAAGGCATGGATGGCTTGTTCCCGATCACCGGGCCGGCGCAGGAGCTGGTGAAGCGGCTGAACCGGCGGCTGGGCTCGTCTTCCTGCAGGGAGCTGACCGGGGTGGACTTCGCAGACCTGGAAGCAGCCTTCCGATTCTACGCTTCCAAAGACCACGAAAAATGCTTCGAACGAGTGGTCCAGGGAACTGAAGAGACCGCACTTCTGCTGAAGGAGCTGGGGGAGCAGGGGCAGCTGTTCAGGACGGAGTGAAGAGCTCGCCACGCTCGCAAGCGACGCATGCTGGCGCCCCCCGCAACAAGGGCGCAGCAAGCAGCGCCCCCCGCAGGGCTTCCCTTCCGTCACCCCGGCGCAGGCCGGAGTCCAGTCCCTGTCACCCGGCAACGACCGCTGCGCAAGATACACCCTCCTGGATCTCGGCTCACACGCGCTCCGCACATGGGCCGGGATGACGAAATCCCAGGCAGGCTCAGGCGGGGTCGGGGTCAGCCGGCGCCGCGTCCTCATCGGCGGACGGCGGGCCCTGGAGGTACTTCCGCACCCGGTACCGGACGCCCGGGTCGCGGTCGTTCTCGTAGGCCTTCAAGATCGGAAGAACGGCTTCCCGGCTCATCTTCTCCAGGGCCCTCACGGCCGCTTCCCGCAGCGCGGCCGGCCACCTCCTCCGCCAGGGCCAGCGGCCGCTGCAGGCAAGCAGGCGGACCAGCTGCGTGCGCGCTTCGGGGGCGTCGAAACGCCCCAGGGCATGACAGACCTCTTCCAGAAAGCGGGTCGTCCCGCCTTCGCGGCGCCGGCCGTTCGGCTCCAGGCAGCGGATGAGATGGGGCAGGCTCTTCGGGTCGCCGAGCCGGCCCAGGGCCGCGCAGATCTCCTGTCGCGTGCGCTCCGGACAGAGGGGCAGCGCCTCCAGGAGCATCGGGTTCGCCTCTCCCGCAAAGCCCGTCTCGAGCTGGTGCAGCGCCTCGCGTGCAACGGCTGCTTCCTCGTCCCGCAGAGCGGTCCCGAGGATGGCTCGCCATGAGGCGGGCTCGACCGCCGCTCCGCCGCAGCGAAGGACCCGGACCTTGACCTGCGGGTCCGCCCTCCCTTGGATGTCGGCCCGTAAGCGCGCCGCGCAGTCAGGATCCAGCGACTTCAGCAAGTGTGCGCAGAGCCGGCCTGCCCGCACGTCGTCGGAGTGGCCGAGAAAATAGTGGAGCGACTCGAGCGAGCGCTTCCCCATCTGCGCCAGACAGGCATACCCGCGCGCCTCACGGGCCGGCTCGCCGGAGACGACGTCCGAGAGGCAGGCGGCCACATTGGGTTCCGCGACTTTCTCTGCGGCCGGCTCCAGGGCGGGCGCGTCCGCGGTCGCGCGCGGGGCCGCGCAGACCGAGCCGCCATCGGTCTCCGCCGCAGGCAGCGCCGAGGCCTGCAGGGCGGCCAGGGTGTCTGCGGCCCTCCTCAGCAGAGCGAGCAGCTCCCGGAGCTCGGGCGGGCGGTCCGGCTCCTTTGGCAGGAAACGTTCGATCGCGGGAATGCGGGCTTGCAGGAAAGCGAGCAGGCTGGCCGGATCCTCACCCCGGGACGATCGCTCTCCGTCTCCAGGGGGCACCGGCTGCAGCACACTGCCCAGGTCTTGAGGGTCGGAGAGGGCCACGTAAATCCTGCCGTTCACCTGGACGTGCTCGATCCATTCCCGGTTCTGTAAGGCCTCCCAGGAAGATTCCGGGGAACCCGGGTTGCGCGTGATCTCGTGCCAGGTGCGCAGGAGCACCCGCAGCTCTTCCATCGTAAGGCCGCGCCGGAGCCACAGGTCCTTGAGGCCGGCCTCGGTCAGCAGCGCGCAGAAGGAGGTGCCGGCAGCGCTTTCCTTGCCTTTCCAGGGAGGCGGCTCACCGTTGACGAGAAGCGTTCCCTCCGCCTCGGAGAAGTGGATCGATTCGATCCGGCTCAGCACGGCCTCCATCCCCTGGTGGAGCCGCTCGCAGGACGTGGTGACGGCCTGGCTGGCTTCCGGGTACAGGCGCAGGTTCTGCAACGCTGCCCGGAGCAGGTGGAACAGGCCCGGGACCCTGGTCAGGCTCTCGGGCGGAACCGGCACGTCCTCGGCCGGCGGCGTCTTGTTCTTCGTGCGCTTGAGGAGCTTGTCCGGAACGCGCAGCGCCGCCTGCTGCGGAGCCGGGATGAGCCGCTTGCCGAGCTTTGCGAGCTCGTCCTCGAGCCCGGCCATCCGGGCGTGGTAGATCAGCAGGCCGAGCTGATTCAAGTCGGGCGACTCGCCGCGGGCCTGTTGCGCCTTGGCCATGCGCAGGTGCCAGGCGATCCGGTCCTCTTCCGGGACCCCCTCGTAGGAGAGGTTCCTGGCGGTACGGTTGAGGAACCGGAGGCCATCATCGGCCCAGCGGGTGCGCGCTTTGAGCAGGCCGAGCTTCCGTCCACGGTTGAGGAGGTCCAGGATGTGGCCCTCGTTGGTCGCCTCGATCTCCCGGATCAGGGTGGGATCGATCTCCGAGCCAGCCGCCGCCGCCTTCTCCAGCAGGCTCCGGACGCTGGGGTCCAGGCGGGCGAGCCTCTTCCGGACAAGGGCCTCGATGTCCGCAGGCACTCCGGAGAGATCTTCGCCCTTCCATCTCCATGCGCTTCGTACGTAGGCGAGCCCGCCTTCTTGCACGAGCAGCTTGAGGGCTTCCTCCAGGAACTGGGGATTCCCCTGACTCCGCGTCCGGAGCTCCTCGCAGAAGGAAGCGTCGACTCTGAGAGTGGGGAAGATGGCCTGGACCATCTCGCGGACCGCCTCCCGGTCGAACCGCCTCAGCCGGATGGCCGTATGGCCCGGCAGCTCCGCCGCGGCGCGTTCGGAATATGCTGCCAGGACCCAGGCAGGGATGGCGGGACCCTTCGCCCCGCGGGCCAACCCGAGGAAGCGGAGCGTGTCCGGGTCAGCCATCTCCGGGTCGTCCACGAGGAAGGCCAGAGGTTGCTTGGCCGCAAGGCCGCCCAGGACGCGACCGAGCAGCCTGGCTGCCGAATCCGGATCGAAGGAGTCCCCGGAGCATTCGCCGTTGCGGGAGAAAAGGCTGGCCCAGGCATTCTCCTCTTCGGCGGAGAGTCTCAACCCGGCCGTCTCCCGCAGGGAATCGGGGCAGCCGAAGTGATCCATGAGGCATTTTGTGAGGCTGCCGAAACGCAGACCCGCGAGCTCTTCGGAACCCGAGAGCACCAGGGTACGCACGTTTCCCCAGGACGGCAGCTTGGTCCGGATCTCTTCCAGGAACCGCGTCTTGCCGATGCCTGCCGGCCCGGTGCAAAGGAGAATCGAGTACCGCGCCGGGTCGTCCGGGTCTGCGGCTGCCTGCTGCCAGCAGGCGAAATGTTCCGCCGTCCGCTCCGTCTCCTCCTCGCGGCCGATCCATCGAGGGCAGGGGAAGATGCGGGACAGATCGTCTCCCCTGCAGATGGGGCCACCGTCCGCGGGCGGCAGGGAGGCTCGATCCCGACCCTGCTGTTTGGCCTGATACAGGGCGTGATCCGCCTTCTCCAGCACCTCTTCCCAGCCGGTGCCGTGCTCCGGAAAGGCGGCGACGCCGACGGAGAAGGTCACTCCGATGGGCTCACCTCCTTCCATGGGAACCGCGAGGGCCCGCCCTCTCTCCACGATCTCCCACGCCCTGGCAAGGCCGTGCTCCCCGGGTGCCCCGTGCAGCAGGAGGATGAACTCGTCTCCCGCGTACCGGATCGCCTCCATCTGCGGGTCTCCGATCCCCGTCAGGGAAGCGGCGACCCGGATCAGGACCGTGTCTCCCGCGTGATGGCCGTGGGTGTCGTTGATCTCTTTGAAGAAATCGACGTCCATGAAGAGAAGGCAATACGGAGCGGGGTCAGGGCCCTCGTTCGAGGGCTTTTTGAAACGATGGGCAAGGTGCCGCCTGTTGTAGAGCCCGGTCAGATCGTCCCGGTAGATCAATCTGAAAAGCTGATCATCGTCCTGCTGCGGTAGTGGTCCCATAAGGCTCTCTTGACCGATGGCGTTCCGGCTGCCGGGTGTTCCGGTCAGACATTTCCTCTATAGAGGCTGTCCCAAAACGCCCATCTGCGGCGTTGCACTCGTGCGGCGTGGAGGTCCTGGGGCAGCCTGCCCCGGCGAAAGCCGGGGTCACTGCGGCGTACTTCCATGTACGCCTCGTTCCTCAGGA
>JBFLZG010000095.1:0-4868 GCA_040756235.1 bacterium | reverse complement strand
CGAGGGACCTCCCGAAGCAGCGGGATTCCCGCTTCCGCGGGAATGACGGGCTCTTGTGACACAGCCTCTTCCGCGGAATGACGCCCTTTGCTACCCCCTTGCCGCGCCCGGCACTGGGTCGCGGGGCTGTTCTCTTCGTCCCGGCCCCTTTGCGGAGCGCGTGCGAGCCGGGACCCAGGAGCCTGCATCACACGGGAGGGAATGCATCCCGCCTCTTATCCTTTCTCCCCCGCGTTTCGGGGGACAGGGGGGTAAGGGGGAAGCGGTAGCAATTGCACCCCTCATTCATCCCTTCTCCCCTTGACGAGGGGAGAAGGGATGAAGAATGACGCTCTCTTCCTGCCCCTGCCTAGATCCAGATCGGGTCGCGCATGATCATCGGCAGCGCGTTTCGTGCCGTCTCGGCCAGGTCCGGGTGCGTCTGCTCCAGGCCGATGATCTGGTTGAGATGGTCTGCGGTGCGGGTGATCAACATGGCCATGTCCCCTTCTTCCAGGGGGATGGCGCGCAGCAGGGCCGGCCAGGAGACTCCCTTGGCCCACAGATAGACCGCAATCGCCGGCCAGGCCGGGATTGAGCTGCTCTCGAACCCGGCCCTCTCCAGCTTGCGCGTCAGCTCCTTCAAGTCCCGGCGCATGCGCCGGATCCGGCCGAGGATCTCCCGGGAGGTGACCTTGAGGGCCTCGTCCAGGTCCTCCCGCCGATCCTCGTCCACCACAAAGGGCGCGATCATGCCGGCCAGCACCTCGGGCGAGCTTCCCTCGAAGCAGCCGGTCCGGATGGCCTCGGCCACGAGCAGGGGATGATCGAGACGAAGCCGGGCGGCCCACTCCCCCTCCCAGGTGAGCCGGTCCAGGGGGCCCACGAACCCGGTGTCTTTGAGAAAATCCCGGTGCCGCAGGAAATCCCGCCAGAGGGCCTCCCGCACGTCCTCTTCGGGCAGCCGCCCGCGGTCCTTGCGCCGGCGGCCGCCGCCCCCGGGCTGCTGCCCGGGCTTGTTCTCCTGCTGGAACGCGGCCAGGGACCTGTCGATGAGGACCCGCACCTCATCGGGCGTGTGGGACTCCAGGAGGTTCAGCACCATCGGGAAGTTCATCCGGATCTGGCTGCGGATCGGGTCCGGCGGCGAGCGCAGGCGATCGTGGATCAGCATGGGGTCCTGGTGCGGGCCGGGAACGATCAGGGCAAAGCCGATCCGATCTTTTCCCCTCCTGCCGGCCCGGCCGATCATCTGCTGCAGCTCGGTGGCGGAGAGATCCTGGAACTCCTTGCCGGTGAAGCGGTCGCTCTGCACGAGCACGACCGTCCGGGCCGGAAAGTTGACGCCTCCGGCAACGGTCGAAGTGGCGAAGATGGCGTCCAGGCGGCCCTTGAGCATCATCTGCTCCACCAGGATCTTCCAGTACGGCAGGTGGCCCGCATGATGAGGGGCGACCCTGGAATCGACCAGATGGGGCAGGGCGCGGTGCTCCCTGAGATAGGGAAAACGCTCGAGGACGGCCTCCAGGTCTCCATGGAAGCGCTCCTCTTCCTCCGGGTCCCGCTGGATCGGCGGGCATCGCGTCACGGCGCGGTCGCACTCGGCCCTGGACTTCAGGAAGAAGATGGCCGGAAGCAGGTTCTCGGTCCGCAGGCTGTTCAGGATGGACCCGTAGCGCAGGGGCGGTGAGTACTTCCGGTCCCTCCGGCGCAACTGACCCCGCAGGAAGCGCTCCACCTCACGGGAAAGACCTCTCTTGCTGGTCAGCAGCCCGATCGTGCCGTCCGGGTACAGGAACAGGGGGTGCAGGGGGACCGGCCGCTCCTCGGAGCGCACCACCGCCAGCGGGACGCCTCGAATCGAAGTCAGCCACTCGGCGATCTCGCCGCTGTTCTGTATCGTCGCGGACAAAAGGAGAAGGCGGGTCGAGGGAGGCAGATAGATCAGCGTCTCCTCCCAGACGACCCCTCGCTCCTGGTCTCCGAGGTAGTGGGCCTCGTCCAGAACGACGAGCTCGTACGGGAGATCTCGCTGCTGCGACATGCAGTCATAGAGCTGGTTCCGCAGGATCTCCGTCGTCCCTACGATGATCGGCGCTCCGCTGTTCTCCTTGCGGTCGCCCGTGACCAGCCCTACCCGGTCCGGCCCGAAGACCTCGGAAAACTCCTCGAACTTGGCGTTGGAGAGGGCCTTGAGAGGACACGCGTACCAGGCGTGCCCCCCTGCCTTGAGGGCAGCGTCGATGGCCTGAAGAGCGATCCAGGTCTTGCCGGCTCCGGTCGGCGCCGACACCAGGACGTCGGTCTCGCGGACTCTCCGCAGAGCCTCCTCCTGGAAGGGGTCCGGCTGGAAAGGCACCTCTTCGGGGATGCCGATCTGGGAGAGAACCCGCTGCAGCCTGGGATCGGCCGCTTTGGAGCGCGCGACTCTCTCCGCGCGGGCGTCCGGACCTTCCGGGCGGCCCGGTCGGCGCCGCCTCCTCCAGCGGCCTGCGCCGGGGTGGCGTGCCGTCTGCTTGGCTCTCTGAATCGTCTTTCCCTCTCTTACCCGCTCTTGCCGACGCCACGCGCTTGCGCGGCCGCTGCGTGTGCCCCCACCTCACCGCCCTCGAGCCGTGGCGGCCGTCTGCCTCAGCGGCGCGGCTCGTCAAAGCTGCGGCTCAGGGCCGCATCCCTCCGGGCCCGTGCCAGCGCCAGTTTGATCAGGCGGTGGACGAGCTCCCGGCAGGAGATGCCGCTCGCCTCCCAGAGCTTCGGATACATGCTGATGTTGGTGAAGCCCGGGATCGTATTGAGCTCGTTGACGAGGACGGTCCCGTCCTGCCTGACGAAGAAGTCCGCCCGGGCCATCCCTTCGCACCCCAGCGCGACGAAGCTGCGCACGGCCAGGGAACGGACGGCGGCGACGACTTGCGGCGGGAGCTGCGCCGGGATGAGCAGGTCCGCCCCGTCCGGATCGCTGTACTTGGCCTCGTACGAATAGAAGCCGTGGCGGCCGGCCGGGACGATCTCGCCCGGAATGGAGGCCGCCGGCCGCTCGTTCCCGAGCACCGAGCACTCGACTTCGCGGCCTTCGACGAACTCCTCCACGAGGGCCTTGGCGTCGAACTTGAGAGCGTACGAGAGCGCCTTGGGGAGCGAGCGCGCCGATTTGACTTTCGAGATCCCGACCGAGCTGCCGAGGTTCGCCGGCTTCACGAAGACCGGGTACCCGAGCTTCCGTCCGACCGCCTCGAGGTCCCTGGCCCGCAAAGCGCCGGTCCTGAAGACGAGGAACTTCGGCGTGGGAATGCCCTGCTCCACGAGCAGGCGCTTCATGACCTCCTTGTCCATGCACACGGCGGAGGCGAGCACGCCCGGTCCGACGAACGGCACCTGGAAGATCTTGCAGAGGCCCTGAAGGGTACCATCCTCGCCGTGAGGGCCGTGCAGGACCGGGAAGACCACGTCCAGCTTCTCCAGGGTGCGCCCCGAGCCCTGGTCGATGACCGCCAGCTTTCCCTCGTCCGGACCCAGCAGGATCCTGGCCCGCCCATCCGGGACGGCCCTGTGCGGAGAGGAGTCGTCCGAGAGCAGTTCCTCTTTGTCGATCGAGAACCATCGGCCCTGCTTGTCGATCAGGATGGGAAGTGCTTGATACCGCCCGGGGTCCAGAGCGAGGACGACATTTTTCGCCGAGCGCCACGAGACCTCGTGCTCGGCGGACATTCCTCCGAAGATCACACCCGTTTTCAGGGGGCGTTGGGCCATGGGCCGGCTCCTCTTCATGCTTGCATTTCTGCTTTGATCTTCTTCTTCTTCTTCTCGAAGAAATCTTCCGTCCTTGCGAGTCTCTTTGTGGTTTTAGTACAAGCACTCGAAAAAAGCCATGGAGAGAAGAGGCGTGGCGGCGCGGCACCCGCACCCGCGGCCAGTGTGAACGCACGGTAGGGTGGGCAAAGCGAAGCGTGCCCGCCAACCACGGCCGACCGCTGCGAGCATGCAAGCCCCCCGAGACGAAGCTGTGGGTGACTTTTGCGTGCGCATAGGGTAACTTAATAAGTTGCTCATTTGATCGCCGCCCGGTTTTTGTCTATTTTGGGTTGGCGAAGTCGACTCCCGAGGAGGAATCCCATGGCCCGGATCACGATTGAAGACTGCCTCAAGCACATTCCCAACCATTTTTCGCTGGTCCACGCAGCGGTGCGCCGCGCCCGCCAGATCCAGAGAGGGTCCAAGCCTCTGGTGGACAAGGGGGACAAGCACCCGGTGACGTCCCTGCGCGAAATTGCGGCCGGGCTCGTGGAGCAGGTCCCGCTGGCGGAAATGGAGCCGGAGATTCCTCGCAAGAAGTTCTTCAGCGAGGAAGAAGAGATCGCCTCGATCCTGGAGTCCCCTGATCTGAACGTCGAACTGGACATCGAGAAAGAGGACCTGCCCAAGAAGACCAAGGGCGAAGCCGTGGAAGAGGACGAGGACATAGGCGAGATCGAGGCCGGAGACGAGGAAGAGGGGGAAGAGGAGGAGGACGAGGAATAATCCGGCGCGGCCCCGGCTTTCCGCTCCGCTGCCCGTCCCGGGTTTCCCCATAGGAGGCCCGGGATTTTTTGTTCCGAGAGAGGCCGGCGATAAACGGCCATCTGCGGCGTTGCGCTCATGCGGCGTGGAGGTCCTGGGGCAGCCTGCCCCGGCGAAAGCCGGGGCCACTGCGGCGTACTTCCTTGTACGCCTCGTTCCTCAGGATTTCGCGCGCCGTCTCTGGCGCTCGCCCTGCGGGCGCATCTTCCTGGCGGATGATGCGCCCAATTCCGCGTCCTGCGGAATGGTCGCGCGCCTTGCATCTGGCCATTTCTCCCCAGCCTCTCAGGGCCAGGTTTTCGAAATCCGGGAGAAGGCGAGGAGACTGGTTT
>JBFLZG010000094.1:0-12212 GCA_040756235.1 bacterium | reverse complement strand
GCTCGTCCCGGGGGACATGGGCCGGGGTGGGGGGTAACTGGAGCAGATTCACCCCTCATCCCGGCCTTCTCCCCTCGGCGAGGGGAGAAGGTAAGAAGATCCACACCCGCCCAGGGGAGAGGATCAAGGTGAGGGGTCAGACGTGTGTGCAAATGAAACGGCCCGGAGCTCGAGCTCCGGGCCGTCATGTCGTCAATGCCGCGGTGCGTTCATTCCACCTCGAACATGACCGCGTCCGCGCAGGTGCTCTCACCGCCCTCCGCCTCGATCGTCACCGAGCAGCTCTGGCCCTGCTGGACAGGGTAGCCGCCCAGCCAGTTCCACTTGCCGCCATTCTCCTGCTGGTTCAGGGTGAAATTGTCCAGGACGCGACCGCCGCATTCGAGCGTGACCGGGCAATCGGTGCACCGTGAGGCATACTCCGTCCACCACATGTAAACGTTGAGGTTCCCCGCGCGCGGTGCCCGGAAGTCCCAAGTGTACGTCGCACCCCACTTGCCGTAGAGAGCCTCATCCCCGTAAGGCCTCACACCGCCGGAGACCTGCCAGACTTTGGTGAAGGAGGTGCAGGAATCCCCGTTGTCACAGATCGTTCGGGCCGCGTCGCTGCAGGTGCAGTCGGCCTGGCACAGGTTCGGGCAGGCGTCATCGTCGTTCCCGTCACACTCTTCTGCCGCATCCACACTCCCGTTGCCGCAGGCGGTGCCGCCGAAGGCGCTGGAGAGCTTGACGGCGTCCGCGCAGGTGCTCCCCGAGGGCGCCGCCTGGATGGTCACGGTGCACGTTTGCCCCTGAGAGGCCTGGAAGCTGGAGAGCCAGTTCCACTGGCCCCCGTCCTCCTGCTGGTTTACGCTGAACGTGTCCACGACGGTGCTTCCGCACCTCAAGGTCACAGGCGCCGCAGTGGGGCGGGAGTAGAACTCGGTCCACCACATGGAAAGCTGGTAGTTCCCGGACTGCGGAATCTGGAACCTCCACGAGTAGGTCGACCCGGATTTTCCGTAAAGGGAGCTCTGCCCGTAAGGCTCCTCGCCCCCGGAGACCCACCAACTTCCCGTGTAGGAGCTGCACGAGCTTCCATTGTCGCAGATCAGGTCATTGACCGCGCCCGCCTCGCAGGGGTCGGTCTCGCCTGCGTCGACCCGCCCGTTGTGATTGGCGTCTTCCACTCCGTCCGGAATGCCGTCGTCATCGGAATCGGTGTCGTACGGACTGCTGCAGCCGGAGGTGGTCTCGGCCGTGTTCGGAACCCCGTCCCCGTCCGTATCGCTTGCCGTCCCGTGCAGGAAGACCATGACGACCTGGGACGGATCCGAGAACGGCCCCGGGCCGTCCGTTTGGGAAACGGCGCGCACCTTGAGCGCGTAGCTGGTTTCATCCTGGGCCGAAAAGGTGTAGCTGGTGCCGGTGACCGAGGCGCTCGCGGTGGCGGGATAGGCCGCCCCGTTCTTGGAGATGTACACTTCATAGTTGTTCACGGTGCCGGTGGCGGCAGACCACCGGAACGTCAGAGGGCTCTCGTTCCAGTAGATGACGGAATGGGCCTCCTGCGAGCCTGCCAGGAGCATTACGGACAGAGCCAGTAGGAATACCACGACGGTGCCGAACCTGCCCTTGATCATGATCCTACCCCCCTTTTGGAATGCTTTTACGGATGGTGCCGGACAGGGGTTCCGTCGGCATCTCGTGAGCCCCTCCGCCCAGCGCTCAGCCGCACTTCTTTCGAAACAGGAAGAGGCGGCGGACGCGAGGACGAGCACGGGGTCTCCTGGATGCCGCAAGTTCAGCTTCGAGTTATAAGCCGAGATGAGTGGAAGCCCGATCCTGAAGTCGGCCCGGAACACGGGTCGCGCCTACCCGTATTCGTCGCCGAAAGGCCTCCAGCAAGGACAGTGCCACTCGGCAGCGGCTGAGCGCGAGCGCTCCGCTGTGAAGCTCTGATTCAGAACTGTTCAATGAAACCGGGATATTATGGATGCTCTGGCGGGTTCTCAGGCAGGGTGAGAGCTCGGGGGCGGGACGTCTCGAAGAAAAGGAAATCCGCGGTGCTTACACACGTGTAATTCCGTTTCATCGGGAAACCGAAATTCGAGGGTCGCTCGGAGGCGGGAGTGGTCGTCCTGGGAGGCGGCGGCACAAGAACGATTTGGTGCTCCGAGACGTTCGGCGGGAACGAAAGGGAGGTGCGGCATAAGGGTTGCAGCAGGGGAGAAACCGTCTGTGCCCGAATGTGCCGTCGCGCCGGTTTTCACGGATTTCACAGGGAAAACGAGGTACCCGGGAACAAACTAAATTACGGCTCCTGTAATGGAACGCGTTACAAAGCCGTAACGGTCGAGAAACCGAATCGGTTCCAATCGAAAAGGGGGAAGAAAGATGCGCACCAAGACCTGCGTCGTGACAATCGTCCTGCTTATCGCATGCGCACAGGCAGCCTGGGCCGGTACGATCACGCTGGCCTGGAATGCCAATGCCGAGAGCGACGTGGCCGGGTACAAGCTGCATTACGGGACGTCTTCACGCGCGTACTCCCAGGAGATCTCCATCGCGGGGAAATCCGTCACGTCTTACACGGCCACCCTGAATCCGAACACCTACTACTTTGCCCTGACGGCGGTTGACACGAGCGGCAACGAGAGCGGCTATTCAAACGAGGTGAGCGCCCAGGTCAGCGGCACGGCGCCCGGGAAGCCGGGGACCCCCTTCCTGGTCCAGTAGGATCGACCGGCACCTCCGGGCAGAGAGGGCCTCGGCCCTTGCAGGCCAGCGCACGGACCTGGGGCCGGGGCGTGTGGCGCCGATAAGATTCTGCGCCACATGCAAGCGGTCAGCCCACGTGTCTGTAAAGAATGGCTCCGGTGAGATTCAGGAGAGGCTGGGGCATCCGGCCGAAGATCCGGTTCTGCCAGCGGGCGGGGCTGGGAGCGGGTCCGACGAAACGTGCCTTGGCGAAATCGTACTTGTAATAGCGCAGGGGGGCCTGCTCGGCCCCCCAGCCTTCCTTGAAGCGGCAGAGCCCCTCGTTGTCCGGCTCTGTTCTGCCGAAATTCAGTTCTTCGAAATGCCTCTCGCAGTACCAGCGGATCGCTTCCCACATGACCAGGTTGTTGGGCCTCAGGTCCTGATATCGGTAGTCCGAGGCCCCGTACTTGTAAATGGCTTTCCCGCCCAGGTGAAAGAATACCGCTCCTGACACGATCCGGCCGGAATGCCTGGCCAGGAAGATCGCTCCGAGGCCCTGCCGGATGATCTCCTGGTATACGTTCCTGAAAAACCGGTAAGGCTGCGGCGGCAGGCCGTGCCGTTTGCGGGTACGGCAATTCAAGTCATAGAATGCTCTCACTCCCTCCGGGGCGTCCGTCCTGGCGACCTCGACTCCTTCCCGGATCGCTTTCTGGATATTCCTTCGCGTGGAGCTGCGGAAGCGGGCATAGGTCGTGTCCGCCCTCCCGGACAGATCCAGCGTGTGAGTCCAAAAGGTGGAAGAGGGCGGGGACCCGGCCTCCGGCTCCGGGCCATCGCGGAGCTCCAGATACCTCCAGCGCAACTCCTTGCCGTAGCCGGTGAGAAGGCGGGCGACCTCCAGGAAGCTCTCGCCGCCCCCTGGAAGGAACGGGCAGAAATCCGTGAAAGGGAGGGAAACCCCCCGGCGCCCGGTGAGCAGGCTCTTCACTTCCATCAAAGGGACGAGGAACGCGAACCGCCCTCTTTCGATCCTGGCCAGGTACAGAGGGGTGTAGCCGTAGGTGTGCTTCAGAACCTTGGCCCAGGAGGAGTGATGAAAGAATATGGCTCCCGGCGTGGAGGCGAGGAGCTGGTCCCACCCCGGGTGCAGGACCGGGTCGAGGACCTGCAGGGAAGAGTCCCCGGTCAGGAGCCGGTACCCCCTCAGAGTCTTGGAGACCGCGGTCGAGCTCATCTCAAGTTCCTTTCGCAGCCGTCTGATCTCGAAGAAAGGTTCTGTCGATCTTGCCGGTCGGCGTGACCGGGAGCGCATCGAAGAAATCGATCCTCTCCGGGACCATGTACGGGGGCAGGTATTCGCTGCAGAAACCTGCCAGAGCGGCTGCCTCCAACCTCTGCCCGTCCGTCATGCACACGCAGGCCACGATACGGCTGCCGATCCCTTCGTCCGGAACCGCAATTACGGCGGCCTGCCGTACTGCCGGATGCCTGTTCAGAGCCATCTCGATCTCGTCCAGCTCGATGCGGTACCCGCGGGACTTGACCATGGAGTCCTTACGGCCGACGAAGACCCAGTTCCCTTCCCTGTCCAGGCGCACGACGTCCCCGGTCCGGTAGGTGCGCGAGGGCAGGTTGGGGTCCCGCGGGTCGGCGACGAAGCTCTCGCGCGTCTTGGCCTCGTCACGCCAGTAGCCGGCGGCCACGGTCGAGCTCCTGATATAGAGTTCGCCTTCCTGACCAGGGCTTTCCGCCGGGCTCCCGTCTTCTGCCATGGCGAAGACTTCGAAGTTGGGGAACGGCTTGCCCAGCGGGATCCTCCATTCGCCCTCCGGGATCTCGTCGACGCGATAGCAGAGGGACGAGTTCGCCTCGGTCTGGCCGTAGATGTTGTAGAAGACAGCGTCCGGCATGTGACGCCTGAGCTGGCGCAGGTACTTGACCGGCAGGAGGTCGCCCGAAAAATGGACCAGGCGCAGGGCCTCGAATGAGAACCTCTCGAGCCTTCCGCGGGACGCGAGCAGAACCAGGACCGACGAGACCGAGTTCCACACCGATATCCGATTCCGATGGATGTGCTCGGCGAGCTTCATCGGGAAGCCGCCGAGGAATTCCGGGACAAGGACGATCGTGGCCCCGCCTTTCACCGCAGCGAAGACGTCGAAAACCGAGAGATCGAACTGCAGGGGTGCGAAGCTTCCCACCCGGTCCTGGGGTCCGATCTGAAAGAAGCCGCAGGCCATGTTCACGAAGGAGAGCGCGTTCAGGTGGGTGATCGCGACCCCCTTCGGCGCCCCGGTCGAACCGGAGGTGCAAAGGATGTAGGCCGGGGCCACGTCCGCGGGCTCCGCCCTTTCGTCCCTCTCTGCGGGCTCGCTCCGGAGCGCGTCCCAGGGGGCCCAGGCGATACCGGCCTCGGCCGCAGCGGACACTCGCGGGGCCGCTTCTCCCGTGACGAGCGCACATCGGAGCGGCAGCTCTTGGGGATCTTCCGAGAGGATTTCGTCCAGGTCCGGGCCGGAAGCCAGCAGGCAGGTGACCCCGCAATGGCCCAGGATGTGCCTCACTCTCTTGAACGGCGCCCTGGGGTCGATGGGAACGTAGCAGGCGCCGGCCTTGAGGATGCCGAAGAGGCTGACGACGGCCTCCACCGACTTGCCGAGCATGAGCCCGACCCGGTCCGCTCTGCGCACGCCGTGGCTGGCCAGCAGCCTGGCGAGCTGGTTGCTCCTCGACTCGAGCATCGAGTAGGAGAGGGACGTCTCCCCCAAGAGGACCGCGGGCCGGTCCGGATGCCTGCCGGCGGTTTCGGTGAGAAGGTGGTGAAGCAGATAGGGTTGCATGAGTCGGTCCCTCGCAGGTGTCGGATCCAGCCTTCTGCCCGAGTTCATTCGGATTTCATGAGAAGGCTGAGGGCGGTCTCGTTGACTCTCTCCTCCCCTGCTTCAGATGAGGGTTTCGAAAAACACCATCTTGAGAGGCTGGTGAGAAATGGCCAGATGCAAGGCGCGCGAAATCCTGAGGAACGAGGCGTAATCGGGGGTCACGGTGGACCCCGGCCTGCGCCGGGGCAAGCTCCCCCGGCCTCCCTTCGCCATGAGCGCAACGCCGCAGATGGCCGTTTATCGACAGCCTCTCACAGGGGCAAGCCCAGAAAGCTGGCAATGATGTTCCGCTGGATCTCCGAGGTGCCGGAATAGATCTTCCCGGCAACGGAGTCCCGCAGGCTGCGCTCGATGCCGAACTCGGTCGAGTATCCGTAGGCCCCGTGGATCTGGACGGCGTCCAGGCAGGTCTGAACGAGGCTCTCGCTCACGTAGAGCTTCGCGATGGCGGATTCCAGAGGCGCCCGCTGCCCGCGATCTTTCATCCAGGCGACTTTGTACAGGACGAGCCGGGACAGCTCGATGCGGAGGCGCATGTCCGCGATCTTGTGTGCGATCGACTGGTACTGGCCGATCGGTCCTCCGAACTGGCGGCGTTCCCGAGCGTACCTGATGGATCGGTCCATCTCCCGTTCCATGACCCCCAGGTGGGTGGCGAAGAGACAGCTCCGTTCTCGCTCCATCTCGGCGTTGAAGATCGCCGAACCGGCTCCTTCCTTGCCCAAGCGGTTCTCGACCGGCACCTCGCAGTCCTCCAGGACGACCTCTCCGATCGGACAGGTCCGAAGGCCTGCCAGATCCAGAGGCTTCCCCACCGAGAAGCCCGAGAACCCCTTTTCCACAATGAAGGCCGAGACGCCCGCAAAGCCTTTCTTCGGGTCCTCGGTCGCAAAGACGAGCAGGAGGTCGGCGATGGGGGCGTTGGTGATGAAGACCTTGGTCCCATTAAGGATGTACCGATCCCCTTCCCTCCGGGCCCTGCACTTCAGACTGAAGGCATCCGAGCCGCAGTCGGGCTCGGTCATGGCGTGGCCTCCGACCAGGGTCCCCTGGATCAGCCCGGGCAGGAACCGGACTTTCTGCGCATCGGTCCCGAAGCGGAGGATCGGGCACTCGCAGGTCCAGATCTGCGAGTGGATGGAGAACAGCAGGCCGCCGTCCTCGCAGGCAGACCCCAGCCCTTCCATGACCAGAACGCAGCTCAACAGATCCATTCCCATGCCGCCGTACTCGACGGGCATCGGAAACCCGTGGATGCCGAACCGGGCGCATTTCTTCCAACCGTCCCAGTCGAACTGCTGCGCCCGGTCCCGCTCCTTGAGCCCGCGTCCGAGCTCCCGCTCCGCAAACCCCACGGCCGCCTTCTTGAGGCGGACCTGGTCCTCAGTCAATGCGAAATCCATGGGCCTGTTCCTTTAGAGGCGAAGGGATTGTCCACCTTGCCGTTTAGAAAAAGACGGCTCAAGAAATCGGAATCATTCCATCAAGACTCCGATCCGAGAAGACAAGGAATCCTTGGTGGAACAAGAATCAGCCATTCTCCGAGGCTCGGTCGGGGTTTGCCTCCAGCGCGCAAGCACGCGCTCGCGCCCCTTGCCCTCGGCGGCAACGGCCTCTGCAATCCCTGATTCCACGGCGGCCTGCGCCTCCCGGCCCTGCAGGTACAGTTCCCAAACCGGAGTTCCCTGGAGCGTGCTCAACGCGCCCATCGCCCTGGCCAGGGAAAGCTGATCCACCATCTCATCGTATCTCGCGATCTCCCGCCGATGAGTCTCGTACGCACGGGTCCCGAGAACCTGTGACAGGGGCTCATAGTCGCTGTACTCCCCGGGCCGGTGCTTCTCAACGCCCGTGGGCGCCGGATCAAACAGGCAGAAGAGCGTGACATGCCCGCCGGTGATGCTGACCTCGTGTCTGTTGCGAAGGAATTGCGGCGTCCGGGCCGCATCGCCGAGGCCGCGATCTTCTTCAGGACCTCCGGGGGTCTCGTTCAGGTGATAGGTAGAGTCGCCGTCGAGCGGCAACCACGGGCCCCAGAGCTGCTTCGCTTCGTCGTACGGGTGTCGGGCCATGCGCACGCGGGCGGCCCCTTCCACTTCGTAACAGACGTTGAAC
Source organism: bacterium (assembly GCA_040756235.1). Classification (GTDB taxonomy): domain Bacteria; phylum Desulfobacterota; class DSWW01; order DSWW01; family DSWW01; genus JBFLZG01. Next base: position 4,530 of record JBFLZG010000094.1, on the reverse strand, counting down.
TCGGTCCGGGAGTTGTAGGACATCTTGAACACCGGCTCCCCGTCCCCGTTTTCGGGAAGTCCGGCAACGTCGAACATCGTGGTCCGAAACCAGGAGACAGGATTCCCGGATTTCGACAGAAGGACCGGGTCATGGTGCAGGAAGATCCGGCGGCTCAAGTATTGCGGCGTAAGGATCCATCGAAGCGAGTGGGCCCCGGACGCGCAGGCCGCAAGAAATATCTCATCGCGCAGCAACCATTGCTTGCCGTGCGGCTGCGATGCCGACGCGCTTGAGACGCGCACGAGCTCGGTCCCTGGTTCCGCGTCGAGAACACTCTCCAGCCCGGGCGGAAGATACAGGTGGACGCCTGCCTCCAGGTGAAGAGGGTGCCTGGTGTTATCCGCAATGCGAAGTCTTCCGTTTCCCCGTAGAACGCTGATGATGTGGCCAGCGCCCGATTTCGGCGCGAGGCTCCCGGCCTCGAAGAAGCGGATCCGGTCGACGTCCAGTCCTTCGGGATGGATTTCGTGGTTCAGGATCGCGGCCTTGGCGAACGGCACTCCAGATTCGCGACGCCAACTGTTCTTGATGAGCTTTTGCATGAATGCATCCTCCGGCCAGCACGCTTCCTGCTCGCGGATGTTCTTCAGAATCATTCCCTGAAGACCGCTAGCTCGTTCTTGACGTGGATCGGGCAGGCCGGTCAGCTGCAGGCCGCGATCTGCGATAGAAGAAGAACCGATCGGATCGGCGCCTCGCGAGCGGCTTCCACCTCAGACTCCGGTGCATCCAGAGGGCCGGGATGTTGTCGGCCCAGTAGAAGCCGTACGCCTTCTCGAACCCCTTCGTTCGGAGATCCTGAAGGGTCGCCCTCTGCAGGCCGAAGGCGGTGTTGTTCCCGCGCTCTTCCGGGTCGATGAACATGTCGAACGTGTATACGGACTTTCCTTCGGGCCGGATCCCCAGCCAGGATACGTCCGGGTGGCAGGGCGAGCTCGTATCCTGTGGGACCGGGGCGTACCAGATGTCTCCCAGTACGGTCCTGCCTTTCAGGAGAGCGTATCCGCCCCACCCTTTGCCGAGGTAGTACCGCGCTTTCCTGCGGCGGTTCTGAAATGGATAGACGACCTCTGCGTTGTCCAGCAGTTCCTCCGTGACCTCGGCAAAGGTCCCATCCTCCGTCCAGGCCGGCCGCGGCTCGGCTTCCATGCCCCTCAGATCTTTTTCGACCGGCACGGCCTGTCTCTCGAAATGCACGAGATCGTGGGCGACCTGGGCGAGGCCCTCGCTGCGGACCCGCTCGGAGGCCTGCACGAGACGTAGAAGCACGTAGTTGAACATGAGCTCTTTTCACCTCATCTTTTGGCCAAGGAGCTTCACGATCGCCTCCAGGGTCTCGAAGTTCTCGGGCAGGATCTCCTCTTCTTCGATGCGGATCGAGAAGGTCGCCTCCAGATAGGCCAGGAGTCTCTGGATTCCCATGGAGTCGATGAGCCCCATCTCGATCAGGGGGTCCGTATCCCGCAGGTGTCCGAATTTCTTCTTCCGGTCGAGCTCGGTCTCGATGAAGTCCCGGACGGCTGCTCTGGTGTCCACTTCTTACCCTCCCTGCGAGGCTCCGCCGATTGCGTGGGGATAGCCGGCACGTTTCAACATTGGGGCTGCGACGGCAGAAAGGACGAGGCGTTCATATGAGGACAGCTTCTCCCTTTTCTTCTTCTCGTCACGCTTGGGGGAGCCGATCTTTTGGCTCAATACCCCGGGATCCAGATTTCTGACGCCGATATGGCTCGCAATGCAAGCCAAATCCAGTTTCCCGGCAATCAGGTCTTCGAACCTGATCATCATGCCGTCCACATCCTTGTATCCGTCCAAGAAGCCGCCAAGCAGATGTTTCCAGTGAAGCGCATAGATTGCCGGGGACCTGGAATAGTAGCCCGGCCAGAGGTTTCTCCATTGATTGCCTTTCCATGATCTGTAGGAGTCGTAGAGATTGCGGTATATGAACAGGAAGCGAGCATTAGGAAAAAGCCACTTCAGATATCTGGCATGGTGTATCGTGAGGCGGACTTCCTTGAATCCCCACCGTTCCATCCCGAGCTTTTCCTTTACCGGCGCCCCCATCCACTCCCTGAGCATCGCCCGCTGCGAGCGCCATAGGAAAGCCATGTCCGGGGTGAGGTTCGCGATCCACTGATTGGAGAGACCCGAGATGTCGACAGACCTCAGAAAGTACTGATCTGGAGGCCATCGACGGTCAATGGCAGAAATTGCCATCGCCAATCTGGGAATGATGCCGGCCTCCCCAAGTGGCTCACCCCAAACGGCCACTTCTCCGCTGGAGATGATCAAACGCTGCAATAAGGTTGACCCGGACCGCCAACCCGCAGAGAAGATGAAGACTGGAGACTCCTCCTGCTGCGTGTCTTGCACGGGCGTGGGCCATTTCTCCCTCAAACACTGGATCGCCTCGCTCAGTCTTCGACCATTCTTCAGCTCATCCGGCAGGATGAATCTTCTCTTGACGACCTTGTCTCTCAATCGGCGGACGGGGCGGCGTGAGGCCAAATTCAGCGATTGCATGTTGGACTCCCCTCCTTGGGTGGGACGGACCCCTGGACTGCGGACCGCAATACCCTCATTTGACATGTCGTCGAGGGCCCGCACGATCTCAACGCTCTGCCTCCGGCAGTGTCTTGGACATCCTCTGAAAGGACGGAATTTTTGATGAAGCTCTGCGGAAAAGGCGGGTGCCGAAATCAATGGCTGCACGCCATTCCTCTGGTTGGACCGTGCGGAAGAGGAAGCTCAGGCCGGGATACGCTGCGGCATAGGCAACGGCGCCGATCGCAAGGGACAGGAGCGGATGCGAAAAAGGGACCATCCTGATCGCACAGATCGGGAGGCCGGCTAGGAGCGCCACCGCCAGTATCCTCAGGTTCGGCCCCCACTGGATAAGGGCCAGAGCTGGAATTCCGAGCACACGCGAGGCCCTTCTCAGGAACCCGAATCTGAATGCCGTTTCGATAACCACGTTTGCACTGATGGCTCCCAGCACACCCCATCGATGGGCAAAGACGTACAAGATGCCGATGGCCACCGGCACCCTGAAAACGGTCAGACGCATGATGTATGTCGTCTTAGCCGTGGCCTGCAGAAGCATCTCCGGGCGAACGCTGGAAACCAGGACAAGGAGCAAACTGATCCTGAACACGGGGACGGCTCCGGAGTAAGCATCGCTGAACAAGGCGATGATGAACTGATCTGCCATGAGGAAAAGGAACACGAATGCAGGACAGAGCAAGAGATTGGATTTCCTCATGGCGCTGTTCCAAGTCCTCAGCAACTTCTCCATCTGCCCGTCTTTCTGCATGACGGATAAGGCCGGCGCCATTGTATTCGCGACAGCTGCGTTGAGCATGGTAATGAACGGCAAATTGTAGCTGCCGATGGAGTAGACCGCATAAATCGCCGGAGTGAACATGAAGGCAACGAAGTAGCTGTGGAGCTTCTGCTGAAGGAGCCATGAGATGTTGGCAACGCCCATGGGTAATGAGTACCCCAGCTGCCTTCGGAGAAAAGGCAAGTCCAGGGAAGCCAGGGTAAAGTGGTATCTCCGTCGCAAGTACATGACCTGGAACACAAACCTGATGGCAGAATAGATGACAAGAGCGTACAGCAGGCCGACAATATCTCTTGTCCAGATGATCCCTGCAATTGCGAATAGTGAGTAAATGACCTGAAACAATACGGTGATGGCAGCTGCCAGCTCTGCCCTCCCTTCCGCAATGATTACGGATTGCAGGAAAGAGGAGCTGATCATGAAAAAGCAGTGCACTGCGATCAAGGGCATGAGTGCCGACATCTCCACGCTGTTGAAGAGATCGGCAATGGATCCGGAGAACAGGACTAACGCGATCAGCACGACCAGCCCCGTAGAGAATACGAAAAGGAAAGTCTGGAAGACGAGGGCGTCCCTCTTTTCAGGTTCCCGGCGCAGAAAGTAGAAGAGCCCTTGTGTCACACCCATCTGACCGATGGGAAAAAGAGTCGAGGCGAGAAGCATGAGCTGACGGTACACACCGTAATCATACTGCTGGAGAACACGGACGAAAATGATTGGGTTGGCCAGCTCCAAGAGATAACTGCACAGTCTTCCAGCCATGAGATAGAGGGATTGTTCTGTCAGACTCGCTGTCTTCACGTGCGGTGCCACAGTGGAAAAATCCTCCGTTCCTGTGAAGTCAACGCCTGCATGACCAGCCCGAGATATCGATCCCCGATTTTCTTCCAGGTGTATTTCTCGAGTACGAGCTGCCGGGCGTTTCTTCTGATCGTATCGCCTCGATCGGTTGGCTGGAGGTGTCTCATGATTTCCCTGGCATACTCCTCAGGGCGCTCCGCCCGGATGTAATGGACACCGTCCTGTGCATCCAGGGCCTCCACCCCTTTGCCACTGGAAATCACAAGCCTCTTGAGCGCGAACGCCTCCAGAGTCTTGTTCTTGACCCCACCGCCGGTCTGCATGGGTGTGATGGCGATCGGTAT
>JBFLZG010000093.1:0-48143 GCA_040756235.1 bacterium | reverse complement strand
ATTCTCCTCGAGCCTGCATGCCGCCTCACGGTCCCTCACGAATGCGGCGGGCGTGGGCGTAAACGTTCATCGTGCCGCCTCGCACGTACCCCACCAGGGTCAGTCCCAGACGCTCGCCGAGGCGGATGGCCAGGGCGGTCGGGGCCGAGCGCGAGACGACGATGGGGGCGCCCAGGCGGGCGGCTTTGATCACGATCTCGGAGCTGAGCCTGCCGGTTGCCAGGAGGGCCGTCTGCTCCACGGCGATTCCCTTGAGCAGGCACTTGCCCAGAACCCGATCCACCGCATTGTGCCTTCCGATGTCCTCTTCCAGGAGGATCCTGCCGGCATCCCCGTAAAGGGCCACGCTGTGGGTCGCCCGCGTGGTGCGGTACAGGCGGGCGGCCTGGAGCATTTCTTTGATCCAGCGCAGGATGCTGCCGGAGGTTGCGCGGAAGTCCGATGCGACGGGACGGCAGAGCGCCGAGTCCACGATGTTGTAAAAGGAGGTCGCCTTGCCGCACGAGGAGGCGATCAGCCTCTTCTCGAGGAACCGCTCGGTCAAAGCCGGCACCCTGCGGAGCCGGACCCGGACCACCCCGCCGGCTTCCTCGACACGGATCTCCTCCAGGGCCGAACGGTCCGTGAGCCATCCCTCGGAAAAAAGGAACCCCACCGCAAGGGCGTCCAGCTCCCGGGGGACGGTCAGGAGCGTCACGATCTCCTTGCCGTTCACGAACAGCGTAGCCGGCGCTTCTTGAATCACGTCCTGCAGGATCTGACTGGAACCGGTCCGCTCGATCCGAAGAATCGGAATCTTTTCAACGACGGAGAGAGACCCTGATTCCTGGCTGTCAGTCTTCGCCACGTCCGCTCAATCCGACGGCGTCGTCACGCCCTTGCACTCCTCCAGCACCCGGTCCGATGCATCCCCATCGCCGCCGGGCTTGCCGTCGGCCCCCCAGCAGGCCAGCTTGAAGCTGTCGCCGCTGGCAAGGGGTTCGTAGTTGTAGGGGCCTCCCCACGGATCCGGAGGCAAGCGGTCCAGGTACGCAGCGGCCCGCTCGTGCCGATCTCCACCCTCAGGGGGGAGCCGACCTCCAAGCAAGCCCTGCAGGCCTTCTTCCGGGAGAGGGTAGCGGCCGTGATCCTGGCGGAACACGGCCAGTGCCGTGCAGATCTTGTCCATGTCTTCGCGGATCTTTTCCTCCCGCAGTCCTGCCAACCGGCGCGCGTGTCCCCTGTAGACCAGAAGATAGAAGCCGGTCAAAAGGACCAGGCCTGCGAGCAAATACAGAAGGAAGGGGGGAAAACGGGGAGAGGCCCCCTTTTTGCCCTTCTTCTTTGTTCGAATCTTCCGGGATCTCTTGTCGAGGCGCATGGGACCGAGCTGCCGTTGTTCGAACCGCAATTCGCGGTCAGGGGATGGACCCGTTTCTTTGCAGATACAGCACCAGAATGCCTGCGGCCGCCAGCCCTCCCAGGAGGAAGAAAGCCGCACCGATCAGGACGAGCATCAGACGGCTGGGTCCGAACGGGTCGGCTTGCGGTGGTTCGGAGCGCACCTGGGAGGACTTCCCCTCTTCCGGGCGCTGGCCCCCGAAGGTTTCTCCTCGTTGCTGCGCGGATGCCCGCTTGTCATCGGCCAGAAAGGCCGGCTCGTCCTGTTGGCCAAACGAGGATGACATCGACAAGTCCCTTTTTTCTCGATCGATACGCTTCAAGCCTGGATCACCTTAGCATCTTTGGGCGCAAACACCAAGATCCGCCCGCGCCGGGCCGGCGCGTTTCTAACGTAGTCGGCTGCAGGCGGGAACCGCTCTGCGCGCCTCGGAGGCCCGGCACATCCGCCGTAGTTTCCATGCGGAAACCGGAGAGTCGGGTCCGTTTCCGTATGGATACCTTCGCGGGGGTCGTCAGGAGAGAGCCGCCTGTGCTGCCTGCTGTTGCGCGGGACTGCTCGTGGCATACGGATTGCTCACAGGGACTGCTCGTGGGAAAGGCACCCCCCGCCGGCACCACCCGCCCGAAGGCCCGCAGAAGCTCAGAGACGAACAACCGCCCGGATCGGACCGGAGGTGCGGATATCACGGCCCTGCTAGCAGCCCGTGGAAAACTCCAGAATGTGCAGGCCGTGCAAAAAGGTCCAGATGCAAGGCGCGCGAAGTTTGAAGAACGAGCCTTCCTGTAACGGTGGAAGGGGGGGCCTGTCCCGGCGAAGGCCGGGAACGATGAACGAGCGCAACGCAGCAGATGGGCCTTTTTCAGCGGCCTGCTAGGGAGGCAGATCATGGGACCCAAGGGATATCGCGTCTGCTGGCTCGGGAGCAGGCGGGAGAGGATGCAGTCCGTACTGCCCGAGACCCCGCAAACCGAAGAGCAGTATCTCTTCCTCCCCTATCCCGGATCGGACCCGGCCCAGTTGAAAGAGATCCATCCCTGTCTGTTCATCATGGATATCGAAGAACAGGCCGTGTCAAGAAAAGAGAGCAGCCGTTGGATCTCGGCCTGCAGGGAATCCTCGCCGCGATCCAGGATACTCCTCATCACACCCAACGGGGCCTCCCGCTATACGAACGAGGGGCTGCTCAGCGGGGCGGACTGGATCTTCCCGCAGGACGACGGCGCTCATTTGCGGTTCTGCATCCGCAGTCTCATCGCCCAGCATCGTGCGGAGAGGGACGTCTTCCTGCACCTCGTAGAGAACTATCGCAACCACCTGTTCGAGGACATGATCGGGGTCTCCTCGATCATGAAGGACCTCTTTCGAATCATCCGCAAGTGCGCACCTTGTCAGGCGAACATCCTGATTCAAGGGGAGAGCGGGACCGGCAAGGAGCTGGTGGCCCGGGCCATCCATCGCCTGAGCCGCCGGAGGGGGGGCAACCTGGTTTGCGTCAACTGCGCGGCCCTGAACGAAGGCATCCACCAGAGCGAGCTCTTTGGTCACGAAAAAGGAGCCTTCACGGACGCGAAGTCCCGCAGGATCGGCTACTTCGAGGCCGCGCACGGGGGCACGCTGTTCCTGGACGAGATCGGAGACGTCTCTCCCCGCACCCAGGTCGTGCTTCTGCGGGTGATCGAGGGCAAGGAGTTCTTTCGGGTGGGCGGGGAAGAGCCGATTCGGGTCGACGTCCGCGTGATCGCCGCCACCAACCAGAACCTCCAGGAGATGGTGCGGGAAGGGCGCTTTCGGGAAGATCTGTTCTTTCGACTGAACGGGTTTTCCCTCACCATCCCACCCCTGCGTGAAAGGAAGGAGGACGTCCCGCTTCTGGCCAACCATTTCCTGCAGAAGTACGCGGAACGAGAACAGCAGAGTACCGCCGGCTTCACTCCCGAGGCGCTCGACCTTCTCTCCTGCTATCACTGGCCGGGCAACGTCCGAGAGCTGGAAAACGAGATCCAGCGAGTCCTGATCCAGTCAGACGGTGAACGGCTGATCGGCTCCGACATACTCTCCGGCCCCGTCAATCAGGTCCGGAACCTGCGATCCTATGACGCCTCGAGACAGGACACGCTGAGGATGCGGATGCACCAGGTGGAGGCGTTCTTCATCAAGGAGGCGCTGAAGAGCCACTACGGCAACCGAACGCGCGCGGCCGAGCATCTCGGGATCAGCCGGGAGGGCCTGCACAAGAAAATGGCCCGGTATCAGATCCGATGACACCGCAGCACTTGAGCCGGGAGGTTGCTTCGCAGAGCCTCGCAATCTCCGACTGCGCTGCGCTCGCAACCAGGGTCGCATGTGGAAGCCCGGGACGACGGGCAGAGGCGACCGGCGGTCGCCCTGCTAGGAGGCTGTCCATATATGCCCATCTGCGGCGTTGCACTCATCCTTCGTCATTGCGGCGTACTTCCGTGTACGCCTCATTCCTCAGGATTTCGTGCGCCTTGCATCTGGACATTTCTGAACAGCCTCCAGGAGCCAAATTCTTGGACAGGCTCCTAGAAATTGAGGGAGAACAGAAATTGATTGGATACCTTCTGGGTCAGCTCTCCGTCCTCGCGGTTCAACGGCTCGGTCGAAGGCGTGTCCCAGATGCGCAGCCGATAGGCGAGAGCGAGGCGCATTCCTTTCTGGTAGAGCCCCCCTCCGATGCTGAAGCCCAGGGAGACGTCCGATGAGATCGGCTCGTCGGCCATGTTGGTGGCGTAAAAGAAGCCGGTCTGCAGAGGAATGAGATGCTCCGGGTTGCGATCGTGCAGCAGGTAGCGAAGCCCGAAGAAGAAGCTGTGGACCGCATTATCCCCGGCAGGCCGAAGCCTGGAGTAATCCGTGACCAGGCTCGACTCCCAGCTCTCGCGGTATTCGATGAACCGGTCGTTGGGGGATTCATGCGAATAGTCGAACAGGAAGTTCACGACCGGCGAAAGCCGCCAGTTCAGTCCGACGCCGAACGAGCGAGGATAGCCGGAATCGATTCTTCCGGCCCCCAAGGAGCCGGCCGGCCGGGACTGCCCCTGCATCAACGTCATGGCATGTGCCGAGCGCATCCCGAAGTCATGGAGGTCGGAATCCGTTTCACCCTCGTGGCTCGCATCCACCAGTCCCTCCAGAGCCAGCCTCCGGTTGAGATTCAGAACCATACCGCGGGCACGGTGCCCCTCCAGAGGTTCTATCTTCTGTAGCCACCTCTCCGGCGGGCCGAGACCTTCTTCCTGAAGCCGCTCATCGGAAGACTGCAGCGGCTTCTCGATGATGGGCCTCAGGTCCCTGGGTGCGTTCCTGGGCGGGCTCTCCAAGGCTCTTTTCCGGCTGGCCGGAGGCGGCAGCGTCGGGGCGAGGGCGAGTACCTGATCCGCCGATTCCTCATCGGGCACGACCGCATCACCGGCGCGGGCGGTTGCCGCCGCATCAGGGGCCCCGGGGGGACGTTCTTCCCGTGCAGGGGCCGGCTTCGGCGCCTCCTTTTCCTCTCTGCGGCCGGCGCCCGGAAGCAGATAGGCGTGCAGTGACTTCAGCAGTTGATCCAGGCGGGCGAGCAGGCGGGAGTCTTCCCGGCTTCGCGTGGCCGATTCTTCGTCGATCTGGCTGTTCAGCCTCTTCAGGATCTCGGCTTTTCTGCCGTCGATGGAAGCGCCGCTCTGGTCCTCGAGAAAAAGCTCCTCGGGGCTGAAAAACGCTAGGAACTGAAGGGTATTGCGGGCCGTGACCAGGACGTAGTAGAGAAAGGCAACGCTCAGGCACGCGAACAGAGCATAGAAGATCGCCTTCTTCCGCCGGGCGGTGCCCGTGGACGGCTTCGTGCTCTTGCTCAACGCTCGTACCCTCGCAGGGGCGGGACCCAAACGCACCACCACACCAATGTTATGCAACTCGGCGGGTCTTGTCAACTGTCCAGTGAAAAAATCAAACTGTTTTCTGGGATCGATTCTCTTTCCTGCGTCTCCTCCTTTGTCGCCGCCCGCGCGTTGGTGGGCGCGGTCCTTGCTCCCATGCGCCCTCCACGGCCAGTCGGATCTGTTCGTCGGAACGCCCGAGAAGGATCTGATGGAAAAGGTAGAACTGAAGCGCCTCCTGATAAGCAGGCCTTTTCCGAAAACGCTCGGGAATTCGGCCTGCCTGAAGGAAATTCCAGAAGCGAACGAATCCGAACCATAGAGTCCCGAGCCTCTCCTGGTCCTTACGCCGGATCCCGAAAGGCACGCCCAGCTCCTTCAGGGTCCGGTGGACGTCCGTCGGTTCCCGCAGGGCCTCTCCGAGGGACGGGTAGCGATCCATGAGCTCTCGCTCGATCAGCGGGAACACCAGCGAGGCCAGGTAGTAGGCAGGCGGCCAGGCAGGATCGTCGGTCTTGGCGTCGAGTCTGGCCAGGGCAGTCCACGTCCAGACCGGATGGAACAGCGCTTCCGGCCTGGACCGGCTGTCGAAGTAGGCCTGTAAAGCCGGGAAATAGGCGCCCATCAAACCGGTTGCCCTGTGCAGCTCGAACAGAGGCCGTACATGGCCCCCGGCCAGGTCCTTCTGCAGCTCGTCCTGCAGGCGCGAAACGTTGCAGGCGGTCAGCGAAGGAGCGTTGCGGAGGATCGCCTGGTAGGTCCTGGGCTCGATCGTGAAGCCGGTCCGGGCCGCGTGCCGCACCGCCCGGATCATCCGCACCGGATCGTCCCGAAACCGCGCGTCGGGTTCTCCTATGGCACGGATGATCCCGGATCGAAGATCCGAGATGCCGCCGACGTAGTCGATCACGGAGAAATCGCGGATGTCATAGAAGAGCCCGTTGATGGTCAGGTCCCTGCGCAGAGCGTCTTCATGAGGCAGCCCGAAGGTATTGTCTCCGCGCTTGGGGGATTCCTGGCCGTCCGCTTCTCCCTCGGTCGCCTCCTCCGGGTCCTTGCGGAAGGTGGAGACCTCGATGATCTTGCTGCCGCGAAAGTAGACGTGGACGATTCGAAAGCGCCTGCCGATGATGCGACAGTTGTGAAACAGCTTGCGGATCTCGCCGGGTCTCGCGTCCGTCGCCACGTCAAAGTCCTTCGGCGTCTTGCTGAGCAGCAGATCCCGAACGCTCCCGCCCACCAGGTAGCCCTTGAACCCGTGACGCACCAGGCGGTACATCACCTTGACGGCATCCGGGTCCATCCGGGAGCGTGATACGTTGTGCTCGGGCCGGGGGAGGATCACCGGAACTGGCAGAGGCCCTTCATTCGGTTTCATGTTCCACACGGGTTTGCCCGACCCCCGGAGGAAGTCCGGCACGAGAGAATGAAATTATCCACGCTTAAGGGAGCGAGGCTCTTGCCCGAGCGTGCGCCCGGAAGTTGCTCGGCGGTGAGCGTCGGACCGGAGGATGCACCGGCGAGCCCGTCCGGATCTTGCTTTCGAGGGTACGGGGTTGGAGGTTCCATGGCCATTTCGATCAGGCAGGGGACGGATTCGGCTCGTTCGAGACGATCACGACGCAGGAGACCTGGGGAGGCCCGCCCAGGGTATGAGCCAGTCCGGTCCGCACGTCGGGGACCTGCCGCCCCTCGGCTTTGCCCTGCAGCTGTTTGTAGATCTCGTAGAGCATGCGCAGCCCCGACGCACCCACCGGGTGACCGAAGCACTTGAGCCCGCCGTCCGTGTTGACGGGCAGCGCTCCGCCGCCCGAGTGAAAGGTGCCCTCCAGGACGTCGCGCCACCCCTGCCCGCGCGGACTGAACCCGAGGTCCTCGTAGTTGACGAGCTCGGTGATGGTAAAGCAGTCGTGCACCTCTGCGATCTGGATCTCGCGTCTGGGATCCCGGATCCCGGCTTGGCCGTAGGCCTGACGGGCCGCACTGCGCGTGGCCTCGAAGCCCAGGTAATCGAATCCGGTCCGAAAGTAGGGCATGGTCGGCTCCACCGAGAGTCCGATCCCCCGGACATGGACCGGGTCCGTTCGCACCTCCCTGGCCCGGTCGGCCCGGACGAGAATGGCCGCCGAGGCGCCGTCGGACGTGCCGCAGCAGTCGAAGAGCCCGAGAGGCCACGCGATCACCGGCGCCTTGAGGACCTGCTCCATCGTGACCGGGTTCCTGAGGTGCGCCTTGGGTGCGCGCGAGCCGTTCTCGTGGTTCTTCACGGCGATGCGGGCCAGGATCTCTCTGCCCTTCTGCCAGCCCAGGCCGTGCTCGTGAAAATAGCGGCCGGCGATGAAACCGAAGCCGGTGGGCGCCGTCCAGAGCTGCATCCAGGCCGGGTGGGGCGGCCGGCCCACACCCATGCCCGGAAAGCCCGAGTCCTTGAGCTTCTCGTAACCGATCGCCATCACCCGGTCGTACATGCCGGAGGCCACGCCGAAGGCCGCGTTCCGAAAGGCCTCGTGCCCCGACGCGCAGTGATTCTCGACCCGGGTAATGGGGATGTTGCGCAACTTCAGGCTGTCCGCCACCACCGTACCGGACATGCCCGACCGGAGCGTCCCGGCCCAGACCGCCTCGATGTCCTTGGGCTCCATGCTCGCATCTTCGAGCGCTTCGAAGGCCGCCTCGATGATGAGATCCTCGATGCCCTTGCTCCAGAGCTCTCCGAACCGGGTGCACCCCATCCCGACGACCGCAACTCCGTCTCTCAGCGCACCACCCATGGACTTCTCCGAATCGAAAGGCGAAGGGGAGAGGCCCTTCGCCCCTGCTTCACCGGACCGGCCGGCATTTCCAGAAATAATTGTAGAATCCTTCGGCCTTGCGGATCCGGCGGAAGGTCATTTCCACTTCCATCCCCAGCTCGACATCGTCCGGTTCCGCGTCGGTCATCCAGGTGTAGATGCGGCACCCGGCTTCCATATCCAACACGCTCTGGATCAGCGGCGGGTCGACCCGGCTCGCCAGGTAATCCTTCGTGAAGGTGAAAAGCCTCCCTCGATCTTCGGCCAGAGGGATTTCCTCGTATTGGTCTCGGGCCTGGCAGGCGTTGCAGATCCGCTGAACGGGAAAGGCGCACGCCCCGCACTTCAAGCAACGGCAGCCGTGCAGCCGAAACACGGAATTCCGGTCTCTCCAGAGCGCCGTAGCCGACGAGCCCACGAGCAGCGGCGGAGGCGGATCCACTTCCACGAGCTTTCGGTACCAGAGATACCGCTCGTAATTGGCAAGCCTGCTTCCCCGTCCGAGATGTCCTGAGAGCCCGCGCCGCGGCCGCAGCGCCTGCACGTGCTCCGTAGCACGCAGCAGCAGGACGTCCGTACCGTCCCCGTAGCCGGCCACGAGGATGCGATCGCCCGGCCCGGCCTGTTCCAGGACCGCCGCGAGCATCATGGGCACGTGGGCCGCCCCGGCGCTGCCGCATACGTCCAGAAGGGAGGGCGCAAGCTGTTCCGCACCGTCCAGACCAAGGCTTTTCGCGAGCTGCCACTGGCTTCTCGAGTCCGTGCCCGGCAGCACGGCTCGATCGACCTGGCGCGGGGAGAGGCGCGCTCGATCGAGCGCGCTTCGGACCGACCGGCTCACGTTTTCCAGCAGCCCGTGCTGCTTGGCCCAACGCTCTTCCCAGGTGCGCACGAAACGGTCTTCATCCGTCCTCCAGCAGTCCAGAGCCTCGTTGGACCAGGAGTGGAAAGACTCCCATACAGCCCCTGCCTCTCCGCGGCCGACGAGGAAGGCAGCGGCGCCGTCGCCGAGCTGACCTTCCAGCGCGGATCCGGGGTGGGCCAGGCGCATGTCCGCCGCCACAACCAGGACGTTGCGGGCGCGGCCGGACTCCACGCCGGCTCTGGCCAGCTCCAGGGCCGTCGTTCCGGCGCGCAGACAGTTGGCGAAGTCCGACGTGAGAACCGGGGACGGCAGATCGAGCACCGACGCCAGAAAGCCGGCCCCCTGTTTCTCCAGATAAGGAAAAGTCGTGGACGCGAAGAAGACGGCATCCACCAGGGAGCGGTCGAAACCGTGGAGACAGTCCCGCGCGGCCTCGGTGGCCAGGGTGAGGCTGTCTTCATCGTGGTTGGCGACGGCCCGCTCACCTCCCTCGCGGCCTCCGCCCCATGCACGGGCGATTTCGGACCGGGGAAGACGCAGATAAGGGATGTAGGCTCCGTATCGCAAGATGCCGATCATCAGGACTCCTTACTGAGTTTTTGTATAGCACAAACAAAAATGAGGTGACAACGTATGCCCGGGGAGAGCACGGCCGGACAGCCCTTCCCGATCAGCCGCTGTGGCTGCGGGTCTCCTTGTCCGGAGGGCCCTGATCGCAAACCGGTGCACGCGTCTGGTTGCGGCGGGTCGCGGCCGCCCCAAGGGGGCCTCCGGTTGATGGGCGCCGGGTTTCGTGATAATCAGTGAAGGCTCTTGGCGCGCGGAAGCGAACGAGCCGCGCTCATCATGCAAGCCGCACAGGCACAGGAACGGCGCGCGGCGCTTCAAGAAGGAGAAGAACACATGGCGGGACCACTGGCCGGCATCAACGTGCTCGACTTCTCCACCCTTTTGCCTGGCCCGTTTGCCACGATGATGCTCGCCGATCTCGGAGCGGACGTCATCCGGGTGGAAGCGCCCAACCGGCCGGATCTCATGCGCATGGGCCCACCCTACGACCACGGCGTGTCCGCCGGCCATGCGGCGGTCAACCGGAACAAGCGATCCATCGGGCTCAATCTGAAGGTGCCGGAAGCCGTCGAGGTCGTCCGCAGGCTCGTGCGCACCCATGACGTGGTGCTCGAGCAGTTCCGGCCCGGCGTCATGAAGCGGCTCGGGTTGGATTATGATCGTCTGAAGAAGGAGAACGAAAGACTGATCTACTGCTCCCTGACCGGCTACGGCCAGGAAGGACCTTACCGTGACAGGGCCGGACACGACATCAACTACCTGGCAACCTCCGGGATCCTTTCCTACTCGGGCCGCGTCGGTCAGGGTCCGGTCCCTCAGGGGTTCCAGCTGGCCGACGTGGGCGCCGGATCCTACAACACCGTGGTCAGCATCCTGGCCGCTCTGCTGTCTCGGGATCGGACCGGGCAGGGACAGTATATCGACGTTTCGATGACTGACGGCGCCATCGGCTGGGCGACCTTCATGGCCACCCATCTCTTGGTGGGCGGCAAGAATCCTGATTATGAAGGTGAATTTCTGAACGGCGGGAGTTATTACGACTGCTACCGCACCCTGGACGGCCGCTACATGAGCGTGGGCAGCCTCGAGCCGCAGTTCTTCGAGGAGTTGTGCAAGGGCCTCGGCCGGCCGGATTTCATATCCCGGCGGGGCTGGGGCATGCAGCCGGATGAGGGCATGCGGGACATGAAAAAGGAAATGGCCGCCCTGTTCGCCACCAAGACCATGGCCGAGTGGACCGAGATCTTCAAGGGATTGGACGCCTGCGTCGAACCGGTCCTCAAGGTCTCCGAGATGGTGGAGCACCCGCAAGTCAAGGCCAGGAACATGATCGCGGAAGTCCCCAAGCCGGGGGGCGGTTTCCAGAAGCAGATCAACTCGCCGTTCAAATTTTCCAGGACGCCTCCGGAAATGCGCTGGACCGGGCCTGCGCTCGGAGAGCATTCGGTAGAGGTGCTGCGGGAAGCCGGCTACAGCGCTGAGCAGGTGCAGGTGTTGAAGGAGAAAGGCGCCCTGGGGTAAATCCGAGGTGTCGGGTTTCAGGTTTCAGCGCCAACCCCTGATCCACCAGACATGTGGGCCTGGGGGCCCTCAAGGGCGTGTCATAGCAAGGCCCGTCATTCCCGCGAACCCCGGATCGAGTCCGGGGCAGGCCCGGGAATCCAGTGAAGGTTGTCATTCCCGCGAAAGAGGCTGTGTCGCAAGCCGGCCAGACCCCTGCTCCCTGCCTTTCCGTCACCCCGGCGAGGGCCGGGGTCCAGTCACTGTTACCCGACAATCACCGCTGTGCACGGTGCACCCTCCTGGATCCCGGCTCCCACGCGCTCCGCACATGGGCCGAGGGATGACGGAGCTGAACTTCACACCTCGATCCGGAGCCGTTCGAGCTTCTGCGCGTCGCGGTCGAACAACGCGCACTCACCCTCCGCCACCGATCCGATCACGAATATGTAACGCTCCTCCGGCCCGATAGGAATCGGTGCCCCGTCCGGGATCGTGAACCGGGTCACTTCGCCCCGGTCCCAGCGAAAACAGACCGGGCTGTGAGAGTGGCCGCAGAATAGAGCACGGTACGGGGTGCTCGAGAAGATCTCGCTCGCCCGGTGTGTGGACCCTACGTCGATCGGTTCATAGAAGGCCCGCAGGGAATCGAAAGGAAGGGAGTGGGCAAAACAGAGATCATTCCAGACGATGGTCATGGGGAGATCCCGCAGGAACTCCATCTGCTCGTCGGCGGCGCCCCTGGTTTCCGGGAGCATGTGGCGGAGCAGATTCTCCAGCAGGAAATCGTTGTTGCCCTTGACCGCAAGGAGCCCGTGCTGCCGGACGAAGCGGATCGATTCCTCCAGCACCTCCCCCTGCAGAGAGTCGCAAATGTCCCCGAGGTGCACGATCGTCTGGGCTCCCCGGGAGCGAAGGGTGCGCACGGCCACCCTCATGGCTGCCAGGTTGCTGTGGCTGTCCGAAACAAGCCCGATGCGGCGGGCGTCATCCGGCGGGTGCATGGAGGCGCTTCGATCCGAATGTCTGTCGAGAGAAGAACCCGGGAACCAGTATAAGGCGTCGCGGCCGTAATGGGAAGCAGGCGGAGCGCCGCTGACGCCTCTCTTTGATTTTCAAACATGCCGCTGTATGATCAAATGATTCCAGCGGACCGAATCGGGTTCAAACCGCCGACCAGGACAGCGTAGCAAACGGAGGAGGGGAACCATGGGAAAATGGGACTGCCTGCGGCTGGAAGCCAAAGACGGGGTGGCGCACCTCGTCCTCAATCGCCCGGACAAGCGCAACACCATGACCCTCAGGTTCTTCGCCGAGGTCCGGGAGGTCTTTCAGGAGATCGACGGTGACGCGGGTCTCCGGGTCGTCGTCCTTGCGGCGGAAGGGAAGAGCTTCACCGCGGGCCTGGACCTCGTCGAAGCGGCCACCCTCTGGCAGGAACCCTCTGCCGGGACCCGCCACAAGTTCCGACAAATGGTGCTCGGGCTGCAGGATGCCTTTACGGCGGTCGAGAAGTGCCGCAAGCCGGTCATTGCCGCTATCCACAGCCACTGCATCGGCGGAGGCGTGGATCTCGTCTGCGCCTGCGACATCCGTTTGGCCTCTCGGGATGCGGTATTCGGCATCCGCGAGACCCGCATGGCCATGGTGGCCGATCTGGGTACTCTGCAAAGGATCGCTTCCATCGTCGGACAGGCCTGGGCGAGAGAGCTCGCCCTGACGGGAAGGGACTTCGACGCCTCTCAGGCGCTCGCGATCGGTTTCGTCACCCACGTGTACCCGGATCGGGAGCGGCTCCTGGAAGAGGCCTTCAAGATGGCGGGCGAGGTCGCGCGCCTCTCGCCCATCACGGTCCAGGGCGTCAAGGAGACTTTGAACTTCAGCCGCGACCACGGAATCGCGGCCGGCCTCGAGTACGTGGCCCAGAAGAACGCGGCCCTGCTGCCTTCCGATGACCTGATGGAAGCGTTTCAAGCCTTCATGGAGAAGAGGCCGCCCGAATTCAAGGGTCGATGAGCGTGACCGCCGAGGAGCGCAATCATGAACGAGGACGCACGCAAATTCCTGCAGGAGCTCATGGACATACCGAGCCCGTCCGGGTTCGAGGAGCGGATCCAGAACCACATCCGGAAGCGGATGCAGGCCCACACTCGAGACGTCGAGACCGACGTTCACGGCAATGTGATCGGGCGCCTGAACCGCGGCGCGCCGCTGCGGCTGATGCTGGCCGGTCACTGCGATGAAATCGGGTTCCTGGTGCAGCACATATCGGACAAAGGCTTCCTGTACGTGGTGCCGGTCGGCGGAGTCGATATCCCCCTCATGCCGGGCCGCCGGGTCTTCATCCACGGCGAGCGGCAACGGGTCCTCGGCGTGATCGGCAAGAAGCCGATCCATCTGATGACCGACGAGGACCGGAAGAAGGTCCCGAAGGCCCACGAGATCTGGGTGGATATCGGAGCCAAGGACAAGAAGGACACGGAGAAGAGAGTCGAGGTGGGCGACATCGTCACGGTCGCCGAAGGCTTTGCCCTGATGGAGAACGGTCTCGCCGTCAGCCGGGCCTTCGACGACAAGATCGGCGCCTTTGCGGTCACCGAGGCCTTGTGCCAGTTGAGCCGCTTCAAGGGCCTCAAGGTCGAAGTGGCTGCCGTCTCCACCACGCAGGAGGAGATCGGCCTGCGCGGCGCCCGCACCAGCGCTTTCGGGATCGATCCTCACGTCGGGATCGCCGTGGACGTAGGGTTCGCCTCCGACCACCCGGGCGTGGACAAGGAGATCGTCGGTGACGTGCGTCTCGGGGGCGGCCCCATCCTCCACAAGGGCGCCAACATCAACCCGGTCGTGGGTCGACTTCTGACCGATATCGCGAAAAAGAAGAAGATCCCCTTCCAGATGACGGCCGAGCCGCGGGCCAGCGGCACCGATGCCAACCCGATCCAGATCAACCGCGCAGGGGTAGCGGCAGCGCTGGTGAGCATCCCGAACCGCTACATGCATACGCCGGTGGAGATGATCTCCCTGGAGGACGTGGACCGCACCGTCCAGCTCCTCGCGGAGTTCGCCCGGGCCCTGCAGCCCGGAATGGACTTCACACCAGGCTGTTGAAAAACGACCATCTGCTGCGTTCGGCTGCGTCCTTCATCCCTGCTGCTGATCGCCCAATACCCCGCGGAACCGCTCGACCGGCCAGCCTCGTCGTCGAGCCTCCCGCAGCAGGGAGCGGTCCGGGTTGACCGGCCTGGGATATCCCACGGCCTCCAGGGTGGGCAGGTCACGGATGCTGTCCGTGTAAAAGTAGCTCCTCGACAGATCCAAGCCCTGCTCATCGCAGAAACGCCGAGCCCAGTATAGCTTGCCCTTGCCGTGGCATACCGGCTGAACGAAGCTGCCGGTGAAGCGGCCGTCCACGACCTCGAGGCGCGTGCAGAGCACACTGGAGATTCCGAGGAAACGCCCGACCGGTCCTGCTACGTAAGGAGTCGCAGCCGTCAGGAGGGCCACGGCCCGTCCCTGGGCCGCATGCTCTCGGATCCTGCGCACCCCCTGGGCATACAGATTTCCCCTGATCGACTGCCGAAACCAGGTCTCGCAAAAGGATCGGACTTCCCGCTCCGGCACGCCTCGATACCGCACGCCGAAGCGCGCCATGACACTCACGGGATCGAGGAGGTTCACGCGATAAAGCGCCACGCAAGCCAGGATCCTGGCCAAGTCCCACCAACCCAGAAGCCCCTGCTCTTTGAGTGCCCGAACGTAAAGCTCGCCCGAGCTGCGCGCCAGCAGCGTGTGATCCAGATCGAAAAAAGCGGCACCCGGTCGTTCGATCAAAGCCTGTCCCTCCGTCGGCTCTCCCGTCGCAAGTTCTCATACCTTCATTAGATTCATGGAATCATATTTTTTTGCCATGTCCTGCCACCAGCCCGAAATTCCATTTTTGTAATCGAATCGACAGCCTCGAAGAAAATAATTCTAAAGAAAACTGCCTGAAGTTCCGATTCTTTTTTTTCATTCTTGACATTCCTGCGGGAATTCAATAAGAAAGCGGAAAATCTCTAAGATTATCCTTGAATGATGCGCTGTCTTTGGGTCCGTCACCGGCGAAGAATCCTTCCAGACCTGTCCAGGACCCTCCAGAAAAGGCTCTTTTACCAGAAACCAGAGCATCCACCAAGTCGAGAAAGGAGGTGAGCGCGACAGTAACAGAAAAGGAAATGAGCGGAATGAGCGATGAGAAGGAGTGTTCATCCGGGAGTGCTCGGCAAGCTTACAATCTAATTAGTCAATGGTGCAGTACGGTGTTTGAAACCAAAGCAGGAGGAAGGTAGAGATGAAGCGAATCGGAAGATGGAATCTGCTCATCGCACTGCTCGGGATGCTCGCGGTGAGCGGATGGTTATTCGGTTGCTCGGACGACAAGACCGAGAACACGACGGTCCAGGGAGGTGGCTCCCCGCTCTCCCTCAAAGGATCCATCGTGGGTCTGGTGGTGGACGTCAACAACGTACCTGTCAGCGGGGCCACGGCCTCGCTTGCTTTCCCGGGGGGGACGGCACAGGCCACCACGGACGATTCCGGACAGTACCTGTTCCAGAACGTTCCCGTGGCCGGCCAGCTCAACGTCACCGATTCCGGCTCGCCGTACCTGATCACGGTACAGGCCGCCGGGTTCGAGACGACCTTCACAGCCGCTCTGCTGAATTATGCCGTTTTGGAAACGTATGAAATGATTGAAACGATCGGCGGAGAGCTTCAGGTCATCGGCAACCTGCAGGTGAGCGCCATCGCCGCGGTGATGCGGAGGCCGAACGCAACCGTCAAGGGCTATGTGGTCGAATACTCCGGTGCCACTGCCGTGGCGGGCGCCCTTGTTACCTTGACCCGCAACGGCGTGCCGGACCCGTGGTCGGTCTGGGGCGCCGGCGCGAGCGAGTGGTCGATCACAGCCAACTCGGACGTGACCGACGAGGCCGGCCTGTTCGAGATCGCGACCGTTCCCGAGGGCACGGACGCTTCTCCGGTCAGCTACACCCTCACGATCAGCGCCGCGGGCTTCAGCACCCTGTCCGGAAGCACGGTGAGCGTCGGCTTCGGTACGCACTTGTATTGGGCGGATGCCAATGCCGGCGATCTCAACCCGGCAACCGCCTTCCGGCTTCTGCCGGAAACTCCCCAGGTCGACGTGATCCGGCCTTTTGCGACCGCCACCAACCTGCCGGCCGGCAAGATCGCGCTCGCCAACCTGGCCGGTCCCTTCACCTTGACCTTCAACGAAGCCATGCGGACCGATATCGCGCAGGTCATCATCGGCGTCCAGGGCGGCGCACCGATCCCAGTGGCCCTTTCCTGGAGCGCGGATGCCAAGACCGTCACCATCACCCCGGACCGGGCATTGCCCGACGGGCTGACCGTCCAATTCGAGCTCCGGCTCTTTTCGGACGTGAACGGCAACTTCTATAACGGTACCGATCCCACCGGAGTGGCCGACGCCTTCAAGAAGCTCAGCATCACCTGCGGAACCTGCACGGCGACCCAGATCGCGCTGATCACGGCGGGCGATCCGACTCTCATGCAGGCGAGCAACTTGGCCCAGGTGGCCGCGGCGGCAGATCCGGCCCAGCCGGTGGGCGGCGAGTCCGGCAACGTCGGCCAGGCCAATAACCTCAATCTTCTGGACTGGAACAGCGCCCTCGGCATCGGCGTCATCGGAAACGCGGACGGCGAGGCGAACGCCATCGATCTGGCCTGGGACGCAGCAACTCCGGCTGAGGACGGCGACGGTACGGTCCGTTACTACAAACTCTACTCAGAGTTCGCGACCGGCGGTTTCGTGAGCGGCATCCCGGTGTTCGTGGCCCAGACGGCCACGCGGCTCGACGGCAACCCGGATACCGAGCTGAGCGTAACGCTCACGCAAGTTGAGACCGCCATCGCGACTTACAACGCCGCCAACCCGGCCACCGACCCGGACCTGCCGCTGGTCTCGGCCGAGAACGGCACGCCCGTCACCGTATTTTTCGATGACGGCTTCACTCTCAACATGGCCGTCACGGCCGTGAATTCGGACAACATCGAGGGACCGTATTCCAACGTGGGGACGATCGGCGACAACGTTTCGCCCACGGTTGCCGACCAGGGCCTGGGCTTCGACGCCACCACGAACTTCGCCATCGAGCCGATCCTGGTCGACCTCGAGGATCTGGACCAGGCCGGCGGCGCCGCGGATGACAACCAGTACGACGCGGATGACTACATAGCGTTTGCAGCTCTGTCGGATGCGGTGGAACTGTTCATGAGCGAGGACCTGGCGGCCGTGCAGGACGTGACCGGGACGCTGACCGCGACCGGCGGCGAGACCCTGGGCGCCTGCAGCGTGACGAATGCCGAGGTGGCTGGAGGTCTGCCGGAGGTCGAGTGCGTGGTCAACGGAATCGCCCTGGTCCAGCAGGGTGACACCATCGCCCTTACCGTCACGGACGAGACCGGCAATGCCTCGGATGCGGACGCCGTGGTTCAGCTCCGCGACCTCATTCCTGCCCTGGTCGCCAGCGCCGAAACGGTTGACGACGGCACCAATCCGGATCAGATCGTGCTCACCATGAGCGAGCCGGTGGACGCCACCTCGGCCCAGACGATCGCCAATTATACCGGAGTGCCGGGCATCGGCACGGCCACCGCGGCCCTCGGAGCGGACGGCGTGACGGTGACGATCACGGCTGCCGCGGACGGCGATTTTGCCAACGTGCGCCCGGGCTTCGACGGCGCGGGTCTGGACATCGCTGCCGGCAACGTGCTCACGGCCTTGGTGGCGGACTTGCAGGCCAATGTCCAGGCGGGGCTGGGCTTCCAGGTGGTCGACGAGATCGCGCCCAGGATCAGCTCGGCTGCCAATGCGGTCTTCACGGCCGTGGGACCCGCTGTTGGGGACATCCGGGTGATCAACGTCAACGCGGCGGTGGCGAGCGATGGCCGTATGGACGTGGGCGACACCACCGATGCCTATCAGCTTTACACTGTCTTCACCGAACCGGTGATATGGGACGTAGACGGTGACGGCGACCTGGACGCTGACGATGCGGATGCGCTCGGCCTTGCCCTCGTGGCCTCCCCGGATGCGACCTACGTGAACGAAGCCAACATCGCTCCGTTCGCGGGCTTTGGTGCAGCAGTCGCCCCGTATGCCCCTGGCTGGAGCTTTGCGGTGGTTCCCGGCCAGACGGTTGCCGAGGATGATGCCTTCCAGCTGACGGCGGAAGACATCGCAGGCAACGCGGTGAACGAAGATTTTGACACCGTTCTTCTGGATGCCGCCACGACCGGCTACGACATCGACTAACTCTCTCTCCGTAAGTCGGCTGGAGGGGGACTGTTCCTCCCTCCGCCCTCTTGCGCTGTTCACACTTCGGTGCTACAAAGAGGGGCCCTGTGCCCGACCGGGCACAGGGCCCTTGCGTTTGTGCTCAACCGTATTCTTCAGGGGCGCCGCGTGCGTCTCCCCTTCCGGCGGACAGCACCCTTTCACAGAAACATCCGAAACGCCCGATGGCATCACGATCCCGTCCGAGCCTTTCTTTCAGGATTCCTTCGCTCCTGTTTCTTCTGCTCATCGCTTGTCCGGCCCTCACGACGAGTGCGGGAGACAGCCGGTCGCTCCTCGAGAAAGCCTTCGCCTGCGTTCAGGGAAAGGATTATGCGACGGCCCGGCGGCTCTACGGGGAGGTCCTCGATGAGGATCCCGGGAATCCCGAAGCCCTCTATCGGATGGGAATCCTCGCTTTTCTGGAGAAAGACTACGCCGGGGCCGCCTCGTACCACGAGAGAAGCGTCAACGCCGACCCGGGCCGTCAGGATGCCTGGAAGCGGCTCGGAGACGCCTACGACAAGCTCGGCCGCCACCGGGAAGCCGCCGAGTCGTACGGCCGGGCCTGCCAGGTGGAGTACCAGAGGCCCCTGAAGGAAAAGGAAGGGGTCGCCTGGTCCTCGGCCCGGGAGCTCGACAAGGCCGGCAAGATCTTCGAGTCCCTCATCCTGGATGACCCCGGTGACTATCACGCCGTCTATTATCTGGGAAACGTCCTCCTGGCCCAGGGCGATACTGCCCGTGCGGAGCGCTGCTACCTGGCCGCCATCCGGCTCCGGCCCGAGCTCGTGGAGGCCTACGTGAACCTGGCCGCCGTCCGATTCGGTCAGGGCCGTCACGCCGAGGCGGCGGAGCTTCTGGAGAAGACGTTTCAGGTGTCCCCCAGGAGCGCACCCGTGGACCCCGCGGTGCGTTTGAACCTAGGCGTCGCCTATTTGAAGGTCCCGGATCCCGAAAAGGCAAAGGCGCACCTGCAGAAGTACCTCGATCTCTGCCCCGCATGCGCCCAGGCCGAAGAAGTTCGCAAGTGGGTCCGCAAGCTCGAAGCGGAGAGCACGTCCTCGCAGAAAGGGAGCCAGACCGCGCCATGACCAGCTTCTCGCACAGATTTTCCATTTTTCGACACCTTCTGCACCGAGGGATAGGGCATTCATCTTTCGTCAGCCTCGCGGCAAGGGGAGGGCGGGCCCGTACGATCGCTGCCCTGACCCTGCTCGCTACGCTCCAGGCCTGCAGCCGTGCAGATCGCCCGGTCGCCATGTTCCGGGGAGGCCCCACCCATGCCGCGTGCGCCCGCGGGCCCGCGATCCGGGGGGACCTCGCGTGGACACAGCCCCTGAACGGCTGGGTCTTCTCTTCCCCCGCCGTGGACACCGATCGGGGTGTGCTGTTCATCGGGGACAGCATCGGCAAGTCCGTATATGCAATAAACATCAAGGACGGCACGAAGATCTGGAGCAGCCAAACCGAGGGCGCCGTCCTGGCCACCCCCCTGGCAACGAAGAAGCGTGTCCTGGTCGGCTCCGAGGACGGATCGTTCCACTGCCTGGCTCGGGAGACCGGAAGACCCCTGTGGAGCCTGGAAGCCGGGGCCGTGATCAACAGCTCGGCGGTGAGCGACGGGCACCGCGTGTACTTCGGCGACTGGAACGGGGTGCTGCGCGGTGTCGGCATCCGGGACGGCGCCGAGAAGTGGACCTTCAAGGCCGGCGGGCGCATCACCTCCTCTCCCGCACTCTGGAAAGACCGGCTCCTGTTCGGCTCCTGGGACGGAAACCTCTACTGTCTAGACGCTTCTCGCGGAAGTGAGCTGTGGCGGTTCTCCGTATCCTCCGGAGCCAAGGTCGGCTCATCGCCGGCAGTCCACGGAGGGAAGGTCTTCTTCGGCGCCACGGACGGAAAGATCTACTGCCTGGAGGCCCGGACCGGCAGCGAGCTCTGGTCCCACACAACCGGGAAGTGGGTCGACAGCTCCCCGGCCGTCGGAAACGGTTGCGTGGCGGCCGGCTCGACCGACCAGAACCTGTACTGTCTGGACGAGAAGAGCGGGGCCGTCCGCTGGACGTACGCCGGCCTGGGGCCCATGATCTCCTCGCCTTGGATCTACAACGATCTGGTCTACGCAGCAGGAGAGCGGGGCATCCTGGTGGCCCTGCGGCTCGCGGATGGTCAGAAAATCTGGGAGCACAAGACCGCCAACCCGGTCAAGTCCTCTCCGGTCGCGCTCGCGGGCATGCTCTTCGTGGGATCCTATGATACCCACGTCTATGCCTTCCGGTGAGACGAGTTGCAGGGATCCTGAGACGAGTGCGGTGCACCCACCGCACGCAAGCTATCAACGCACCGCGGCGCAGGGCGGTCTCTCGCTGCGCTTGGGACTTCGGATCGCCACGCTCGCAGTGCTCTGCTGTGGTTGGTGGACACGCCCGCGGCTTTGTCCACCCTACCGAGTGCTCACCAGGCTCGCTCGCAACTCAGGATCCCGAGAACGCGCGCGCGACTCACGCCCTCGACTTTCATGCCTCTTCCTCCACCAGCGCCACGGCGCGCACCCATCCCGCGCTGGCTCCCCGCACCTTCACGGGAAAACAGAAGATGGTGAAGCCGGAGGGCGGCAGCCCGTCCAGCCCCCGGAGCTTTTCCATGTGGCAATAGCCCTTCTCGATGCCGGCAAAATGCCCTTCCCAGATGATCGAAGCCCGCCCGGTACGGCGGAACTCCTCGGCAATGAGGGGCAGGGGACGGTCCCAGCTCCATGCGTCGGTGCCCACGACACGGACCCCGCGGTCCAAAAACCAAAGAGTCGCCTCCCGACCCATGCCGCACCCTCTGAGCAGGTACTCGGGCGTGCCCCAGAAGCGGTCTGCGCCGGTCATGGCGAGGACGATGTCCAGAGGTTTGAGCCTGCAGCCGGTCTTGCCCAGGGCTTCTTCGAGATCGGCAGGCATGACCTTGTACCCGTCCGGCAAGTGCCGCAAATCCAGGACGATCCCGTCACCCATGCACCACTCGAGCGGGATCTCGTCGATGGTCCAGGCCCTCCGGCCGCCGTCCATCGTGGGATGGTAGTGCCAGGGCGCGTCGAGATGGGTGCCGGAGTGGGTGGAAAGTTCCACGTGCTCCACGGCCCAGCCCAGACCTCCGGGAAGGTCTTTGCGCTCCAGCCCGGGGAAGAACGCCCTCATGCCTTCGGCTCCTTCCTCGTGAGAGCTGTACGTCACCTTGGGGACCATCATGGGCGGGTCCGAGGGAAGGCCCGGCTCGATGGCGATGCTGAGGTCGACGAAGCGCTTTCTCTTCATCCTCAAATCCTCCTCGGCGGAAAAGTTGTGGCGGCCGTCCGGAGCCGGTGAGGGCGACCGCCGGTCGCCCCTACAAGCCCTTGCCGGGCGCTCCCCATCCGCCGCCTCCCGGCGTCTCCATGCGGAGCCGGTCTCCGGCGCGCACGCACACCGACCCCTTGGGAGGCAATCTCTTCTTTTTTCCCTCCCGGATCAGGAAATCCCTGCCGGGTTTTCCCGCATCGGCTCCCCAGAGCCCGGGAGGACCCCGGTGTCTGCGCTCTGCCAGCAGATGGATCTCGCTGTCTGCGAGGAACAGGATCTCCCGCACCAGACCGTCGCCCCCGCGGTATCTCCCGCCGCCGCCCGATCCGTGGCGGAGCGCATACCGTTCCACGCGCATCGGGTACACGTGCTCGAGCATCTCGACCGGCGTGTTGCGCGTGTTGGTCATGTGCGTGTGCACGCCGCTCAGGCCGTCCAGGCCCGGCCGGGCGCCCATGCCGCCGGCCACGGTCTCGTAGTAGCTGAACGGTCCACCGCTTCTCGGGTCCTGCCCGCTCACCGACAGGTTGTTCATCGATCCGCAGCTGGCCGCCGGTATCCGCTCCGGTAAGGCATCGGCGAGGGCCTTGTAGAGGCAATCGACGATGCGCTGGGAAGTCTCCACGTTCCCTCCGGCGACGGCGGCCGGGAACACCGCGTTTACCAGGGTCCCCGGCGGCGCGTAGAGCCGGACGGCTTCGAAGCAGCCGCTGTTGTTGGGGATGTCCGGGTCCGTGAGGGTCCGCAGCACGTACTGCACGCAGGACCAGGTCACCGGGAGCGGCGCGTTCACGGGCCCGTGCACCTGCGGGTCCGTCCCGGCGAAATCCACGCGTACCGAGGCGGATCGGACCTCCACCGAGGCCCGAATCCGGAACGGACCGCCGCCGAAGCCGTCGTCCTCCAGGAAATCTTCGGCCCGAAACACCCCCTCCGGAAAGGAGGCGAGCATGATCCGCATTCTCCGGGCGGAATAGCGCCGCAGGTGACCGGCATAATCGAGCACCTTCTTCAGGCCGAACCGGTCCGCCATTTCCGCCAGCCGCTGCAGCGCCGTCTGGTTCGCCGCGTACTGGGCGGTGAGATCGCCTTCCAGAAACTCGGGGCTTCTCACGTTGGCGCGGATGAGATCGAGCACGCTCCGCTCCCAGACGCCGCCCGCGTCGACAATCGGAACGGGCGGGATGCGGAGCCCTTCAGCGAAAATCTCGGAGTGAGCCCCCATGGAGCCGCCGCTGGCGCCCCCCATGTCGAGATGATGAGCCCGGCTCGCCACATAGAAGCATGTACCGCCCCTTCCGATCCGGACGGGAGTGACCAGGGTGATGTCCGGAAGGTGTGTCCCGCCCGCGTAAGGATCGTTGAGGAGCCAAGTGCCGGCTCCTGCAGCGAGCCCGGCAGCCAGCGCGCTCCGCACCGCGAAGTGCATGGAGCCGAGGTGCACGGGAATGTGTTCCGCCTGGGCCACGACCCGCCCCTGGGAGTCGAACACGGCGCACGAGAAATCCCTGCGATCCCGGACGTTGGGCGAGTGGGCCGTCCGGGAAAGGGATGCGCCCATTTCCTCGGCCACGGACCGGAACAGGTTGTTGAAGACTTCGAGAGCGACAGGGTCGAAACCGTCCCTTGCTCTCCTCCGGCGCCGGCCGGCTCCGGTCATCTTCGGATGCGGGGCAGCTCGGGACACGCGCTTCTCTTTCATTCGAGATCCCTGCTCGGATGCATCATCCGGCCGTCCTCCGGATCCTCAGATTCCCGAACCGGTCCTTCCGGCAGGCAAACCCGGGGGCGATCACGGTCGTGGCACTGTACTCGACCACGACGGCCGGGCCCTGGAGCGGCGCACCGGCCCCGAGGCTTGCCCGCGCAAGGACCGGTGCTCGTACGAATCGGCCTCCGAACCAGACGGGTCGGAACACCTTCCCCGGGTCGGCCGCCCGGGCCCCGTGGCATGGCGCTCCGTCCGAGGCGGTCTTTCCTTCAGCCTCCCACGCACCAGCCAGACCGGGAAGGGAAGGGGAGCCCGGCCCCTCGCTCCCCGTCGCCCGGACCTGGAGCCTGACCACCTCGACCGGGCGCCTTTCCCGGGAGAAGCCGTACCTCTTCCGATGCTCCTCGTGAAAGCTGCCAGGCAGGTCCCGGGCAAGGTCCACCGGCAGCCCGCCCGCCTGGCCCTTGTACCGGAGAACGGCATAGGACCGAGTGTCGACGGCGCCCCTGGGCACCCCCTCCGACTCGATCAACTCCCTCCGGATCTCTGCACCGAGCCTCCGGGCCTCCCGCCTCAGCTCGGACACGCGAACCTCTTCCCCGAGCACCTTCCGGATCGGCAGCAGCCGATCACGGACCACGTCGGCCAGCAGCAGCCCCAGAGCGGAAACGAGCCCCGGAGCAGGGGGCACCAGGATCTCGCGGATCTGCATGCGTTCGGCCAGGTCGCAGGCGTGGAGCCCCCCTGCGCCTCCGAAGACGAGAAGAGAGAAGTCCCGAGGGTCGAATCCCCGTTCGACCGAAACCCTGCGGATGGCGCCGGCAAGGATCGCGGCGGCCACCTCAACGGCGCCGGCTGCCGCCTGCACCCCATCCAGGCCCACCGGATCCCCCAGCTCGCCAAAGACCTCCGCAAGCCCCTCGGTCTCGAGCGCCCGGGTGCCCCCCAGGAAGAAGTCCGCCTGGATGCGGCCGAGCAGCACGTGGGCATCGGTCAGGGTCGGCCGCTTCCCGCCCCGGCCGTAGCACACCGGACCGGGCCAGGCGCCCGCGCTCTCGGGCCCCACCCGCAGCGCCCCGCCTGCGTCGACCCGCACGAAAGAGCCGCCGCCCGAGCCCACGGTGATCATGTCAATGATCGGGACCGGAAGGGGCAGGCCGCCGATCGCCGTCTCCTCGGTCCAGGCGATGGCGCCGTCACAAAGGCACACGTCGGTGGAAGTCCCGCCCATATCCAGGGTGATGACCTTGTCGACCCCCGCCTGCCGAGCCAGCTTGAAGGCCCCGATCACCCCGGCGGCCGGGCCGGAAAGCACCGTCTGCACCGGGAACCTGGCCGCCGTGCCGCCGGACAGGAGACCTCCGTTGGACTGCATGATCCGTACGGAGGCGCCCGGCCATGCCTTTCCGATCCGCCCCAGGTAGCCGCACATCCGCGGCAGCAGGTAGGCATTGGCCACGGTGACGGCCGTTCTCTCGAACTCTCCTTCCACGGCTGCGACCTCGTGCGACAGACAGAAGGGAAGGGCGCCCCGCTCGAGGACCGAGCCTGTCGTGATCTCGTTCCGGGGGCACAGGGGGCTGTGCAGGAAACAGACGGCCACCGCTTCCACCCCTCTGCCGCCCAGGGTCTGAAGAGCCGCTTCGACCTCGTCCTCATCGATCGCGATTGCCACGGTTCCGTCCGCCAGAGCCCGCTCCCTGAGGCCGAGCCGGAGAGGCTTGGGGACCAGCGGGTCCGGCCGCGTGGCCCTCAGGTCGTACAGAGAGGGTCTGGCCTGGCGCCCGATTTCCAGTACGTCCTCGAACCCCCGGGTGGTGAGCAGGGCGACCTTGGCGCCGCGCCTCTCCAGGAGGGCGTTGGTGGCCAGGGTCGTGCCGTGCAGGATGCGCTCCGGCTCCGCCCCGATGATCTCGGAAACGGCCTCCCTCAGTCCCCGAACCGGATCGTCCGGCTCGGTGAATCGCTTCAGGACCGCAAGGGACCTTCCGTCGGCAACGACGATGTCCGTGAACGTGCCGCCCACGTCAAAGGCCAGGCGTATTCCGCGCGGCCTCGGGCCCCTCCTTCGCACCATGTTGCCGCTGCCTCCGCGCGCCTCTCCCATCTCTGCTTTTCCCCGCAGCTTTCCGCCGCCCCGAGCCAGTGAAGCTCTTGCAGAGAAAGAAATAGCAAGTTCTCGAATTCCCAGCAAGAAGGGACCGAGGGCCGGCACCTGTGCGATTGACTTGCGCGATACCGTCTGTTACCGTTCGGCTCATTTCCAAACACCCGGCTGGAGGTGGATGATGAGCCAGAAGAAGGTCCTGTTGCATGAAGACGAGATCCCGCGCCAGTGGTACAACATCATGGCCGACATCAAGATGAATCCTCCCCTCAGGCCGGATGGGACACCCCTGCAGCCCCAGGATCTGGCGCCCGTTTTCCCCATGAACCTGATCGAGCAGGAAGCCAGCACCCAGCGCTGGATCGACATCCCGGAGCCGGTGCTGGAAAAGTATCGCATCTGGCGGCCGAGCCCTCTGGTCCGCGCCGAAGCGTTCGAAAAAGCGCTCGGCACCCCGGCCCGCATCTACTACAAGCACGAGGGCGTGAGCCCCCCGGGCAGTCACAAGCCCAACACGGCCGTCCCGCAGGCCTATTACAACAAGGTCTTCGGCATTAAGAGGATCGCCACCGAAACGGGCGCCGGCCAGTGGGGCAGCGCCCTTGCCTTTGCGTGCTCTCTGTTCGGGCTCGAGTGCAAGGTGTACATGGTGCGCATCAGCTTCGACCAGAAGCCCTACCGCCGCTCCATGATGGAGGCCTGGGGCGCCCGCTGCGTCCCCAGCCCGAGCCGCGAGACCGAGTCGGGCAAAAAGATTCTCGATCAGGACCCGGACTCGCCGGGGTCCCTCGGCATCGCGATCAGCGAGGCCATCGAGGATGCGGTCCACAGCAAGGACACACGATACTCCCTGGGCAGCGTGCTCAATCACGTCCTGCTCCACCAGACCGTCATCGGCCTGGAGGCCAAGAAACAGCTGGAGAAGATCGGCGAATATCCCGACATCGTCATCGGCTGCGCCGGCGGAGGCAGCAACTTCGCCGGTCTCAGTTTCCCCTTCGTCTGCGACAAGCTCAACGGCAGGAACATCCAGATCCTCCCGGTCGAACCACGCGCGTGTCCCACCTTGACCCGTGCCCCCTTCGTCTACGACCACGGGGACATCGCGCGCTTCACGCCTCTCATCCCGATGTACAGTCTCGGGCACGCCTTTGTTCCGCCGCCGATCCATGCCGGGGGGCTCCGCTACCACGGGATGGCGCCCGCGGTCAGCCAGCTCGCCGCAGAGGGGATCATCGAACCGCGCGCCTATTACCAGGTAGAGAGCTTCAAGGCAGGCATCCTCTGGGCCCGGACCGAAGGGTTCATCCCGGCTCCCGAGACCAACCATGCGCTCGCCTGCGTGGCGGACGAGGCCAACCGCGCCAGGGAAGAAGGGAAGGAGAAAGTCATCCTGGTCAACTGGAGCGGTCACGGCCTGATCGACCTGGGGTCCTACGACCGCTTCTTCTCCAACCAGCTCACGGACCACGATCTGCCTGACGCGGTTCTCGAGAAGGCCGAGGAGGTCTTCAAGAATTTCCCCAAGCCCGCTCTCTTGAAGAGCCGCTGAATCGAAACCGACCGCAGGGGCGCGGCGCTCGTGCCCCTGCGCCAGATGATGGTCCGCCATGCACGACAATGTCCGCCCTCCATGCCCATGCGAAACCGGACAGAGGCAGACCCACTGCCCACGGCTCGGCGGCCCGGTCCCGTTCCGCTACTGCTTGAAACCCGCACAGCCGCAAGCCTGTTTCAAGATCCTCGACTGTTGGTGGCAGATCTTCGACGTCGTCACGTATCTTCGTGAGCACCTCGAGCCGCCTGAGCTCGAAGCCCTCATGCAGCATCGACGATCGCCGCCGGACCGCCTGCAGTCGATCCTCGCCGCCGTCCAAGGGCTTCCCAAGAAGGGCAGTGCCGTCTGACGCCCGTCGCGTTCCTAAGTCAAAAACATCCGTCCGGCATCCGATGAGGGGCCAGCAAGAAACAGCCCCGACAGAAGCGGGAGCGCTGGCGGGTCTGGTTATCTTGTGGTTTACATAATATACCTTATCAGACATTCAACACGCCCCGTTCATACATGATGTTCTACATGAGGTTTGTCCAGGTAACGTGCATGCTTCGGCATCTTTCTAGATGATAACCCCTTGAGGTACAGCACCCGCTCGCTCGCCTCCTCCTGGCCGATTTCCTCGAAGCCGCTTTCACTTGACCGGCAAACCCCAGGACCGTCCCCGTGGCCGGCAGCGCACGGGTGATTTCTTCCCTCCCGCCGTCTCTGCTACACTTCGGCCACGTTTGCTTTCTTCCCTAATAACATCATCGTCGTTCGGTCGCATCCGATTTCCCGGTGGTCGCGAGGATCGAATATGGAAAAGAGTATCGAGCGCTCCCTCCTCTATGAGCCGTCCTACACGGACGGCTCGCTCGAGCTCCGGCTCCGCGGAACGGCCAGCATGCAGACCGATTACACCATCCATCGAGAGCTCATGGAACGCGTGCGAACGAGCCCTTTCCAACGTCTCGTTCTCGATGTCTCCGCAGTGGGTCGCATAGACAGCTCGGGAGTCGCCCTCATTCTTTCCCTGCAGCAGGTTTGCAGAGAGAAGAACGCGGCTTTCTCGCTCGCCGGCGCCGGGCCCAGGATCCAGGGAATGCTCCGTCTCCTGGACCCGGACCGGCTGGCCGCCGGCAAGCCCGAGCCGGTGCGGCGTTCGGGGCTCACGCGTTCCATGGTTTCCCTCGGCGATCATGTGTTGTTATTTCTTTCTAACCTTCGTTTTATTATGACCTTTTTCGGCGATGTGATCGTCTCCAGTCTGGAGATCATGCGTCACCCCCGCTCCTTCCGCTACCGGGACATGCTCTCGTCTTTCGAGACCAACGGGGTCAACGCTCTGCCGATCCTTACGCTGATCCACTTCCTGGTGGGGCTCGTGCTGGCCTTCCAGGCTTCCATCCAGCTCCGTCAGTTCGGCGCAACCATCTACGTGGCCGATCTGGTCGGACTGGCGCAGGTCCGCGAATTCGGTCCGATGATCACGGCCGTCGTGCTCGCCGGCCGCTCCGGATCGGCCTTCGCTGCAGAGATCGGCACCATGCAGGTCAACGAGGAGATCGATGCCTTGAGGACCATGGGGATTCATCCCACCCGTTTCCTCGTGCTGCCGAAGACGCTGGCCCTCTTGCTGGCCCTTCCGCTTCTGACCTTGTACGCGGATGTCATCGGCATCCTCGGGGGACTTCTCGTGAGCGTGCTCAGCCTCGACCTCACGATCTACGGATACCTCCTCGAGACGAGGGGCGCGATCGGCGTGTTCGACGTCTTCTCCGGTGTGGGCAAGACCCTTGCCTTTGCGCTGATCATTTCGGGTGTCGGATGCCTGAGGGGATTCCAGGCCGGGGGAGCGGCTGAAAGCGTAGGGCGGGCGGCGACCTCCGCCGTAGTTACGGGGATCTTCCTCATCATCGTGGCCGATGCCGTCTTTACCGTCATTTTCCAGTATGTGTGAGGCTTCCGTGACCAGCGGAGCGACTTCAGGAACGAGCCGTCCAGAGCCCTTGATTGTCGTGCAGGGTCTGACGGCGGGCTACGGCAATCAGATCGTGCTCGAAGACATCAATTTTGCCGTGAACCGAGGTGAGATTTTCGTCATCCTGGGCGGCAGCGGATCAGGCAAGAGCACCCTGCTCAAGCACATGATCGGCCTTCAGAAACCTCTGCGGGGCCGCGTCCTGGTCGAAGGCGCGGACGTCTTCGGGGACGGGGACGCGGAAACACGGAGCCGGCTTTCCCGCAGATTCGGAGTCCTGTTCCAGTCCGGCGCCCTGTTCAGCTCCATGACCCTCGCCCAGAACATCGCCCTGCCCCTCCAGGAGTTCACCTCCCTCAGGAAGGAGATGATCGACCTGCTGGTACGCATGAAGCTGCAAATGGTGGACATGGAGGGCGTCGGAGAAAAGTTGCCTTCAGAGCTGAGCGGCGGCATGCGCAAGCGCGCGGCGCTGGCCAGGGCGATGGCCCTGGACCCCGAGATCCTCTTTTTCGACGAGCCGAGCGCCGGTCTCGATCCGGTCACTTCCGCGGATCTGGATGCCCTCATTCTGCAGCTCAACGCAAGTCTCGGGACGACCATGGTGGTCGTGACCCATGAGCTCGCCAGCATCCTGACCATTGCCCAGAGGGTGGTCATGTTGGACGGTTCCACTCACCGCATCATAGCTGAGGGGAATCCGAAGGAGCTCAGGGACCGCCACCCGGATCCGAGGGTACGAGACTTCTTCCAGCGCAAGCCCAGCCTGAGGAGAGCGTAAATGGCAACCGAAGCCAGCAAGTTCAAGATCGGGCTCTTCGTCACCATCGGGCTGATCATCGCCGCGGCCGCGCTCATCTCCCTGGGGGCCCTGCGATTCTTCACCAGCACGAAGACTTACGTGACTTATTTTGAGGAATCGGTTCAGGGACTGGACGTGGGTTCCGTGGTTCGTTACCTGGGAGTCCCGGTCGGCCGTGTGAGCGAGATCGGAATCTCACCCGACGGCAGCATGGCGCAGGTCGTATTTCAGATCGATACCAAAGTCGAGATCAACCCGGACACCCGGGTTCAGATGCGACTCGCCGGATTGACCGGGGTGCAATACCTGGAGCTTCAGCCCACGCCGAAGGGCCCGCCGAAGCCGATTCTCCAACTCGGCTTTCGTCCGCCTCATCCGGTCGTCCCCTCGGTCCCGTCCGAGACTCAGGAGTTCCTCACCGCCGCCCAGCAGTTTCTCGCTCAACTAAACGAGCTCGACCTGAAAGGCATTGCCGACACCTTGGACGAATCGTTGAAGTCCCTGAACACCCTTTTCGCAAGCAAGCAATGGGAGAAGGTGCTGCTGAACGTCCAGGAGACGACAGCGTACCTCCGAGACTCGACCCGCAGGATCGACTCGGCGCTCCGGGAACCGCAAGTCCGAGAGTCCCTGCGCAACGTCTCCGAGACCCTGAGCTCACTGAACGAGCTCTCCACGCGGCTCCGAGGAGAGTTGAACGAGATGGACCTCGGAGAGCGCGTGAAGACCTCATCCGAGAAGCTGGACCGGCTGCTCGAGGAGGGGACGCTCACGGCCGAAGCGCTCCGCTCCCTGCTTTCCCGGGAAGAGGGCAATCTGTTCGCCTTGCTGGAAAACCTGCGGCGGGCGACGGAGTCCTTCAACAATCTCGCCATCAGCCTCCGGGACAACCCCTCTCAACTTCTGTTTTCGAAACCTCCGGAATCGACCCCTTGAACAGAGCGCCCTCCAGCGAAGAAGCGAAGTGAGGAGGCCCCGGATGCAAATGAGAGCTACCTTCTGGCTGGTTCTGCTGTGGACTGCCGCCCTCGCCGCTCTGACGGTCGGGTGCATCCGGCTGGAGGGCTTTGAGCGCTCCACCCCCACCATTCAATATTACACTCTCGACTACCCTTCCCCGCCTTCTCTTTCCCCGAATCCTGTGGCGGGACCGTTGCGTCTCAAGCGCTTCGATGCCACGGACGCCTATGCAACGGACCGCATCGTCTACACGGAGGCCGGCTCCTCGACCCGCTTCTACCACTATCAGCGCTGGACCGTGAGCCCCGCCGCCATGGTGACGCGCCTGATGGCGCGCGACCTCATGGTGAGCGGGCTTTTCAGAGCGGTCGTTCGCTCGCAGGTGGACCTTCATCCCGAATACATACTGACCGGGACCCTGGAGTCCCTGCAGGCGCTCCAGACGGACGCGGGGCTCGAAACCGAGGTGGCCATAACGGTCCTCTTCTATCCTGCCGGAAAGTCGAGAGAAGAAGAGAACAACGAAATTTTTCAAAAACGCTATGTAGTCACTACCCCGTGCGGGGACAAGAAGCCGGAGTCGATCGTGCGCTCCATGAACGAAGGGATGGAGAAGCTCTCCAGAGAGATGCTGCAGGACCTGGCCGCCCGCCTGCGCCCAGGAACCGATGCTCGGACCGGGGCGCGCGGGTCAGGGGCATCCACTGCCGTGCAGGGACCATCGTCCGAGTGAGATTCGGCGGTCGCTACTTCCGCCCCCGCACGATCCGGTCCAGGCTCTCCCTCGCGAAATCGATGGTCGGATCCAGGGAGAGCGCCTTGCGGTACAGGGTCTCGGCCCCCTCCAGATCACCCTTTTCCCGAAGATTGCTTCCGATGTTCGCGTAATCGATGGCCGATCGCGGCTCGATCTCGATCGCCTTCTCGAAGCACCGGATGGATGCATCGTAGTTCTTCAGCTTGAAGTGGCAGAAGCCCATGAGATTGGCGGCCTCCTTGCTTTCAGGAACGATCGAGCGCGCCTTCTCGAGGTAAACCAGAGCTTCAGCAAAGGCGGACAACTCCTTGTGGGCGTGCCCGATGTAGAACAGGACGTAAAAGAGGTCTTCGCCGCAAGGCCCTGCCTGCAAAGAATCGAGGAGAAAGGCGAGACCCTTTCGAACTTCCCCCTTCCCCATCCAGCTCAGGCCGAGGAAAAACAACACGGTGCTGTCGCTCTTGCCGAGATCCCGCGCGGCCGCCAGCGCCGCCAACGCAGCGTCATACTCTTCGAGACGGTAGTGAGAGACTCCCCGATGGTACTCGGCATCACTGCGCAGCGGGTCCCGCAGGCCCAACCGTACGGCCTCGAGGAAACGGTCGGCCGCCTCGATGTAGTCCTTCCAGCCGAACTCGCACAGTCCCATGTGGTAGCGGACTTCGGGCGATCCCGGAGCGATTTCCCGAGCGGCGACGAGCTCCTCCATCGCTCGTTCCAGCTCGCCTTTCGCAATGCGACACGAGGCCCTTCCGATCAGGACCTCGAGCGACGTCTCGCCTGAGCATTCGCCGGCGGATACGAGATCCCACACCTCGAGAGCCGCATCCGTCTCGTCGGCCCGCCGCAGAGAGGCGCCGACGCGGTTGCCGAGCGCTCCGAATTCCTCGCTCCGTCCGTTCAGGCGGTAGCTCTCCGCCGCCCGCGCCAGGGCGTTCCGGACACAACCGGCGCAGCCCTGCCTCTTTCCGTGCGGAGCGGTCCCATTTTCGGGAAAGGCCCCTTCCGAACGAGGATCCCACAGGCGCAGGCACGAGCCGGTCCGGCCGTCGGCTCCGAGAATTACAGACCCCCGGCAGATCCCCGGCTCGATGGGCACCGTGCGGTCCTGTTCCAGAAGCCTGTCCAGCAGGGCGCTTTCATACAGGGTCCCGATCGCCTTCGAAGGCTCGAAGCCGGGGTCTTCGGTCAGATAGATTCGTTCGAACAGGTCGGAACGCCCTCCCCGTCCTTCCATGTCCCGCATCCTCGGCACCACCTCGCGCGTCATGATGAGCGACGGCAGGAAGAAATTCGCGCTCAGGAAGGCCAGCAGAGATCCCGCTTGCGCCAGATCGACACTCTCTTCCAGCCAGAGGACAGGGAAGATCCGCAGCCTGGACACGATCTGATGCCGATAACCTTCCTCATGAAAGGCCTTGCACACCCCCAGAATATGCCTGTACGACTCCACCCAGAGTCTCGCGTCTCCTTGCGTCATGGGGTGGACAGGGCGGACATTGAATTGGCAAAAATGATGTTCTTGCAAGAAGCTGCATAGCTTTTCCAGAAAATAGTTGAACTTCTTGCTGGAACCCGGCAACTCCTTCCCCACGAAATAGCAGGTGGCGGCGAGCCCGAGCTGCGACAACAGGGCCTCAAATCCTCTTTTCCGTGCACCCAAACCGATCGGCACCAGATGGCGGCACTCCTGTCCATAGGTGCAGAAGAGATCCGTCACAGGTCCCTGCACGGGCTCCGGAGCATCCTGATTCTTTCCGGGCAAGTGGTCCATGTCGCCCCGCTTCTGACTTTCAAGAAACCGTACGTTTGCCCCCGTCCACAGAGGCCGCTTTCCAGAGGTCGGCCACCTTCAGGATCTCCTCTGCCTTCATGGCATCCGTCTCATACCTCGACCCCACCGACAGGCAGGCCGGAATCCGCTCCTCGAGCGGCCGGATCCCGAATGCGCCCGGACGTGCCTGGATGTCTGTGCCGAAGTAGATCTGCATCTGCTGGGCGTTGGTGTTGCCCCGCACCGGGATCCCGTTGGACAGGACGAAGTCCAACGTCTTCTTTGCGTCCGCAAGACTCTCTCCCGGAAGGCCGTACTGGGAGAATAACTCCACCTCGATTCCGGACGCCTGGGTCAGGCGCAGCGCCCGCTCCACCTGCTCGAGTGCGAGCGGTTTGCGAATCCTCTTGAGCACGTCCGGACAGGCCGACTCGAGCCCGTAGGCAACCGTGTGGACCCCTGCCCTCTTCATCTTCTCGAGCATCTCCTGGTCCACCAGATCGGCGCGCGTCTCGAGCCAGATCCTGCCTTTCGGCCCCCTGGCCAGCAGGGTATCCAGAAACCGATGGACCCGCTCCGCCTGGAACGTGAAGCTCGGGTCCGCGAACCAGAATCGGTCCGCCCCGAGCCTCGAGATGCAGAGCATCTCCTCCACGATCCTTTCGACCGAGTGGCAGCGGATCCTCCTGCCGAAGGCCCGGGGGGTGTAGCAGAAGGCGCAGCGCGAGGGGCACCCTCGCGAACCGGTCAGGATCGCCTCCTCAGACGGCTGCGGCCGGAGCGTCCCGTCCAGGTAAGGCGAGGGGTAATCATCCAGGTCGTCGGAACCCTCCAGAGGCGCGCCGTGCCACACGCTGCCGTCCGGGTTCCGTCCGCTCCATCCCGGCGTCCCGATCCAGGGCGCTCCGTCGCGCAATCGTTCCGCAAGGCGCAACAAGGCGACTTCCCCCTCGGCGCGGCACACCAGGTCGATCGACGGCAGCTCCTCCAGAGCCGCAGCCGGCAGGAACGTCGCCTGAGGCCCGCCGAGGGCGGTGAGACAGCCGGGCACCAGAGACTTGGAGAATTGCGCCAGCCCCCTGACGAAGAAGAGGTTCCGCTGGTAGGCGGACAGTCCCACGACGCGCGGCTTCGCCTCGCACAGCAGGCGGGCAAGCCCGTGTGTCGAAAAGAGGGTGTCGCTGCCGATGTTCAGGACCTCGGCCCGGAAACCGTGCTTCTTCAAGCCGGCAGCCAGGTAGCCCAGCGACAGGGGGGTATGGGCCGGCATGAAAGGATTGCACTCGATCAACAGCACGGAAATGCGTTCGGACGTGCTCACGGGAGCCCCCGGTTCGGAGCCGACGAGCGGCGTTCGGTCGATGGCCCCCTCAACAGCCGCTTCCCTGGATGATGCCTTCCCGAACGGCCTTCAGGACCGCCTGGGACCTGGACGAGACGCCCAGCTTCCGATAGAGGCTCTTGACGTGGGATCGGACGGTGTGCTCGGAAATATGGAGCGCGGCGGCGATGGCGCGGTCCTTGTGGCCGTCCACGATGCCCTTGAGGACCTCGAGCTCTCTTCCGGTCAGGCCTTCCTGGCCGGTTTCCTTGGGGCAGCCGAGACTGTCCGCCTTCTCCTTCAGGATACGGAACACGGCCGGCACCACGGTAGGATCCAGGAAAGCCCGGTCTTCCATGGCGTCCCGGGCGATGCGGATCAGCTCCTCCCGCTTGGCCTTCTTGAGCACGTAGCCCTTTGCGCCCGCCTTGATCGACTCTTTCACGTGCTCGGCGTCCTCGTAAATGGTGAGCACGATCACCCGGACGTCCGGGAACCGCTCGCATACCAGCCGCGTCGTTTCGATGCCGCTGATGCCCGGCATGCGCACGTCCATGAAGATCAGATCGGGCCGCTTCTGTTCGATGAGCTTCAGGCATTCGAGCCCGTTCTCGGCCTCCCCGACCACCTCGATGTCGGGAGCGAGCTCCAGGATCTGCCTGAGCCCTTCCCGCACCACGACGTGATCATCCACGATCAGAACACGTATCCTGCGCACGTCGTCTTCCTCTGTCAGAGGCTGTCGATAAACGGCCATCTGCGGCGTTGCGCTCATCGCGTAAGGAGGCGCGTGGAGCCTGCCCCGGCGCAGGCCGGGGTCCCCTGAGAACCCCGATTCAGCTCATTCCTCAGGATTTGACTCGCGCCGTCCATGGCGCTCGCCCTGCGGGCGCATCATCCTTGGGGATGATGCGTCCAATTCCGCAGTCCTGCGGAATTGTCGCGCGCCTTGCATCTGGCCATTTCTCAACAGCCTCTCAATTCAAGAGGGTGTCTTTCGACACCCTCTGTCATCCAAAGGGATCGGGATCATGGCCTCGATGCGGCACCCCCGGCGCTCGGCGGCGCGGATCTGCAGGCTGCCGCCCTCCGATTCGATCCGCTCCCGCATGGAGAGCAGGCCCAGCCGGCTGAGGTCACTCCGGCCCGGCGCGGTGGTCTTGGCCGGATCGAATCCCCTGCCCTTGTCCGCCACCACGAACACCATCCTTCCGTTCCGTTTGCCGAGCGCGACCTCGACCTCTCTCGTCTCGGCGTGCTTGTACACGTTCATCAGCGCCTCTTGCGCGATCCGGAAAAGACAGATGTTCACTCCGACCGGCAGCTGGGTCTTCCTCGGCAGACGGGCCTTCACCCGGATGCCGGTCTCCTCGGAAAAGCTCTGGAAGTGCCGCTTGAGGGCCGGGACCAACCCCATGGTGTCGATCAGATCGGGCCGCAGGCTCGAGATCAGCGCCCTGGACTGGTCGATCGCCTGATTCACTGTTCTCAGAAGAATCTCCAGCTGATCGAGGAGCAGCTCGTGCTTCCGGCCGGCGATCTCCCGGCAGAACTGCATCTTGTACCCGATGCCGATCAGGGCCTGAGTCAGGGTGTCGTGGATGTCTCCGGCGACCCGTCTCCGTTCTTCCTCCTGAATGGTGATCATCCGGCCGGTCAGCAGATGGAGCTGTTCTCGCGCTTCCCGGTTCTCCTTCAGCATGAAGGCGTTCTCGAGGGCGACGGCCATGATGTGGAGGAACTGGTTGAGCAGCCCGAGCTCCTTCTCCAGAAAGACGAAGCTCCGACACCGGTTGCGCAGGCAGAGAACGCCGTAGAGGCGGCCGTGGGCCCGCACCGGCACGGACACGGCCCTCTTGCGGGGGGACTGGCGGAGGAAACGGAACGGTCGGCCGCTCGCGTCCAGGAACCAGATCGTGCCCCTCTTCAGGGTCTTCTCCATGATCTGGTTCGGCGCAAGCTCCCGCGCTGCAGGAGGATGCCGGTAGACCCCTTGCACCTTTCCCTCCCGGCAAAGAGCCATCGCCGTTTCCTCCACCCCGAAGAGGGTGGCCATCCTGCCGAGAAGGAAGCGGACCAGCTCCTCCGGTTCGATCAGGGTGATGATCTCGCGGGTGAACCGGTTCAGGTCCTGAAGCTGCTTGACCTTCTCGACGATCCCCTCTTCGCGGCTCTTAACGTAAGAGGTGGCGATGGCGCTGTAGCCCCTGAGCAGAACCGTGTTCAGGTGCTGGATCTGCCGCGGCAGCGCCGGCAGCGCCGAGCCGCGCCTGCCGACAGCCTCGTCGATGATCCTCCACATGACGTCCGGGACGGTGCAGTAAAACTGCGTGAGCACCTCGAGCCCGAAGCCTTCCATCCGGGAGCGCACGTACCCGATGCTTTTCTGGTCCTCCAAGAACGCCTCTTCATGCCCGGCCAGGGCCTCGGCAAACAGATCCAGCCACGTCTGCAGGCGATCCTGCCCTTCCGCTGTGCGGACGAGGAACTCCTGGTAAGGAGACCAGGGGTGGTCGGCAATGCGCCTCACGGTTTCCCGGAAGATCTTGTGCCTTTGGGCCTTGATGAGCCGCGGCAGCGAGGGCAGAGGCATGACGGGTACCCGTAATCGGCTAGGGAAAAAACCCCAGTTCAGGGGATTCCCACCGATCGAATGCGTTCTCTATACTCGCGGGCGTGCGGAGGGACCACGGACCAGCCGACCTCCATGGAGGCGAGAATATCCCGAAGCTGCAGCCGTCGCTCGGCATGTAGCAGTGTGGCCTCCGTAAAGACGAGATGTCAAGTCCGTCGACCTCGAGCTTCGCGCACCGTAACGTCCGCTCGCAAACACCGAACGGAGAGGAGAGTGTCGATGACGTACTTCGACGTGAATCTCGACGTGGGTCCGCAAGAGAAGGCCATCCGGGAAGCCGCACACAAGTTCGCCAAAGAAGTCATGCGGCCGAT
Organism: bacterium; assembly: GCA_040756235.1. Classification (GTDB taxonomy): domain Bacteria; phylum Desulfobacterota; class DSWW01; order DSWW01; family DSWW01; genus JBFLZG01. Next base: position 10,572 of record JBFLZG010000093.1, on the reverse strand, counting down.
CGGAAAGCAGATGGACCGCATGACGGCCGCGGACGCCGTCGCCCCAGGCGCGCCCGTCTGGGGATTTCTCAAACAGGCCTTCGCGCTCGGCTACCACAGGGCCGCGTTTCCGGAGATCGTGGGCGGTCTGGGGTTCACGCCCCTGCAGAGCCATATCCTCATGGAAGAGCTCTTCTGGGGCAGCCCCGGCCTGGGCGGAGTGCTCCTGCTGGCGGCGTGGCCGTACATCAAGGTCATGGCGACCGGCAATCCGCGGCTGATCGAGGAATTCGTGGTCCCCTTCTGCCGCTGCGCGGACGGCAGCATCACGGGGGGCTGGGCCATCACCGAGCCGGACCATGGCTCGGACACGCTCGCCGTGTACGAGCCCTTTTTCCATGATCCGGCGATCCGGATGCAGTGCAGCGCCAGGCCGGAGGGCGACCAGTGGGTGCTCAACGGACAAAAGTCCGCCTGGGTCTCCTGCGGGCCCACGGCCACGCACGTCATGCTGAACGTCCAGATCGACACCTCCAGGGGCCCGTCCGGCGGCGGTGTCTGCATGCTCTCTCTCGATCTTCCCGGCGTGAGCCGGGGAAAGCCTCTCGAGAAGGTGGGGGTTCGTGACCTGCCGCAAGGCGAGCTGTTCTTCGACAACGTCAGGATCCCGAAGCACTGGATGTTCGTCGGCCCGGACGACTACGGTGAGTGGGTCGTGGGCAATCTGGGGTTCGGGAACACGGCCGTGGGCGTGATCGCGCTGGGCATCGCCCGGGCCGCCTTCGAGGAGGCCCTGGATTATGCCAAGCAGCGGATCCAGGGCGGCCGGCTCCTGATCGATCACTACAGCATCAAGGTCCGCATCCATCGCATGTTCGCCCGTGTCGAAGCCGTCCGGGCCATGAGCCGGGCCGTCTGGGATCTCAACAATCGCGCCTACCCTCCCCTGGCCGAGTACGCGTTTGCGTCCAAGACCTTCTGCACGGAAACCGCGAAGGAGGTGGTCGAGGAGGCCCTGCAGATCCACGGGGCCAACGGGCTCACGAAGGAGTACTACGTGGAGAAGCTGTGGCGAGACGCCCGCAGCATGACCATCGCCGACGGGGAAAACTCCGTCCTCAACCGCCTGGGAGGTCACATCCTCAAGGAAACGTTTCCTAGGACGACGGTCAACCGCATCGCCTAGGAGGCTGTCCATAAATGCCCATCTGCTGCGTTGCGCTCATGGGGAGGGAGGCTGGGGGAGCCCGCCCCGGCGAAGGCCGGGGTCCACGGGGACTCCCGACTACGCCTCATTCCTCAGGATTGCGCGCGCCTTGCATCTGGACATTTCTGAACAGCCTCCCGGAGCCGAATTCTGGGACAGGCTCCCAGAAGCACGGCACGAGGAGGAGAGAAGAACGATGAACACGAAAGTCTCTGCGATCCTGGCACTGAGTCTCTGCGCGCTTTCTTACCTGGCACCGCTTGCCCATGCCGACGTCGCCAAAGGCGACGTGCTCGACAAGTCGAACTGGCAGAGAGCGGAAGGGCTGCTGCCCGAGCCCGTGCTCGAGTGGGTGAAGAACGGCGACGTGCTGAACGTCGGGGAACTGAGCTTCCGTCCCGAGGAATTCTGGCCGACGGCGGCCAAGGACAACATGGAGACCAACGTCGGCAAATACGACGTGGACCAGGACGGCGTCCTCCTCGATGTCGCAACTGGCAAGCTCCCGGACTTCGTCGAAGGCATTCCCTTCCCCAGGGTGGACATCGCCGATCCCAAGGCGGCCGACAAGATCATGTACAACAAGATCTATTACACTTACGGCCAGGGCAACGTCCGGTTTCCTTTCTACGGCATCTGGTTGGATCGGGAGAAGGGGGTCGAGCGGGAGATGCGCTGCGAGTGGCTCCAGTACCCGCTGGATGGGTATCCGGAAGCCCGCAAGGAAAAGAACCCGGAAGGGATCGAACGCTACTCGATCATTCGCGTGATCGAACCGTTCGACATCGCCGGCACGAACATCCTTCTCTGGCGCTACCGCGACAAGCGGCCGGACAGCTCGTTCGGCTACATCCCTGCGATCCGGCGGGTGCGCCGCATGAGCCCGGCCAACCGTTCGGACGCCTTCGTCGGCACGGACGCCTGCGTGGACGACGCCTGGTGCTTTGACGGCAAGGTCGCCGCCTTCACCTGGAAGCTCCTGCGCAAGCAGGAGGCCCTGCTTCCCTGGTTGGACGCGAATCCTCAGCCCTTGGAGAAGAACGACGCCGGCGAGTGGCAGACGACCAAGACGATCAAGCCGGTCGTCTTCGGCCACCAGAAGGAGGGGTACACGGGGGCAGCCTGGTTCCCCACGAACATCGTCTGGGTCAAGCGGCCCGCTTACGTCCTGGAGATGAACCCCAAGGACCCTTACTACAACTACGGCAAGCAATACATGTGGGTCGACGCCCAGACCTACTTCAACACGTTCAAGATCATTCACGACCGGGCCGGCCAGTACTGGAAGACCTTCTGGATCTCTCAGGGCGCCTTCGAGAGCCCGGACAAGAAGATGCGCTGGGTCACCCTTGCGACCCAGATGGCGGTCGACGACCGCACCGACCACGGCACGATCATCGAAGACTGCAGCCCCAGGAACCAGTGGGTCTGGTACGCGGTCCAGGATCGCAACGATTACTCCATGGGAGGCTTCCAGAAGCTTTGCAAGTAGGTGGAGAGCCGATGCGAGTGTCCGCCGGCCGGGCCGAGCGCAGCCTGACACCTGAGGCGCGAGGCTGAAGCCGGGCAGACGCTTCGGCCCGGGGAGGCGCCGGCGCGGCGTCCGCCCTCCCGGAGAGGGTGTCGAAGCACACCCTCTTTAAGAGGCTGTTGAGAAATGCCCAGATGCAAGGCGCGCGAAATTCCGAGGAATGAGGCGTACATGGCAGTACGCCGCAATGACGAGGAATGAGCGCAACGCCGCAGATGGGCGTTTATCGACAGCCTCTCGGAGGAGAAGTGGAAGTCTATCGTAAGCTGCAGAAGGTGCTCGATCTCCACGCCATGGGAGCGCCCGAAAGTGAGGATCTCCTGGAGATCCTGCGGGAGCTGCTCGAGCCCGGCGAGGCTGCCCTAGCCCTCTCCATGCGGTTCGAGCTCGAGGAGGCCACGGAGATCGCCCGGCGGGCCGGGGTCACGCCGAGCCTGGCCGTGAAGCGCCTCGAATCCATGGCGGACAAGGGAGCCATCCTGTGCACGAACAGGGACGGCAAGGCCCGCTACGCCCTCCTGCCGCCCATGCCCGGCTTCTTCGAGTTCTCCCTCATGAAGGGAGAGCACACCCCCGCGGCCGATCGGATGGGGCGGCTGTGGAACCGATACTACACGCGCGAGCTCGGCAGGCAGATGCACGCGTCCGGAATCTCACTCTGCCGCGTGCTCCCGGTCGAGAAGCAGATCCCGCCCACGGCCGAGGTCATGGATTTCGAGCGCTGCACCTGGCTCATCGGTACGGCGCGCTCTCTGGCTCTGGGCCGCTGCCAGTGCCGGTTCTCGAGCGGCAACTGCGATGCCCCTCTGGACGTCTGCATTCTGCTCGACACCTGGGCCGAGTTCCTCACCGACCGCGGACTGGCCCGCAGGGTCGGTGTGGAAGAAGCCCGGGACGCGCTTCTCAGAGCCGAGGAGGCATGCCTCGTCCATACGGTGAACAACGCGACGCGCTCGCCTTTCATCTGTAACTGCTGTCCCTGCTGCTGCTTCATGCTCCGCGGCATTACCCAGTTTCACCTTCCCGACACCCTCGCCGCCTCGCGCCTGGTGGCGAGGCTCGATCGCGAGCGCTGCATCGGCTGCGGGCTGTGCGCCGACCGCTGCCGGTTCGGCGCGCTGGAGTTGGAAGGTACGGTCATGAGATTCGAAGAGAGAAGATGCTACGGGTGCGGCCTCTGCGTCTCTGCGTGCGCGGAACGAGCGCTCTCTCTGATCGAGAGAAAGGACTACGCGCAGCCGTTCCCGGACGGGCGGTCCCTGAACCGGGCGGTGGCGGCAGCCAAGAAGAAGGTCAAGTGAGAAGATGGTTTCGGGTGTCGGGTTTCAGGTTTCGGCAGTCACGAGACCCGCAAACCGAAACAGTGCCCGATGGGAGCCTCGAAGTACGCCGGGCGGGGATGGATGGAGGAGGCCTGAAACCTGACACCTGATACCTGCAGAGGAGGTGCGACTGCGATGCGAGAGGTAGCCGTGATCGGCGTGGGAATGACCCGCTTCGGGAAGTTTCTCGAGAAGGGAATCAAGGATCTCGTTCGAGAGTCCGTCGAGGAAGCCCTCCGAGACGCGCAGGTCGAGAAGAGCGACATCCAGGCGGCCTACGTGGGGAACGCCGTGGCCGGCCTGATGACGGGTCAGGAGATGATCCGGGGCCAGGTGACGCTGAGCGCCATGGGCATCCAGGACATCCCGATCTTCAACGTGGAGAGCGCCTGCGCGAGCTCTTCCGCCGCTTTCCATCTCGGCTACGCGGCCGTGGCGGGCGGGCTGTACGACGCCGTTCTGGTGGCCGGGTTCGAGAAGCTCTATGACGCGGACAAGCGGAAATCCTTCCAGGCCCTCGGAACGGCCGTGGATCTGGAGATGTGCCTCACTTACTTCCGTCAGGTGGAAGAGCAAGCGTCCCCGGGGGACCGGATCCTGCGCGCGGGCAGCGGTGAGAAGCGCAGCATCTTCATGGACATGTACGCCTTCCTCACGCGACGCTACATGGACCGCTACGGCCTCACGCAGGAACACTTTGCCAAGATTTCCGTCCGCGCCCACCGCAACGGCTCCCTGAACCCGCACGCCCAGTACCGCAAGGAGGTGACCCTCGAAGAGGTCCTGCGCTCCGGCGACGTGGCCTTTCCGCTCACCCGCATGATGTGTGCGCCCATCGGAGACGGAGCTGCCGCGGCCCTTCTCTGCACCCGGTCCTTCGCCGCGCGGCATACGACGCGGCCGGTCTGGGTGGCGGCTTCGGTCGTCGGGAGCGGGGTCATCGGAACCGATCCGGACAACACCCTGACCCGCAGGCTGGCCCCCAAGGCTTACGAGGCGGCCGGGATCGGCCCGCAGGACGTCGACGTGATCGAAGTGCACGACGCCACTTCGCCTGCCGAGATCATGGACCTCATCGAGCTCGGGATCTGCCCTGGCGAGGAATCCCCGAGATGGATCGATGAAAGGCTCCTGGAGATCGACGGCCGCATGCCCTGCAACCCCTCCGGCGGCCTGGTGACCAAAGGGCACCCGGTGGGCGCCACCGGCTGCGCGCAGATCTATGAGATCGTCAAACAGCTTCGCGGCGAGGCAGGTCCCCGCCAGGTGAGCGGCCCCAAGACCGGAATGACCCACAACGGAGGAGGCATCCTGGGCATCGATGCCTCGTCCATGACCCTGCACGTGTTCAAAATATAGGGGCGAAAGATTTTTCGCCCCTATAGCCACGGCAGAAGATCGGGAGCGTTCACATGGAACAGACGGAGAGGAAGTACTTCGACATGGAGGTCGAGCCTCTGCTCAACACTCCCCGGATGCGGCAGATCCAGTGGCCCAAGCTCAAGCAGACCCTCACGTACTTCTACGAGAAAGTCCCTTTCGATCGCAGACGCATGGAGAAGGCGGGCGTCAAGCCGGAGGACATCACGAGCTTCGACGATTTTCACCGCTCCATCCCCATCGCCGGGCAGGCGCAGTTCCGGGAGCTCATCGAAGAAACCGGCACGGACATGGACCGCTTCTTCGAGGCCCTGTTCGGCGAGGAACGCTTGCGCGATCTCTATCTCCTCACGACCACGTCCGGCACCACGGGCATCCCCACCCCTTATCCCATCTTCCGGAAGGCCATCCCCAGGCAGGCGGACATCTTCGGCCGGATCGGCTGGCGCGTCGGCATTCGTCCGGGCGACCGGCTCGGGCTCTGCTTCGGTTTGAGCATGCATGCCGCCGGCACCCCGACCCTGTTCTGGTACCAGAAGCTGCCCGGGATCACCGTGATTCCGATCGGGGCCGAGGCGGGCACCGAGCGGATCCTCAAGTTCCTGAAGCTGTTCAAGGTCACCGTATTCTGCGGCACTCCTTCCCTGGCCCTGCACCTGATCGAGCGCGCGCCGGACGTGCTCGGGGAGCCGGTCCGCTCGCTCGGGCTCAAGATCCTCCTGTGCGGGGCCGAACCGGGAGCCGGCATCCCGGAGGTGCGCCAGCGGCTGGAATCGGAATACGGGGCCAGGCTGTTCGACGCGGGCGCCGGCTACGGATGCTCCTGCGACCATCCGGTGTACCAGGGCATGCACTGGGTGGCCGACGATTACTGCTACTACGAGCTCGTGGACCCCGAGACCCACGAGCCCGTGCCCGTGGAGAACGGCGCAACCGGCCTGGCGGTCTTCACCCCCCTCGAGCCGGAGCACCCGCTCTTCTTCTTCAACCTCCGATTCACGCTCAACGACATTCACCAGGTCTTCACCGAGCCATGCCCCTGCGGCCTGAGCGGGTTCCGGTACAAGATCGTGGGGCGCGCGGACGACATGCTGAAGGTCAAGGGCGTCCCGATCTATCCGGCTGCGATCGAGGGGGTCATCCAGTCCTTTGTGCCGCGCCTGACCGGCGCCTTCCGCATCGTCCTGGACGAACCGCCTCCCCGCGTCGTCCCTCCGCTCAAGCTCAAGATCGAGGCCGGAGAAGGCGTCCGCGAGGGGGACCTCCCTCTGCTGGAGAAGGAGCTCCTGGCAAAGATGCACGGCGAGATCAAGATCCGGCCGGCCATCACCTGGCTCAAACCGTATGCGCTCCAGAGAGCCACCAAGAAGACCCAGTTCCTGGAGAAGCTTTACGAGAAGAAATAGCCATCTTTGCCAAAAAATGTGTTGATATCGTGAACCCGTTGATGGTATAGAGAAAAAATCTTCGGTCTTGGAGTCTCTTCAAGCAGATGGGGGCTGAAATGATTGTGCAGAGGTTCCTTCAATGGGTATGGACGGGCATCGGCTTCTGGTGCCTGGCAGCGCTGGCGCTGCCCGCGGCGTCCTACGGCGAGCAAGCAGGCCCGGCCCTGCAGACCTCCGAAATCCGAGAGAATATTTTCTGCTCGGCCATGATCTCTAACGATGTTTTCCTCCTGGCAGGGGACCGCGGCAAGATCTTTCGGAGCGAGGATGGGGGCAAGAGCTGGCGGGAAATCGCGAGCGGCGTGCGAGAGCCCTTTTTCTCCGTGGACTTCGTGGATGACAAGAAGGGTTGGATGTGCGGCAAGACCGGTCTCATCATGACCACTTCCGACGGAGGCCTGACCTGGACGAAGCAGGACAGCAAGACCCAGAAGCACCTCCTCGGAATCGACTTCGCCAATGCGCAGCAGGGCTGCGCGGTGGGGGACTGGGGACAGGTGCTCGCGACCTCCGACGGCGGAGCGAACTGGCAGGAGGCCTCCTTGCCCGAGGACGTGATTCTCTACGCCGTGCGCCTCGCCGAGGACGGGACAGGAGTTGCCGTCGGCGAGTTCGGCCGCATCTTCCGCACCGCGGACGCAGGCCGAACGTGGGAGAATGCGGAATCTCCCCTGGAGTCCTCCTTGTTCTGCCTGTATGAGCAGAAAGGGAGCTTTTTCGCTGCAGGTCTCGATGGCGCCCTCGTCTACAGTCGCGACAAGGGCCAGACCTGGCAGGCGGTGGACACGGGAGTTACGGAGCCCATCTACGGGATCGCGGTCCACGGCAGCGAGGGCTGGGCGGTCGGGGACGTGGGCACGGTCCTGCACTCCACGGACGGAGGAGCGACCTGGCAGGCCCTGGACGTGCCGGCCAAGAAGCGTCTCTTCTGGATCGGCAGCGTCAATCTCGCAAATGCGAGCCAGCCGCTGGGCTTCGGAGCCGGGGCCAACGGGATTTACGTGGGTATCCGGGATGGGCAACTCGTCTGGTAACGCTTCTCAAGGGGGCTTGCATCCATGGCCGAGCGACCAAGCATTGTCGAGCGCTACGTGTCCTTCATTTTGCGTCATAGGGTGTTCCTGCTGACCGTCGTCGCCTTGATCACCGCTTTCTTCTGCTATCGTGTTTACCGTCTGAAGATCGCCACCGATTTCTTCTCCCTGTATCCCCCGCGGCACGAGTACATCAAGCTTTACAAACAGTACCGCAAGATGTTCGGCTCCGCCAACGTTCTGGTCTGCGCGGTGGAGGTGAAGGACGGGGACATCTACACCCTCGATACCGTAAACAAGATCAATCGGATCACCCAGTCCCTGCTCGCCACCGAAGGCTGCAATGCCCTGCAGGTGATCTCGCTCACTCACCCGAAGCTCAAGAACGTGCAGGTGACCAGTTGGGGCATCCAGATCCGGCCCGTCATGTGGCCCCAGCTGCCGCAAGACGAGGCGGATCTCAACCGCATCCGCATGGCGGTCTATTCCAACGAAGGCATCCGCGGCTTCTTCGTGTCTCCCGATGACAAGGCCGCATCGATCATGGCCGGGTTCTGGGAAGAGGGGGTGGACCCGATCAAGCTCTACGATCGGCTGAAGGAGATCGAGGCCGCCGAAGCCGACGCCAACACGAACGTCTTCTTTACGGGGTATCCAGCCCTATACGCCCACATCTACCATTACGCGCCACAGGTCTACCGGGTCTTTGCGGCCACCGTGATCGTGATGATCGGGCTCCTGATTTTTTACTTCCGTACCTGGCAGGGCGTCTTCCTGCCCGTCCTTTCAGTCGTGATCAGCGCCATCTGGGGGCTCGGGTTCGCCTCTCTCTTCGGCTTTGCCCTGGATCCGCTGGTCATGGTGGTGCCGATCCTGATGAGCGCCACGGCCCTGAGCCATTCGGTCCAGTCGATGAGCTGGTACCACCAGGAATACGAGAAGATCGGCGACAAGATCCCGGCGATCCACAGCGCCTACCGCAGCTTCTTCGCCCCGGCCTCCGCTTCGATCTTCACGGACGGGATGGGCATCCTGACGATCGCCGTTGCCACCATCCCGCTCATGCGCAAGCTGGCCATCTTCTGCTCCTTCTGGCTCGTCACGGTGTTCGTGAGCGTGGTGACCTTGAACCCGATCGTGCTCTCGTTCCTGCGCGCCCCCAAGAAAGGAAAGATCGAGCACGAGTACAAGGGCCGCTTCTACAACGCTCTGGCCCGTCTCCTGGTCAAGCCTTCCCTGAGCAACGCCCGCTGGGGGGTCCTCGTCGTGGTAGTCCTGATCTTCATTCTCGGCGGCTACTACTCCCTCAAGCTCAAGGTGGGAGACACCGAGGCGGGGGCGGCGCTCCTGTTCCCGGACCACCCTTATAACGAAGCGTTCCGCTTCTTCAACCAGAAGTTCGTAGGAGCCACCCAGCTCGTCATCATCGCCGAGGGCAAGGAGCAGGGCGCGATCAAGGATTTCCGCACCCTCGAGGCCATGGAGGATTTCCAGCGCTTCATGGAGACCGAGGCAGGGGCCGGCGGCACCCTCACCTTCACCAACATGATCAAGCGGATCTTCCGCATGTTCCACGAAGGCAATCCCAAATGGGAGATGATCCCGGAGGACCCGAAGCACCTGGGGCAGATCGGGTTCCTGATCGCTTCGAACACGTCCCCGGGCGAGATGGACCGCTGGGTCGACTACTCGTGGACCAACGCCACCATCACCTGCTTTTACAAAGACTACAACAACGAGCTGATCACTCAGTCGATCGCCAAGGCCAAGGAGTTTATCGACGCCCACCCGGTCGAGAAGGTCCGCTTCCGGCTGGCCGGAGGACTCCTGGGGATCCTGGCCGCCGTGAACGAAGAGGTGGAGTACTCCTACTGGCTGGCGATGGGGCTCGCCTTCGCGGTGGTCTTCGCCACCCTCCTGGTGACCTACCGCAACCTCATGGCCTGCTTCATCCTCCTCATACCGCTCACCGTCTCCCAGATCCTGTCTTCGGTATTCATGCTGGTCTACGGGATCGACATGAACATCAACTCCCTGCCCGTGGCCACGACGGCCATCGGCATCGGGATCGACTACGGCATCTACCTGCTCTCGCGGATCAAGGAGGAATACGAACGCTCGGGCGACTACAACCAGGCCAACCGGCGCGCGGTCGAGACCACGGGCAAGGCGATCATCTTCACGGCCACCACCCTGATCGTGGGCGTGATCTTCTGGTTCTTCGTGGACCTGAAGTTCCAGGCCGAGATGGGGCTTCTGCTCGGCCTCCTCATGTTCCTCAACATGGCGGCGGCCCTCGTGCTCATTCCGTCTCTGGTGACCATCTTCAAGCCGTCCTTCGTGTCTGTGGCACGGCAAGCCTGAACGTCCGATGACCCAAATGGCTTTCTTCTTTAATGCGTCAACCAAGGGGGGGGAACGATGGAGAAGAAAAGGTGGGTGCTGGCCGGTGGTCTTTGCGTCTTCTTGCTGTTGGGACTGGTGACGCAAGGTGAGACTCTGTTCATCGACGACAAGAAGAGTCTGGAGATTTCGGCCAAGGTACAGACCCGGGCCACGGTGCGTCTGCAGGAGAGCGACACCGAGGAGAACCTGAAAGGCTACTCCTGGCCGGAAGTGGACAGTTGGGACCTGGTCCAGCACCGCAACCTGGCCCTGGTCGAGATCAACC
>JBFLZG010000092.1:0-39545 GCA_040756235.1 bacterium | reverse complement strand
CCAGATGCAAGGCGCGCGACAATTCCGCAGGACAGCGGAATTGGGCGCATCATCCGCCAGGATGATGCGCCCGCAGGGCGAGGGCCATGGACGGCCCGAGTCAAATCCTGAGGAATGAGGCGTACATGGGAGTACGCCGCAATGACGAAGGATGAGCGCAACGCCGCAGATGGGCATTTATGGACAGCCTCCTAGGCCGGAGGCTGTTCACAGCTGCCCCCTTCTGCTGCGTGGCATACTTTGTCATCCCGGCCCAGCTGCGAAGCGCGTGTGAGCCGGGATCCAGAAGGGTGCACCAAGACCCGCTGCGGTAACTGGGCGCAGGGGCTGGATTCCGGCCTTCGCCGGAATGACGGAAATCATGCGGCCGCGCCTCCGAGTCCTCCGGAATGAGTGGTCGCACGAGGGTCTGACCGGATTTGTGACACAGCCTCCTGCGCCGGAATGACGGAGAGCCGGGGGAGGCTCCCCAGCCGCATCCGAGTCCGGCGAGCCGAACGCGGCAGATGGTCGTTTGGCGACAAGCCCCAAGAAGGGAGAGGAATCGTCATGAGAAGACGCGAAGGGGGCATCTTTCTCGCTCTGCTGCTTCTCCTCCTTGCGGCCGGCGGAAGCGATTGCGGCGGGCCCGACAAGATCGCGGAAACCTGGACCGGCCCCGGAGACCGCGACGAGAAGATCGTTCCGATCGAGCCCCGGGAAGACGCCGTGCACCCGACGGACGACAAGGGGTACGTGGAGCACTGGTACTTCGACGCCCGCCTCGACAACGGTTACGTGGTCGTGGGGTTTCTGTGGGCCTCGGAGATGATGACGCACGAACCGGCGATGGAGCTGCACATTTACCGGCCCTCCGGGGAAAAGGTGGAGGTGACCCGGTCCTATGCCGAGTCCGACCTGCGGGCCTCCGAGGAGAAGTGCGACGTATGGGTGGGGAAGAACCACGCCGAAGCCGCGTACCCGGAAGGCGGCGGGGGGCTTCCCGTATATCATCTATATCTGAGCGAGGGCGGGCTCGAGGCGGATCTGACCTTTCACAGCGAGCTCCCGGGCTGGAAGCCGGGCGGAGGAAAGACCTTCTACGGCGACCAAGGCTTTTTTGCGTGGGTGGTTGCAGTGCCGAGGGCGCGAGTGGAGGGAACGATCCGGATCGGGCAGGAGGTCCTGTCCGCCCGAGGCATCGGCTACCACGATCACAACTGGGAAACGGCCGACCTGAAGAAAGTCGTTTCCCACTGGTACTGGGGCCGCCTCTACACGGACGACTTCACGCTCCTCTACGCCTATGTGAAGACGAACCGGCGCTTCGGCGGAGCTGCATCCAAACCCCTGATGCTCGCTTACAAAGACCGGATCGTCTACAGCACCGGCGAAATGGTCCTCGAGGAGAGCGGGCCGACCTTTCACCCGGTGGCCAACCGGGAGTACCCGAACCGCCTCGAGATCGCGGTGCCGGAAAAGCTCTCCCTCACGCTGGAGGTCCGGGACGTGATCGACGCTCACGACTTCCTCCAGGGCAGGAACCCGGCGCTGCAGTGGGCCGTCCACACCTTCGTGGGCCGGCCCGGGTGGTTCCGCTTTCATTCGGCTTTCACGCTGAAAGCTCGCGTCGACGGCACTCCCTATGAGCGGACCGGAGAGACGCTCCATGAGATGGTGGCGCTGCGCTAGCAGGCCGCTGAAAAAGGCCCATCTGCTGCGTTGCGCTCGTTTATCGTCACTGCGGCGGACGGCAAGAGTACGCCTCGTTCCTCAAACTTCGCGCGCCTTGCATCTGGACCTTTTTTGAACGGCCTGCAAATTCTGGACGTTTTCCACGGGCCTTGAGAACCGTGCCGTCGCTTCCGTGCATCTTGTCCGGCTTCTGAGATCGAGCTTGTCGGGACGGCCCCTGCATTCATGCAGGCGGGGCTTCGATAGGTCGAACCCCAGAACGGAGGACAGGAGGACACGACATGGGGAGAGCCGGGCTCCTGATGATTGCCCTCTTTGCGCAGTGCCTCGCCCTGTTCAGGCCCTGCCATGGATCGGCTGACGTCGCCCCGGGCGACGTAATCGACAAGACGAGCTGGGAGAAGGCGCAGGGGCTCGTTCCCGAAGAGCTGCTCGCATGGGTCAAGCAGGGCGAGTTCGTGCTTCCGGTCGGCGAACTGCACTTCAAGCCCGGCGACTGCCAGCCTCCTTTTGCGCTCGAAGCCCGCAGCACGAATACCGGCAAGTACGCGCTCGACCAGGACGGATGGATCGTGGAGACGGGGTCCGGCCAGCCGGCGGAGCACATCATCGGCCTTCCCTTTCCCGAAGTCGCTCTGGACGACCCGAGGGCCGCCGAGAAGATCGTCTGCAACAAGACCTACATGCAATATGTCGCGGGGAACGTGCGCGCCGTCTTCTCCACGGACTATCTGAAACGTTCCGGGTACGATCGATCGACCAAGGGGACGATGCTGAACCGGGTGATGGACGGAAACCCGCAGTCCATGACGAGATCCAACCCGGATCGCGTCGAGAAGTATCAGATCTTCCTCGCCACGAGCCCTTACGACATCGCCGGCACCGCGGTGATGACCTGGCGCTACTTCGACCCCCGGAAGCAGGACAACACTTTTGCCTATGTCCCGGCGATCCGGAGGGTGCGGCGCATGAGCCCGGGGAACCGTTCCGACTCCTTGTTCGGATCCGATTTCGCCATCGATGACGCCGGCGTCTACGACGGAAAAGTGGGCGCCATGGAGTGGAAGTTCCTGAGAGCGCAGGAGGCGCTCCTGCCCTTTCCCGCTGCGGACCCGCTGCCCATCGTCGAGAACGAGACCGGGGGATGGAGATCATCGGAGAACGTAAAGGAGATGGTCTGCGGCTACCAGAGGGAAGGGTGGCAGGGTGCCCCCTGGGCACCCGTAAACTGGATCTGGGTGAAGCAGCCTGTTTATGTGCTCGAGATGAAGGCCAAAGATCCGTATTACACCTACGGCATCCAGCACCTCTGGCTGCACACGGGCACTTACGTCGCCGTGTTCAAGACGATCTACGACAAGTCCGGCAAACATTGGAAGACCGTCATGCTGCAGCATGCGTGCTTCGAGAGCGGAGACCAGAAATTCCACCTGACCTATGCAGGGGATCAGATCGCGATCGACGAGCGTGCGGACCACGCGACGGCCATCAAGGGTCCCACCCCGACGGACATCTGGCTCTATTCCGTGGAGCTGGCCGAGGACGACTTCTCCCTTGCAGGGTTTCAGAAATTCTGCAAGTAGAGTCGGTCCCCGCGAGAGGGCAGCCTCCTCTTTTTCATAATGAGGACCAAGGGGGGAAATCCATGAGCCGGAGAAGAGGGATCCTTCCAGGCGTTGCCGCCGTGGCTCTGCTTTTCCTGTCCGTACAGGCCACGCGGGCTTTCTACGTGGACCCGAAAGCGAAGACCCTGGAAGTCACCGGCAAGGCGCAGAGCCGGGTCTCCATCCGACTTCAGGATTCGAGCGGATTCACCCAACCCATCGATGTGCACGCGGGCGACCTCGTGCAGTGGCGGAATCTCGGGATCCTGGAGGTCAACCACGACCTGGAGGCTCTCACACGGGAGCTCGCTATCCTTTACCCGTTCAGAGTGCTGAAAGTCAGGGCCAAGTATCACCTGGTGGGCCGCTTCCTGTACGAGGCGGTCTACGACGTCGGCCCGGAGGCCCTGCAAGACGTTGCCGAGCGCGACCCGGAGAACATCGACCGCTTCAAGCAGGCCTATGACCTGTGGGAGCTCTACTTGGATCTGTCCCGCGGACCGCTGTTCATCCGGCTGGGCAGGCAGAACCTGGCCTGGGGCGAGACGGACATCTTCCGGCTCCTGGATGGCATCAACCCCCTGGACAATACCTTCGGCGGTCCCTTCGAGGACCTCGACGACCGGCGCATCCCTCTGTGGATGTTGCGGGGCAGCTACAATTTCGGCAGGGTCGGCCCGGTCTCGACTCTCACGCTGGAAGGCTTCTGGGTGCCGGGTTCCTGGGATGCCCGCGTGGCTCCCCTCTCGCCTGTGGGCACCGCGTATGCAGCTCCTCAACCGCCTTCGCCGCTGGCGACGCGCGTGCTCACACCGGAAAAGGATCTTTCGAACAGCCGGTGGGGGGTCAGGCTGATGGGCATGCTGGCGGACAATTTCAACTTCAGCCTGGCCCATTACAGGAGCTTTTTGGACATACCTTCCCTGCGGTTGGCGGTCGGGGAAAGCCCGCTCGACGCAGCGATGGAGATCAGCTTCCCGGAAGTCCAGGTCACCGGCGCTTCGCTGAGCTTCTGGGAGGCGCACACGGATATCATCGTGCGGACCGAGGTGGCCTGGTTCTGGGAGGAGCCGGTGTTCATTCCGGACATCAACACTCCGCTGGTTCCCCTCCCGATTTCCATCCCCGGAGTGCCCGGTCTGCCGATGGAGGGCGAGATCCCGGAGAAAGATATCCTGAGATACATGATCGGGTTGGACAAGACCCTGTCGATTCCGGCCTTGAACCCTGCCAAGACCTTCCTCATCTCCCTTCAGTACTTCGGCAGCTGGGTGCAGGACTACGACGAGCGCATGCGCCAGCCTCTGGCCCTCTACCCGAACACCACCGATTTCACGGCCGCCAAGGAGACCGAGGGGATCGTCACGGCCCTGGTCAACACCGATTACCTGAAAGGCGAGCTCATTCCTCAGCTCGCCGTGGCCTACGACCTCCGCGGGGTGTGGCTGATCCAGCCTTCGGTCAACTATGTCTTCGAGCCCCTGCGGGTCATGATCCAGTACAGCGCTGTCAGCGGCAACATGACGAGCTTCGGCGCCTACCGCGACCGGGATCAGATCTCGTTCATCCTGAGCTATCTCTTGAACTGACCTGAGCTCCATGCGGGATTTCTGGCTCCGAAGGGACGGATCCGGCCTCTCTCCGCATCGATTCTTTCTTCAGTCGAGCGGCCGGAGCGTGGACTGACGTCCCCGCTCGTTCGCGACTGGCCCCGGCCAGCGCGGGGCATCCTCGCTCTCTTCGAAATCCCCCCTGCCCCTTTCCCCGCATGCTCCGTCTCCCGCACTCTTCGAACACGCCGGGAGTATGACGGAGCTTCGCTTTGAGCGGAGCTTCCCGGGAGGAGCCTTCCGGCAGCAGGCTCGGCAAGTCTTCGGAAGACCCTCTCCGCGCGCTCGCGGTTCACGATCCCGCAGACGCAGGGCTTCGCCACGTCGGCCGCAGCCAGGGCAGCGGTCATCTCGCCGCGCCTCACTCGATCGGTGAGCGCCTGGACCCGGCTGCAGGAGATCAGGCCGTGACCGCACATGGTGGCGAGCTCCAGGACGCCCCCGGCGGGCACACGGCTCACTTGCCCGCGGAAGCCCAGGCTGTGGAGGTAGGTGTGCTGCCGGATACCCGTCCGGCCGCAGCACCGCTCGATGTCCTCGAACAGACCGCTCAGGACGATCGAGACGGGGTACCCTTCACGCCGGTTGTTCTCGAGCCAGGAACCCTCCAGATCGTTCAGCAGTGCGCAGGCGTTCTTCTCGCTCGTGTAGAGGGCGGTGATGACGCTCGATTTTTCGGCGACGCCCGCGAACAGCAGATCCCGCGCGGCCTCGGGCGCCAGGCGGCGCAGCAGGCGCAGCAGAGAGGCCTTGGAGCCGAGCTGCGGGATGTCTTGGTCGAGGAAGTTGTGCGATATCCAGGAATGGGGCTCGTGCTCGAGGATCTTCCGGGCCAGCTGCTTCATCGCCTCCAGGGCGCCTTCCTTTTCCCGGAGCGCTCGCGGAAGCATGGCGAGGACGATGATCTCCTCGCCGGGGCGGGCGGGGTCCAGCCCCCGGCGCTGAGACGTGTGCGACACCTTGCTAGCCCTCCTTTGCGGCGATCCCCTGCGCGAGCCCGACGTTGACCTTGCCGTTGGGCAGGCTGAACGCGCCCGGGCCGAAGAGCTCACGGAACGGGGACGATCCGTCGGGGGCGGCGCGCAGCGCGACGCTCACGCTGAAGACGGTCTCCACCTCCCCCGCGAGCTGGTCCAGCATGCTCTCGAGCTCCGAGACGGCGCTCTGCGGCAGGAGGAATTCCGCGAGCACCGATATGGCCTTCTCATCAAGGATCTCGGGCTCGAGGGCGCCCGTGGCGGGGTCGGCGATCAGCTCGGCCACGGGGTTGTCGGACAGGACCGGATAGCCGCGGGCCCGAAACTTCTTCACCACCCGCTCGACGTCGACGAAGCGCGTCCCCAGGGCAGGGCGGCCCAGCTCGACGAAGACTCCCATGTAACCGGGACCGTAGCGTTCGGTGACGTCGTTGGTCTTGATGCCCTCGGTGCCTCTGCCCGGCACTCCGGTCCTCCGGTGCGCAACCAGCGGGTTGCTGAACGCCTCCCGGAGCGTCCGGGGCCACTCGAGGACGCCCGGGCGGATCGCATCCGCCGGGCAGACCCGCGAGCGCGAGCACGTGCCGCACTCGGCGCACTCGGCCGGCTCGATCCAGGTCTCTCCGCCCTCCGAGAGGATGGCGGACATGGGGCAAAGGGACACGCATTCGCCGCAGCCGAGGCACCGCGCCGGGTCGATGTGCCGGTACGGCTTTTCTGCGGTGGCGGGCCTCTGGCAGGAAACCGAGCTCAGGGCTGAGGTCGCAACGGAGGCGGCTCCCGCTGCGGAGCCCAGGATGAAGTCCCGGCGTCGAATGCTCATCCGGACCGTGCCCTCCGAGTCATCGCTTGCGCATCGATGTGCCGCGCGGCGCGCTTCCGCCATCCGCGGGGAGCCGCTTGCGGCACTGCCCATCGTATATCAACCGGCCGGAGGAAAACAGCCGGGGATCTCGGGCGCGAGCGCGGCGAACCCTCCATCCCGCGAAGCTCGCGAGCGAGGGGTGAGTGAGCACACGGGGGCTGAGTCGGTCAGAGAATCGCGAACGTGGCGATCCCCCGGTAGCATGGAGATTGCCACGCACCTGTCGGGCCTCGCAAGGTTCGGCACTCGGAACCCGCCGCCACGCTGCAGCTGGATAACGGACAGGCGCTGTGCGCTGTGCGGGGGTCAGGGCTGAAGCCACCTCATATTCCGAGGATGGGGCCTCCGAGGACCGTAGCCATGCTTGTTATCTGGGTGACGTGAAACGGGGCGCCCGCCACGACGCGATAGTCGCCGAGCCCGTAATAGAGCGCCACAGAAAGGTAGCCCCAGAGCAGGATGGTCGAGAGAACCAGGGCAGCGGGCGCGATCATCTCCTTGGAGAAAGCCTTCCTCAGAATATCTCCCGCCCTGTCCATCTGTTCCGAGACATATTCGCCAGGCTTTACCACATAGCCGTTGGCTCGCATCTCATCCCCCTTCGAAACCCGTGTTCCGGGTTCGTCTGCGTTGAACCTTGCGTGAGCAGGCCGGCCTGACCTGCATTTTCCGACTTCTTATAGCTTCGATGTGTGCGTTCGAACCGAGGGTACCGGGTGATTGCACGATCTCCGGGACGGCCCGCGCCCGGCGGGTCCCCGCAATTCCTTGACGGCCTTCGGCGCCGGCCCTATATTCCCCGGCCTTCGACGCCGGCCCGCTTCCGGGCAGACCGTGGTTCCTCGATTTCCTGCAGGCAGCGACAGCTCCGCAACCTCGGCGTTTACGGACGGTTCCGGGAGCCAAGGGACTGCCAGCAGGGTGTTATCGGTGAATTGAACACGCTCGCGATTCGCCGCTTTCGTTGGTGATCACGCCTTCGGCTTTGTCCGCCCTGCCGAGTGCGCATCGGCTCAAGGGCGCCAGCATGCGTCGCCCCTACAAGAGCCAGCTCTGTGCTCCTGCTTCGCATCCATCAGGCCACTCCTGCCCGCAGACTCCGAATCTCGGAGCCATCCGAGGTCTTCAAACCATCAGGATCCAGGTCCAAAGCTGACGTTGAACGACTCCGAGCGCCACGGGGCGCACAAGGCAAGAGATGAAAGAGGAGAGAACGGCCCTTGTTTTCTTCATCGTCCTGGTGGTCCTCGCCACAGGGCTCCTGCTGCTCGTCATGGCGCCATTCGCCAGCGCGCTCTTCCTGGGCACGGTGCTGGCGGGTGCCTTCCACCCGCTTTGGCGTTGGCTCACGCTGCGCCTGGGTGGCCGCAGCCGGACCGCTGCAGCCTTCTGCACGGTGGCCGTGACCGTCGCCCTCGTGCTGCCCTCTGCGCTGCTCGTCTTTCTCGCGGGCAGGGAGGTCGTGGGGGGGTTGGATTATCTCCAGGAGACATGGAAAAGAGGGGGGATCAAGGGCATTGCCCGCGAGCTGCCTGAGCCCATCCGGTCGCCCGCGGAAGACGTGGCCGATGAGATACCCGGCAAACCCAAGGACCTCCAGAAGATGGCCGGGGCCGGCACCCCCAAGGCCGCCGAGGTCGCAGGAAACATCCTCTCAGGCACGGTGAAGACCATCATTCAGGTTGCGCTGATGCTGGTCGCGTTCTTCTTCCTTCTGGTCGACGGAGAGAAGCTCGTCCAGTGGACCGCCGACCTGCTCCCGCTGGAGAGGAGCCAGACGTTCGAGCTGCTCTCCGAGTTCCGCCGCACCTCCGTGGCCGTCCTCATCTCCACACTGGTCACCGCCGGGGTCCAGGCCGGGACTGCGCTCGCAGGCTATCTGATCGCCGCGGTTCCGAAGCCGTTCTTCTTCGCGCTCATCACCTTTTTCATGTCATTCATTCCGGCGATCGGCGGAGGCGGCGTCGTGGCGGCGGTGTCCCTTTTCATGCTCCTGACCGGGCACCCGTGGGCGGCCCTGTTCCTCATCTTCTGGGCAGGGGTGGTCGGAATATCCGACAACATCGTGAAGCCCCTCGTCGTGAAAGGCTCGATGGGCGTTCACGGGGGCGTCATCCTGTTCAGCCTGCTGGGCGGACTCGCGCTCTTCGGCCTCGAGGGCCTCATCGCCGGGCCCCTGATCCTCACCTTCTTTCTGACGGTCGTGCGCATGTACCGGCGCCGCGTGCGCGCGATCGTGGGGCCCGAGGCTCCGTCGCAGGTCTAGCCAGGGGCTGTCCGAAAACGTCCGGCTGCGGAGCCCGTTGCGAGCGGATCGGAATCGGAGACCGCGAGGCCCTGTGAAGGCGACTCCGACACCATACTGCGGCATTCGGCAGTGTTGGGGATTTGCTCGTGGCTTAGAGCAGGAAAGCCAGCCTCGCAAGCAGCTGGGTCAAGTGGAGGTTGGTCGGGAAGGAGGGATTTGAACCCTCGACCTCATGCTCCCGAAGCATGCGCGCTAACCAGGCTGCGCTACTTCCCGTCACCCAGCAACGACTTAAGGTACCTTGAAATGTTTCTTTCGTCAACGGTCCCGGTTCTTGTGGTCGCCGCCGCAGGAGATCCGAAGAATCGCCCGACCTAAGGGTTCGCGCAGAAATAACTTCCCATTTCGCATCCCATCTTCGGGCCATCTTCGACCGCTCCTCCATCGCGAGATCCTCGACATAGCCGTGCTATGCCTGCGGTCTCGCTCAATCGTCGCGGCCGAATCTGACCCAAATCTGGGCGCGAAACCTCCCCTCTCCAAAATGATACAGTTGGCCCGGCCCCTGCGAAGTTATTCTTGCGTGAACCCTAAGCAGACCCCGTGGTCGCCGCCTCGATCCGGCTGCGCATCTGCGCAAGCGTCCCGGCATAATCGGCCGTGCCGAAGATGCCGCTGCCGGACACGAAGACGTCGGCGCCCGCCTGAGCGACATCGCCTATGTTGTCCGTCTTGATGCCTCCGTCCACCTCCAGATGGATATCCCGGCCGGCCCGGTCCAGGATTTCCCGAAGCCTGCGGATCTTGTCCATGGCCTGCGGGATAAAGGCCTGGCCTCCGAACCCGGGGTTGACCGTCATGACCAGAACGAGATCCACGTCGGGCAGGACGTATTCGATCGTGTCGAGCGGCGTGGCCGGGTTCAGGGAAACGCCGGGCCTGCATCCCTTCTCGCGGATGTAGCTCAAGGTGCGCTGCAGATGGCGGCAGGCCTCCACGTGCACGGTCAGGTAGTGGCTGCCGGCCCGGATGAAATCATCGAGATATCGATCCGGGTCCTCGATCATGAGGTGCACGTCCAGGGGAAGGGACGTCACCCGCCTGGCGGCCTCGACCACCAGTGGGCCCAGGGTGATGTTGGGAACGAAGTGGCCGTCCATCACGTCCACGTGGATCCAGTCCGCGCCCGCCCTCTCAACGGCCCGGATCTCTTCTGCGAGCCTGGAGAAGTCCGCGGAGAGAATCGAGGGCGCCAGGAGTCTCTTCTTCGTCATGCTTGTTTCCTTCCCTTTCCCTCCGAAGCGCTCGGCCGCCGCCCGTCTGCCGCTCCGTTCCAGGTTCTCACGATGCCCGGCGCAGCCTCGCCGCAAAAAAGTAGTCGAAAGAGGCCGGCTTCCTCCAGGAGCAGAAATATCCTTCCTCCGAGGCCAGGGACCGGAGCTCGGCCGGAAGCAGCGCGGAGACGTCCTCCAGGACGAAAGCCGGTCGGCTTGCCAGGAATCGCCGGACGATCTCCTCGTTTTCCCGGGCGTTCACGGTGCAGGTGCAGTAGAGGAGCACGCCCCCTTTGCGCACAAGGCCGGCCGCGGCGGCGAGGAGCCTTTCCTGCAGTGCGACCAGCGCGCCGAAATCCGGGACCGGTCTCCATTTCTTCTCGGGCGATCTCCTCAGAACGCCGAGCCCGGAGCAGGGAGCGTCTACAAGGACGCGGTCAAAGGTGCCGTCCCGCAGGCAAAGCGACTCCGGCCGCGCGGCATCGGCGCACACCGCCTTTGCAATGGAGGCTCCCAGGAGGCTCGAGAGGCTGCGCAGCTCCCGCAGGCGATGGAAGTTGCGGTCCATGGAGACGAGAACGCCCGCGTTCCCCATGCGGGCCGCGATGTGAGTGCTCTTCAGTCCCGGGGCCGCACACAGATCGGCGATCATCTCTCCGGCACGCGGATCGAGCAGCTCCACCACCAGCTGCGAGGCCCCCTCCTGCTGAATGCACAGGCCTTGCGCGAAGGAGCGCGTCTTGCGGACGTCGCCGCCCCTGAGCAGGCGCACGGCCGAAGGAATTCCCTCCGCCCGCTCGGCCAGCAGCCCTTCCCGGCCGAGGCGCTCGATCAGCTCGTCGCGGCTCACCTTGAGGGAATTGGCCCGAAGCAGGATCCCAGGGGGCTCCAGGAGAGCAGCGAGGAGCTCCTGCGCCCGTTCCACACCCAGCTGCCCGGTCCAGAGCTCGACCAGCCACGCCGGGAAATCGACATCTGCGCCCTCGCCTCCCTCGGCCCGTCCGGCCCGCACGGCCTGCCGGCCGCGCCGCGAAACAGAGTCCCTGTCTTCCTGCGCCTTTTCCCTGCAGAGGGAGCGGAGCACGGCGTTGACGAATCGTCCGCTCCCCGGCCTTCCGAGCCGCTGGGCCAGATCGACCGAGACGCTCACGGCGGCGTGGTCGGGCACGCGGTCCAGAAGCAGGATCTGATAGGCTCCGATCCGCAGGATCCGCAGGATCTCGGGATCCAGGCGGTCCAACGCCTTACGCGAAAACGGCCGGAGGGCCTGATCCAGGGTGCCTCGCCGGCGCAGCACGCCGTACACCACCTCGGTCGCAAGCGCCCGATCGCGCTCATCCAGCCCCTGGTGCCTGCGCAGGACCCCGTCCAGGGCGCGGTCGGCCCAGGCCCCTTTCTCCTCGACCGAGCGCAGCACCTCGTAGGCGGCCTGGCGCGGGTCCAGAGGCGGCCTATCCGAGCTTCTGCCCGGGCTCGATCTCGTGGCCCCGGAGGAACTCGCCAACGGTCATCCTCCTTCCCCCCTCCAGTTGAAGGCCGGTCACCCGCAGCACGTCTTGACCGGTCGCAACGAGCAGCCCCTGCGCGGAAATCTCCAGGACCTCTCCGGGAGAGCCGGCGAAGCGCCCTGATTCGACCACGGTCGACTTCCAGAGCAGGAGTCGTCTGTCCCGCAAGTGCGTGTAGGCGCCCGGCCAGGGGTCGAGGCCCCGGATGCGGGTTCGGATCTCTTCCGCGGAAAGGCTCCACGCGATCTCGCCGTCGCTCTTGCGAAGGATCGGCGCAAGGGTGGCTTTGGAGTGGTCCTGGCGGACCAGGCGCGCCCTGCCCTGAACGACCTCCTCGAGGGCCCCGGGGAGCATCTTCACGGCGAGCCGGGCCAGCCGCTCGGTCAGCGCGCCCGCTGTCTCCTCCGGTTCGATGGCCAGGGACTCGGCAGCCAGCATGTCTCCCGTGTCCATGCCCTCGTCCATCCGAAAGAGCGTGATCCCGGTCACCTTCTCGCCCCGGATGATCGCCCACGGGATGGGCGCAGCCCCCCGATAGGCCGGCAGGAGCGAGCCGTGCACGTTGTAGCATCCCAGCGGCGGTATCGACAGGACCTCCCCGGGCAGGATCCTGCCGAACGCGGCGACGACGACGAGGTCCGGCGCGAGGGCGCGCAGGAACTCCAGGAAAGCGGGGTCCTTCATCCGGGATGGCTGCCAGATCGGCACGCCGTATGCCTCTGCGACGACTTTGGCGGGCGGGGGGACGACCTTCCTGCCCCGGCCCTTCGGCCGGTCGGGCTGACAGACCGCGCCGCCGACTCTCCAGCCGTCCCGGAGGAGGCCCTCCAGCACGATGGCCGCAAAGGCCGGCGTGCCCATGAAGACCAGCCGGACCTTCTGGCGAGGAGCAACCGTCGGGCTCGAAACCTCTCTCTCCATGACTCCAACCTGCTCGGCCGCCCCCCCCTCTGAAATCGGGCCCTTCCGGAAAGGCTCTAGGAGCCTGTCCAAGTATTCGGCTCCTGGAGGCTGTTCAGAAATGTCCAGATGCAAGGCGCACGACAATTCCGCAGGACAGCGGAATTGGACGCATCATCCGCCAGGATGATGCGTCCGAAGGGCGAGCGCCATGGACGGCGCGAGTCAAATCCTGAGGAATGAGGCGTACATGGCAGTACGCCGCAATGACCCCGGCCTTCGCCGGGGCAGGCTCCCCCGCCTCCATGCCGCGCCATGAGTGCAACGCAGCAGATGGGCATTTATGGACAGCCTCCTAGCCAGGGTTCTTGTTGCGGTAGTCTTCCACTGCTTTCTTCAGGGCCTCCACCGCCAGAAGAGAGCAGTGGACTTTAGCTTCCGGCATTCCTTCCAGGGCCTGGATCACGTCCTTCTCGGTGATCTGCAGTGCTTCATCCAGCGTCTTGCCGATGGCCATCCGGGTCAGCATGCTGCTCGAGGCGATGGCGGCCGCGCAGCCGAAGGTCTTGAACTTGGCATCTCGGATCCGGCCATCCTCCACGCGCAGGTAAAGCTCGAGATAATCGCCGCATTCGTCGCTGGAGTGGGTGGCGAAGCCGTCAGGAGCTTCCATTTCTCCCACGTTGCTCGGGTTCCGGAACTCTTCAATGAGCCGCTTGCTGTACTCCAGTGGCATGGATCCGTTCCTCTTTGCACGATTGCCCTGGTGTTACATAAAACATGTTCTCACGGTCCGCCTCAACGGCCGGCACGTGTCTTTCCCGCCGAAACGACGGCAACGCGGTTATGCCGGTCCGTTGCAGGCGGCACTTTGCCACGTGAATGGCACAACTTCTTATTAGCATGGATCGGCCCGGAAGGATAGGTACGGGCTCGAGGTTCGAGCCCGAGTCCAGGGTCCCGAGGTCCCGGCACGAAGCAACGACTTCGTCGTGAATGCCCAGGCCGAGCCCTTCCTCTGCGCGATCGGGCCCAGAGCATTCTTTTTCCCAATATGGGCAAGTTTTTGCACAATGGTCGTTCTTTTTCGCGCCATAGTGTTATGTCATTGTTGTGGTAGCGTGGTGAACATTTGGTTCGGAACCGGGTGTTTACCGAATCGCCCTGAGGCTCCGGAGCTTTTGGCATATACTTTGCTCAGAATAACATCTTACCTTTTGCACAACCAACATCTCGGCTTCCCTTCTACGGGGTCCCCGTGAAGACTCCCGGCAGACAGGATCATCTCTCCAGAGGCTCTTCCGCGCGACTCTCACGGCTGTCCTTGCTGCTCGGCACCTCCTCGGAACACGCATCGTCCAGCCGGGCCTTCCTCGTCTTGCTCGGCTTGCTGGCGGCCGGATTCGCCGGCTCCTTCTACTGGTACCAAGCCGCCCGCCTCGAGCCTGCACCACCCCCGATGCAGGAGCCTGCTGCCCGCCTGTGCGAAAAGAATTCCACAACCGGCGGCACGGAGCAGGGATCCTCCCGAGAAGCAGCTCCTTCGAGCGCACAGCGGCAGGCCGACCCGACGGACCGGGCCGAGGAGGCGGACAAGCCCGGATTCCGGGGCTCCCTCGGAGAGGCATTGCGGATCGAACGGGTGCACCCTTCGGCCGACCCGGAAAGAGAACAGCGGGCCCTCGCCCGCCGGGACTTCCTCGAGCTCTCCCGGGTAATTCACGATCTGCGCAGCGCAGGCCTCACCGGAGAGGCTTTGTTCGATGCGGCCCGGGCGCAGCTGGGGGAGTCGCCGGATCCGCAAACCCTGCGGCTCCTGGATTCCCTGCAGTCACTCGACGAGCAACTCGCCCTGACGAACCCGGGCGCCATGAGCCCGGAAGAGCAGTTCGAAGCGCTCCGCAGCGCCCGGCGCAACGCCTTCGGGCAGGAAATGGCGGACCTGCTCTTCGGCGAGGAGGAGGCCTACCAGGAATACAAGCTCAAGGAGAAGGCGATCCTCGCGGATCCGGGACGGACCCCTGAGGAGCAGCAAGGCGAGATCACGGCCCTCCGGAACGCCCTCCAGGTGGAGCTCGCGAAGAAAGGCACATACCTGAGCTTTGCCGACGATCGCAAAGGGGAGCTGGAAAGCCGCCTCCGGGAGCGTGTGGGCGATCGCTTCGACGAGATGACGGCCGAGGACCGTAAGACGGCCATGTGGGAGATGTACCGCGAGGAGCTGCCTCCTGAAATCATGGAGAAGGCGGAAGAGATTGCGTCGCGCAAAGCGCAGAGAGCCGCCGAGATCGAAGCTTATCTGCAGGAGCAGGAGGCGATCCTCAACGATCCGGATCTCACCTTTGAACAGAGGCAGGCCCGGCTGGTCGAGCTTTCCGAGCGGCTCCGCGCATCCAGGCCCGGGTCCGCGCCCTGATCTTCCCGGGTATCCAGCCGGGCGGCCGCAGGAGAGGACCCGGTCGGCCGTTCGGAAGATGGACACATAACGAGAGGAGGGGAAATCATGACGAGAGAGCTTTCGAAAGGAGTCGGAGTTGTCTTGCTGGCCCTTTGCTGCGCTTTGGCCTCGTGCTGGGCCACGGGGGCCGGAGCGGCGACTGTCTGCGACACGGACCCGACCATGATCGACTTCGAGCCGACCGTGGACCCGACGCTCCTCAATGATGTGCTGAATCTCCTCGGCACGATCCCGATCGACTACACGTACAGCGAGTGGGTAACCCTGCTTTTTACTCATACCCTCAACCTGAACCTGGTCAGCGAGATCCCGCTCGAGGGTGTCGATTTTGCGGTCACGACTCTCCCCGGCTCGCTCCAGGTCCTCCTGACCCTTCCGGCCTGGTCGGCCAACATGACGCTCACGGTCGACAACGCCTGGTGCCGGAACTGCGATGCGGAATACAACTCTTGCGCGGCGGACTGCGATTCCGACTACGACGCCTGCATGGAAGACTGCGGTGGATGGCCCTGGTGCGTAATTTCCTGCGGGGCCGAATGGACCGTTTGCGAGGGGTTGTGCGCAGGCGCCTTTGCCATCTGCACGCCCGTTCGGCTCGCCTGCGAAGCAGAGAACGCGGCGCTGCAGGTACTGCTTGACGGATACACGGCCGGCCTGGGCTTCACGTCAGCCACCGTCACACAGACCGCAGACGTGTGCATGACGGACACCTGCATGCAGGTCATGAGCCCGCTCGAGTCCACCGACGCGATCCTGAGCGGCTTCTCTCTCAGGCTCTTCCCTGAGGGCGACCCGCTGGGCATCGGCGCCTGGCTCAACGACATCATCAGCGGGCTCGTCAACTGGCTTGCGGACCTCTCGTCCCTCATCGAAGGCTTCTTTGTGAACAATGAGGGCGAGGGCTTGCTGATCAACGTCTTCCACCGGGACATCGGGTACGACGGATGCATGCCGGCCCAGCCTGTGCTCGACTGCCTGCAGGCGGGCTGCTCCACGGTGGATCAGCCGAGGCACACGCTGGGGCGGAGCGCGAACGTCGTCTTCTATGCGATTCCGGCGGTCCTCCTCGTCGGGCTCATCCTGTGGCGCCGGAGAAGCGCGGGATAGCTGACGGCCCGGGCAAGCCTGCGGCTGAGCCCAAAAAGACGGAAGAGCGGGATGGGCGCAAAGCTCATCCCGCTTTTTTTGCCCTCTGTTCTGCCACGCTCGCGCTTCGGAGAGCCTCTTCCGGCCGCTCCCCGGGAGCGTGCCGCGATAGCACTCTCCACGCCGCCAGGGCGGCGATGAAGAGGGGAATGCTCAGGATCTGGGATTCGCTCAGGGTGAAGGCGCCGAAGAAGCGCCACATGCCCCTCGGGTCTGCCCGGTAATACTCGATCACGAAGCGGGCCGCCGGATAGAGCAGCAAGAAGAGGAGGGCGGTCCGGCCCTGAAAATGCGGCTTCAGCCGCGCCCGCCACAGGATCCCGAAGATGACCAGCGCCGCGCCCGCCGAATAGAGCTGCGTCGGGTGCGTGGTCACGTAGTAGCCGCTGACCTTGGCGGCGCTCCGGGAGTAGAATCCCCAGGGGGCGGACGTGGGCTCCCCGTAGCAGCAGCCGTTGAGAAAACAGCCGATCCGCCCCACGATCAGCAGGACCACCCAGGGCGGGAACAGGACATCCGTCACTTGCCAGAACGAGAGCCCCTTCAGACGCATGTACCCATAGGCGGCGGTCAAACCCAGAAACAGCCCGCCGTACATGGCCAGGCCGCCCTCCCAGACGGCGATCAGCTTCCACCACGGCTGGTCCCTGTACAGATCATAGAAGACGATGCAGTTCATGATCCGGGCACCGATCAAACCGCCCGCAAAGGCAATGAGGCAGATCGTCAGATAGGGCCCTCGCGCCAGGCTCAGCCGGTCCAGCTCGCGCACGGTGAGCCAGATCGCCAGGCAGGCGCCCAAGCTGATCATCACCGGGTAGGAGGAGATCTCCAGGGGGCCGATGGAAAACAGAATGGGTCGCATGGCGGCACTATAGCAGAGCCTTTTTCGGGAAAGCCAGATCGAGCCGGACCTCAGGACAACGCCGCCCTCGAAGAAGCGTTCGCCGGCCGGTCCCGTGCTCATCACGTTCCTATTCCGGGACCGGCGCTTGCCGGGGCCGGCCGAAATGGCTTGACGGGCCAAGGCATTTTAAATAATATGTCAGTTCTTAAACTGGTCAGTCCAGGAGATCTCGGCTCGGAGGGGTGGCGGTCGGATCGCGGGACGGAGCCATACGGGAAAAAGGAGCTGTCCTCATGCAAAACGTCGTCATCGTGGAGGGGCTCAGGACAGCGGTGGGCCGCTTCGGAGGCACGCTGAAAGACTTCCGTGCACAGGACCTGGGAGGAGCCGTGCTGAAGGCGGTCCTGGACAAGACCGGGCTCAGCCCTGCCCGGATCGACGAGGTCGTGCTCGGCAACTGCCATTACAACGGGTATCCTGGAGTCGGCCGGCTCAGCGCCTTTCGCGCCGGCCTTCCCTACACGATCCCGGCTCAGACCGTGGAGAGGCAGTGCGCCTCGGGTTTGCTGGCCGTGGCGACCGCCGCCGATCTGATCCGAACCGGTCAGGCCACGGTCGTCCTGGCGGGCGGCGCCGAGGCGATGAGCTCGATCCCCTATTTCATCGAGGGAGCCAGGTGGGGGCTCAGAGCCGGGAACAAGAACCTGCTCGACGGGTTCTTCGAAGGGAGCGAGCGGACCTGCGGGGATGAGGACCAGTGGGGCCTCTACTTCGAGAAGCGTTGCAGCATGGGGATCACGGCCGAGAACGTGGCGCGCAAGCACGGGATCTCGCGGGAGGAACAGGACCGGTTCGCCTGCGACAGTCATGTCAAAGCTTCCCGGGCGATCCGGGACGGGAAATTCAAGAACGAGATCGTGCCGCTCCAGATCCCCCAGGGCAAGAAAGACCCCAAGCTCTTCGACACGGATGAGTCGGTGCGGCCGGACGCGAGCCTCGAGCAGCTCTCCGGGCTGGCCCCGGCCTTTCTCAAGGACGGGACCGTGACGGCCGGCAATTCGTCCCCGCTGAATGACGGCGCGAGCTGCGTGCTGCTGACGGCCGAGGAGACGGCGCGCGACCTGGGGCTCAAGGTGCGGCTGAGGGTCGGTCCTTATGCCTCCTCGGGCGTGCATCCCGCCTACATGGGGCTCGGACCCGTGCCGGCCATCTGCAAGCTTCTCGAGCGAACGAATCTGCGCCTGGCCGACATCGATCTGTTCGAGCTGAACGAGGCCTTCGCCGCCCAGTGTCTCGGCGTGATCCGGGAGCTGAGCTTCTCCGACCGGGAGCGGGAGCGGCTGAACGTGAACGGCGGGGCGATCGCCCTGGGGCACGCGCTGGCGAATTCAGGCACGAGGCTGGTCATCCACCTGATGAACGAGCTGGAAAGGCGCGACCTGAAGCGCGGCCTGGTGAGCCTCTGCGTGGGCGGAGGGCAGGGCATGGCCATGTTGTTCGAGCGCTGATCCGTACGGCCCCTGGAGCGATAAGCGTTTCGTGACATCGTCCAGTGCGGAAGCAGACCTGAAGAAAGGAGAGCGGCGCTATGGAAAAAATCGCAGTGATCGGTGCCGGCACCATGGGATCGGGAATCGCGCAGGTGGCGATCGAGTCGGGTATCGCCGTGTCGCTCTGCGACATCGAGGAGGCCTTCGTCGCCAAGGGCAGGGGCACGATCGAAGGGTTCATCAAGCGGAAGGCGGAAAAGGGCAAGATCACGGGCGATGAAGCGCGCACGATCCTGGGCCGGCTTCACACGACCGTCCGCCTGGAGGAGGCCCTGGCGGGAGCGGGCCTGGTGATCGAGGCCATCATCGAAAATCTCGAAGCGAAAAAGAAGATATTCGCCGAGATGGACCGGAAGACCCCTGCCGCCACCGTGCTGGCCTCCAACACCTCCACCCTGAGCATCACCGCGATCGGGGCCGCCACGGGCAGCCCTGAACGGGTGGTGGGCATGCACTTCTTCAGCCCCGTCCCTCTCATGAACCTGGTCGAGGTGATCAGGGGGGAGAAGACCTCGGAGGCGACCCTCCGGACGGCGCTCGAGGCGGGAAAGAAGCTGGGCAAGACCCCGATCGTGGTGAAGGACGTCCCGGGCTTCATCGTCAACCGCTTCATGCTCCTGCTGTACAACGAAGGGGCGAACCTGGTCTACAACGGGACCGCCAGCGCCGAGGACATCGACCTCGCCATGCGGCTCGGCGCCAATCACCCGATGGGCCCCCTGCAGGTGGCGGACCTGGCCGGCGTGGATGTCTGCTATTACGCGCTCAAGGCGGTCTACGAGGCCACGGGCGACGTGCGCTACAAGCCCTCTCCCCTGTGGGAGCAGATGATCCAGCAGAAGAAGCTGGGCCGGAAGACCAAGCAGGGCTTCTACAAGTACAGCTGAAGGCCTCGAAGATTTCCTGGTTCCAGATGAACCTGATGAAGGGAACGAGGTTGGCTCACATGCGCCGCGGGAACGACAAAGAGCGCAACGCGGCACCGGGGCCTTACCACGGCCTTCGTCGTCGAAGCGCCGGTCCCGCGAAAAGAATGCAGGGGCTGCACGTTTGTGGTTTTGGCCTACCCCGTTGCCCGGGCATGAGGCAGTGAGTCTCTACGGCACTTTTGTTCGAAACGCTCTCCTTCACCCCGAGAAGACGGCCGTCGTTGCGGGGCGCAAGCGGATCTCCTACCGCGAGCTCCTGAATGCAGTAGAACGCGTGGCGTGCGGCCTCGGCACATTAGGGCTGAGAGAAGGGGACAGGCTCGCCCTTCTCATGCCCAACTGCCCGGAATTCATAGTTGCCTTTTACGCAGCCATGAAGCTCGGGATCATCACCTTCAGCATCAACACGATGTTCAAGGAGGACGAGACCAACCACCTGCTCGGCGACGCCGAACCCAAAGCGATCATCGTGCACGGGAACTATCTGCCGCTGGTTGCCGGTTCGGAGAGGGCACGGCAAGGGATGATGCACGTGATCGTCGCCGCGGCCGGAGAGTCCGAGGCGAAGAGCGCGCTCACCTTCGAATCCTTACAGGAACGCGGGTGTCCTGAGGCTTCACCGGCAGAGATCGAGCCCGGTGCGGGAGCCGTCATCGCTTATACCTCCGGGACCACCGGTTTTCCCAAGGGGGCGCTGCACCCCCAAGAGAACCTGCGTTTCCACCTCGAAGGGATTTCCGCCCACCTGGGTTTGGGGTCGGACGATGTCATCATCGCAGCGCTGCCTTTTTTTCAGCTCGTTGCCTTTCTCATCCAGGCGGGCATGGCCATGCACACGGGCGGGACCGTGGTGCTCCTCGAGAAGTTCGAACCCCGTGGCTTCCTCGAGGCCGTCGGCAAGGAGAAGGCAACCTTTTTCAGCGCAGTACCCACCATCTACCACATGATCCACGCGGCTTCCCGTGAGCTGGAAGTGGACCTGAGCACGGTGCGCTTCGGCATCTGCGCCGGCTCCCCCCTTGCGCTCGATCTCAGGAGGGAATTCGAGAGGAAGTTCGGATTTCGCATCATCCATTGCTACGGCATGACCGAGATCGCCTTGATCGCAGCCTGCGAGGATCCCCTGGCTCCACCGAAAGGGGTCTCCGTCGGCCGGGTGCTGCCCTACATCCGGCTCAGAATCGCCGGAGAGGACGGGTCTCCGGTGGAGGCCGGCCAGGTCGGGGAGATCCAGATCGGCGCCGAGAGGGCGCTCGCGCGCTACTGGAATGACACGGGGGAGAGCCTCCGGGGAGGGTGGTTCGCCACCGGCGATCTGGGCCGCTTCGACGAGGAAGGCCACCTCTTCATCGTGGATCGAAAAAAGGACATGATCATCCGGGGCGGGTTCAACGTGTATCCGGCCGAGATCGAACGTGTGCTGGCCCAGGATCCCAGGATCAGGGAGGTGGCGGTCGTCGGAATCCCTCACAAGAGGCTGGGCGAGGTCCCCAAGGCGTTCGTGGTGCTCCGGGACGGCGCGACGGCAACCGCAGAAGAGCTGCTGGGCCTCTGCCGCCAGAAGCTTGCCAACTTCAAGACTCTCGAGGCGGTCGAATTCGTGGAGCCGGATTTCTTCCCGAGGAACGCCCTCGGCAAGATCGTGAAGACGCGGCTCCGGATTCCGAGGGGAAAGCCCTAGTCAGAGCTTGTCCCAAGAGCCGCGGCCGGGGAGAAGATCTTCCAGGAACAGCCGGTGACCATGGCTCGAGGGGATTGCGTACGGACGGTACTCTCAGATCACGCCTTTCTCGCGCAAGCGCTTGATCTCGTCATTCGTGTAGCTCAGCTCCTTCAGCACCTCTTCGGTGTGCTCGCCCCACATGGGGGGAGGCCGGCGCACCTCGAAGGCCGAGTCGCTGAACTTGATGGGGAACCCGAGCTGCCGGATTCGGCCCTCGACCGGGTGATCCATCTCGAAGACCATTCCCCTGGCCCGCACGTGCGCGTCCTCGACGGTCTCCCCGAGGTCCAGCACGGGAGTGCAGCATGCGTCGACCCGAGCGAAGAAGGCGCTCCACTCGTCGCGCGTCCTTTCCCGGAAGATCGCCTCGACTTCTCTGCGGACCTCTTCGCGTCTCTGCCCGCCAGGGAACTGGTCTCTCACCAGCTCCGGCCGCCCCACGGCCGTGCAGAACTCCTTCCAGAATTTCGGCTCCAGCGCGCCCAGCGCCATGAACCTGCCGTCCTTCGTCTCGTACACGTCGTAGCAGGGGGCCCCGCCGGTCAGCAGCCCGTCGCCCCTCCCCGGTGACTGCCCGTACCCGAACAGGTGGCCCAGGCCGATGATCATGAGAGAGAGGACCCCGTCCAGCATCCCCACGTCCACGTACCGCCCCCGGCCCGACCTTTGCCGTCCGATCAGGGCTGCCAGGATGCCCATCGCCGCCATCAGGCTGCCTCCGGCTTCGTCGGCAACCTGCAGGCCCGGCACGACCGGCACGCCTCCCCTTCTGGCCGTCTGACCGAGGAGCCCCGCGTATCCGATGTAGTTGATGTCGTGGGCCGCCCGGTCCCGGTAGGGGCCATCCTGGCCGTAGCCGGTCAGAGAGCAGTAGACGATTCCCGGCCGGATCGCCTTCATGGAGGCGTAGTCGATGCCGAGCTTCTCGACCACGCCGGGCCGGAACTGCTCGACGATCACGTCGGCCCCTCGAACCAGCCTGCAGAAGACCTCCCGGCCCTCCGGCGCCTTCAGGTTCAGGCGCATGCTCTTCTTGTTGCGGTTCATGAGGAGAAAGAAGGCGGAGTTCTCCTTGACCTTGGGTGGGTCCCAGCGGGTGTAGTCGCCGGAGGTGGTGTCCTCGATCTTGATGACCTCTGCGCCCATGTCCGCCAGATACATGGTGCAGAGCGGGCCGGGGAGCAACCGGGTCAGGTCGACGATGCGGATTCCCTCGAGCAGCTCGATCATGGCCCTGCCTTTGCGCCGGCCCCACCGCCGCGAGCGCGGCCGGCCAAGCGTCCTCCGCTTCAGAAACAGTCGGATCCCATCCCCAGGAATCCGGCAGCCTTCGACTTCAGGCACTCCAGCTTGCCACCCACCGCCGGCAGCACCCGCTCCAGGTAGAACTTGGCGGTCTCGATCTTGCCGACGTAGAAGGCCACCTCGTCGTCGCCCGGGGCTCTGCAGTCCAGGCTCTCAAAGTCTTTGCCCCTCTGCGCCAGCAGTTTCTCGAGCGCCTGCCGGGCGAGACAGAGCTGCCACAGCCATTGCCATCCGAGGACGACGTCGCCGAAGGCCTCCAGATAAGCCGTGGCCTTGGAGAGGGCCACCGCTGCTTCGGAGGAACGCTGTTCTTCGATGAGACGCCGCGCGCTGTCTTCGATGAGCTGCTTCGAGTCTTCCATTCTCGAAGCGTAAGGGGAAAGCGATCGATCGGCCCTGGCCAGCTGGATCGTCCGGTCGATTTCCTCCAGGAAGGCCTTGAGAAGCTCGCCTTTTCTCATGGCGATCTTGCGCCCGACCAGGTCCATGGCCTGAATGCCGTTCGTACCCTCATAGATCGCCGTGATCTTCACGTCTCTGAGGAACTGCTCGACCGGATATTCGCTGCAGTAGCCGTAGCCGCCCAGGGTCTGGACCGCCAGGGAGCAGATGTCGAAGCCGCGGTCCGTGGAGTAGGCCTTGGCGATCGGGGTCAGGAGCTCCACCATGCCCTGCCACTGATTCTTCTCGGTCTCGGATTCCGCCTGTTCCGCGCGGTCCATGCAGTGAGCATGGTAGCAGACCAGGGCCCGGCACCCCTCCACCCAGGCCTTCATCTTCATGAGCATGAAGCGCACGTCCGGGTGCTCGATGATGGGGACCCTCGGTGCGTCCGGCTCGCGGGTCTTGGTGAAAGGAACTCCCTGCAGGCGCTCCTTGGCATAGGCAAGGGCCGCGAGGTAGGCCGCGCTCCCGACCGCCAGCCCCTGGGAGCCCACGCCGTGCCGGGCCTCGTTCATCATGTGGAACATGACCATGATGCCCTGCTGCTCCTTGCCGACGAGATAGCCGATGCAGCCGTCGTTGTCGCCGAAGTTCATGGCGCAGGTGCAGGAGCCGTGATTGCCCATCTTTTCCTCGATCCCGGTGCAGACCACGTCGTTGGGACGCGCGATCCGGCCGTTTTCCACCCGGAACTTGGGCACGAGAAAGACGCTCAGCCCGCGGGTCCCTGCCGGAGCGCCTTCGACCCGGCCCAGCACCATGTGGATGATGTTCTCGGTCAGGTCCTGCTCGGCCCCGGTGATGAAGATCTTGGTCCCGCGGATGGAGTACGTGCCGTCGGGATTTCGAGTCGCCGTGGTCTGGATCGCGCCCAGGTCGGTCCCGGCCGCCGGCTCGGTCAGGCACATGGTCCCGCTCCAGATGCCCTGGTACATCTTGCCCAGGTAGGTCTCTTTCTGCTCCGGGGTGCCGAAGATCTCGATGAGCTTGGCCGCGCCGTGGGTCAGGTTGATGAGGTTGCTGAACGCCACGTTGGCCGCTTCGAACATCTCCCGGCAGCAGCTGTCGATCGCCTGCGGCAGCCCCTGGCCGCCCACCTCTCGGGCGTCCGCCACCACGTTCCAGCCGCCTTCCGAGATCAGCCCGTACGCCTTCTTGAAGGAGTCCGGCAGGATGACCTTTCCTCCCTCGAACCGGCATCCCACCTTGTCTCCATCCTTATTGGTGGGGGCCAGGGCCGTGAGGGCGAGCTTGTAGGCCTCGTTGAGCACCATCCCCAGGGTCTCGAGGTCATAGTCCTGCTTGAGCTCGGCAGAGAGATACTTGTCCACCTCGAGCTGCTCGAACAGGACGAATCGGACATCGCGCATGTCGACGAGCTCTTTGGCCATGGTCCCCTCTTCGCCTTCACGTCCTTGATGCGCTGGACGCTCACCCGTGGCTACACCGACGCCCATTCAGCCTCGAGAATGGCCGGCAGCTTCTGGGCCCGCTCCTTGCCGCTCATGAAGTCCAGGAAGCGGATCCCCTGCGGGTCGATCTGACGGATCAGCTCGACCTCCTGACTCGTCGGCGGCGGCGTGGTCGGGCAAGCCGCCGGGATTTTCACCTCGAAGCCCGTATTCTTAAGGAGGTCGTCTGCCGCCACACCCCGGTGAAGCGAACGGACCATCCAACTGCCGCGCTCGACCATTTCCATGACCCCGAGGTTGGTGACCACGATCATGGGGCCGGGCTGAAGTCCCTGCGCGAGCCGCTCTTTTTCCGAGAAGTAGAAGCGGGTGCCGGTGACATAATTCACTTTCGGCACGAAGACCATCTTGGAGTGGTTGGCGAAATACGCGATGCTCTTCCTGTGCAGTCCGTAAACGACAGGTGCTCCGGCCCCGCCGGGCAGTCTCAAGCCGCGCGGGTTCATCTGTCCGGTCGGCTGGCCGCTCGCGTCACGGACGGGCATGGGGAGCCAGGAGATGTTGATGTCTCCGTTGGCATCGAGCTGGGCGCTGGAGACCGCCTCGACATCGCCCTTGCCTCGGAGATGGAGCGCTTCGATGCACTGGGTCATGGACCAGAGCCCTGCGGCGAACTTCGTGCAGGCCGCCTCGGAGGTGTGGAAGCCGAGCGGGAACGGGTAGGGATCCACGCCGCTGTATCCTACGATGAAAGCGTTCGGCGCGTGCGTGAGCTTGGCCAGCATGTAGGCTGCGTAGGCCAGCGGGGTGAACGAGCCGAGGACGATGGAGTCCCCGTCCTCGATGGTCCTGGCCAGGCTTGCGACCATCTGGTCCGCCACTTCCACCTTGTCGGCAGGCTCTTTCGTGAGCCTGGCCGGGAACTCGATCCGATCCACCCTTTGGGCGAGCGCCGCCAGCTTGCGCTGGCTCTCGGCGCCGCCGACGTTTGCCCAGTACGCCTGCTCGTCCTTCCCGATGAGCTCACGGATGTACTCGGGAGCGGTCTTGGGGCTGGCCAGTCCCTGGCTGTCCTTCATCATCTGCGTGAGATGGGCGCTGTAGAAAGGAACGGAGCTGCAAGGGCTCGCGCCGTAGGGGCAGGGGACGACCAGATCGACCTCGTTGCGGAACAGGAGGGTCGCAGACTTGCTCTCCCGGAGAGCGTCGGACGAGACGACTCTCTCGACCGTCACGATCACGGCCTTGGAGGCCTTCGCCATGTCCAGGTCCGAGGCCGAGGTGCCGAAGATCTGCACGTTTCCCTGCTCATCGGCCTGCTGGGCATGGATCACGGCCACGTCCGG
This sequence comes from bacterium, assembly GCA_040756235.1. Taxonomy (GTDB): domain Bacteria; phylum Desulfobacterota; class DSWW01; order DSWW01; family DSWW01; genus JBFLZG01. The sequence continues at coordinate 13,725 of JBFLZG010000092.1, read as the reverse complement.
CGCGATGGCCTGGATCGCGGTCAGCTCCTGGCCCGTGAAGGGGCAGTTCACGGTCTTGTAGAGCTCCGGAGCCTCCTTGATGATGTCCGACCCCTTGGGGCCCTTGAAAGCGGCGAAGGGCAGGCCCTGACCCGCAGCCTGAAGCCCTTTGATCATGCTGCAGCCCTCGATTTCGGAGAGCCGGATCAGCTTCCGCTCGGCGACGCGCCGGAAATTCGGCGGCAAGCCAAAGGACTCGAGGCTCAGGAAGCTGAAAACCAGATGCTCCACAGCGCCGGCGGCCAGCAGCCATTCCATTTCCCAGCCGCCGACGATCGACATGACCTTGAGGCCCGTGATGTTCTGGCGGACGATCTCTCGGATGACGGCCATGGGCTTGTTGCAGCTCCACCCGCCGCCGATCGCAACGAAGCTTCCGGGCCGGATGTACTTGCCTATGTCGGGGAGGCTCCCCAGTTTCGAGCGGATCTCAGGCATCGGCCATTCTCCTTTTCTTCGTGTTAGAAAGTTAGGCTCATCCGGCAGTCCAGCCGCCGTCCAACGGGAGGATGGCTCCGGTCATGTACCTGGAGGCGTCGGAGGCGAGATAGACCGCCAGCCCCACGATTTCATCCAACTGTCCCCAGCGGCCCATGGGCGTCTTGGACATGATCAGCTTGTTCGTGGTCTCGTTCTCGTAGGCGATCTTGTTGATGTCGGTCAGGAAGTAGGAGGGAGCGATGGCGTTGACCGTGATCCCGCGGGCGGCCCATTCCTGGGCCAGCGACTTGGTCATGGCATTGATGGCGCCCTTGGAGGCTGCATAGTGAGCCATGAATCCCATCGGGCTCGACCCCATGGCCGAGGAGATGTTGATGACCCTTCCCGATTTCGCCTTGAACATGTAACCGCCGATGACCTGGGTGCAAAGAAAATAACCCTTGAGGTTGACGGTCAGGATGCGGTCCCACTCCTCCACCGGAATCTTGAGGAACGGGACCGTCGCTCCTTGTCCGGCGTTGTTGACGAGGATATCGATCTTGCCGAAGGCCTCTATGGCCTTGGCCGCGAGATTCCGGATGGAGTCGAGATTCGTCGTATCCGCGGCGACGGCAAGGGCCCTCTGTCCCTTGCCGCAAACCTCTGCGGCCGCCTTGTCCAGGTCTGCCTGGGTCCGGCTGGCCACGACCACGTCCGCCCCGGCGTCTGCAAGGCCCAGCGCGATCGCCTTGCCGATGCCCTTGCTCCCTCCGGTGACCACAGCCACTTTGCCTTTGAGCGAAAACAGCTCGGTGCCCATGTTCGGGATTCCTCTCTCCGGTGTCCTCTGGACGGTTGGATCCGCCTTCCCGTGCCGACTACTTGCCCAGGAACTTCGGCTTTCTCTTCTCCAGGAAGGCCGCGGTGCCTTCCTTGGAATCGTACGTGTTGAAGGTCTTGGAAAACTGGGTCAGCTCCTTGTCGATGCCGGAGAGCAGGTCGTGGTCCAGGACCCGATTGACGCACTCCTTGGCCCAGCGGATCATGAGCGGGCTCTTCTCCAGGATCTTCTTGATGAGCTTTTGCACGGCCTTGTCGAGCTCCTCGGGCGGGACGAGCTCGTTTACCAGACCCCACTTGTAAGCCTCGTCGGCCCCGATGGGGGAGCCGGTCATGATGATCTGCATGGCTTTGGCCTTGCCCACGATCCTGGGGAGCCGCTGGCTTCCGCCCCCGCCGGGGATGATGCCCAGATTGATCTCGGGCTGGGCGAAAGAGGCCCTGGTCGTGCAGATGCGAAAATCACACCCCTGTGCGATCTCGCTCCCCATGCCCCAGGCCATTCCATCCACGGCCGCGATGACCGGCTGCGGAAGCTTTTCCAGCAGGGTCGGGCTGAAGTGATGATCCAGGATCTCCTTCACCTTCTCCCATCCCTGCTCCTCCGCCACCTTGGCCCAGGAGTTGAGCATCGAGATGTCTGCGCCCGCCATGAAGTTCTCACCGCTCCCCCGCAGCACGAGGACCCGGATGCTCGCGTCCTCGCCCACGTCCCTGACCGCCGCCTTCAGCTCCTCGGACATCTCTTCACTGTAGGCGTTGAACACCTTCGGGCGGTTGAAGGTGATCGTGGCGATTCCTTCTTTCTGGTCCAGGATGATTGTTGCAAAAGCCATGGACGCACCTCCTGAGGCTGTCGATGAACCATCTGCGCGTTCGGGCAGATCTCGCCGGGCCTCCCCTCGGCGATCAGCCCAGAGTCGCGTTGCCGATGTGGGACTTGATGTATTCGGCGATCTGCTCCCCGGGCAATCCGGGCAGAAAGACCTCGTGGATCCCCAGTTGCTTCAAAGGCCCGAAATCCACCTCCGGAATGACCCCGCCCATGATGACGAGGACGTCTTTCATGCCCTTTGCCCTGAGGGCCGGGATCAGTTTTTCGGCCACCACGAGGTGGCCGCTGGTCATGATGCTGACCCCCACGACGTCCACGTCTTCCTGAACGGCCACGTTGGCGATTTCCTCAGGAGTCCCGTAGCGATAGTAAATGACCTCCATGCCGGCGTCTCGCAACTCGCGGGCCAGCAGCTTCGTCCCCCGGCCGTGCACGTCGATCTTCTTCTTGGCCAGCAATACCCGAATCTTCTGCTCGGACATGATCGCAACCTCCTCCACGAAATCCCGGAATTGCCCTTGCTCCGCCTGGTCTGCCGCGAGCGGTCTCACTCGGTCACCGCCCATCCGAAGGCCTCGCGCATGGGCGCCATCATCTCGCCGTTGGTGGCTCCCTTGCGCGCGGCCTCGATCAGGGCCGGCATCAGCTCGCCTTTGCCGCTCTTGAGGTCCAGGCATGCGTTTCTCAGGTTGCCGAGGGCCTTGTGCACCTCTTCGCTGTTGCGTTTGCTCCTGAAGGCCCGCAACCGCTCGATGGCCTTGCGCTCGATCTCGTAGTCCACGCGGAAGGGCAGATGCTCCTCTTTCTCGCCCATGACGTACTTGTTGACGCCGACCACGGGCAATTCCCCGCTCTTGATCGCCTTCTTCGTTGCATAGGCGCTGGCGTCGATCCGGTTCTTGACCCATCCTCCTTCCAGCCCCTTCATGTATCCGCCATGCTCCTCGACCTCCTGAAAGAGCTTCCATGCCTCTTGTTCCATCTGATCGGTCAGCCACTCCACGTAGTAGGAGCCGGCCAGCGGGTCCGCCACCTGCCGCAGTCCGCTTTCCCACATCATGATCTGCTGGGATCTCAAGGCGGTTCTGTGGGAGATCTCGGTGGGAATGCCGATCGTTTCGTCGAAGGAGCAGGAATGGATGGACTGTACGCCGCCCAGGACCGCGGCCATGATCTGCATGGTGATCCGCGCGGTGTTGTTGAGCGGCTGCTGGGCGACCAGCACGTTGCCGCTCGTATGGATGTGGACCCGGGCGTGCATGCACTGCGGTTTGGTGCACCCGGCGTCGCGGGTGATCTTGGCCCACATCTTACGGTGGGCTCTGAGCTTGGCGATCTCCTCGAAGAAGTTCATCTGGATCCCGATCTGGAATCCGAGCCGCCCCACGAAGCTGTCGGGAGCAAGCCCTGCGGCCTTGCCGGCGTCGATGACCGATTTTCCCCAAGCCAATCCGTAGGCCAGCTCCTGGGCCGGCGTGGCCCCGGCCTCGGAGATTCCGTACATGAAGATGTTCGTGGTGTTCCACGGAGGCATGTTCTTCGTGCAGTACTTGATCAGGTCCGTCATCAGGGCGTATCCGTGCTTCGGTTCCCACGAAGGGATGTCCTGAACGGCGATGCGCGGATACCAGTTCATGGAGTTGCCTCTCAGGGAGTCCGGGGATTTTCCGCGTCTCTCGGCGGCCGCCACGATGTGGGCCAGGCCGGGCAGGCAATTCTCGCCGGTGATGAGGGAGAAATTGGTCGTCTCCAGCTCCCAGCCCCGGATCAGCTCGTCGTAGTCGTCACCGGTGCACAGATGGACCCCGCACTGGCCCACGTTTCCTTCCGCCTCGGGATGGTCGGCATCGATCCCGTACATGGTGGGGATGTCGTAGACCACGTTGAAGACCTTGTGGCCGAAGTAGCCCTCCATGCCCTGGGCCACGAGGGTCTCCATCTTCTTCCTCGTCTCCTCGCACGTCCCGTAGCCGAAGACCATCTGCTGCATCCAGGGGGTCAGGGCATACCCGTCCGCGTACAGGCCCCGCGTATAGGGATAAACGCCCGGCATCGTGGCCAGGTCGAGATGCGCGACGTCTTCCGGCGTATACACCGTTTTGATTTGTATTCCAGAGAGATTCTTCTGCGGCTTGAGCTTCGCCGCGTACTTCTCTCTCATTTTCTCCCAGGCGGCCTTGGCCTGCTGGAACTTCTCCCGCTCCTTCGGATCCATCATGGGAATCACCTCCGAATCTTAGGGTTGGCGCCAGACATCAAGAAATGGGTAATGAGGCTTAACTTATTGATAGTCAGACCACAGCTCTATATCACCTCCGCGAAGACTCTGTCAAGGGAGAAAACAACCGCCCGCCTGGCGCCTTTTCACCCGCCCGGAGGAGGATTTCTCCCACCACGGCGCGGCATCGCCTGGTGGCCGGAACATTCGCATACTGTCGCGCGCGTCATGGTCCAGGCCGGCACGGCTCCATGATGGATCGTTCCATCATATCTTCTGACCGGCGAGAAAACCTGCCGTCGTCGCCTCCATCAGCTTGGCCGGCTCCGCACAATCCCCGACCACAAAGACCTCGGGCACCTTTCCTTCAAACCCTTCGGCCAGCTCCTTGTTCGTGGTGATGTTGATGGGCACCACCGTGTCCGAGGCGATGAGGTTCTGAGCCTCCTTCTGCCGGATCACCACGCCCTGGTCTTTCACCTCCACGGGCTCGGCTTCCGTGAACAGCTGGGCCCCCCCGTCTTTCAGGTTCTTGAGGAACACCCATCGGTGAATGATGTCGATGTCGTAGCCCATGCGCCTGGAACGCTCGGCGATGGCAACCTGCTTGCCCCTGTGAAGCAGGGTTTCCCCCAGCTCCACGCCGGCAAAGCCTCCTCCCAGGATGGTCACGCGCTTTTTGAAGGGGAAGGGACCTGCCAAGAGCCATCGCAGCAATCTGGGATCGTAGAAGAACCGCACCAAGAGCGCCGCAGCCGCGGACACGAGCCGGTTCAGGAACCCACCTTTCGAGGAGGCGCGTCCACCGAGGATCGATTCGGCATCGCTTCGGGTCAGCACGATTTCCTTGTCGATCCCGGGAATGGCAAGCGGGGCGGACTTGCCCCCCTGCGCGACCACCAGGACATCGGGCTTCATCTCTCGCACGAGCTCGGGCGTGACCCGGGTATGGAACCGGACATCGATCGACAGCTTCTTGACCTCTCGCGCCATGTACCGGAGCACCGGCCCGATGCGCGGGTTGGTGATCGAGCTCAGCAGCATCGCGCCGCCCAGCCTGGGCCGTTGCTCGCAAAGGGTCACCCGGTGTCCACGCAGGGTCGCGATGCGCGCGGCCTCCATGCCGGCCGGTCCGCCTCCGACCACCAGCACGCGCTTGTTATCCTTGGCCGGCCTCTCTTCAGGGTATTCCCACTCCCTTCCCATTCTGGCATTGACCGTGCAATGGACCGGCGGCTCGTCCGAGGCCGCCATGCAGCGGCAGCAGTTCATGCAGGGCCGGATGTCTTTGAGCCGGCCGGTCTGGGCCTTGATCGGCAGGGCCGGGTCCGCCACCAGGGCGCGCGCCATGTACACCATGTCCACGCGCCCTTCCGCGACGACACGCTCGGCAACCCGGATATCCTGGATCTGGGTCCCGGCCGCCACCGGAATCCTCACCACGCTCTTGACGCCCTCGGCCAGATGGACCCACGAGCCCTGGGGCACCTGCGTCTGGATCATCGCCACCGAGGCATTGTGCCATCCGGCCATCACGTCGATCTGCGCGATTCCGGCCTTTTCCAGCATCGGGGCGATCTTCTTGGTGTCTTCGAGGCTGTACCCCTTTCCGTCCAGCAGGTCAGCGCCGCTGATGCGACACAAGACAGGAAAATCCCCGCCGGTCTTGCGCCGGATATTTTCGATGATCTCGAGAAACAGGCGCATCCTGTTTTCCAGGCTGCCCCCGTACGGGTCCTTGCGCAGATTCGTGGCCGGGGAAATGAACTGGGCGATCACGTAGCCGACGGCAGCGATGATCTCCACGGCATCGAATCCCGCCTCTTGTGCCCGCCGCGCGCCATCCCCGTAAGCCTCGACGATCTGGTGGATCTCCTCGACCGTGAGCTCCTTGGGAAGGGTCGGCTCGAACGGCCCGCCCATCCGGAAGGGCGTCCCCGGGCGTCCCCAGCACGTGATGCCCGAGGGACTCACCAACTGCACCGGAGCGTCCCCGAAGGCCCAGCTGTACCCGACCCCCATCTGTGCATAGAGCTTGGCCCCGTAAGGCCGGACGGTCTCGGCCAGATCCTTCAACCCGGGAATGAAACGGTCGTGGTAAAGACCCAGCATCGGATCTTGAATGAGGCGGGTGGCCGTGCAGCTCACCCCCATGAGCGCCACTCCGCCCTTGGCGCGCTCCAGGTAAAAGGCCTTGGCCGCCTCGGACATGCTGCCTTCCTCACCCATGGCGATCGCCATGGCAGGCATCTTGATCCTGTTCTTCAGCTGTATCTTCCCGACCCGGATCGGTTCGAACAGCTTGGTGGGTTTTGGGGGGAACAGCGTGTTTCGGATTGCGGATATTCTCTCGAGCATCTCTGGGCGTCCTTTGCTCAGGCTTCTAACGGAACCTTGCTTCTTCCTGATCCCCAGGATCCGTCGGGCCTCGTCCGGTGAGGCGATCGCGCGTTGCAGGCCCCTGGCGATGCGGACAGTCCTCTCGACCAGCTGGGCGTTGCTTTTCGCCGGCTCGCCTCTCGAATGGTAGATGTTGTCCTCCATTCCGACCCCGGCCATTCCGCCCGCAAGGATGGAATAGGTGGTCATGGACAGCTGCTCGCGCCCGACGGCGCAAAGGTTGAAGACAGAATCCGGCGGAAGCAGATCGATCATGAAGAAGAGGTGAATCTCCGACTTCGCAGGGCGTCGCAATCTCGGCGTCGGTCATGCTTTCAAGATCACGGCGTCCGCCTGGGCGAGACCGCCGCAGATGCCCCCCATGGCGATGCCGCCCCCGCGGCGCCTCAGCTCGTAAGCCAGGTTCATGATGATGCGGGCGCCGCTGGCGGTGTTGGCATGGCCGATGGCGATGGCGCTGCCGTTCACGTTCACCCTGCTCTCGAGGGCCTTGGCTCTGGCCTTGTCGCGGTTGGCCAGGAGGGCCAGGCTCACCAGCGGCACGGCGGCAAAGGCCTCGTTGATCTCGATCACATCGACGTCGCCCAGGCTCATGCGGGCGAGGTCCAGCGCCTGCTTCATGGCGTATGCAGGTCCCTCGGGCATGCGGTTCGGGGAGATGGCGATGGAGGTCATGGAAACGATGGTGGCCAGCGGCTCCAGTCCCAGGGCCTCCGCCTTCTTGCGGGTCATGAAGAGGACGGCCGTGGCTCCGTCGTTCAGGCCGGGCGCGTTGCCGGCCGTGATCGCCCGCGTGCCGTAGATCGGCTTGAGCTTGGAGAGCCTTTCGAGCGAAGCATCGGGCCGATACTGCTCGTCGATGTCCAGGGAAACGGGCTCCTTGTTGCCCGAAGAGATCTTCATGGGAAGGATCTCTTCCTTGAACTTGCCTGCCTTCCATGCGGCCCCGTAGCTCTGATGGCTCCGAAGCGCCCAGGCGTCCTGCTCCTCGCGGGTGATCCCATACTCGAAAGCCACGTTGTCCGTGTCCACCGAGACCGGGTTGTAGTCCTTGTAGCCGAGAGCGAGCAGGGGGTCCTCCATCTTGACGTCGCCCATGCGAAAGCCCTGGTAGCGCAGCCCCCGGACGACGAGCGGCTCCTGGCTGAACGAGGTCGCGCCTCCGCCGATCGCGACCTCGATCTCTCCCAGCCGCATGGCCATGGTCCCCAACTTGATGGCCGACATGGCGGACACGCACGCCTTGTCCAGGGAGATCGACGGGGTCTCCGCGGGCAGGCCGGCCTTGAGCAAGGTCTGCCGGGCCGCCACCGGCGTGTAGACGTCCTTGCAGGGCGAGGTGTCCCCGACTCCCCAGAAGACCTCGTCCACGACGGCAGGTTCGAGATGGACCCTGGCGACGACTTCGCGCATCGGGATCGCGCCGAGCTCGAAGTAATCCATGTCACGCAGAGAGCCGCAGTACCGCCCGAAAGGCGTGCGCACCGCGCTGACGATCACGATTTCATTCGGTTGCATGGTCCATCCACCTCCTACTGCAGGTTACAGGCGTTTCGAATCGGGTCCGAAGGGTGGACAACCAAGGGGCCTGTCCGAGAATTCGGCTCCTGGAGGCTGTTCAGAAATGCCCAGATGCAAGGCGCACGAAATCCTGAGGAATGAGGCGTACGTGGCCGTACGCCGCAATGACGAAGGACGCGTGCACCGCAGCAGATGGGCGTCTATGGACAGCCTCCGAAGGGCATTCGGTCAAGGTGAAAAGCCTCGAGGGGGGCACGACTCTGCGCTTTTCACCTTTGACCTCTTGCCTGTTTTCTTCCAGCTCTCGACTACTTCAGCATCTGGTTGGCGATGATGATGCGCTGGACCTGATTGGTCCCCTCGTAGATCTGGGTGATCTTGGCGTCCCGCATCATCCGTTCCACGGCGTACTCCCTCGAGTATCCGTATCCACCGAAGATCTGGACCGCATCGGTCGTCACCTGCATGGCCGCGTCCGAGGCGAACCACTTGGCCATGGAGGCCAGGCGGGCAATGTCGGGCGAGTCGGGCTCGTTGTCGATCGTCGCACAGGCCCGGTGCACGAGGGTCCGGCCCGCCTCGATTTTCAGCGCCATCTCGGCGAGCATCCACTGGAGCCCCTGGAACTCTGCCAGCGGTTTTCCGAACTGGACCCTTTCCTTGACGTGCCGGACGACCGCATCCAGCGCGCCCTGGGCGATGCCGATGGCCTGGGCCGCAACCCCGGGCCGGGTGTAATTGAAGGTCTTCATCAGGATCTTGAACCCCTCGCCCGGATTCCCGAGAAGCTGGTCCTTGGGAACGAAACAGTCCTCGAACAGCAGCTCCCGCGTATCCGAGCCCCGGATGCCGAGCTTCTTCTCTTCTTTGCCGACCGAGAACCCGGGAGTCTTCTTGTCGAGCAGGAGCATGCTGATGCCCCTGTGCCCCTTGCTCTTGTCCGTGTAGGCAACGACCGTGATCGTATCCGCCACGCCGCCGTTGGTGATGAAGAGCTTGGTGCCGTTGATCACGTAGCCGCCGTCCCGGGCCGTGGCCGTCGTCTTGATGTTGGTGACGTCAGAGCCGGCCCCCGGCTCGGTGATGGCGCAGGCGCCGAGCACCGCCCCCTCGGCCATGGGCTTGAGCCACCGCATCTTCTGCTCGTGCGTGCCGGCGATGACCAGCGGATCGGTGGCCAGGGCCTGGGTGGTCAGGATCACGGAGGTCGAGGCGCACACGCACGCCACCTCCTCGACCACCAGGGCCATGGATACCATGCCTGCCCCTGCACCGCCGTATTCCTGGCTGACCTGCACGCCGAGCAGACCGTTCTCCTGCAGGATCTTCTTGTGCTCCCAGGGGAATTCCTCGGTCCGGTCGATCTCCGCGGCCCTGGGCGCGAACTCCTTCTCGCCGATCTTCCGGACCATGTCCCTGAGCATCTGCTGCTCTTCCGTCAGACGAAAGTCCATATGCCTCCCCTCCAACAAGCCGTTGCTCAGCGGACGGACGCTCCCGCCCCACCGGCGCCACCGCATCATCGTCCCGCTCGGCCGCCGCTCCTGCTTCGTTCTCTCGCCTCTTTGATCATTTCGATGACCTGGTCCGAAGCGCGATAGGGATCCAGCTCCAGATCTCCGATTCGACGGACCCACTGCTTAAGGGCCGGATCCGCGTTGAGCTCGGCCATGAACTCGTCGCGGATCCGCTGCGTGAGAATGTCGAGGAACTGCCGCGTCCGCCTCTGGCGGTTCCTTCCGGCCATCCGATCGCGCTCGCGGATGAACCGGAGGTGCTTCTCGATCGCCTGTTCCAAATCGCCGAGCCCTTCGCCCGTCCACGCGGAGGTCCGGACGATCGGGGCGGTCCAGCAGTCCGCTTCCGGCTCCGTGACTTTGAACTGCTGGATGGCGGCGAGCTCCGCAACGGTTTCATCCGCCCCCGGTCTGTCCGCCTTGTTGACGACCAGGATGTCGCCGATTTCCATGATGCCGGCCTTCATGGCCTGCAGCGTGTCGCCGCACCCGGGCATCAGCACCAGGATGACGGTATGGGCCAGCCGGGCGATCTCGATCTCTCCCTGGCCGGCGCCCACCGTTTCAACCAGGATCACGTCCTTGCCGGCCATGTCCAACACGTCGACCGCGTCGTTCACGGCCGCAGAAAGGCCCCCCATGGCCCCGCGCGAAGCCATGGAGCGAATGAAGACCTGCTTGTCTCCGCTCTGCTCGATCATCCTCACCCGGTCTCCGAGGATCGCGCCGCCGGAGAAGGGGCTCGTGGGGTCCACCGCCAGGACCCCGACCGACCTTTCCCTGGCGCGCAACTGTCGAATCAAGCCCGAGATGAGGCAGCTCTTCCCCATGCCCGGGGGGCCGGTGACCCCGACCACATGGGCGCGGCCGCAATGGGGGTAGATCTCCTTCAGGGTCTCGATCGCCTGAGGGTCCCTTTTTTCCAGCAGCGTGATCAGCCGGGCCACGGCACGAACCTCGCCGGCCCTGGCCCTCTCCGGCAATCCCGTCATGCCTTGCCGCCTCTGGCCTTCGCGGCCGCCAGCCCGCGGATCGCTTCCACGGCGGTCTCGATCGCGCTCCCTGCCGGAAACACCTCCTTGATGTTCATGCCCCTCAGCTTCGGGATGTCCGGCGGCGGAATGACGCCGCCCACCACGACCGGGATATCGTCGGCCCGTCTCTCCTTGAGCGCCTCCATGAGGATCGGCATGAGCACGAGGTGGGCCCCGGACAGGATGCTCACGCCGATCACGTCGACGTCCTCCTGGACGGCGATGTCCGCGATCACTTCCGGCGTGTTCTTGAGGCCGGTATAGATCACCTCCATGCCGGCTTCCTTCAAGCTCTGGGCAATGATCAAAGCGCCGCGGTCGTGCCCGTCAAGCCCCAGTTTCGCGACCAGAACCCGGATGGTCTCGTCCATTCGCATTCCCTCTGGTCTCATAGACCCGTAACGTGCGCCTTCTCGTCGAAGCTCCCGTACCTCTGTCTGTACACGTCCCAGACCTCGCCGAGCGTGGCATAGGCCTTGACCGCATCCAGGGTCGCGCTCATGAGGTTCTCGTCCCGGAAGGCGGCTTCCCTGAGCTGGTCCAGGGCCCGCTCCACCGCCCCCGAGTCCCTCCTCGCCTTCACCTCCTTGATGCGCTGGCACATGTACCGCTCGAACGCATCGTCGATCTCCAGGAGATTGAGCTTGGGCTGCTCCTGGTCCACGAAGTCGTTCACGCCCACGATGATCTCCTCGCCCTTCTCCACCTTGCGCTGGTACTCGTAGGCGGCCTTGGTCACTTCTTTCTGAATGTAACCGGACTCGATGCACTCGATGACGCCGCCCAGCTCCTCGATCCGCTCGATGTAGGCCATGGCCGCGTCCTCGATGTCCTTGGTCAGCGACTCCACGTAATAGCTCCCTGCGAGCGGATCCACCGTCCGGGTCACCCCGGACTCGCAGGCGAGGATCTGTTGGGTGCGCACGGCCACTTTCACGGATTCCTCGGTCGGCAGGGCCATGGCTTCATCGAGCGAATTCGTGTGCAGGGACTGCGTGCCCCCGAGGATGGCGGCCAGCCCCTGGACTGCGACGCGCACGACGTTGTTCAGCGGCTGCTGGGCCGTCAGCGAGACGCCGGAAGTTTGCGTGTGGAACCGGAGCTGCATGGACCTCGGGTTCCTGGCCTGGAACTTCTCTTTCATGATCCGGGCCCAGATCCTCCGGCCTGCCCGGTACTTGGCGACCTCCTCGAAGAAGTCGTTGTGGGCGTTCCACATGAAGGACAGCCTCGGCCCGAACGAGTCCACGTCCATGCCGCGCTGGATGAAGGCGCGCACGAATTCGATCCCGTCCGACAGGGTGAACGCCACTTCCTGGGCGGCGGTGCACCCTTTCTCGCGGATCTGATAGCCCACGATGCTGATCGGGTACCAGAGGGGCATGTGCCGGGTCGCGTACTCCACCACGTCCACGCACAGCTTCAGCTCCGCCCTCCTCGGGACCACGCGTACGTTGGCGGCCACGTCCCGGCAGATGCTGTCGTTCTGGAAGGTGCCGCGCAGCTGGTCCGGCCGGACCCCCTGCTTTTCCGCCGTGGCGATGAACATGCACGGAATAGGGGGATAGGCGATGACCAGCGAGGTGCTCACTTCTCCCAGGGGGATCCCGTCGAACAGCTGCTCCACGTCCTCCAGCGAGTTGACCGGCACCCCGTCCCGGCCGATCTCGCCCCGGGCCAGAGGATGGTCCGAGCCGACGCCGTTGATCGTGGGCAGGTCGAACGCCACGTTCAGGCCCGGAGCCCCGGACTTCATGAGGTACTTCAGCCGCTCGTTGCTCTTCCTCGGGTCCCCGAAGCCCATGAACTGCCGGACGGTCCAGAGCCGGCCCCTGTACATGGTAGGGTGGATGCCCCGGGTGTAGGGATAGGCGCCCGGGAAAGAGATGTCCCTCAGGTAGTCGACGCCCCGTTCCGCCAGGTCCTCCGGCGTGTACACCCCCTGGACCGGGATCCCCCCCATGGTCGTGACGGGCTTCTGATCCCGGCCCCCTCCCGAGCCGCACGCTCGCTCCCACTCTTCTCGTGCCTTGCGGATGGCCTCGACCAATCTTGCATCGAACATTCCGTTACCCTCCCATGGACAAGCCTCCTCGGGCGCACGGGTCCATGCTCGGTCCAACAGCCCAGAGGGACTTTGCACGATCAGATGGATTTCTCACAAACCGGTGCCCACGCCGCTCCAACTCTCGATCCAGGTCGTCCAGCACGAGGTTCGACAGCAACGGAGCACGGACTCCAGGTACGCAAAGGGTAACTTTCGGGCGCATGGGCTCCCGCTGGTCCGGTTGGCGAGCTCGATGGGGTCACCGGAGTCGAGTGTCACCCCATGATCGTCTCCCGGTCCACAAGGACCTCCTTCACGATCAGGTCTCGTGATGGCACGGAAACGAACGTGCTCAGCGTAGAAATTTTGGTCTGACTTTGTGTACGTCTTACTAATACATCTTCTGCCTAAAGTCAAGCAACCCGTTGAAAAACATCCCTGGGGGACGGGAGTCCCCGCTGCTCGCTCCTTGCCCCCAGAGCCCCCCTGTGTTTTGGTTGTGCTCCTTTTCGCCCGTCCATGCCGCTGGCCGGCCCGGCGCGGCGACCGAGCTGCCGGTTCCCCTTGACAGGGGTCCCGGGCTCTGGTACATTTCCTCCAAATGTAATCATGTCAATGTAGCTTCTCATAAATAGGTATGACCTGACGCAGACGTGGTGGTGGCCAGCCGGACCCAGGCAGACCTGGACAAGGTGGCGGAAGAGATGAGGAGCTGGTTGCGCTGGTTATCTAGAGGCTGTCCCAAAACGCCCATCTGCGGCGTTGCACTCGTCCTTCGTCACTGCGGCGTACTTCCATGTACGCCTCGTTCCTCAGGACTTCGTGCGCCTTGCATCTGGGCATTTTTGAACAGC
>JBFLZG010000091.1:0-5946 GCA_040756235.1 bacterium | reverse complement strand
GGGTATCCCTCCGAGAGGAGCCGGTCGATGCCGGATTCGCAGCCGTTCGTCCAGAACACCGACGAGATCGCTCCCAGGGCGTCGAAGGAAACGGGCATGGCGCCCACGGCCGAAATGAACTCGGTGCTGATCGGGAAGTAGTGCTCGCAGATCGGAGTACCGTTATCCAGCGCGTTGACGACCATCTCGAAATAGTCCTGGGCCGCCCGGAAGACCGCCCGGGCGATACCGCGGTTTTTCTCCTTCAGGCAAACGTCGAGGAGGGGGACCTGGACGATATCGGCGATCTCCTTGTAGTCATCGGGCAGGATCTCCTTGACCGTCTCGATCCCGCCCCAGTCATCCAGGTTCGTCAGCCCCTGCTGGTCCAGAAGATAGTTGCCCATGTAACCCGCCCGGACATATTGGTTGATCACCTTCCGGTCTTTCTGCTCTTTCAGTTCCATCGGATCGGACCTCCCGGCTTTTCGCCCGTCATCTGGTGATTCGGATCCCGAGGCGCCCACTCACCCCCTGGCGATTCTTTCGAGGAACGCCTCCACGCGCGTCTTGAGCCTCCCCACGTCCGAGAGCGCGTATTCCCTTTCGAGGACCAGTGTCGGGATCCCCTGCTCTTCCAGCCTCTCGGCCAGCATGGGGGCATCCACGCCGTGGCTGTCGCAGAAGACGATCCGCTCCAGGATCACGCCGTCCACCTTGGCGCCCTTGGCCATGTCCTCCGTGTAGCGGAGCCGGCTCGGGAACTGCTTCTGCATCCTGGGGCACGGGTTCCGGTTGTAGTAGTGCTTTGCGATCGCGTCCAGAGGATTGCCTCCGTTCTCTTCGATCAGGGTCCCGAAGTTCCGGGTGCCGAAACAGAGCGTGTCGGAGACAATCATCCCGCCCTGCCCCTCGACCAGCTCCATGAGCTGCGGGTCGTCGAGAGCCGCGCCGCCGATCAGCAGCCGGGCCTTATAGCCCGAGATCCCTTTCCTGGCCCGGATTTCTTTCAGGGCCTCCCGGAGAAGCCCGTTGTACTTCTCCCTGGGCATGATGTAGGCGGAGAGAACGATGCGCGCCGCGTCCGCGCCGGTGATCGGAGGGTTTTCGGCCTTGCGCAGATCGTACAGCTCCTGCACCAGCCGCCGGGTCTCGTTGTACACCCGGATCGCGTGCCAGAGGTCCCCTTCGGTCAGCCGGCCGGAGAAATTCCCCACCAGGTTCTCCTTGAAGTTGGAGATCTCTTCCCGGTACCAGGCGAGACCCGCGTCGGAGATCGTATGGGGGATCGTGATCATGTACTGGTAGGGCGTGCGCACGGCCTTCTGCCAGACCTCGTACAGGCGCCGGATCTGCTCGCACCCGTTGAGCACGCAGAAACCGTCCAGAAACTTGTAATCTCCGGCGAGCCCGGCCTGCAGGAGGCTGCGGGCAAAGGTGCAGTTGAACCGGTGGAAGTAGACGTCCGCCAGGTCCGTGTCCGCGCACCCCCTGGCCTCCATCCGGTACGGCAGCAGACCGGCCGCGTAGATGATCTCCTCCGGGGCATAGGTGCACGTCACACCGACCACGCGGCCGGCATTGGCCATCCATTCCTTGAGGTACGGATTGTCCTTACGAGCGGGCAGGGTGAGCAGCTCATTCAAGGCACTCATGTTTTTTTCTCCTTCTCGATTGAAAGGCTTGCCGGCTTCCCGGCTTTACTGGATGGGCCTCCCGGAAGAGGTTTGCGCCTTGCGGCAGGCCCCCGCGTCTCGGGATGCCCGACTCACCCCTCCTTGCAGATCACCGCCTTGGCCATCCGGAGAAGCTTGAGGTAATTGCCCCGCGCCTTGACCTTTCCCGTGAGCAGCGCCTTGAAGGGACCCACCTGCCCGCTGCTCACCTCCGCCAGCTCTTCGAAGCCTGCCTCCAGAAAGGCCGAGGGTTTGGCTATGGCCCCGTTCTGAATGTCGATGGCACCTTTGTTGAAGAAGATCGTCGCGGAGACGCCGGTCGCCGGCTCCGTGACGACCAGACTGCCCTTGACCTTCCCGATGCTCCTGCATACGGCCGGGTCCTTGAGGTTGGTTTCCATCAGGGACTTGATGGTCCGCGCGATCCCGTTCAGGTCCTCGCCTTTCACCCCGACTTGGATCATGGGTACCTCCACGCGGGCTTGTTTACCGCAGGCGGCGCCCAGCGGGCCCCGCCTGCAGGAACCAGGGGCCCGGGATCACTCGCCGAGATACTCCGACGGCACGTTGCTCAGGCTGTTGGCCACCGCGCGGACGAACTTGGCATTCTTCATGATCTTGGACATGTCCCCGTCGACCTTGAAGATGCCCTTGATGATCCCCTCGACGAAGTCCTTCTGCCCCTTCACCACCGGCTTCCAGTCGGCGTAGGTCGCCGTCACGAGATAGCCCGGGGTCACGTCGGACCGGCCCTGGACCATCCTGGCTTCGAGCGCCTTGCCGCCCTTCAGGTTCAAGTAGAAATACTGCGTCTCGTTCAGCCCGGAGCCCGGAGTGATCTCGAACAGGAAGCTCCCGTTGAAGTCTGTCCCCCAGTTCTTGCCGAGCTCTTGCGCCTGCGCGTTCCCGTTGATCGCCTTGGCCAAAGCCTCTGCCCATTGCTGCGACGGATACAGCACGCCCATCTGGTTCCTCCTTGTTCCCCCTGGTTCATCTTTGAGGATTACCGGCCAATCCGCTCGTTTGACTGTTACCGGAATGCTTCCTGGAAAGACTCATTGCCAGATCCTTGCCCTTGTGCATGTAGTCCCGCATCGTCTCAGCGGCTTTGGGGCCGTTGCGCTCTTCGATGTAAGACATGACCCGTTCGGCAAAGGGGACGTGTTTCTTCAGGCCCTCGACGCGTTCGGTGAAAATCGCGAACTGCATCCGCCGCAGGCTCGGCTCGAAATCGTCCAAAAGGCGCCCGAGCAGCGGGTCTCCCGCTGCTTCCAGACAGGTCGAGCCGTAAGCGAAAAGCGCATTGTGGTAGCTCCCTGCGTCCCCGCTCGCGGCGGCCTCCTCCATCTTCTTCAGTGCGTCCCGGAGCCTTTTCAGATCGTGCTCCTGGCGGTTTGCGCTGGCCTTCTTCACCAGCAAGGCGTAGAGCTCCGTCAGCACGTCATAGAGCCACTCTACGAACGCGGGCGATATCTCCGTGACCCGGGCCCCGCGCCGGGGCATCAGCTCCAGGAGCATCTTCTTCTCCAGGATTCGGAAAGCTTCGCGGATCGGCGCCCGGCTGACGCCCAGCTTCTCTGCCAAGTCCGCTTCCGCGATCCGAGCTCCCGGGGCCAGCTCGCCGTGAACGATCTGGTCCCGGAGGTGGAAAGCGATTTGCTCGGGAAGGTTTTTGGCTCGGAAGGTCATCTTTGGACGCTCGCGTCTTTTTCGTGTATATAGACCTGAATCTGGTTTCATGTCAACAATTTTTTTGTCGACAATATTATAATGATACAAAGTTTTTCATTCTTGCTTCCATCCAGAACCGGCCGGAGCGCCCATGAGGGTGCGGTATCTAGCCTAAATGCTTTGAAAAAGAAGCACTTGGGCGTGGCAGCGGTTGATTTCTTTGTGATCTCTGGACTACTATTCCATCCTGACCGCGCGGCGTGAATGGGCTGGCCGTCTCACTCGACGGAGCGGAAGCGGAGGAGCGGTTTCGTATGGCCTTCAAACCAACCAACTTGCCTGATCAGATTGCCCGCTACCTGAGGAACAAGATCATTCGGGGAGAGCTTCCGCCCGGCAAGAGGATCGGCGAGGCCGAGCTGGCGCAGGAATTGGGCGTCAGCCGCGGTCCGATCCGCGAGGCCTTCCTCATCCTCGAGAAGAAGATGCTGATCGAGCTCACGCCGCGCCGTGGCGTCCGGGTCACCGAGATGTCGGCAGCTTTTATCGACTGCCTGTACGACGTACTGACGGAGCTCTACGCGCTGCTGGCAAGAAAGACCGCGGAGATGAGAACGGAAGAGGACCTGCACGCCCTTGGCGAGGCCATGCAGAAGCTCGAGGATTTCGCTGCGGCGGGCGAGACCACGGGATACTACGAAGCGGTTTTCGAATACTCGGCGGTCTGCCGGCAGATCATCCGGAACCCGCTGCTCGATCGCCTGCTGGAGGATTTCGAGCCGAGCGTGCGCCGCACGGAATTCGCCAGCTTCTCGCAGCGTCTCGTGGAGCTGGGCAGGAACGTCCAGATCCTCAGAGATCTGACCCGATATATTCAGGAAGGCGATGGCGAAGCGGCGGCCCAAACCATTCGTGATTACCTGGTGGTCGAAAAGAAATTCGCCATGGAGCTGCGCATGGAGGTCCCGGATGACCAGAAGGGGAATACGGGGAATCAGGAGTAGACCGCGCAGGCCGCTCGCCCTGCCACCCGGTTCGGGGTCCGCAGATGGGCCTCTTCAACAGTCTGCCACTCGCTCCCGGTACCGCTTGTACAGCCTTTTCGCCTGACCCAAAGCGTCCCGCTCGTACTCCTCCGGGCTCACGTCGATCCATTCCGGCGGCGCCGGCGGCGCACTCGCCTGCGGCAGCCCGGTGAAGGACCTGAAGAGCGCGTGCGCTGCCTTGGGGCTTCCGTCGCCTCGGAACACGCCAAAGAACCTTTCCCGGGGAGCGAGATCGAAGGGAGGCTCCTGCCAGAGGGCGGGTGCGCAGTCCGCGTAACACCACACGAACGCTCCCAGCATACCCGTTTCGCGGCTGCGGGCCAGGACCTTTTCCATGTAATCCGAAGCCCGGGTCTCCGTGACCAGCGCGAGCTTGCCGTCGGGGTCGAGCGTCTCGGCGGGGACCCCACTCGGCCACGTGGGGCTGCCGCACGCCGCCAGCAGCACGTCCTTTCCCCCTCCCAGCCAGCGGGCCAGAACGCCGAGGAAGGGTGCCACGGCCCCGTCGGCTGAGCTTTCCTCGAACGGACAGGCCCCGGATACGGCGTGCAGGGAAAGAAAATCGAGCGACTCCCCAAGGTGCCGCGGTGCGAGCATCCGAGCCCCCCACAGGTCCTCTGCATCCAGCGTCAGCGTGACGGGGACCTTTGTGTTCCTCGACCGGAGCTCTTCGGTCATCACGCGCAGCCAGAGCCGGAGCGCCTCCCGGTCGGGGGGTACGATCAGGCGGGAAGGCTGGTTCGCCAGGTCCCAGGCCCTGAGCGCCGGATGCCCTTGCAGCGCCCCCGAAACTTCGCGCACCAACAGCACCTGGGCCTGGAGCATCTCGGCTTCGCTGTAAAAGTTCCGGGGTGCGTTCCACCTGACCCTGCCGGACGAGAAGACCGGGAACCGCATTCCCTCTTCCCTGGCTCGGAGCATCCACGCGGGAGCCCAATTCACGCCGCCTGCGTGACAGGTGAACAAGGCAGGCTGGATCTGAAGCGAACGACGGTCTGCGATCTCGGCTGTGCGGACCAGCGCATCCAGCGCCCGGGTGGAAATTCTGCCCTGACGCGGCTGGAGCTCCTCCCAGTCGAGCAACACCCGTACCGCCCGCCAGCCTGTCTCCTGAACGACCCGGAGGTCCTCTGCGACTCGCGCCGAGTCGAAGTCCCTCCACCAATGGAATCCGCGCACCGCGGGCCAGTAGTTGACGCCTGAGAGAAAACGATCAGGGCTTGTTCTCTGCGGAGCAGACATGACTCCCTCCTAATCGGAGAGAAGATACAGGCAGGCGCTTCCAAAAAGAAGAAGGAAAGAGGGATCCCTCTTTCCTTCTTCGTCCGAACAGAGCTTGGAAGCAGACGGCCCGCGCTCCCGGACAAGGCCGCCCGGAAACGCAGGACCCGGCTCCTAGTACCCTCCGCCGTAACCGCCGCCCGGAGGCATGGGCGGCATTTCCTTCTTCTCTTCCGGAATCTCGGCCACCAGAGCTTCGGTCGTGAGCAGCAGGGAGCCCACGCTCGATGCGTTCTGGAGGGCGCTGCGGACCACCTTGGTGGGATCGATGATCCCGGCCTTGGCCAGGTCGC
>JBFLZG010000090.1:0-64683 GCA_040756235.1 bacterium | reverse complement strand
GGGAGGTTTCGCGCCCAGATTTGGGTCAGATTCGGCCGCGACGATTGAGCGAGACCGCAGGCATAGCACGGCTATGTCGAGGATCTTGCGATTGAGGAGCGGTCGAAGATGGCCCGAAGATGGGATGAGAAATGGAAAGTAATTTCTGCGCGAACCCTTGGGACACATGGTCGCGTTACCAGCCCAGGTACTCGATCGCCTCGGAGTAGAGAGGCTCGGGCACCTCGGCGGCCAGCTTCGCGCGTATGCCCTCGCGGGTCGTCTCCTCGGTGGACATGCGGACGTTCAGGGCCTGATCGCGGTCCACGTCGAAGAGGATGCTCTTGGGGCCGCCCGGGTCGTTCGACCAGGGCTCCCACACCGGCAGGGCCGCACCCGGCTCGTTGGGGTCGCCGGAGCGGGCGAAGCTGGCCGCGTACTGCATCATGGCTGCGCTCAGGATCTCCCGGCCGGGCCGGTTCTGTTCGTTGAAGACCAAGAGCTGCATGATCATGTTGACCGTTTCGTTGCCGAAGAAGAAGGGGATCTCGAGAGTGTGGCAGGAACCGAGCTTGAAGCCCCAGGGCTCCGGGATCATGCTCTGCCCGCTCTCGCCGCCGGCGCCCCACAGGAACTGATACGCGTAGGCGGAGGGCTGGTCGGCACGAGCCGCGAGCCTGCGAGCCACTTCATCCACGCCCTGGGCCTTCCACTCGTCGCTGCCATAGGCAGTCACGACCTGATAGAGATCGTCGCGTCCCTCGAAGGCCGGATCCAGGAAGAGAAAGAGCTTGAGCTCTTCCTTGTTGCTCCCCAGGATGATGGGCACCTTGTTCGGGTATTCACCGGAATCGAGGGCCGCGTATGCGCCCGCCGGGATCACCGTGCCGTCTTCGAACACGTTCGGCACCTCGATCATGCCGCCGAAAGAAGGCACGAAGCCGGCCAGCAGCTCTTCACCGGATTTGGACCGGAGATAGTCCGCGATTTCCTGGTGGCTCATCCCGTCGAGGACAGCCTGAGCCTCGTCGGGATCCGCAGCGGCACCGTCCTGCACGAGAAGCTCGAGCAGGAGGCTCACGGCCCCCTGCTCTCCCTGTTCGATGCTGCTCGTCAGGGGCCCGCCGCTTTCCGCCATGGCCCGTTGGAAAAGGCCCCGGGCGGGCGGCGAGATGAGCAGGGACAGCACGTTCACGCCGCCCGCAGACTCTCCCGCGATCAGGACCCGGTCCGGGTCCCCGCCGAAAGCTTCGATGTTGCGCCGCACCCACTTGAGGGCCTGGATCAGGTCGAGCGTGCCGTAATTCCCGGAGTCGTCTTGTTCGCTTCCCGGCACTCCGCTCCTCAGAGCAGGGTGGGTGAGCCAGCCGAGGGGGCCGAGCCGGTAATTGACCGTCACCACGACCAGGTTGGAACGGCTCGCCAGGTTCGCCCCGGAGTAATCCTCTCCGATGGCCCCGCCGCCGATCGTGTTGCCGCCGCCGTGGATCCAGAAGTACACGGGCAACCCCTTCTCCGCCGAGCGGGGCCTCCAGACGTTCAGGTAAAGGCAGTCTTCGCTCCCGACAACGAGGTCTCCGACCGGGAAGTACTGCGTGCAGAGGCTGCAGTATTTCGTGCTCTCCCGGACTCCCTGCCAGGAGTCGGGCTCCAGAGGAGCCCTCCAGCGGAGCGGCCCCACGGGCGGCCTGGCGTAGGGGATCGCCCTCCACACCCAGGTCTCCGCAGCGTCCTGCAGCCCCCCGGCGGAACCATACAGGGTCCGGACCGTCGGGTCGCCGTTCCAGGAGGAAACGGACGAGGACGGTGCAGGCTGGCTCTCGCCGCTGTCGCCGCAACCCGCCGCGAGCGGCACCAGAACGAGCACGGCGGCAGCAGCAGCTTTCGTCATCCGCGTTTGGCGTCGAAACAGGGGCATCCGGGAAGGGTGCATGGGGGCGGCTCCTTCAGAGGGTGTCGAACATCGCAGAATATAGGAGAGGCGCTCGCAGCATGTCAAAAACCTCCCTGGATTCGACTCCTCCGATCATGCTATGCATGTAGCAGATGAGCGTCTGTCGACAGCCTCTCGGGAGGAGGAATCCATCGTGGAACACGCCATCTTGCGGGAGCAGGTCGTGGAAGCGGCCAGGCGGATGGCCGCCTGCGGGCTCGTCGTCGGCACGGCCGGCAACGTCAGTGCGAGGGTGCCGGGACAGGAGGTCTTTGTCATCACGCCCAGCAGCCTGGCCTACTCCGAAATGACGGCAGCGGACACGGTGATCGTGGACCTGGCCGGTAAGGTGCTGACCCGGGGCCGACCTCCTTCCACCGAGACCATCGTGCACAGGAGGATCTACGCGGCCAGGGCCGGCGTAGGGGCCATATGCCACAGCCACTCGCGCCACGCGACCGCGCTGGCGATCCTGAGGATGCCGATCCCTGCGGTCCTGGAAGAGCTCGTTCCCTACGTCGGCGGCCCGGTCGAGGTGGCCGAGTATGCGCCTTCGGCCTCCCGCGAGCTGGCCGAGAACGTCATCAGGGGACTGGCGGACCGTGCCGCCGTTCTGCTTGCGAACCATGGAGCCCTGTCCGTTGGCCGAGATCTGGCAGAGGCCTTACACGTTGCCGAGTTG
Organism: bacterium; assembly: GCA_040756235.1. GTDB lineage: Bacteria > Desulfobacterota > DSWW01 > DSWW01 > DSWW01 > JBFLZG01. Next base: position 62,089 of record JBFLZG010000090.1, on the reverse strand, counting down.
ATCGAGCAGGCGGCCCAGATCTACATTCTCGCCAGGAGCATCGGCACGCCCTGCGAGCTGCCTCGGGAATCGCTCGAGCTCTACCGCATGGTCTACGCGGCCTCGAGGTCGAAAGAGTGAGGGATATTCTACGTAGGGGCGACGCATGCGTCACCCGCAGATGGCCGTTTATCGACCGCCTTGCGACGCCTCAGGGGGACGGGAACATGAAGGCCGCGGCAATGCCGGCGATCGCTCTGCTGGTTCTCCTGCAACTCGCTCACGCCGCGGGCGCCGGCGAGGTGGAGAGCTGCCTCCAGGAGGGGGACGAGCTCTACTGCACCTACCATCTGGGCCAGGATCGCCTGGACCGGGCCATTCGGCTGTACGAGAACGCGCACCGGGCGCGTCCCGACGACTACCGCATCCTCTGGAGGATCTCGGAGATGTACCAGATCTACGGCACCATCCTGGGAGAGGACCAGGAAGACCGGAAGATCGAGCTCTGGGAGAGGGGGGTCGAGTACGGGAAGAAAGCGATCGAAGCCGATCCGGAGGGCAAGGAGGGCCATTTCTATTACATGGCGAACCTGGGCGCCATGGTCAGACAGCAGGGGGCGCTCAGCTCCGTGACCAAGGCTCGCCGGCTGCGCAAGGAGATCGAAAGGGTGCTCCAGATCGATCCCGACTATGCACCCGGTCTGGTGGCCAAGGCCCAGTACTTGACGAAGATGCCCAGGATTTTCGGGGGGGACGACGAGGAGGCGATGCGGCTCTACGAGCGCGCCGTCCGGTCCGACCCCGGCTATCTGGTCGCCTACCACTACATGGCTCAGCTCGACGCAGAGCACGGCCGCTACGACGAGGCCGAGGCGAAGCTGAGAAGAGTGCTCGAGAATGACCGGTCGGGGTGCGAGGCGGCCTGGTCCATGATCGACCGACCCTGGGCCGAAAAGCTGCTCCGTGAGATCCGCGCCAAGAAGGCGGACCGCTAGCATCGTTGGGAATTCACAATTTCCGGCGACGTATTCTGGAAAGGCCGCCCTGCACTGCAGCCAGCCGGCCGGCGACTCCCGGCCCCCTCTCCGTCCCGAACGACCTGACCGATGAGCGCAGAGCCGCAAGGTGAGACCAGATCCCGCCACGCCGAATCTGACCTCTCAGGAGGTTTGCATCATGGAAAAACGACAACTTGGCAACAATGGGCCGGAGGTCTCCGCGATCGGCCTGGGGTGCATGGGGATGTCGGAATTCTATGGCCCCGCCGGGAGCGAAGATGAATCCGTGACAACGATCGCCCGGGCTCTGGATCTCGACGTGAATTTCCTGGATACCGCAGACATGTACGGCCTGGGAAAGAACGAAGAGCTCGTGGGAAGGGCCGTTCGGGGGAACCGGGAACGGGTCGTGCTCGCCACCAAATTCGGCTTCGTGCGCAAGCGCGGCATGGTCTTCGAGCTCGACGGCAGGCCCGAGCATGCCCGGGCGGCGTGTGAGGCGAGCTTGAGGCGGCTCGGAGTCGACGCAATCGATCTCTATTACCTGCACCGGGTCGATCCCAAGGTGCCCATCGAGGACACCGTGGGCGCCATGGCGGACCTCGTCCGCGAGGGGAAGGTCCGCCACCTGGGCTTGTCCGAGGCGGCGCCCCGGACGCTCAGGCGCGCCTGCGCGGTGCATCCGATCGCGGCCCTCCAGACGGAGTACTCCCTGTGGAGCCGCGACCCGCAAGACGAGATTCTGCCGGTGTGCCGAGAGCTGGGGATCGGCTTCGTGGCCTACAGCCCGCTCGGCAGGGGTTTCCTGACCGGCAGGATCCGCTCCTCCGAGGACCTCATGGAAGACGACTGGAGGCGCAAGGCGCCCAGATTTCAAGGGGAAAACCTCGAAGAAAACCTGGGCCTGGTCGAGCGGATCGAGGAGCTGGCCGGGGACAAGGGCTGTACGCCCGCTCAGCTTGCGCTCGCCTGGGTCCTGGCCCAGGGCCGCGACATCGTCCCGATCCCCGGTACCAGACGCCGGCAGTACCTCGAAGAAAACGTTCAGGCCCTCGAAGTGGAGCTGACTCCGGACGACTTGCACCGAATCGAAGAGACGGCACCTCCGGGCACCGCTGCCGGCATGCGGTATCCGCCCGACGCCATGCAGAAGGTGGATTTGTGAATAGAGAAGGGGTAGGGCAGGTTTCAACCTGCCCTACCCCTCTTCAGTTGTCGGACCACCAGGTCCCAGCCCACAAGAAGCTGCCAGTTATCAGTTTTCGGCTGTCAGGCTGCCGGTGCCCTCTGCCACCCCTGCGACCGTCTTCTTGCCGACAACCGGAAACTGACAACTGACAACTGTTTCCGCTGGCACGTCGAAGAGCCAAGCCGCATCAAAGAGACCAGGAGGGAGACCGCATGACCCAAGCGGAACAGCTGGGGGGGTTCGTCCGCCGCGCGTCTTATGACGATCTTTCCGAACGGGCCAGATCGCAGCTCAAGATCCGCGTGCTGGACGCGCTCGGCTGCGCGCTGGGTGCGCTGGAAGCCGGTCCGGTCCGCCTGATCCGGGCTCAGATCGAGGAGTTCTGCCCTTCCGGACCTTGCACCCTGGTGGGCGGCGGCCGGACCAGCCCCGAGCAGGCGGCCTTCTACAACTCCGCCCTGGTGCGTTACCTCGACTTCAACGACAGCTTCCTGGCACCGAGCGAGACCTGCCACCCCAGTGACAATCTGGGGGCGGTGCTGGCCGCCGCCGAGTATGCGGGCCGAAGCGGCCGCGATCTTCTTGCGTCTCTGGCCGTGGCCTACCAGGTCCAGTGCCGGCTGTCGGAGGAGGCCCCGGTCAGGGCCAGGGGTTTCGACCACACGACCCAGGGCTCGTACGCCGTTGCCGCCGGGGTTTCCAAGGCCCTCGGGCTCGGCGTCGAGGAGACTGCGGATGCCCTGGGCATCTGCGGGACCGCCTTCAATGCGCTGCGCGTGACCCGCACCGGCGTCCTGTCCCACTGGAAGGGCCTGGCCTACCCGGCCACCGCGTTCGCCTGCACCTACGGGACCCTCCTGGCAAGCCGCGGCATCACCGGCCCGCGCGAGGTGTTCGAGGGCAACAAGGGCTTCATCGACAGCATCGCGGGCCCCTTCACGATCGATTGGTCCGAGGAGGACCTGGAGAAAGTGACCGACACGATCGTGAAGAAATACAACTCGGAGATCCATTCCCAATCGGCCGTGGAGGGGGTCCTCGAGCTCCTGGAGGGGTCCGGCGCAACGGCTGCGGACATCGCGGCCGTGGAGATCGCGATCTTCGGGGTCGCTTTTCACATCATCGGCGGCGGCGAAGAAGGGGACAAGAAGCTCGTTGAATCCAAGGAGCAGGCGGACCACAGCCTGCCGTACATCGTGGCTGTAGCCATCCTGGACCGCCAGGTGACCCCGGCTCAGTACCGCGCCGATCGTATCCGGGGCGAGGACGTCCAGAGCCTGCTCCGCAGGGTCAGGATTCTCAACGACCCGGATCTGAGCAGACGTTTTCCGGCGGAGATGCCCTGCCGCATCAAGGTCCGTCTCCGGGACGGCCGCGAGCTCGAAAGCGAGAAGTCGGATTACGAGGGGTTCCGCACGCGCCCCATGCGCTGGGAAACCGTGGCCGCCAAGTTCGAGCGCCTGGCCGAGCCGCACGCCTCGGGCCCCGCGCGGCGCGCGATCGTGGACGCGGTCGCTCATCTGGAACACCTGCCGGCCCGGGAGCTCACCAGGCTGCTGGCCTCGCTCCGTGAGGGGGCGGGCAGATGAGCTCGGGTGTTGGCCAGCCTCTGAAACTGCAACCGAGGAAGGAGTCGAGTCGATGAGCGCAGGCGGAAAGATGGACGTCGAGAGGGCCTTCGAGTTCCTGATGCGGAACGGTCGTGCAGCCAAGCCGCGGGACCGGGGGATCACCGAGATCCGGGGCCCGTACTACACCCCCATGGGTAAGAGATACCTGGAAGACGTTTTGGAGACCATGGGGTCTTACATCGACTCTCTCAAGTTCGCCGGCGGGTCCTTCACGCTGATGCCGCGCACGGCCCTGAAGGAAATCCTGGACCTCTGCCACCGGCACGACGTCCTGGTGTCCACCGGCGGATTCATCGAGCACGTGCTCACGCAGGGCCCGGACGCGGTCGATCGCTACATCCGGGAATGCAAAGAGCTGGGGTTCGACATCCTCGAGATCTCTGCCGGGTTCATCAGCATTTCGACGGACGATTGGATGCGTCTGATCGAAAAGGTCCGCAAGGCCGGCCTCAAGCCCAAGCCCGAGGTCGGGATCCAGTTCGGCGCCGGCGGCGCCACCTCGGCCGCAGAGCTCGAGGCCGAGGGCGTGCGGGATCCCGAATGGGCGATCGGCCAGGCCAGGCGGTTTCTGGAAGCGGGAGCGTACATGATCATGATCGAGTCCGAGGGCATCACGGAAAACGTGAAGGTGTGGCGCACGGACGTGGCTTCCAGGATCGCCAACGCCCTGGGGCTGGAAAAGATCATGTTCGAGGCCGCCGATCCGGACGTGTTTGCCTGGTACATCAAGAACTACGGGCCCGAGGTGAACCTGTTCGTCGACCACAGCCAGATCGTGCAGCTCGAATGCCTTCGGGCAGGCATCTGGGGCACCAAGAGCCTGTGGGGACGTGTCCTGAGCTACAAGGGATGACGTCGGAGGAAGATGGAGGGAATGGCTGTTCTTGCGCTTCTCACCGCTCTGGCGGCCTTGATCCTGGCGATTCAGGCGTACCGGAGAACAGGCGGCCTGAAACCGGTGGAGCAGCAACTGGACGCGGTCCGCAGGAAAGTGACCGGCGCCCAGTGGAAAGTGGAGCGTCTCCTGCACGCAGGGGCAGACCAGCAAAGAGCCTCTTCGGCCTCGTCGTTACAGGAACGCTCGACCGGCTCCAGCTCCGGCTCCGAATCCGAGGCAGCCTGGTCGCGGTTTCCCGGCCCCCGTGCGCGCGTCGGCGGCGGCCCGGTTGCCGATGCCGCCCGGGCATCCGGCTCCGCGCCCGACCGGGACGCGGGCGGCCGGACCGGTGGTCTCCTGAGCCGCGGCAACACCAGGCGGTCGGGAAGCAGCAGGTGGAAGAGCGTGAACGGCCGGGCAGGACCGGGCGGGTCCCCCTCACCCCTTGGCGGCCGGACGATGGTAGTGCGTGCTCAGCCCGTAGAGGGCCTCTGCCGCCTCCATAACCGTTTCGGAAAGCGTCGGATGCGGATGGATGCTCAGAGACAGGTCTTCCGCGCAGGCCCCCATCTCTACGGCGAGGACTCCCTCGGCGATGAGCTCACCGGCACCGGTCCCGGCAAGGCCCACTCCCAGGACGCGGTCTGTTCCGGGCTCGAGGACAAGCTTGGTCACGCCGTCGGTGTGATCCAGGGTTGCCGCTCTCCCTGAGGCGGACCAGGGGAAGCGGGAGACCTTGATCTCGCGACCCTCCCTCTTTGCCTGCACCTCGGTGAGGCCGCACCAGGCGATCTCCGGCTCGGTGAACACGACGGCCGGGATCGCTCTCGGGTCAAACATCACCCGGCGGCCCGAGATGGCCTGGACAGCGGTCCTGCCCTCGTGCGAAGCCTTGTGGGCCAGCATCGGCTGGCCGGCCACGTCGCCGACCGCGTAGATCGAGGGCTCGTCGGACTGGCGCTGGCCGTTCACGCGCACGAACCCGCCCTGGGTAAGCTGGACCCGCGTGTTTTCCAGGCCCAGGCCCCCGCTGCAGGGTTTCCGGCCCACCGAAACCAGGATCCTGTCGAACTCCATCGGCTCGGACGGCGCCTGCTTGCCTTCGAAGCGCACCCGTACGCCGTGGTCGGTCTCCGACCATTCGGCCACCACCGTACCGAGCAAGATCGCCTCAAGAGCCCCCTTCAGCCGCGTCCCGAGGGGCCGCACCAGGTCCCGGTCCACGCCCGGCAGGATGCCGTCGGTCATCTCCACGACCGTGATCCGGCTCCCCAGGGCTCCATAGACCGAGCTCATTTCCAGCCCGATGTACCCGGCGCCGACCACGAGCAGCCGCTCCGGCACGTCCCTGAGGTCGAGAGCTCTCTCGGAATTCATGAAGCGCTCGTGCTCCACGGGCAGGTTCCCGAGGGCCGATGGCCCGGAACCGGTGGCCAGGATCGCGTGCCGGAACGACAGGGTCGACCCCTGGCCGCTCACCGGCTCGATCTCCACGGTCCCGGCGTCCCGGAAACGTGCCCGTCCCCGCAGGTATTCGATCTTGCGTCGCTTCCGGAGCACTCCGAGGCCTCCGGTCAGCTTCTCGACCACGCTGTCCTTCCAGGCCCGGAGCCTCTCCACGTCGATGCTGGGCCCCGAAAAGGCGATCCCCCAGCGCTCCGCCTCTTTGGCCTGGGCGATCACCGCGGCGGCGTGCAACAGCGCCTTGGACGGGATGCACCCCCGGTAGAGACAGACCCCGCCCGGGTTCGGCTCCGGGTCGACCAGGACCGTCTCCATCCCGAGGTCCGCGGCCAGGAACGCGGCGGCGTAGCCGCCCGGCCCGGCGCCGATCACCACGAGCTCACTCGATTCGGATGCCATGGCGTCAACTCTCCAGAAAGAGCATGAGCGGTTTCTCGAGCGCCTCGGCGACCCAGCGCAGGAACCGCGCTGCGTCGGCGCCGTCGATCAGCCGGTGGTCGTAGGAGATCGAAAGAGGCAGGATCCGTCGGGGCGAGATCTCGCCCGCCCGGAACACGGGCTCGACATCGGCCCGGCCCAGCCCCAGGACGGCCACGTCCGGCCAGATCACCAGGGGCGTGAAGTAGGTCGTTCCCAGGCCCCCGAGGTTGGTGACGCTGAAGTTGGAGCCTCTCATGTCGTCCGGGCCGAGCTTGCGGCCGCGGGCCTTGCCCGCCAAATCCGCGAGCTCCACGGCGATCCGGGTCAGGCTCTTCTGGTCCGCATCCTTGAGAACGGGCACCACGAGACCCCGGTCCGTGTCCACCGCGACCCCGATGTGGACGTACTTCTTGTAGACGATCTCCTCCTTCTGCGCGTCCAGGCTGGCGTTGAACTTGGGAAAGGCGCGCAGGGCCAGGGCCGCAACCTTGATCAGGATCGCCGTGATCGTGAGCTTGGCGCCGGCGGCCTCGACCCTGGGGGTGAGCTCCCTGCGGTGCTCTTCCAGCTCGGTGATGTCGGCGCGGTCGAACTGGGTGACGTGCGGGATCATCGCCCAGGAGAGCCCCGTCGACTGCATCGCTTTTCGGCGCAGGGCGCCCAGGGGCTCGCGCACGACCTCGCCGAATCGGCTGAAGTCCGGCAGCTCCGCATGCCCGGCATCCGGTGCCGGAGCGGCGGCCGCCGCGGCGGCGATCGGCACCGGCGCCGGCGCGCCTCTCCTTGCCGCGAGCTCCTTGCGGACGTGCTCCTTGACGTCTTCGCCGCTGATGCGGCCGGCCGGGCCCGTTCCGGCCACTTCCCGGAGGTCGACGCCCAGCTCCCGGGCGAGCCGCCGCACCGCCGGACCCGCAGGGACGACCTGGGCTTCCCGGGACGGGGCCGGCTCCGGAGCAGGCGGAGGAACAGCCTCGGGCTCCGGCCGACCCTCTGTCTCTGGCTCCATCGGCTCCGTCGCTGCAGCCGGCTGCGGCCTGCGCTCCTTGTCCCGGATTTCCCCGGGCACGGCGCCTGCCCCGCGGGCTTCCTCGGCCTGCGTCTCCACGGCGGCGAGGACCTGGCCGGGGCGGACCCGGTCCCCGACCTTGACGCGGATCTCGCGGACGACTCCGGCAAAGGGGGAAGGAATCTCCACCGACGCCTTTTCCGATTCCACCTCGACGATCGACTGCCCTTCCCGGATCGTCTGGCCGACCTCGACCAGGACAGCCACCACATCCGCCGTCTCGATGTTCTCCCCCAGCTCCGGAAGGACGATCTCGCGGGTAGCCATGAGGACGTTCCCTTTCGCTCTGATCCAAACGCATTTGGCGATGAGGCAAATTGTCACCCCTCACCTTAATCCTCTCCTCGGAGGGGAGAGGAAACCGGCGACCTGGAAGTACCCTCGCCCCCGCAGGGGGAGAGGGCCAGGGTGAGGGGGAAAGAGCGTAAGCATCAAATTCATTCATGCATCCGTAATAGCGGCTGCAGATGCGTGATTGCGGTCGCAACGCGCCGGCCTCGGCATCACGCCAGCAACGGGTCTGCCTTCTCGGGATCGATCTCCAGCTTGCCTCGGGCCTCTGCGGCAACCCCCGGGGGCATCCTGCCCGTTCGGGCCAGGCCGGCCAGCGCGGCCAGGACGATGTGCCGCCGGTCGACCTCGAAGAAATCGCGCAGTGCGCCGCGCCCGTCGCTGCGGCCGTACCCGTCCGTGCCGAGCCCGATCAGGGGGGCCGGCGCCCAGGCCGCCAGAGAGCAGGGAAGTGCCTTCACGTAGTCGCTCGCCGCCACGATCGCGTCCGCGCCGTCGGCCAGGCAAGCGCTCACGTAGGGCGGACGGGACGCCTCCTCCGGGTGCAAACCGTTCCGCCGGTCCGCACGGATCGCATCGACGTAGAGCTCCTTGTAGCTGGTGACGCTCCAGACGTCGGCGGCCACGCCGTAGCCCTCCTCGAGCATGGGAGCGGCTTCGAGCGCCTCGTTCAGGATGGAACCGCTCCCGAGCAGGTGGACCCTGGGCTTGTTGGCCTCCTTCAGCCCCGACTCGCGCAACCGGTACATCCCGCGCAGGATGCCCTCCCGGGCCCCCTCCGGCATGGCCGGCATGGGGTAGGATTCATTCCCGACCGTCAGGTAATACATGACGCTTTCCCGGTCCTGGACCATGCGGCGGAGGCCGTGCCGGACGATCACCGCCAGCTCGTAGGCGAAGGCCGGGTCGTAGCTGACGACCCTCGGGTGGCTCAAGGCGAGCAGGTGGCTGTGCCCGTCCTGGTGCTGGAGCCCTTCCCCGGCCAGGGTCGTCCTGCCCGCCGTCCCGCCGACCAGGAATCCCCGGCAGCGCGCGTCGCCGGCGGCCCAGATCAGGTCGCCGATCCGCTGGAACCCGAAAATGGAATAAAAGAAGAAGAATGGGATCGTGTGGATGCCGTGGGTCGCGTACGCGGTGCCGGCGGCGATGAAGGAGCACATGGACCCGGCCTCGGTGATCCCCTCCTCCAGGATCTGGCCGTCCTCGGTCTCGCGGTAGTAGAGCAGCGTGGCCGCGTCCACCGGCTCGTAACGCTGGCCGATGTGGGAAAAGATGCCCACCTGGCGGAACAGGGGCTCCATGCCGAAGGTGCGCGCCTCATCCGGAATGATCGGCACGATGAGCGGCCCGACCTTCGGGTCCCGGAGCATCTTGGAGAGCATCCGCACCAGGGCGCCCGTGGTCGATCCGGCCCGGCCGGCCGAGCCCTCATAGAATTCCTCGAAGATCTTCTCGGGGGGCGGTTCCAGGGCCTCGGCCCGCTCCTGGCGCCGGGGCAGGTAACCCCCGAGGCGCTCGCGCCGATCGCGCAGGTAGCGCATCTCGGAGCTGTCCTCAGGCGGCTTGTAGAAGGGCACGCGGCCCACCTGTTCGTCGGACAGGGGAATGCCGAAGCGCGATCGGAATTCCCGCAGCTCGGTTTCGTTCAGCTCTTTCTGCTTGTGGGTGATGTTCTTGCCCTCCCCTGCTTCCCCCAGCCCGTACCCCTTGATCGTCTTGGCCAGGATCACCGAAGGGGTGCCGTGGTTGTCCACGGCCGCCCGGTAGGCGGCGTAGACCTTCTCCGGGTCGTGGCCGCCCCGGCGCATGCGCCGGAGCTGCTCGTCCGAGAGGTGCTCGACCAGCCTGAGGAGCCGGGGGTCGGCGCCGAAGAAGTGCTTGCGGATGTACGCGCCGGGCTCCACGACGTACTTCTGGTAGTCGCCGTCGCAGGCCTGCTCCATCCTGCGCACGAGCAGCCCCTCCTCGTCCTGCTCGAGCAGCGGGTCCCAGTCGCCGCCCCAGATGACCTTGATCACGTTCCAGCCAGCGCCGCGAAAGATCGCCTCCGCCTCCTGGATGATCTTGCCGTTGCCCCGGACCGGGCCGTCCAGGCGCTGCAAGTTGCAGTTGACCACGAAGATCAGGTTGTCGAGCTCTTCCCGGGAAGCCAGGGTGATCGCGCCCAGCGACTCGGGCTCGTCGAGCTCGCCGTCCCCCAGGAAGACCCAGACCCTGCCGGTCTTCTGCCGGGCGAGCCCCCGGTCTTCCAGGTAGCGGTTGAAGCGCGCCTGGTAGATGCCCATGATCGGGGCCAGCCCCATGGAGACGGTCGGGAACTCCCAGAAGTCGGGCATCAGCCAGGGATGGGGATAGGAGGGCAGCCCGCCGCCGGGCGCGAGCTCCCGCCGGAAATTCTTGAGCTGCTCTTCGGACAACCGGCCCTCCAGATACGCGCGCGCGTAGATCCCCGGGGCGGCGTGGCCTTGGAAATAGATCTGGTCGCCCGCGTAGTCGTCGGTCCTGGCCCGGAAGAAGTGATTGTAGCCGATCTCGTACAGGGTGGCCGCGGAGGCGTAGGTCGAGATGTGGCCCCCGATGCCATGCTCCTGCCGGTTGGCATTGACGACCATGGCCATGGCGTTCCAGCGGATGATGCTCTTGATGCGACGCTCGATCTCCCGGTTCCCCGGAAAGGGGGGCTGCGCCTTGCGGGGGATCGTGTTCACGTACGGAGTGTTGGCCAGGAAAGGCAGATGGATGCCCAGCTCGGACGCCCTTCCCTGCAGCTCTCTCAGCAGCTCGACCACCCGCCCGGGCCCGGCCCGCCGCAGCACGTATTCCAGGGAGTCGAGCCACTCGCGGGTTTCGATGCGATCGAGGTCGGGGCGATCGGCTTCACGGCTGCCCGATGCGGCCATGTTTTCCACTCCCGTGACACTGTGGCTGACGGGGAGATCAGGATTGAAATTGAAAGAAAAAGGGAAGGCAAAGGCCAGAGAGAATGCCCTCTCGATTTGGATGCAGGCAGCGGCCCCGTGGTCGGAGAGGTCGTAGGGGCGACGCATGCGTCGCCCTTTCCTACCCCATCCAGTGCACCGCCCTTGATCCGGAGCCTTCCGGTAGGGTGGACAAAGCCGAAAGGCGTGTCCACCAACCAGGGCTGAGCGCGATGGGTGCCCCGCCTCGATCGTCTCGGGCTCAGAACGCTCCGGCCCTTCTCCTCCCATGGGTCGGAGACTGCAGCCCTTCGGGCGGATCGGCTTTTTCGTCCCTCGTTCCGGGCCGGGTGAATCGGGACGCACGAGCCTGACGGGCTCGGTATTCGAGAAACAGAGCTGCGTTCCACCGGCCTGTCGGAGCTCGGGATGACCTCCGCGACTCGCCCTCGTCTCCTCGCGCGGGACACCCACCGCACTCATGCAGCAACCGGTAGGATGGACAAAGCCGAAAGGCGTATCCACCGACCAGGGCCGACATGTACTCAGCCCATCCAGCTTCGGATGTGGCCGGCGATCTCCGCGCCCGCGTCCTCCTGCAGGAAATGGCCGGCCCCCCGGATGGTCAGGGGGGGCGCCACGTTTCGGAACAAGCCGCGCAGGGCCGCTTCCCACGGCCCGGTGATCGGGTCCTGGTCCGCCCAGGGCAAGAGCACCGGGAGCTCGAGGGTGGAAAGCACCTTCATGGCCTCCCGGCTCTCGAAGGCGCCGGGATGGTCGGGCCGAATCGGGACCAGGCGCGGAAAGACCCGGGCCGCGGTCAGGTATTCGTTCGCGGGGAACGGCGCGCCGTACGCCGCAGCCTCGGCATCGGAGAATCCGGGCCGCAGGACGGCGGTCTTCATCAAAGCAGGGACATCGATCTCGGCGACCTGCTGCGAGAAGGTGCGCCAGGCCATGAACCCGGGGCCGGGGTCCTCGCCGCCGCCGATTCCGGTGTTCATCGCCACCAGGCGCCGGAAGCGCTCGGGCCGTTGCGCGAGCACCCGGAGGCCGATCGCCCCGCCCCAGTCCTGGCAGACGAGCGTGATCCGTTCGAGCCCGAGGGCTTCGAGGAGCTTCCTCACCCAGCGGACGTGGGACTTGTACGTGTAGGCGTTGTCCGCGACCGGCTTGTCGGAGCGGCCGAAGCCGATGAGGTCCGGAACGATCACACGGCCGATCTCGGCAAGAGGAGGGATCATGTACCGGTAAAGGTACCCCCACGTCGGCTCGCCGTGGAGCATGAGGATCGGATCGCCCCGGCCGTGCTCGACCCAGGCCATGCGCAGCCCTTCGATCTCCGCGTGCTGCGGTTCGTAAGGGAAATCGGGCAGGCCGGCGAAGCGCTCCTCCGGGGTGCGCAGGACCGACCCCTCCGGCCATCCGGGCCGCGCGCCTGCCCGCTCGGCCACGCGGGCCACGTCCGCCGGGTCCAGGGATCCCGAAACCTCCGCGACCCAGATCATGCAGTCCAGCAGATCTGCGTCGATCTCGTGCTCCGGAGGCCGCGGCTCGTACCGGTCCCAGAATCCCAGAACCATGGCCATGGAAGGCCGGCTCCGCCCGAGATCGGCCAGCTCCAGAGCGTACAGGTGGTCGTGCCGGGAGCGCCAGTACGCGCGGCCGGCGCGCAGGCCCGCTGCCTTCTCGACGGCTTCGGCCACCTCGGGACATAGGTCCAACTCCTGTTCCCAGAGCAGGGGGTCGGCGCGCAGGAGCGACAGCTCTTCGTTGCCCGGCCGGATGAATTTCATATCTTCGGCCCCACGGTGCGGGTGAGAAATGCGACGGTCTCGGCGGCCAGGTCCGGCCCGCGGTCATCCTGGAGGAAGTGTGCGGCGCGATCGAACGGGACCGGCCCTTCTGCGTGCGGCATGAGCTCCTTGAGCCGGCGGGCGTATTCCATGGTGAAGACGTTGTCGCCCGGGGCCCAGAGGAGCAGCGTCGGCGCCGCAGCCAGCTCCGGAAGCCGGCTCTCGATCGCCCGCATGTCGGCCCAGCCCCTGTCTCCCTCCCGCATCGGGATGGTCCGCGGCCAGGTGAGGACGACGTGGTCCGAGTCGGGCTCGTCGAAGACGTGGTGGTAGGCCCGCGCCTCCTCCTCGGTCATTCCGCGGCAGGAAACAGCGGACGGACCGTGCTGGGAGAGTACCTTGAAGCGCTTCATGAAGAGCTGGCCGATGAGCGGAGCGTGCCAGGTCGTCCAGGGCCGAGGCGAGGAGTGGAACTTGCCGACGTACCCGGTGAAGAGCCAGGTGTTCATGAGCACCAGGGCCGAGAGCCGCTCCGCGCGCTGCAGGGCCGCTCCCACGCCCTGCGGCCCGCCCCAGTCCTGGCCGACTACGACGAAGCCGCGCAGCCGGAGCTGGTCGATGAGGCTCACAAGGTCCGCGACGTGATGGGCCATCGTGAACGCAGCGTCGATGCGCGGGTGGTCCGAATAGCCGCATCCCACCCAGTCCGGGACGATCGCACGGAAGCCAGAGTCGGCGAGGGGGCGTATGAAGTCCCGGTACAGGAACCCCCAGGTGGGGTTTCCGGACAAAAGGAGCACGGGCCGGCCGGCCGGGTCCCCCTCGTCCAGGTATGCCATGGTGCGGCCGTTGACCCGGAGCGCCTTCTGTTCCCAGGGAAACAGCTTCTCCAGCCATCGGGGTTTGGGCTTGAGCATCGGGCATCCTCCTAACAAGGCGGCCAACACAACGAGGGGACGCGGGAACCGGCAGCCTGTAACGGCCAGATCTCGCGAGCGAGCGGCGTGAGCACTCGGTAGGATGGACAAAGCCGACGGCGTGTCCACCAACCAACGCTGCAGGATCGCGAGCGGGCCGGTCTCCCTGATAAGAGGTGCATTGATACGTTACGTACGGTGGGTGCACCGCCCTCGATCGTCTCGGGCTCGGAACGCTCCGGCCTGTTCTCCTCCCAAGAGTCGGAGACTACGGCCCTTCGGGCGGGTCCCCCTTTTCGTCCCTCGTCCCGGGCCGGGTGTATCGGGACACACCGCCTGGCCCGAAAATCGGGCCAGAGGGCGAGATGTCGAGAAACAGGCCTGCGTTCCACCGGCCTTCGGGACTCGGGACGGCCTCCGCGACTCGCCCTCGCCTCCTCGTGCGCACGCCCACCGCACGCTTGTCGGAACGACGATCGTCATGATGTCTTCCCTACACTGGGGGCATCCGCTGCAGCGTTCGCGACCTGCAAGGCCGACGCAATCCTCCCTACGAAGCGTAGTACTGCATCGTGGCGTTCGGGACCACGGCCACCCGGGCGTCAGGTTTGACTGTCTGCCTGAGGACCTCCAGCGTCTGCGCCCAGTCCCGGGTCCAGGTGATGACCTCGGGGTTGGAGAACCAGTCCCCGGAGTTCCGGTCCAAGTGCGGCGCCATCACGATGAGGCGGATGCTGGGCGGTATCGCTGCGATCGGGTACTGCCTGCCGCCGTAGCTCGTCCCGAACCTTCCGAGCAGATAGTGTACGACCTGGCCCTCGGGCGAGTCGGCGATGACCACGACCGTGCCGGCGAAATCCTTGAGCGCCAGGACGCCCAGCAGCACGGCGATGCCCATCTCGTTTGCCTTGACAAAGGCGTTGGCGATCACGAGGTCCTTGTCCATCGGCCTGGGGTCGGCCGCGTACAACTCCTTGGCCAGCCGGACCGCCGCTTCGTGGACCTCGCGCCAGTCGCCCGCGAACAGGGCGCTGGTGGCGCCGCGGCCGTTCACGGTCACGTTCACCAGAAAATCGATCCCGGCCATCCGCGCCGCCTCCTCGATCTCGAAGCGCAGGATGTTGCGGTCGAAGTTGCCCAGCCCGGTGGTCTCCTTGCCCATGGCCTCCACGTCGATGTGATAATGGGCGATGCTGTCCACGTGCGACACGCCCGGCAGGATGATCTTCCCGCCCCCCGAGAAACCGACCTGGGCGTGGGCCGTGACACAGCCGACGGCCACCTTCAAGTCCGCTTCCATGTACTCCCGGTTGACCCGCATCCGGGTGCCCCGCGGGGTCGTGCCCACGTCCACGCAGTTCTCGTAGATGTTGTGGTTGAACACGCGGAAGCGCTCGACGATCCCCGGGCCCAGCTTCTTGCGGAATTCATTCATGGTCAGCGCGCCGTGGGTGCCCAGGGCGCAGACGAAGGTAATGTCTTCCTCCCGGATGCCGCCCGCGGTCAGTTCCCGGACCAGGATCGGCGCGATCTCGTGGGTCCGGGTCGGCCGCGTCATGTCGTCGAAAAGGAGGACCGCCCTCTTCTTCCCCCTGGCCAGCTCCTTGAGACCGGCCGTGCCGATCGGCTTTCGGATCGCCTCTTCGATCTGCGCGAGCGTCAGGGGCGGCCGGGCGGCGCCGCGCATGGGACAACACTCGACCTGCCACGTCTCCGGCAGCTCGATCTCCAGCGTGCCGTTCCCGTACCAAAGGAGCTGGGGCAGCGACAGCTTCATGGAGCCCTCCGTCAGGTAAAGGGGAAAGGTAAAAGCAAGAAGAGCTGTCATTCTAACATCAAGGCTGGCTGAGAGGTGAAAAAAGAGAAGGCGCGTTCTGAGCCCGAGACGATCGAGGGCGGCGCACCCACGGCGCACAATGGGTCGGGGCACCGGCTGTCAGGGGATCGTATTCGAGAGCCTGCTCCGGGATTGCTCGTGGAAAAGCCGTGCTCTTGCCGGGGCACCCCCTGCGCAACGCATGTCCCGCTCTCTCCATCCAACACTCATCGACGAGGTCGAAAGAGGATCATGCGCCCAATCCGCGCGGGAGGAACCGTGCTCGAGCGGTACCGGAGGTTCGTCCGGCAGGACATCTGGGACATTCCCACGCAGGAGCTGTCGCGGTTCCGCGTTTTCCGGATCAGCGTTCTCAGGCTCATTGTCTTCACCGTCGCGAAGTTCAGAGAAGACCGCTGCACATGGCAGGCGTCGGCCCTGACCTTCTTCACGCTGCTCTCCATCGTTCCCCTGCTCGCCATGCTCTTCGGGATCGCCAAGGGATTCGGTCTCGACAGGGTTCTGCGTGAGGAGATCCTGCAGAGAATTCCGCCCCAGCAGCACGACGTCACGCTGCGCCTCCTGGATTATGCCAGAGAGTGGCTGGCCACGGCTCAAGGGGGTCTGGTGGCCGGAGTGGGGGTCGCCTTCCTTTTCTGGACCGTGATCCGCTTGCTGGGCAACATCGAATCCTCCTTCAACCAGATCTGGAACGTGAAGAAGGAAAGGCCCCTCGCCAGGAAGTTCAGCGATTATCTTTCCATGATGCTCATCGCCCCGGTCCTGTTCATCGTCTCGAGCAGTCTGACCGTGCTCGTCCGCTCCAAGGCCGAGGGGATCGCGGAAGCGTCGCTGTTCCTGAATCCCCTCGTCTCGGTCATGCTCGGCCTCCTGTCCTACGCCGTGAGCTGGCTCCTGTTCACGCTGCTCTACCTGCTGATGCCGAACACCCGGGTCCGCGTCGTTTCGAGCTTTCTCGGCGCCGTCGTGGCCGGCGCGCTCTACCAGGCCGTCCAGTGGGTCTACCTCACCTTCCAGATCGGCGTGAGCAGGCTCAACGCGGTCTATGGCAGCTTCGCGGCGCTGCCGCTCTTCCTGATCTGGCTCCAGCTGAGCTGGTACATCGTCCTGCTGGGGGCCGAGCTCGCGTTCGCGCACCAGAACGTGCATCGTCTCGAGCCCGTGTCGGTGAAGAAGGCTGCGACCCAGGCCCGCCACCGGCTGATCGCGCTGGGCGTCATGCACGCCGTGGTCAAGCATTTCCGCTTCGGCCGCAGCCCTTCCACGCCGGAGATGATCTCGAAGGAGCTGAACCTGCCGGCGCATCTGGTGGAGGACGCTCTTTCCATGCTCGTGCAGTCGCGCATCGCCGCGGCCGTCATAGACCCGCAGACGGGGAAGACCGCGGGCTATCAACCCGCGTATCCTCCGGAGCGCTACACCATCCAGTACGTGATCGACACCCTGGAGGGCAACAACCAGGAAGCGCTCGCCGACATTCCGTCCGAGTCGATGAAGTCGATCTCGGAAAAGCTCCGGAAGATGCTTGCCGCAGCCGAGTCCTCTCCCGAAAACGTACGTCTGGCCGAGCTGTGACCAGGTGCCGGGTGTCAGGTCTTAGGTATTAGGTGGTAGGTGTCAGGTCCTCCTCCGCCCGCCTCCCCGGGTACCGTCATCGTTTCGTCTTGGGTGGAGTTCGGGCTGGGGTGCCGGAACCCGACACCTGAAACCTGACAACTAATTCGCAAGCTCCGCGCCAGCCGCCGCCCTCCGGAAGCCCGCGGACAGGGATCGAGCATCAAAGCTTACTGGCGTTTCCCGGAGTGGGCCGCGGCTGCGGTGGGCACAGGCCTTCCGGACAACAGATGAGAGGGCATGGTCGATGGATGAAATGAAAGAGGTCGCAAACAGAGAACCCGGAGACAAGGAGGAGCAGAACATCGGTGAGCTCCTGGCCAGAGCCTACAGGGAGTCTGTGACTCTGATCCAGAAGGAGATCGAGTTCTCGAAAGTCGAAATACTTCAAAAAGTGAGCCGGGCCGGCCGTCAAGCCGCCCTGCTGGCGATCGGCGCCATGGTGGGCCTGGTGTCGCTGCTCGCCTTGACCTGCGCGGCCGTAGCGGCGCTCGCCCTTTACCTTCAGGTCTGGGCCGCGGCCCTGATCGTCGCGGGCGCGTTCGCACTGATCGGTGGCGCCATCGCGCTCACGGGCATCGTGCGGCTGAGACGGATCGAGGCGGCGCCGCGCAAGACCCTGGAAGCGTTGCGGGAGGACAAGGAATGGCTAAAAACTCAGATCCACTGATCGGCGAGGAGGGATCGGTAGAGACACCTCAGCCTCGCGGCGAGGCCTTCTACCGGACCGGCGACGAAGAGCTCGACCGCATCCGCGCCGAAATCGAGAACACGCAAGGAGAAATGGAGGAGACGCTCGACGCGATCCGTGAGAAAGCGTCGCTTCAGAACATCCGGCAGCAGGTCGGAGACAAGGTGAAGGAGGCTGCCTCCCGCGGCAAGGATGCGGCGCTCGAGAAAGCGCAGAATGCGACCCGGCGCATCGGCGGCACCATCGTCGATGCGGCCAGAGAAGACCCGCTGAGGGTGGCGATGTTCGGGCTGGGTGCGGGACTGCTGTTCTCGAAGCGCTCGAAATCGGCCGCTCGCAAAAGGCTTTCCACGGCATACCCGGACCTGGACTGGAACGACGTGCGCGCGTACAAGCGCCGTGCGGGGTCCGAGGCGCAACGTGCGGCCCGCTCCCTACGCAGGAGAGCCGTCCAGGCGCCGGCACCGGCAAGAGAAATGCGCTCAGTCCTCCGGCTGGCCGGATGGACGAAAGAGGCAGGCGCACATTCTCTGCGCCGCGCCCTCCAGGCAGGCGCCACGGTCTCGCGCGCCTTCGACGAGAGGCCATGGACCGCGGGCATGGCCATGGGCGCAGCGGGAATCCTCATCGGGGCGAGCGTCCCGCTGTTCCTGAGAAGCCGGTAACCCCTTGCATCGTTCACGAAAGGAATCGCTCATGGAACACTCTACGACACGCGTATCGCGTCACACCCCCACCCCGATCAACGAACGAATCCGCTCAGAAATCGAAAGGAACATCAGCTGCTACGCCGCAGGCGGACCGGAAGCGATCGACAAGCGGCTGCGCGAGCTCGACAGGGAATGGGACATCGAGCGCGTCCTGGAAGCAAACGCGGCAACGCTTGCCCTTTTGGGGCTTGCACTCGGCAGGTTTCTGAACCGCCGGTTCTACGCGTTTCCGGCCGTAGTCGCGACTTTTCTGCTCCAGCACGCCATCCAGGGCTGGTGTCCGCCGGTTCCGCTGTTCCGGCGAATGGGGGTCCGAACGAGGACGGAAATCGACTACGAGCGCTACGCCCTCAAAGCCCTTCGAGGGGACTTCAAAGAGGTGAGCGGCAACGGAGGCGAATACTCGGATTACGGCAGACTCGTCCACATCGTGCAGTCCTGAGCGCCTGAACGATCCCGGCTGCAGGGGGCCTTACCCCTGCGGCCTTCTCCGAGCGACAGTGAGAGATCTTCTTCGGGCCGGCCTGGTCGAACCACTGCTCGAGGAGGGACAGGCATGACTGAGTCCGGAATGCACATCGCCATCCTCGGCCTCTCCATCACCTCGTCCTGGGGCAACGGCCACGCGACCACCTATCGGGCCCTCGTGCGGGAGCTCGCGGCGGCCGGTCACGAGGTCCTCTTTCTGGAGCGCGACCGGCCGTGGTACGCCGAGAACCGCGACCTGCCCCACCCCCCTTTCTGCCGGACCGAGCTGTACACGAGCCTGGAGGAGCTGGACGAGCGTTTCCGCGAACCGGTGCGCTCAGTCGAGCTGGTCGTGGTCGGCTCCTACGTGCCCGAAGGGATCCGCGTGGGCGAGTGGGTGGTCGCGAAGGCCCGAGGGGTCACGGCTTTCTACGACATCGACACCCCCGTCACGGTGGCCCGACTCGGCCGCGGAGATTGCGAGTACCTGTCGCCCGACCTCGTCCCCCGCTACGACATCTACTTCTCTTCTTCCGGAGGACCTTTGCTGGGGATCCTCGAATCCGTGTACGGCTCCCCCGGGGCGTTCCCGCTGTACGGCTCGGTCGATCCCTCCCTCTACCACCCCCAGCGCCTGGAGCCCGCTTACGACCTCGGCTACATGGGAACCTACAGCGAGGATCGGCAGCCGGCACTGGAAAGCCTCCTCATCGAGCCGGCCCGCCTTTGGAAAGAGGGCCGATTCGCGGTCGCCGGCTCCCAATATCCTGAGGACGTGCGCTGGCCCGAGAATATCGAGAGACTCAGCCATCTCCATCCGGCCGATCACGGCTCCTTTTACAACCGCCAGCGATTCACCCTGAACGTCACCCGGGCCGACATGGTGCGAGCCGGTTACTCACCGAGCGTACGGCTCTTCGAAGCGGCTGCCTGCGGCACGCCGATCGTGAGCGACCCGTGGCAGGGGATCGACTCCTTCTTCGTACCGGGCCGGGAAATCCTGATCAGCCGCTCCCCGGAGGAGACGCTCCGTTTCCTCCGGGAAGTGCCCGAGCAGGAGCGTCTGCTCATCGGCGCCCGGGCCAGGAGTCGAGTTCTCGCCTCCCATACCGCCGCCCACCGGGCCCGCGAGCTGGTGCTCAGCGTGCAAGCGGCCCGGGAGAGGAAGGCCCGGGGCGGCAACAGACCATCGGTACGAACACTCGATCATGCAGGGCGAAACCCTTGAGACCCGGCTGAAGAACCCGTGCACGCCGCTGCAGCGGGAGATCCGCAGAGTGCTGCGGCCCGGGGGAAGGCTGCTCCTCACCACGGACTACGACGACGCAGGCGCAGAGATCTGGTACCATGGGGCCGGACCCCGGTTCCGCGTGGACGGGGCAACCGACTTGTCCGCCGATTGGGAACGGCTTCGTCCTCTCATGCTCGAGTTCCATGGCTACCCGTACGCTTCGATCGGCCTGGCGCTGGCCAAGATCTGAAGAGTCGTGGAGGAGACGATTGCCGCAGGAAAGAGAGCGAGAGAGCCCACGGACCTGAGGGGCTCCGGATAACGGACTGCGGGAAACAGACCCAACCAGAGGAGGCGATACAATGGCCATCCGAGTGCTGATCCGGAGAGAGATCGAGCCGGCCTACGCGGCGCAGCTCCATCAGACCTTGCTGCGGCTGAGGGCGCGGGCCATGCGGCAGAGGGGCTACATATCGGGTGAAACGCTGCGCAGCCTGGAGAATCCTGACGAGTTCCTGGTCATCAGCACCTGGGACAAGCTGGAGGACTGGACACTCTGGGAGAACAACCCGGAGCGCAGGCAGATCCAGGAGGAGATCGCGGGCTGCCTGCGCCGGCCGGAGGAGACGACGCTGTACGGGTACTCGTAGAAGAAGGCGTTCCTTGACAGGGACCGCTCCGCACTGCGACACTGGCCGCCCAGCCCGGGCGGGCCGCATGCGACACACGCGCGCAGGAGGAACGGACATGACCGAATCGGTGAAAGTCAGCAGGACCGACGGCATCGCTCTGGTCGTGCTGAATCGTCCGCAGGCGTTCAACGCTTTCGACCTCGAGATGGTCACCCGTATGGCCGATGCTCTCGGGAGCCTTTCGGCCGATTCGTCCGTCCGGGCGGTGGTCCTCACGGGAGAGGGCAAGGCCTTTTGCGCCGGCGGCGACCTCAAGTGGGCGGCCGCGTTTTCGGGCGGACCGCCCGCCGGCTTTCATCAGCTGGCCGGCCGCTTCCACCAGGCGGTCCTGGAGATCCGCCGGATGCCCAAGCCGGTCGTCGCGGCGATCGGCGGCGTTGCGGCCGGGGGCGGGTTTTCGCTGGCTCTGGCCTGCGACTTCCGGGTCCTGGCCGCGTCCGCTACCCTGCGGCAGGCCTATACGTCGAGCGGGCTCTGCATCGATGGGGGCGGCACGTTCACCCTGCCGAGGCTCGTCGGGCTTGCCCGGGCCCTCGAAATCGCGGCGTTGGACCGGCCCATCTCCGCGGAACAGGCCCTGGGCTGGGGGCTCGCCACCCGGGTCGTGAAGGACGGGAGCGCGCTGGAAGAAGCCATGCAGCTGGCCCGCGGGCTCACCGCCATTTCGACCCACTCCTTCGGCTGGGCCAAGCAGCTCCTGACCGACTCCTTTGACAGCTCCTTCGAGACCCAGCTCGAGAGGGAGCGGAGGGGGCTGGCCGTGTGCGCGGCGCACCCGGATGGGCAGGAGGGCCTGCAGGCTTTCCGCGAACGAAGAAAACCCAAGTTTCCTGTCGGTTGACGGTCGTCAGTTGTCGCCGGCTGAATGGATGGCGATCGTCTCGCGATCCGATGCGTTTGCCTGAGTCCGGGGTTCTTCCTGACAGCCGCAACCTGATACCCGACACCTGTCTCCGGAGGGCACCATGGCCAGAGCGATCGTTCTCGGCGGTTGCGGTGTGGTGGGCAGCGTCGCGCTCAAGACGCTGGCCCTGCACGATCTGTTCTCCGAGGTCCGCATCGGCGACCTGAACCTGGAGAAGGCGCGTCAGCTCGCGTCCGCGCTGTCCTCCTCGCGGGTCTCGGCGGTCAAGCTCCATGCCGACGATCCCGACAGCATCCGGGAAGCGATCCGGGGCTGCGACATCGTGCTGAACTGCGTGGGCCCCTTCTACAAGACCGTCAAGACGGTCCTCGAGACGGTCATCGGGGCCGGCATTCCGTACGTCGACATCTGCGACGACGTGGACGTGACGCTCGACATCTTCCGACTCGACGCCGATGCCAAACGCGCGGGCATCACCGCTCTCATCGGGATGGGCGCCTCCCCGGGCGCAACGAACCTGTTTGCAAAGTTCGTCGCCGACAACCTGCTCGACGAGACCGATTCCATCGACATCTTCCACACCCACGGCGGGGAGCCGGTCGAAGGCCCGGGCGTCATCGGCCACCGCTTTCACTGCATGAGCATCGATATCCCCATGTTCCTGAATGGGGAGCTGAAGTACGTGAAGTTCTTCGAGCCGGACGGCCTCGCCCTCAGGCAGACGTTCGATTTTCCGGTGGTGGGCACGGTGCCCGTGTTCCCGTATCCTCACCCCGAACAGGTGACCCTGCCGAAGTACATCAAGACCCGTCAGGTGACGAACAAGGGATCGGTCCTGCCCATCGAGTACTACGAGCTGATCTCGACCCTGTGCCGGGCAGGCCTGGCCCGCAAGGAGCCCTTGCAGGTCGGGGACCGGCAGGTCGTGCCTCACGACTTCGCCGTCGCCTACATCATCCGCGAGCGCGACAGGATCCTCCGGGCCCAGAACTTCGGCGAGCAGCGAGGTGCCATGTCGGTCATCGTCAAAGGCAGGAAGGAAGGCGCATACCGCGAGTACCGGATCCACTCCGCCTCCAGGGGCAGGGCCCTCGGCGAGGGCACCGGCGTGCCGGCGGCCATGGGCGCGATCCTGCTCCAGCAGGGCAAGGTTACGGCCAAGGGCGTGCTGCCTCCGGAGGCTTGCGTGGCCCCCGCGGACTTCTTCGCCCTGTACAAGCAGCTGGGAGCCGATCGGGCGGAGGGGGACAAGGAAGGCGGCCTCCTCGCGGAGATGGTGGACGAAAACGGAAAAGTTGCGCCGATCCAGATCTGAGAAAGCAAGCTGTCAGGCTTCAGGTGTCGGGTATCAGGCCCCTCCGCCCACCATCCCTGCACTCATCCCTTCGCTTGCGACAGCCGGTCCGTTACCGGAGACCACCTTGGTCGCACCCCGAGGGCATTCCTCAGAGAGTGCGGTGGGTGCACGCACGAGGAGGCGAGGGCGAGTCGCGGAGGCCGTCCCGAGTCCCGCAGGCCGGGGAACGCAGGGTTGTTTCCCGATATCTGGCGCTCGAGCCCGACTTTCGGGCGTAGGGGGTGCGTCCCGCTGCACCCGGCCAGGGACGAGGGACGAAACAGTCGATCCACCCCAAGAGGCGCTGGTCTCCGACCCCTGGGAGGAGAACGGCCGGAGCGTTCTGAGCCCGAGACGATCGAGGGCGTTTCACCCACCGCGCTCCGCCTGATCATCCGGCTTGTCCCTTCTTTGCTGGCAACTGATAACTGGCAACTGACAGCTGGTTCGGGGAGGACGCGGACATGCAGGGGGCAAGGTACGTCCTGGCGGTCGATCACGGCACGACGGGAGTGAAGACCTCCATCGTCTCCGACCGCGGAGAGGTGACGGACACGGACTTCCGGGCGACCCCCATGCGCTTCCTGCCGGGCGGCGGCGCCGAGCAGGATGCCGAGGACTGGTGGAACGCGCTCCTGGCCACCTGCAAGAGGCTGGTGCAAAGGGGATCGGTCCCGGCCCGGGAGATCGCGGCGGTCTGCGTGTCGAGCACCTTCTCCAGCACGGTCGCGGTCGACCGGCATGGAGATGCCCTGGGACCGTCCCTGACCTGGATGGATTCCCGAGGTGCGCCTTACGTGACCGCCCTGATGAAGGGCTTTCCCGGCATTCAGGGGTACGGCGTCTCCAAGCTCCTCGACTGGATTCCCAAGACCGCCGGCTGCCCTTCCCTGACCGGCAAGGATGACATCGCCCACGTGCTGCTGTGGAAGAACGAGTTTCCGGATGTCTACAGAAGCACCCACATGTTCCTGCCGAGCAAGGACTACCTGAACCTGCGCCTCACCGGCCGGTTCGCGGCCAGCTTCGACTCCATGCACCTGTTCTGGCTGACCGACACCCGCGACATCCGCCGCGTGCACTACGACGATGGCCTGCTGCGGAAGCTGGGCATCGACCGCGACAAGCTGCCACCCCTTTGTGCGCCCACCGACGTGCTCGGGACGCTTGCGGCCGCAGTGGCGGGCGAAATCGGGCTCGACCCGGGCGTGAAGGTGGTCGCGGGTTCTCCGGACCACCAGTCGGCCTGCATCGGTTCGGGCGCGGTCCGGGACTACGAGGGGCACGTCTATATCGGGACTTCCTCGTGGGTCGAGTGCATCGTCCCCTTCAAGCGCACCGACATCCTGCACGCGATCGCTTCCTTCCCGACGGCGATACCCGGAAAGTACCAGTGCGTCAACGAGCAGGACCTCGCGGGCGGCTGCCTCGGGTTTCTGGCCGAGAACCTCCTCTTCCACCCGAACCGCTTCCTGCCGGCGCGCGCCAGACCCGAAGACGTCTACGGGACCCTGGACGCGGTCGCAGGCGAGGTGCCGGCCGGCAGCCACAAGCTGATCTTCACGCCCTGGCTCAACGGAGAACGGACACCGGTGGACGACGGCGCCCTTCGGGGAGGCCTGCACAACATCTCGAAGACGACCACCATGGATCACGTCGTCCGCGCCGTCATGGAAGGGGTGGCCTACAACACCCGCTGGAGTCTCGCGTGCGTGGAGAAGTTCGTGCGCAGGAAGCTCGACCCCCTGCACCTGGTGGGCGGCGGCGCGAAGTCGGCCATCTGGTGCCAGATCCTGGCAGACGTTCTGGACAGGGAAATCCGCCAGGTGCGCGACCCCCTGTGCGCGAACGCCCGCGGGGCCGCGTGGATCGCGGCGGTCGGCCTGGGCTGGATTACCTTCGACGACATCCCCGGCCTGGTCCGCATCGCCAAGACCTATGCCCCCCGGCCGGAGAACCGTGCCGTTTATGACGAGCTGTTTCAGCGCTTTCTCGAGATCCACAGGAAGACCAAGGGCATCTACAGGAAGCTGAACCCCGGGTAACTCACCGCACGGGCCAGCAGGCGCGGACCGTCGTCCCCTTCCCTTCTGCGGATCGGATGCGGCAGGAGCCGCCCGACAGCTCGGCGCGTTCCCGCATGCTGGAAAGCCCGAGGCCCCTCTCGAACACTCCCACGTTCTGAGCTTTCTTCAGATCGAAACCCTGGCCGTCATCCTGGATGACCAGCTCGATGCTGGAACGGGTCTTCCGCAAACGGAGCCGCACGAGGCCTGCTGCGCCGTGTTTGCCTGCATTGTTCATGGCTTCCTGGAGGATTCGAAAGACGACGTTCTTGAGGGGCGGCGGGAGCTGGCTTTCCTTCAGTTGCACGTCGGATTCCACGCGGAGGCGAGGAAAAGTCTTTTCGAACTCTCGGCAGAACCACTGAATGGTTGACAGGAGACCGAGCTCGTCCAGAATCAGCGGGCGCAGAGAGGTCTGGATCCTGCGCACCTCCTCGATGCTCCTCTGGATGGTCGGGATGATGGCCTCCAGGGGCTCGAGCTTCGCCCTGACCTTTCCTTTCCCTACCTGCAGGAGCCCTTCCTCCACCCTGTACTTGACGGCCGCCAGGACTTGCCCCACGCTGTCATGGATCTCTTTGGAGAGCAACCTTCTTTCGTTTTCGAGTGTTTCCAGCAGATGGGCGGAAAGCTGCCGCAATTTTCTATGAGCTTTCGCCAGCTCGGCCGTGCGTTCCTGGACATGCACTTCCAGTCTGTCACGCTCGAGGGAGAGTTTGTCTTCGGCCAGCTTGCGCTCGGTGATGTCGAATATGACTCCGACGAAACGCGCGGGGTGCGCCTTTTCGTCATACAGAAAACGGCCAAGCACACGGACCCAGATGGTTTCGCCGCCATCGGCTCGAACCACCCGGTGCTCGAGAGAATAGTATCCCGCCTGGCATTCGGCTCTCTCGATGGCCGCGATGACGGCTTCCAGGTCCTCCGGATGTACCCGGGAACGCCACATCTCGAGGGTGGCCTTCCCGCCGGCCGTCGGCTCGTACCCGAAGAGTCGGAAATGCCTGTCTGACCAGACGACGTCCCCGGTCCGCATGTCTACGTCCCAGGTGGACAGACCCGCTGCATCGGTCGCCAGCCGTAAGCGCTCTTCGCTTTCACGGAGCGCCTGCTCCGTCCTCTTGCGCTCCGTGATGTCGGTCATGGCCCCCAGGACGCGGACCGGTGTCCCGTTCGGACCGTAGCTGGCCCTCGCCTGTACTTTCAGCCATCGCGGCTCGCCGTCCGGTCGAACGATCCGCAGCTCGAAGCTTTCCTCTTCTCGCTCCTGAGCGAAGGCGACCGGAGGGATCACCCGGACTCTCTCCCTGTCGTCGGGATGGACCAGCTCCAGCCATCGTTTGAAGCCGCCCCGAAAAGACCCTGGCCGTAGCCCGTGAATCATTTCGAGTGACGGGGACGCGACGATCGAGTCGTTGACCGTGTCCCACTCGAAGTGCCCCATCCGGGCGATCTTCTCCGCGATGCGGAAGCGCTCCTCGCTGGCAATGAAAGCCTCCTCCGTGCGCCTGCGTTCGGTGATGTCCCGGGAGGTCAAGAGCATGCCGTGGATCGGCGGCTTGTCGAGCAGGTTCTGGCAGACGCACTCGTAGTAGCGCCAGGAGCCGTCCCTGGCCTGCACGCACATCTCCGTCCTGGACACCGCATCCGCTGTCCGTACGCACCGCTCGAAATCCGCTCTCACCCGTTCCCGATCCTCGGAATGAATGAATTCAAAGATGCTGCGACCGACGAGCTCCGCGGGGGCGTACCCGAGGGAACGTTCAACGGCGGCACTGGTATAGCGTCTGGTCCCATCCGGCTCGACGATCACAATGATATCCGACAGGTTCTGAACCATGGCCTGCAGCCGCTGTTCGCTCTCGCGCAGCGCCTGCTCCATGCGCTTGCGCTCGGACAGGTCCAAGTCGAGACAAAACAGGGTGGGCGGAGAGTCCGGGCTGCATACGGCCGTGTGGGTGGAATGCACGGGTACACGGGTCCCGTCTTTGCAGAGCAGCTCGAGCTCCGCTGGGGGCAGGAATTCTCGCGACGCGCTGAGCTCGGCCCCAATCGTCAAGGCCTTGCGAAAATCGGCCTGCACCTCAGGCGGAATGATCAGGTCGCCCAGGTTCCTGCCGATGGCCTCGGCTGCGGAGTAGCCGTAGAGCCGTTCACTCGCCCGATTCCAGTACGTGACCGTTCCATCGCCTCGGTAGCCCTGGATCGGCGCCGGCACATGGTCCATGAGGGCGCGCCACCGCTCCTCGCTCTCGCGCAGTGCCTGCTCCGTGGCCCGCTGCGCGGTCAAGTCCCGGACGCTCGTGAGGGCCAGGACCGGCCGGCCGGTCCGGTCCAGCACCGGAGCCGAGGAGTAGGAGTAGATCCGCGCCTGTCCGGTGTCTTTGCGGATCAGCCGCACTTCGGCGTCGGAGAAAGTGTCCCCCCGCAGCACACGGCCCAGCGGCGACTCCTCGAACGATATCACCTCCCCGCCAAGATTGCTGACCTCGTACGCATCCGCGCGGCGGCTCGGCCCTGTTCCGACCTCGTCCATGCTCGTGAACCGGTGCAGCTCGAGCGCTGTCCGGTTCATGGCCACGATCTTTCCGGCCAGGTCCGAGACCATCATCCCCTGAGGCATGGCCTCCAGCAAAGCCTGCAGCCAGCCGCTTGCGTGCTCGCCCGCCCCCTGGGCGTCGTCCTTTTCCTCGGGCATCTCCTCTGCTGTTCCTCCATCGGGCCGCCCCCGGAAGGCTCCCTTCCGACTTGCTTCTCGGAGCACGGGCCGCAGCAGACATACGTTATATATTTCAAGATGGCTGATGATGGAATGGGAACGCTCATTCTGCCAGCATGGAACCCCGGAATCAACGAAAATAAGGGGGAAGGGGGCCCCTCGCAAATGAGGCCGGCCTTCCGAACAGCCGAGGACACCCCGAGAGCGGGTCTGTCGGGCTGCTCAGAACGCCCGGACGCGAATGGAGGGAAGACTCATGCGGTTGGGGGAGCCGAGTGCAGGAGCTGGCGGTCGATCACCGGCCTCACCGGGACGGCACCTTCTTCCAGTCAGCCAGAAACTTGCGGATGCCGATATCGGTCAGCGGATGCTCGACCAGTTGCATGAGCACGTTGAAAGGGACCGTCGCGACGTGCGCGCCGAGAAGGGCGGCCTGGACGACGTGCAGAGGGTTTCGCACCGAGGCCACGATGATCTCGGTCGCGTAGCCGTAGTTCTCGTAGATGGTCACGATCTGATCGATCAGCTCCATGCCGTCCTGGCTGACGTCGTCGAGCCTGCCTACGAACGGGGAAACGTACGTCGCACCGGCCTTGGCGGCCAGCAGGGCCTGCGCGGGCGAGAAGACGAGCGTCACGTTCGTCCGGATCCCCTTCCGGCTGCAGCTCCCCACTGCTTTCAGCCCTGCGGCGGTCATGGGGATCTTGACCACGATGTTCTCGTGGATCCGGCTCAGCGCCTCGGCCTCGGCGACCATGGCCGGTGCGTCGGGGCTGACGGCCTCGGCGCTGACCGGTCCGTCTACGATGGCGCAGATCTCCTCCACCACCCGGCGGAAGTCGCGACCCTCCCGGGCGATCAGGCTCGGGTTGGTGGTCACCCCGTCGATGATCCCGAGAGCATGGGCCTCGCGAATCTGATCCACGTTGGCTGTGTCCAGGAAGATTTTCATTCCACTGCTCCCAGGCCTTACGTCGAATAGGATACTGAAATGGGTCAGGTATCAGGTATCAGGTATCAGGTTTCGGCCAGATGAGGGCATCCATCACTTGGGTTCTTGGGCGGGCCGATACCTGACACCCGCAGCCTGGTGGCGCCCGCTTCTCAGGCTGCGCTCGCCACGCTGTTGTTGCCCTTCGTCAGCCCGGCCAGTTTCCTCAGCGCCGCGACCTTGTCCGTGCGCTCCCAGGTGAAGTCCGGGTCTTTACGGCCGAAGTGTCCGTAAGCGGCGGTCTTGCGGTAAATGGGGCGCTTCAGCTTCAAGTCGCGGATGATGGCCGCGGGTTTCAGGGGGAAAAGCTCCCGCACCATGTCCTCGATCTCGTCTTCCGGCAGCTTGCAGGTACCGTACGTGTTGACCAGTAGAGAGACCGGATCGGCGACGCCGATCACGTACGCAACCTGCACCTCGCAGCGGTCCGCGAGCCCGGCGGCGACGATGTTCTTGGCCATGTACCGCGCCGCGTAGCTCCCGGAGCGGTCGACCTTGCTCGGGTCCTTGCCCGAGAAGGCGCCCCCGCCGTGGCTTCCGTGGCCGCCGTACGTGTCGCTGATGATCTTGCGGCCGGTCAGGCCCGCATCGGCCACGGGTCCCCCCATCACGAACTTGCCGGTGCCGTTGATGAAGTAACGGGTCTTGTCGTCCAGATAGGCGCCGCAGACCGGTTTGATCACCTTTTCCATGATGTCCCGGCGGAGCAGGGGAAGCCGGGTCTTGGGATCGTGCTGCGCCGCGACCACCACGGTGTCGACCCGCACCGGCACACCGTTCAAGTATTCGAGCGCCACCTCCGTCTTGCCGTCCGGCCGCAGGTACGGCAGCACGTTCTTCTTGCGCACGTGCGCCAGCCGCCTGGACAGGCGGTGAGCCAGGGTGATGGAAAGGGGCATCAACTCCGGCGTCTCACGCACGGCCAGGCCGAACATCAACCCCTGGTCGCCGGCGCCCTGCTCGTGCGCCGTCCCCGCATCGACGCCCTGTGCGATGTCCGGGCTCTGCTCGCTGATCGAGGTCAGGACGCCGCACCCTTCCGAGTCGAATCCGTAGGAGGGGTCGTCGTAGCCGATCTCACGGATCGTCTGCCGCACGATGGCCGGGATATCGATGTAGGTCCGGGTCGTGATCTCCCCGGCCACGATGACGAAGCCCGTCTTGATCAGACATTCGCAGGCGACCCGGGACTGCGGGTCATTCTCCAAGGCGGCGTCCAGCACCGCGTCGCTGATCTGATCGCACATCTTGTCCGGGTGCCCCTCGGTCACGGACTCGCTCGTGAAGATGTACCTTCTGTCTTTCATGTGGGATCCCCCTTTCCGTGGCATGATCCTGCGACCTGACACTCTATTTTATTCAGGACGTTTAGTCCCTTAGGAAGCATATTCAAAGTAAGTTATTATGTATCCTGGCCAGGATGCTCTCCCGGGTGAACCCGTATTTCTCGGCCAGGACCTCGTACGGCGCCGATTTCCCGAAACGCTCCACCCCGATCATGAGCCCCTCGGGCTGGAGGTAGCGGTCCCACCCGAAGGGCGAGGCCGCCTCGATCACGACCCGCTTCCGCACCCGGGCGGGGAGGACCGAATCGCGGTAAGAAGCATCCTGCTGCTCGAAAAGCTCCCGGCTCGGCATCGAGACGACCCGCGCCTTCCTGCTCTCCTCGGCCAGGGAGGACTGGACTTGCAGGGCGAGGTGCACCTCCGAGCCGGTGGCGATGAGCAGAACCTCCGGCGCGCCGTCGCAGTCGGACAGAACGTAGGCCCCACGGGCCGCGTTGCGGGCGTCCGGGTAGATCGATCGATCCAGGACCGGCAGGCCCTGGCGGCTCAGGCAGAGCGCGGTCGGACCACCGGTGCGCCTCAGCGCCACGGCCCAGGCGGCCGCCGTCTCGGTCGCGTCCGCCGGGCGGATCGTCACCAGCCCGGGCATGGCGCGCAGGGTTGCCAGGTGCTCCACCGGCTGGTGCGTGGGGCCGTCCTCGCCGACGAACAGACTGTCGTGCGTGAACACGTAGATCACCTGCAGCCCCATGAGGGCGGCCAGGCGGATCGAAGGTCTCATGTAGTCCGCGAACACCAGAAACGTCCCCGCGTACGGAATCCAGCCGCCGTAGAGGGCCAGCCCGTTGCACAGGCCGGCCATGCCGTGCTCCCGTACGCCGAAGTGGAAGTTGCGGCCGCGGAAATCGCCCCGGGCAACGGCCGCCTCCCCCTTGATGAACGTCTTGTTCGACGGCGCCAGGTCGGCGGAACCGCCGCAAATCCCCGGGACCAGGGCCGCCGCTTTCTGAAGAATCTTGCCGGAAGATACCCGCGTGGCCTCTTTGGCCGTCCCGCTCACGGCGGCAAGAAACGGTCCCTCCAGATCGTCCGGAATCTTCTTCCCGAGCAGGAAATTGAGCACACGGGCCAGCTCCCGATCCTTGGCCAGGGCCGCTTCCATCGCTTCCCTGTCGGCCCGATAGAGGTCGCGCAGCTCGTTCTTTCGCTCCTCGAACAGAAAGTGCACTTCGGGCGGCACATGGAACGGCGCGTCGGGCCAGTCCAGCCGCTGCCGCAGGCGGCGGACTTCTTCCTCCCCGAGCGGCGCGCCGTGGGTCTCGCAGGATCCCTCCAGGGTCGGAGCACCCTTGGCGATCGAGGTCCGGGCGACGATCAACGACGGCCGGGACGACTCCTGCTGCGCCGCGCGCAGGGCCGTTTCGATGCGGCCGTGATCGTGGCCGTCGACCTGCTGCACGAACCACCCGTAGGCTTCGAACCTCCTTCCCCGGTCCTCGGTGAACGCGAGGTCGGTGCTGCCTTCGATCGTGATCCGGTTGTCATCATAGAGACAGACGAGATTGTCGAGACCCAGGTGCCCGGCCAGGGAAGCCGCCTCGGAAGCGACTCCTTCCATGAGGTCCCCGTCCGAGCAGAGCCCGTAGACCGTGTGGTCCAGGAGCCGGACCCCGTTCCGGTTGACGCGCGCCGCGGCCATCTTGGCGGCCACGGCCAGGCCGACTGCGGAGGCGAACCCTTGTCCCAGAGGACCTGCGGTGGACTCCACTCCGGGAGTGAGGCCCAGCTCCGGGTGGCCCGGCGTGAGGGAGTCCCACTGCCGGAAGCGCCGGAGCTGTTCGACCGGCAGCGCGTAGCCGAACAGGTGGAGCAGACTGTAGAGCAGCGCGGACGCGTGGCCCGCGGAGAGCACGAACCGGTCGCGGTTGATCCAGCCGGGATCTTCCGGACAGTGCCGGAGGAACTTCATCCAGAGGACGAACACGAGGTCCGCACAACCCATGGGCATCCCCGGATGCCCGGATTTGGCGCGCTGAATCATTTCGACGGAGAGCATCTTGATAGTATCGACGGCCCTCCGGGCCGCTTCACAGCTCAGCAGAAATGCCATGGACGGTCTCCATTCCGGTTTTCCAAGCCGGTTCGGCGCACAAGTATGGACCATTTGCATCCCGGGATCAAGGACGAGCGGATGCGGGTTTGTATTGCCCGGCGCATCCATGCTAGAAGGCAAAAGCTCAAGAGAAAGCGGTCATCCCGGCCAAGGCCGCCGGTGCGGCCGGCAATATGAGCGGACATTGCGAGGGAGCCCGAGGCGACCGACCCAACCCCCTGAGTCCGGGAGGTTGCTTCGCTACGCTCGCAATCTCCGGATGTTCCCGCTTGCGCGGGAATGACGGGCCGGTTAGGACACGAACGGCAACTGAAGACTGAGAACCCGGAGGAGGTGGGTGCATGAAGGCCCTGATCACCGCAGCCTTCGACGATGAGGGCCTCGCCGCGCTCCGCACCCGCATGGAGATCCGGTACGAATCCTACAGAGAGACCGGAAAGCTGTACTTCGACGCAGCAGAGCTCGCCGCCAAGGTCCGGCGCGAGGGTGCGGATGTGCTCATCGTGGAAGCGGACCTGGTCCATGAGGAGGTGTTCGAAGCCTGCGATCTCAAGATCGTGGGCTGTTGCCGCGCCGATCCCCTGAACGTGTCGCGCGAGGCAGCGAGCCGGCGGGGGATCCCGATCCTGTTCGCTCCGGGACGGAACGCGGATGCGGTGGCCGACCTCGCGCTCGGTTTCATGCTCTGCCTGGCAAGAAACATCGTCACCGTGCACGAGCGTCTCCGGACGGGTCGGATCCGCTTCGAGAGCATGCAGGACGTCACGGACGTCTTCAACCGGTACGGCGGCTTCGAGCTTGGAGGCGCCACGGTGGGGATCGTCGGAATGGGCGCCGTCGGGAAAAGGGTGGCCCGCCGCCTCGCAGCCTTCGGCTGCGCGATCCTCGTCTACGACCCGTACGTGCCCGAGGAGGCCGTGCGCGAGCTCGGGGCCGAGCCGGTGGCTCTTCCCTCGCTTCTCGAGCGCTCGGACATCGTCAGCCTCCACGCCCCGCTCACGGCCGAGACTCGGGGGCTGATCGACGCCGAGGCCCTCGCGCGGATGAAGCCGACCGCCTTCCTCATCAACACGGCCCGCTCCGGCCTCGCGGACGAGAAGGCGCTGCTCGACGCCCTCGCGCGCAAGCGCATCCGGGGGGCGGCCCTCGACGTGTTCGACGAGGAGCCGCTGCAGCCCGAAAACCCCTTCCTTCTGCAGGACAACGTCATCTGCACACCGCACCTGGGCGGGGCTTCCCGTGACGTGATCAGGCGTCAGAGCGAGATGATTGCCGGTGACGTCCTGCGCTGGCTGCGCGGCGAGCGCCCCCGGCACATCTGGAACCCCGAGGTCCTGGGCCCCCCTGACGAACGAGTCCCATGAAGCAACGGCCGGGAGCGAGAGACGGATACCTGCTGAGCCTGGACGCGGGGACAGGCACGCTCCGAGGCGCCCTGTTCGATTTGCGCGGCCGCCTGATCCGGGCGGAGAGCCGGCCCCGGCGTTACCTGCCCGACCCCTCGGGAGGCTCTTTCCTGCTGGTCTTCGACCCCCGGGCGTTCTGGACCGATCTGTGCCGGCTCATCCGCGCTCTGATCCGCGAGGCCGACATCCCCGCGGAATCGATCCGGGCGGTCGCCACGACCTGCCACCGCATGTCGTTTCTTTTCCTGGACGGCAAAGGTGAAACCGTTTATGCAGGCCCGAACCTGGACAGCCGCGGCATCTTCAGCCAAGCCGACATCGAGGAGAAGATGGGGGAAGAGATCTTCTCCATCACCGGACTGTGGCCCCCCCTGACCTCCGCGCTCGCCAAGCTGCTCTGGTTCCGGCAGGAAGCGCCCGCCGCCTTTGCGCAGATCAGGACCGTGCTGGCTCTCGGCGACTGGATCTCCCGCGCCCTTTGCGGCGAGACGCGCTCGGAGCCGACGACCGCCTCAGGCAGCATGTTCTTCGACATCCGCACGAGGGCCTGGTCCGGGGAGGTCCTGGAAGCCTTTCAGCTGGACCCTTCCCTGCTGCCGCTCCTGGCGCAGCCGGGCGAGGTCATCGGCACCGTGCGCCCGCACGCCTCCGCCGCGACCGGCCTGTGCGCGGGCACGCCGGTCGTAGCCGGCGGTGCCGACACGCAGTGCGCGCTGCTGGCCGCGGGCGCCTCGGCTGCGGGCCAGGTGGCCATCGTGGCCGGGACCACCGCGCCGGTCTGCTGCCTTCAAGACGAACCGTTCACGGACCCGGACCGCAGGCTCTGGACTTCCTGCCACCTGCCCGCGGATGCCTGGATCCTGGAATCCAACTGCCACTGGGCCGGAACGGTCTATCAGTGGCTGAGAGACCTGATCGCCAGCGTCCTCGGGGCAAGGGCAGGCTGCGGTCAGGACCCGTACGCTTGGATGGAAGAGCGGGCGTCGGCCGCGCCCGCCGGCTCCGGGTACACCTTTGCCCTGCTCGGGCCGGCCCTGATGGACGCCAGACACTTCCACGTCGTGCGGCCGGGGCTGTTCCTCTTTCCCCCGCCGGTCCAGCCGGTCATCGCCCCGCAAGTCGAGGTCGGCCACTTCGTCCGGGCCGCGCTGGAGAACATCGCCTATGCGCTGCGGGGAAACCTGGAGCAGCTCGTCCGGCTCAAGGGCTCCAAGCCGGACCGGGTCGCCGCCTCCGGGGGCCTGTGCGCGAGCCGGCTCTTGTGTCAGATCGTGGCGGACTGCCTCGGGGTCGCCGTGGAGGTCGGCAGCGTGCGCGAGGGATCCCTGCTGGGGGCCGCAATCTGCGGCGCCGCCGGCGCCCGGGCCTTTGACAGCCTGCAGGAGGCCTGCAGCGAGCTCCGCTGCCAGGGACAGGTCTTCGAGCCCGACCCGCGGCAGCGGTCGGTCTACGATCAAGGTTACGCCCGCTGGAGCGAGCTGTATCGCAAGATCGTCGAGATATGAGCGTGGGGGCGACGCGGGCACGTGCCAATGGTCATCCTGGGGGGGAGCATGGAGTGAAAGAGCTCCTGCGGACTACGTCGGTCGCGGCCTTTCTGCTTCTGCTGGCGGGAGCCTTCACGGAGCTTGCGGCCCAGACGCCCTTGCCGTTCGACGAGCTCGGCGCGGGCCCCAAGGCCACCGCCATGGGGCAGGCTTTCGCCGCGGTCGCCGACGATGCCTCTTCGGCCTACTACAACCCTGCCGGGCTCGCTCAGGTCGAGACGCCCTTCGGCCTCACCCTCGGCTACATGTACGCCAAGCCGAAAATCAGGGTGAAGTTCGACTCGGAGCCGGTCAAGAACCCCTATCTCGGCAGGAGCGAGTTCGACCAGACCGAGGACTTCTCCACCCGCGGGCTCTACGTGGCTGTGGTCTCCAACTTTGCACACGTACCGGCGTTCAGCGCCTCGCCGGTGAGCCGCAGGCTCGCGGTCGGTTTCACGCTGTTCACCAACCTTCCGGAGATCAACCAGTTCGACAACCCCCAGAGACCCCAGGACCCGTACGTGTTCAAGTACAACGAGCGCTGGTCCCTGCTGTGCTTCGCCCTGTCCGGAGCCGTGAAGGTGACCGACTGGCTGTTCGCAGGCGGCGGGATCATTCCTCGTGTGGATGCCCTTCAGGACACGACCGGCAGCTGGATCGCGCTCAATCGAGCCCTGGACCCGAACGACCCCTCCCAGGGATTCCGACTCAACCTGAAGCAGACGACCGAGTTCAACGTCTCGCCCATCGGCGGCGTCCTCATCCGGCCTCCTTTCCGCTTCCTCAGGGACGCGCTCTCGATCGGGGTCACCTACCGGGGAGAGCTCTGGGGCTTTTACGGTACCGGCCCCACGGGCGTGGACGTCGTCATCGAGAGGCCCGGCCAGGACCCGATCGTGATCTTCAAGGACCCGGGCGGCAGGACCGTGGACTACATCGGCTACACGCCGGAGCAGGTGACGGGCGGCATCGCGGTCAGGCCTTGCGAGGGCCTCCTCGTCGCCTTCGACCTGACCTGGAAGCACTATTCCGAGTTCCACTTCTTCTGGGACATCTTGCCGCTCGAGGTGGTCGACGGCGTCCAGCAGGAACACCCGTTCCATGACGTCTGGGTCCCCAGGGTCGGCATACGGTACGCCTTCGACCCCGGTCTCCGGGGCACACTCGGGCGCCTCGACGAAATCTCGCTGCTGGCCGGCTATTACCGGGAGCCGAGCCCGGTGCCGGACATGAGCGGGACCATGAACATCCTGGATGCGGACCAGAACGTGGTGTCCGGGGGCTTCGGGTTGCGTTACGACGCGACGTGGACCGGGTACGTCCAGCTGGAAGCGTTCTTTCAGGCGCACCTGTTCGAGGAGAACCGCATCCCGAACGACCGGGATCCGCTCTTCGGCCCGGTCACCGTGAGCGGCGAGGTGTACAACATGGGCGCCTCCCTGTCCATTGTTTATTAGAAGGACCGAAGCGGAGGTTGCCGCGGACCTGCGGTCCTCGCAGTGTCCGATTTTGTTGGCGGCGGCCACGTCGCCGCCTCCAGGACGATGCTGATGAGCTCGCTGCTGCATTCATTCAGACACGTACTCGGGGGCCTGATGAGCTGGGCGGCCGCGCTCTGCTGCGCGGGCGCGGCTTACGGCCAGACCGGTGTTTTTTTCGACGAGTTCGGGGCCAGCCCCAAGTCCGCCGCCATGGGCCAGGCGTTCACGGCCGTTGCGGACGACGCCTCGGCCGCCTATTACAACCCGGCGGGCCTGACCCAGATCCGGGGAATTTTCGAGAACAACGTGGGATACCTGTACGCCCGGCCGGATGTCGACGCGCATTTCCCGGGAAACGAGTCGATCGACGTCCACGGCCAGCCTTCCTCCCGAGGGCTGCTGACCGGAATCGCCAGCAGCCTCGACATCGAGCAGACGATCCGCGTCTTCCCCTGGTTCCGCCGCTTCGCCTTCGGCCTGGTGAGCTGGATGAACCTGCCGGAGATCAACCAGTACCACTCGGGACCCATTGCATCCAGGCCCCATTTCCTGCGGCACGACATGCGCTTCCAGCTGCTGGCCCTGGCCGTGTCGGGAGCCTTCGAGATCACGCCCTGGCTCTCCGTCGGCGCAGGGGTCATGCCTTCGGTGGACAGCGTCGCGGACCAGGACAACTTCTCGGCAACGAACAAGCGCGATGACGTGCTCCTTGGGCAGCGCCTGAGCATCCATCAGACCGCGAAGGTTTTCGTCGTCCCGGTGTTCGGTCTGCTCATCAAACCCCCGACCATCGGCTGGCGGGATAAACTTTCACTGGGCGTCTCCTTCCGGGGGGAAAACAAGGCGCACCACGGCAAGGGCCCTCTGAACCAGGTGATCGGCGTGGAAGACGAGAACGGCGAGCCCGTCTCCGGCATCTTCTACCCGCCGTCGCTGACCATCAATCTGGTCAGCTTCGCGCCCAAGCAGCTGACGGCGGGGCTGGCGATCAGGCCGTTCGAGGGGTGGACGATCGCCTACGACATGACCTGGAAGGACTGGTCCAGCTACCAGACCTATCTGGAGCAGGCTCCGAGCCCGCCTTTCGAAGACACCTTTACGCACCGGGCGGGCGTGGAATACGCATGGCAGCCCGCCTTTTCCGTACGTGTTCTGGACAGAATCCGCCAGGTCTGCTTCCGCGGGGGCTACTATTTCGAGCCCACCCCGGTTCAGGACCTCATCGGGACGGACAACATCTTCGACTCGGATCAAGATGTCTTCTCGGCGGGCCTCTCTCTGACCCTGGACGGCAAGACCATGCAACACAGCCTGGACATCTTCTCCCAGTACCACCACTTTCATTCGGAGTCCCGCATGGCCTACATCGACGCGGTGTACGCGTATCTGAACGGGCTCGACATCCGCGACACCTACGTGCCGGTGGAGTTCGGCGGCGACGTCTGGTCAGTGGGAGGATCCTATACCATTCGTTTCTGAAGATCTGCCGGTGCCGAGATCGGCCGACGTTCAAGGCAGAAGAGAGGCCGCAGAGGAAACGTCCGGGCTCCTTGGGACGGTGGGCGCCGCTCACGCGGCAAGAAAGGTGAGAGGGATGCCCGATGGACATCCCTCCCTTGTGTCGTTCCTGTCGGTCAACAAGCCGGTTTCAGCATAGTTGCCGGACAGCCCTCAAACGGAACGGCTGCCTCGGGCCAGCCCACGAGCAACGGCTGACCAGCCAGATGTTTGTAATCGGTGACCTTGATCGTGGCATGACAGTCCGCGTAGTTTTCGTCTACCCAGCCGGTGACGGCAACCCAGTTCCCCGTGGAGCTCTCCACCTCCGGAGCCAGGTCACCCGACAGTCTGTAGCGGGTGCAAGTGCTGTCCAGGAGCAGCTCATCCCCGCTGACGGTGCCCACCAGGGTCCTCGGTGGTTCGTATTCCATCCTGACGTCCGCAGCCTCGGCCCGAACCCACTCGGGCTCGTTCATCTTCGCGTGCGCGGCCATAGGCATGCTGAGGGCCGCTGCAAGGACAGCGGCGAAGGTTGCCATGACGAGTCTTGTATGCATGAGTGATCCTCCTTCGTGCTGTAAACGCTCCCGTACGGCTGCCGGAGCCCGCCCCTCGAGATGGACCAAGCGTCCGAGCCCATCCGGAAATCGACCCCGGCACTCGTATTGCTGGTTCTATTTTTTCGATGCGAAACCGACGGGTGCGGGTTCCGGCGGAGCCCCTGTCGATCCGTCTGTTTCCCCGTAAAGAGGGGATCGGCAAGGCCTTTTGTGCGAGCCTTCTGTGCGAGGGCCGCCGCATCGGGCGCAGCGCGCGCGGCTAAGTACATGTCTGCGTAAATACGCTAACGTATTTGTGTGCGGGAGCGAGCTGGCGATGATGCTGCCAATGCCCGATTTTGCGAGGAGGCTTTGCGACGTGGCAACCCCCCTGTTTCGGGGGATCGCCACGCTCGCGACTCTGAATCCGCGGTAATCCCGAGGCGCCGGGGCTCGCTCGCGACATCTGGCTCTTGCAGGCCGTCCGTTGCCACGTCTCCTCTCGCAGACCGGCCGCGCCGGTCGGCGGAGTATGTTACCGAACTTATGAACCAGTGTACTAAGCTTGGCCGGGGACGACGAAAACGACACAGAGTCGAAGGCCGGAAACGACTCCCGGTATTTGCAGCCGCTGTTGGGGTAGGGCGGCCGGCCACCCTGCTAATCGATCCCGAGCACGGTGCGATGTGCGTCGCGAAACGCCCCTGAGATGTTGCGGGCTCCGGCGCAGTCGCCCACGGCATGCACGTCAGGGGCCGCTCGCTCGAACGCCGCAGCTTCCGTGGCCCTCGAGCCGAAGCCGGTGCACGCGACCACGCTATCCGCCTCGATCCGGCAAGTCTGGCCACCCGCGTCTTCGCAGATCACGCCGCCACCCGCGACTTCCACGACCTTCCATCCGGTGCGCATTTCTACGCCGGCTTTCGCCAGCCGCTCGGACAGCACCATCATGTGCAGGATCTCCATACCCGACAGGATCTGCGGCAGCATCTCGATCACGGTGACTTTTCTGCGGAGTACCTCGGCCAGGTGCAGGGCCGTTTCGCAACCCACGGACCCGCCGCCGATGACCAGGACCTTTTCTCCCGGCTCGACGCTTCCGCGAAGGATCTCCCGGCCGGACATGGCCGGGCTGCCCCCGCCAAAAGGCCGGTTCCACTCCGAGCCCAGGGCCAGGATCAGCACATCCGGCTTCGCCTTCTCGACCCTTGCCGGGGTCGCCCGTGTATTGAGCCGCACACGGACGCCGCTCTTTTCGAGCTGACCGATCGACCAGTCGAGGAGCTCGCGGATCGGCTGTTTGAACGGCGAAGCGGACGCCTCGGCCAGGTGGCCGCCGAGCTGCGACTCCTTCTCCAGGAGCGTCACTCGATGCCCCCTGCATGCCGCCAGCCGCGCCGCCTCCATTCCTGCAATGCCTCCTCCGACCACGAGCACCTTCTTCTTCCTCTCCGCCGGGCGCCGCCGATAGGCCCCTTCCCTGCCGCAGGCCGGGTTCACCGTGCACCGCACCGGCCTGCCGCTGGCGATCTCCGTGAAGCACCCTTCGTTGCAGCGGATGCAGGGCCGGATGTCCTCGGGCCTCCCCTCGGCCACCTTGGCCGGCAGCTCCGGATCGGCCAGGAGCCCCCTGCCGACGGCGATCAGGTCCGCCTTCCCGTCCTGCAATGCCTGCTCGCCGGTCGCGGCGTCCAGGGCGCCGACGGCAATGACCGGCAGGCCGCCGACGGCCCCTTTCACCCTTGCAGCCAGGTGGAGCAGGGGGCCTCGGTCCGAGTACATCACCGGGTATATGCTGACGATGGACTCGTAGGTGCCCGCGGATACGCTGATGTAGTCGATCTTTCCGGTCCTGGCGAAGATGCGGGCGAAGTGGACGCTCTCATCGGGAGTGAGCCCCCCGGGAAGGCACTCGTCGCCGCTCATCCTGAAGCCGACCGTGAAATTCGGTCCCACCCTTCCCCGCACCTGATCGATCACCTCGAGGGCGAACCGGGCCCGGTTCTCGAGCGCGCCCCCGTAATCGTCCTCGCGCTTGTTCGAGAGGGGGGAGAGGAACTGCCCGATCAGATAGCCGTGGGCCCCGTGGATCTCGACCCCGTCGAGCCCGGCCTTCTGCGCGCGTTCCGCCGCGGCCCCGAAGGCCGCCTGGACCTCCCGGATCTCCTCGAGCGTGAGCTCCTTCGGCACGACTCCCCAGACGAAGCAGGGCACGGGCGACGGCGCCACCTGAGGCATCCCCGGAGGCAGCGCGTCCGGATTGCACTGCCGTCCGCCGTGCCCCAGCTGGATCACCGCCCTGGCCCCGCCCTCGTGGATCGCTTCGGCCAGCCGGCTCAGCCCGGCGATCATGTGTCCGGTGGCGATGCTCAGCATGCCGCAGGCGGAGCGGCTGGAGCGCGTGTCCACATGGGTATTCTGGATGACGATCAGCCCCACGCCGCCGCGGGCGCGCTCGGCGTAGTAATCGATCAGCTGCTGCGATACGGAGCCGTCGGCGTTGTTGTAGATGTTCTCCATGGCAGGCATGACGACCCGGTTGCGCAGCTCCAGGCCGCCCACCCGCATGGGCTCCATCAGTTTCCAGGCCTTCCCTTTCATGTTTCCCCCGGTCCTGACGGATGCGGCCGCAGGGTCGGCACCCCCGGCGGTCCAATGCGACTGCTGAGCGCCCTCACGATCCGCATGCACGCCTTGATGAGGCTGAAATACGCCATCTCGAGCACACTCGAGAGCTTCCAGGCGGGGGTCCGGATGCCGAGCCTCGGGAAGAGAAAAAGCGCCTGGTCCATCCCCTTGGCCGGGCACCCCCCAAGTCGGATGATCTTTCCCGCCTGGAGCCGGCCCTCCACCCCGGAGCAGGAGCCCACCAGCGCCACCTTCTCACCCGGGTGGAGGACGTCGCCCCGGTAGAACCCGACCACGACCCCCATCGGCTGGAGACGCGCCATCAGGCCGGGCCAGTAGAGCTCCGAAGTCGCCAGCGCCCCGGCCAGGGCGTTCAGGCACCCGGTGCTGCAGCCTCTTCCGGTCCGGGGATTCATCCCGGGATAGAACCGCACCGCTGTCTTCACCTTGTCCAGGCTCCATTGCACCGAGTGAGGCGCGTCGATCCTGCGCACCTTCTCAGCCAGCTCCTCGATGCCGGTGTCGCCGCTCACCTCGATTTCGTCGAAATCGAGCGATCCGTATCCCCGCCGGCTCGCTTCCGCCAGGTGCTCCACCTCGGCAGGTTGAAAATTCAAGATGCGGGCCGCCACCATGTCGGCAGCGAGCGGGTCGTTCGCCAGCAGGATCGCCCCGAGAGGGTAGGCACTGGGGGCGAACTCGGATCCGTGCCCGATCTCGACCGCATCGGCCACCACGAGATCAGGGTAGCCGATCTCGAGCAGATCGACGATCTTCTCATGCAGCCGCTCGTCATGGTAGAGCATCCTCTCCCCGTGGGTCAGGATGCCGATGTTGAGCTTCAGTGCGTTGGTCAAGCCGCAGGCGTTGTGGAACTTGAGCTTGGGCACCCAGATCTTGTAGCTCGCCTCCCAGAGCGACTTCGCGACTCGCACGGTCTCGTGCCACTTCGCCCGCGACAACCTCGCTCGGACGCAGCGCTCTTCATTGAAGTCGCACAGCCGGACCCTTGCCCTTCTCGCCATGGCGGCATATCCGGCGTGGCGCAGGAAGAGCCTCGTCGGGATCGCCATCCCTCCGGACTCGCCGACCGTCACATCGGCAGCCGGATTCGCTGCGCGCACGACGCGCACCAGTGCCTCGACGACGGCCGGGTGCGTGTGAGCCTTCTGGACGACTCGGGTCGAACAGACGACGTTGGGCTTGATCAGGACCTTGCCGGACGGCTTCTCGCCGAGCTCCTCGATGCCCTGCCCGATGATCCGTTCGAGGGCGG
Source organism: bacterium (assembly GCA_040756235.1). Lineage (GTDB taxonomy): Bacteria > Desulfobacterota > DSWW01 > DSWW01 > DSWW01 > JBFLZG01. The sequence continues at coordinate 19,565 of JBFLZG010000090.1, read as the reverse complement.
CGGCTTCATAGGCTTCGCATCTTCGGAGGATGACCTTCCGTGCCTTCGCTTGCATGCCGGGGTCTCCGGCCTTCTTCAACGGCCTGTCAGCCTCGCGGGCGGTTCAGCAGGGGCATGGGAAGCCCCTTGTATTCCTTGCAGACGCCGACCACCGCCTTTTCCACCGGGATCCTTTCGATCGCCGAGGCGGCGACGAACCCGACGGCGTCCGTCTTCTCGTAGACCACCCGGGTGCTCTCCGGATCGTAGAAGGGCCCTCCGTGGATGAGGCAGATCACGTCCGACCGCGCGTCCCGCGCGGCCGTGAGGATCTCCTGCGCCTTCCTGAGCAGCCGGTCCACGTCTTCCATCGGCGCATACCCGGTCAGGCCCCCCATGCTCGGCCCCACGTGGGCACAGATCGCGTCCACGCCGGCCCCGGCCATGTCCGCGGCATCGGGCGGCGTGAAGACATAGGCCATGGTGAAGATGTCCCACGACCTCAGGATCCGCATCATCTCGACCTCGCGTCTCCAGCCCCAGTGGGTCACGCCGTACCCCGGCGCCATGGCCTCGGTGAACTTCCTCAGGGCCATCCCGCCCTCGATCAGGTTCTCGTAAAGCCCGACGGTGGGGAAATTGATCACCCCGCTGAAGCCCTTGTCCACGAACCGCTTCAGCGAGCCCTCCAGGTCGAGGCAGAAGATGTCGTTCGCCTCGACCCCCGCGATGATCGGCCTGTCTTTGACCACGTTGAGCAGCTCGTCGACCATCTCGAGGGTGATGGGATTCGAGGTCCCCGTGATCATCGTGGTGGGCAGGCCCATCATGCGCGTCCTGCCGGTGCTGTAGACGATGATCAGGTCGGCCCCGCCGATCTCGGCGCACTTGGCGATGATCCCCGCGCTGCAGCCGGCGCCCAGGATGGGCCTGCCCTCGCGCACCTCCCGCCCCAGGCGGCCGAGGATCTCCACTCTCTCCATTCTTTTCGCCATGGCTGCGCTCCTCTTCGGCCCCGCCGCCCCTCTTCAGCCTGCCGTCATTTCGTCCACGAGGCGGAGGGCTTCGGCTGCAAAGCGGTCGTCGTTGATGTTTCCGTCCACCTCGACCACCCGGACCCGATCTTCAACCAGACTCTTCAGCGCACGGACAAAACCCTGATCGGCCTGGGGGTCGTGGAGCGGCGCGCCTTTCCGGCCGGCTTCGGAGAAACCGGCCAAGGGGATCAGGACCGCGACCGGGCCCGCGGCCCGGTTCGCCCGCTCGGCGATGGCGGCGCCGACTTGCGCGAGCTCCTCCTCGGTCGTTCTCACGAGAACAACCTGCGGGCCATGCATGGACCACTTCCGGCCCCGGTACTCGGGCGGAACGACCTCGATCCCGGAAGCGCCCGGGAAGATGTGCATGTCCAGGCCGCCGGGAGCGATGATCTGCGGGAGCCCCTTCTCGATCGCACTCTCGAGTCTGGATCTGTCCGGCCGGCCGAGAGGCGAAAGCATGGCGAGGACCTCGTCCGCGTAGAGCCGCTTGGGCACCGTCTCGAAGGTCGTCACGTCCAGAATGAGATCGATGATCCCTTCTCTGGCCATGCGGTCGAGCTTGTCGCTCGTGGCGTGGAAGACGACCGAGTCATACCCTCGCGCCTCGAGCCCGGGCACGAGCTTCTGAACGGCCGGCGTGGTCACCCCGAGGGCGGTGATCCCGGCGAGCTTCCGGCGCGGCCCGGCCACGGTCTCCGCCTGCTCGATCATCCCGACGACGGCGGCGGCGGCGTTCGAGAGGACCGTGGCGACGATCCGGTTCATTCCCACCAGGTCCACCGGGGACTGCATGACCGTGATGTCCTCGTCCCCCACCGGGGCCAGGGACAGGAACGTCGTGACCAGCAGCTTCGGCATTCCGATCGGCAGGCCCTTCATGACCGACGCGCCGATCGCGGCGGCCGTGGTGCCGCCCAGGCTCAGGACGGCGTGGAGCCTGCCGGAGGCATGGAGGCCGGCCACGACCCTGCGCGCCCCGGCGATCATCACGCCGGTGGCCTCGCTCCTGTCGGCGCCGGACTTCGCGGCCGCCACGAGCTCGGCAAGGCTCCTGCCTCCCGCTTCCGCCACCTCCTCCTGGGTGAAGTCGCCGGGAGCGAAAGGCGTTCCCATGACGCCGACGTCCACGACCACGACGCGGTGCCCCTTCTCCAGGATGCGCGCCTTGAGAAATTCGACCTCGTCGCCCCTCGTATCCAGAGTGGCCACGATGACGACCGTTCTGGCTCGGTGCCGATCCACCCCCATGGCCTCCTCCTGCGAGACGAAACGCCCGCGCGGGCAGCCGCCCAGGCCGAGGACGGCGGCGGTCTTTACGAAAGGCCTCCGCCGCCCGGCCTATAGCATTGAGCTTCGGCTGGGGTCAACCCGGGACGAGGGACGAAAAGGAGCCCTCCCGAAGGGCCGTGGTCTCCGACCCATGGGAAGAGAAGGGCCGGAGCGTTCCGAGCCCGAGACGATCGAGGCGGGTGCACCCATCGCACTCTGGACCGATCGGCCCTTGGAGGCTGTTCAGAAAATGCCCAGATGCAAGGCACGCGAAGCCTGAGGAACGAGGCGTACACATTAGTACGCCGCAGTGACGAAGGCGAGCGTAACGCCGCAGATGGGCGTTTATGGACAGCCTCCAGGTTCGGGGCCGATGCGGACCAACATCTTGCCAATATTCTCGCCCTTGAAAAGGCCGATGAACGCGGCGGGCGCGTTCTCGATGCCGTCGACGATCGTCTCCCTCCACCGGACCTTCCCCTCGGCGATCCACCGGCCCATGTCCGACGCGAACGAACCCACACGGCCGAGGTGGTCGCCCACAAGGAACCCCCGCAGGGTCAACCTCTTGGCAACCGCCTGAAACAGGTTCCAGGGGCCGGGCGCCGGCTGCGCCGAGTTGTAGCGCGAGATCATGCCGCACAGAACGATGCGGCCGTGCTGTTTCATGTTGTCCAGTGCGGCTTCGAGGTGCTCGCCTCCCACGTTTTCGAAATAGACGTCCACTCCGTCCGGGCAGCGCCTCTCCAGCTCTTGCGTCAGGGAGCCGACCGCCTTGTAGTTGAACGCCGCGTCGACCCGGGCTTCCTCCAGGAGCCAGCGCACCTTCTCGTCGGACCCGGCGCTCCCGACCACGCGGCAGCCTCGGATCTTGCCGATCTGACAGACGACCGATCCGACCGCGCCGGCCGCGGCCGCAACGAAGATCGTGTTGCCCGCTTCGGGTTTTCCGATGTCGAGCAGGCCCACGTAAGCGGTGAGCCCCGGCATCCCCAACACGCCAAGATACGCCCGGACAGGCGCGCCGGCCGGCTGAACGGGCATCAGCCCGGAGCCGTCGGACACATAGTACTCGCGCCAGCCTTGCATGCCCAAAACGTACTGACCCACGGAGAGCTTCCCCTGCCTGGACTCCACCACTTGCCCCACGCAACCGCCCTCCAGGGGCTTCCCCAGCTCGAAAGGGGGCATGTAGCTCTTGCGCTCGATCATGCGGCCGCGCATGTACGGGTCCACGGACATGTAGATGTTCCGCACCAGAACCTCGCCTTCGGAAGGCTCCGGAACGGGGGTCTCGGCAATCTCGAAGTCCGCCTCGGTCGGAATGCCGACGGGACGCCTCTTCAGCCGGATTTCGCGATGAACCCTTGGCGCCATTTCTTTCTCCTCAGCACGTGCCGGACGTTCCGCAGTCGCCGTTTACCTTCCGATGCGTCCTTCCCTCCAGCCGATTCCCGGAAGGGTCCGCGCGTAGGCGCGGCCTGCGGGGCCCGCCCGGCCGAGGGGTCCCTGTTGCACGGGTTGCGTGAAAAATATCATAATCCTGTTAGACATATCCAAGGAGGGCCTCGCCATGGCAGAGGAGAAGAAGATCGGCATCATCGAAAAGTTCTTTGCCAAGATCGGAGTGGCCGCCATCCGCATCACCGAAGACGGACTCCGGGTGGGCGACACGATCCGCATCAAGGGGCACACCACGGACCTCGAGATGAAGATCGAATCGATGCAGATCGAACATGCCCCGGTTCAGAAGGCCGACCCGGGAGAGAGCGTCGGCATCCGGACTCCGACTCGCGTGCGCGAGCACGACGCGGTCTACAAGGTCATTCAGGAGTAAAGGGCAAAGCCGGTCCCCGCGCCAGCACCCTCGGGTAGCGGTGCAGGTGCGCCAGGGCCCTGAGCGCCCTGCGGAGATTGGGGAATGCCGGTAGGCCGGCCTTGCACAGGCGGGCCCTCACGGAGCACCCGCGGAGCGCCAGGTCCGGGTCCGCTCCGGCCGAATCGACGACAAAGACCGTCGGCTTCCTGTTTCGGTTCCTCTCCATCAGCTCGATCACCGCCGAAGTCGAATCCTGCTCGTCCGACATGTGGAAGGAGCTCCTCGGAATGATCCGGTCCGCCACGATCATGTCGATCGCGGGGTCTTGGCAGCCCAGCTCGACGATCCTGGCGAACTGGTCGGCGTCCTCGTAGATCCGCCAGTGATCGAGCGGGTTGCCTGCGATCGAGCCCACGGCCGGCACCATGTCCTTGAGCCTCTGCAGCGTCTCATCGCTCAGCCGCGGCACCTCCAGCCCCTCCCGCACGCAGGCATCGCCGCTCACGACGCTATGGCCTCCGCCGCCGCCGATCAGGAATACGCCCTTGCCCCGGGGACAGGGGAGGAGCGCGAAGCTCATGACCGCATCCGCCAGCTCGTCCATCGATTCCACGCGCGTGACCCCGGTCTGCCGGAAGAAGGCGTTCCAGAGATGGCGCGGTCCGGCGATGCTGCCGGTGTGCGAGGCCGCTGCCCGGGCGCCGGCCTCACTCTCCCCGCCTTTCCAGAGGACGATCGGCTTCCGCCGGTTCACCTCACGGGCGAGGGCGAGAAATCTGCGGGCATCCGGCGCGCTCTCCAGGTACAGGGTGATGACTTCGATCGTCTCGTCTTCAGCCATGAATTCCAGGAAGTCGAGGCCGTCCAGGACGGCGCCGTTCCCGAAGCTCACCGCCTTGGAAACGCCCACCCCGAGAGAGCAGAGGTACTCCGTGATCCGCTGCGTGAGGGTCCCGCTCTGGGAAACGACCCCGACCTGCCCGGCCAGCCCGGGGATCGCGCCCCAGGGAGTCAGGCGCGCAGCCGGGCAGTAGGGACCCATGCAGTTGGGTCCCATGACGAGCAGCCCGGCCTGGCGGGCAAAGGAGGCCATGGCCTCCTCGAGCCCGCGGCCTGCCTCGGTCCCGATCTCCCTGAATCCTGAAGTGAGGACGTGCACGGCCCGGGCGCCGACGGCCGCACACTCCCGGAGCACGCTCAGGACCTTGGCCGCAGGGACGCACACGATGACGAGGTCCGGGACCACGGGCAGAGAGCCCAGACCCGGGTAGGCCCGCAATCCCCGGATCTCGGTCGCCTTCGGGTGGACGGGATAGAGCTCTCCCGGATAGCCGCTTTCCTGCAGCTTGTGCAGGTAGCTCATGCCGCCGAATTTGTACGATCCGGTCGAGACGCCGACAATGGCGATCGCCCTGGGGCGGAAGAAGAGATCCAGGTCCGAGCTGAGCGCCTGCATGGTTCGCCTCTTACCCGCGCAATCGGTAAAGGTCAAGGAAGTGAAGGCGGAATCGGCCTCCGGCCATTCTCACCGGCCCTCCGGAGAGGGCACCCCTTCGGCCCCGTGGGGCTCCCGGCGTTTGATTTCGATGCCGGTTTCCTGGATTAATGCTCGAGTGGGCAACAGACGAGGGCAACACACGATCCAGACGGGCGGGGCCCGCATCGAACTGGAAACGGGAAAACGACGACCCCACGCAGAGCGCCTTCCATGTCCACGCGACGCTACGACATGCTCAAGTCGATCATCCGGCCGGACAGCCGCGGACTGGTCCTCATTCGGCCGGACCCGGACTCGCTCGCCAGCGCCCTCGCCCTGTGCCTGATCTTCCATCAGAACCGCGCGGCCGCAGACATCGCGCTCAGGGATCCGATCAAGAGGGTCGAGAACCGGACCATGGTCAAGCTCCTGCGCATTCCGGTCCTCACGTTCAAGGAGCCCATGCTCGCGGAGTACAACCGGATCTGCGCGGTGGACGGCCAGCCGAACCAGTTCCCGGAGCTGCAGCTGCCGACGTGGGACATCATCATCGATCACCATCCGATCGCCCCGGGCTACACGTACGCATTCGCCGACATCCGGCCGGATATGGGCGCGACCTCTTCCATGATGGTGGAATACCTGGATGCGGCGCGCATCCGGCTCACGGAGCGCATCGCCACGGCCCTCTGCTACGGGATCATCACGGACACCGACCATTTTCAGCGCAGCTTGAGCCGGGAGGACGCCGTCGCCTTCAGCCGCCTGTTCCCCAATGCCAACCACCAGCTCCTGCGCGTCATCGACGCGAACGAGATCCCGAAGCGGTATCTGGCCTACTTCGAGCTGGCCTTCATGCGCCTGAATGAGAAGAACCGCAGGGCCGTGCTGCACCTGGGCGCCGCCGACTCGGCGGACGTCGCCGTCATCGTCGCGGACTTCCTCATCCGGATCTCGGGGATCCACATGGTCGCCGTCTCCTGTCTGACGGCCGAGAAGCTCGTGATCATCTTTCGCTCGGGCGGCGTCCGCCCGGACGTGGGACGGATCGCCGACATCCATTTTTCCGACCTGGGGAGCGCGGGCGGCCACCGCTCGGCCGCGCGCGCCGAGATTCCCCTGGACCGGCTGCCCCACGACGTCAAGGTGTACAGCTTCGATTCGATCGAGCGGTTCATCGAGAGGAGGCTCGCCAGGCCGGGCAAGCCGGCGCTGGTCGAAACCGGACCCAAGCCGTGAGCGAGCGTCCCCGGCGCGCAGGCCCGCCTCGTCAGGGGCGAAGCATTTTTCGCCCCTACAGATTGCTGGCACCCTCGAGGAATTCCAGATAGCGCTGCGCCGTCTCCTGCGGTCTCTCGATCATGGGGGCGTGGCCGCAATTCTCGAGAATGACCGTCTGCGCGCGGGCCAGGCCTTTTTCCAGCACCTGCGTGCACGATACATCGATCAGCCGGTCCCGGTCGCCCCAGAGGATGAGCGTCTTTGCCTGAATCTCTGCCAGGACCGGCTCCAGGCTCGACCCCTCGTCCTGGATCTCGCGAAAGACCTTCTCACGAAACGGCTGGTCCTCGATGGACTGCCGGCTGAGGTGGGCCTTCACCGGGCCGGGGATCCAGGGAGGATCGACGAAGACGAATTCGAGGAAGCCGTCGAAGTCCTCGGCAGTCGTGGTCAGCAGCCGGTTCCTGCCCGCGGCGATCTCGCGGCTCAACTCGCTCGGGTTGGGGCAGGTCTTCAGGCCGCCCGCGTTCAACAGTGCCAGGGTCTTCACCTTCTGCGGGAACTCGGCTGCGTACCGGCCGGCGATGGCGCCCCCCATGGAATTCCCCGCGAGGTGGAACGACTCCAGCCCGAGGGCGGCTGCGATGAGGTCGAGCCTTCCGACCTGATCCCGGATCGAGTAGGAGTCGGCCTGCACGCGCGAGCTCTCGCCGAACCCGGGCAGGTCGAGGGCGATCACGCGGAACCTCGGCGTGAGGTAGCGCGCGATCCGGTTCCAGTTGTCCTTGTTTGCGCCGAAGCCGTGCACGAGCAGCATGTCCTCGCCGCGGCCGCCCTCGGTGTAGGCGATCGTGTAAGCCCCGACCTGCAAGGTCTTCGCGCTCAGGCCTGCGGTCTTCCTCTCCAGTCGGATCGACAGGCCGTAGAGCGCCCGGGGGAAGGCGAAGTACAGCAGTCCTGCCGCGACGACGAGAAGCGCAACCGCTGCAAGCAAGAGTCTCTTCATGGTGTCCTCCTTTTCAGTGGGCCAGCGGGCCGTCCCCGGGACGGGCCGCCCTCCTCATGAAAAAGACCAGAGGGATCGGCAGCAGAAAAAAGAAGAGATCCAGGTAAAAGGCGTCGTTGAAGCCCAGCATGGCGGCCTGACGGTTGAGCTCCGCATAAAGGAGCGCCATGGCTTTGCGGAGCCCCAGCTCGCGGCCGCCGCCGAGCTGCGTCTGCATCCAGGGGACGAGCTTGTCCAGGGAAATTTCGAACGGCGGCCAGGTCGGTGCGAACATCTCCGCAAGGCGGAAGTGATGGAACTGGGTCCTTCTGGAAAGCACGGTCGTCAGGAACGCCACGCCGAAGCTTCCTCCGAGGTTGCGGAGCAGGCTGAAGACGGCGGTGGCATTGCCCATCTTTTCCCTGGAGACGTAGGCGACGGTGACCGTGGAAAGAGGCACGAAGAAGCAGCCCAGGCCCAGACCCTGGACGATGCGGGGCCACATGACGGTGAAAAAGTCAGCCTCCAGGCTGAAGCGGCTCATGAGATGGAGCGCATAGGCGTTGAGGGCCAACCCGATCAGCAGGAGCTTGCGCGCGTCCACCTTCTGCAGGAGCTTGCCCGTGATCGGCATGACCAGGAGCGTGGCGACGCCGCCCGGAGCGAGCACCAGGCCCGCCCACCAGGCGGTGTAATTCATGAGCTTCTGCAGGTAGACGGGCAGGAGCACCAGGCTGGCAAAAAAGGCGAAGAACCCGCTCCACATGATAAGGTTGCCCAGTGCAAAGGTCCGATCCTTGAAGACCCTGAGGTCCACGACCGGCGCGTCCGTCCGCAGCTCCCGCCACACGAACAGGACCAGGCAGACCGCGGCCACGATCGAGAGCCGGACGATGAACACCGACGACATCCAGTCCAGCCTCTCGCCCCGGTCCAGCACCACCTGGAGCGATCCGAGCCCGGCGACGAGGAGCGCGATGCCCCAGTAATCGATCTTGCGCACCACGCTCCGAATGTAATGAGGATCGTGGATGAACAGCAGGATGAGGGAGACGGAAAGGACCCCGATCGGGACGTTGATGTAGAAGATCCAGCGCCAGGTCCAGTTGTCCGTGATCCAGCCTCCCAGGATGGGCCCGAGGATCGGCGCAAAGACGATGCCCATCCCGTAGACCGCCATGGCGGTGCCGTGCTGCTCTCTGGGAAAAGTCTCGAGCAGGATCGCCTGGGAGAGGGGCTGCAGCCCTCCCCCGCCGATCCCCTGGATCACGCGGAACAACACCAGCATCGGCAGGGTCGTCGCCGAACCGCACAGGAACGAGCTCCCCGTGAAGAGGGTCACCGAAATGAGCAGATAGCGCTTGCGGCCGATCCTCGAGGCGATCCAGCCGCTCATCGGGATCACGATGGCGTTGGAGACCAGATAGGAGGTCAGGACCCAGGTGACCTCGTCCAGGCCCGCGCTCAGGCTTCCCTGGATGTGGTTCAGCGAGACGTTCACGACGGTCATGTCCAGGATCTCGATGAAAGTCGGGATCATGACCGTGAGGGTGATGAGCCACTTGTTTACCGAAGCGGATCGATCCATGGCTCCTGCTTTCCCGTCCGGGAAGAAGTCAAGGCAGGAACAGAGACAGGGGCCAAGGCAGGAGGGGCCTTCCCTGGAGCAGAACCGTCACTTCCGCCGACATGCCGACGCGCAGGCGCACGCGGTCTTCCCCCCCGGCAGGGCCGTCCAGGACCACCTTGACGGGGATGCGCTGCACGACCTTCACCCAGTTGCCGGTCGCGTTCTCGGGCGGGAACAGGGAGAAGGCGGCTCCGGTGCCGGCTTCGATCGATTCGACGTGAGCGGGAATCTCGAGGCCGGGATACGAGTCGGTCAGGATGGTCGCCCGCAGCCCCGGCCGCACGTGCTCGATCTGGGTCTCCTTGAAGTTCGCGTCCACCCAGACGTCTTCCAGGTCCGCCACGGCCAACAAGGGGGAGCCGGCCTGCACCACCCATCCCTTCTCCACGGTCTTCTTGCTCACGACCCCTTTTGCGGGCGAACGGATCTCCGTATAGCTGAGCATCAGCTCCGCATCGGCGAGCGAGGTCTCCGCGCTCTCCAGGCTCGCCTGACTCGATTCCACCTTGGACCTTGCCACCTCGATCTGGGCAACGCTCACGCCGCGCTGGGCGGTCAGCACCCGGTGCTGGGTCTGGACCTGATCGTAGCGGTCCTGGGCGATCGCCTTGCCCTGCAGGAGCTTGGCAGCCCGATCCAGGTCGGTCTGGGCCTGGACGAGCTTGGCCTCAACGAGGGCGTCTTCCGCCTGAGCGGCTTTCAGCCCGACCTGCGCGCTGGCCAGCTGGGTGCGGGCCGCTTCCAGTGCGGCGCGGGCTTCGCGCACCTTGAGCTGGAACGGCTCGCGGTCGAGCTGGACCATCAGGGAGCCGGCCTCGACGCCCTGGTTGTCCTGGACGAAAACGTCCATCACCGTGCCGGATATACGGGGGCTGATCTGATAGATGGTGCAGTGGACGTAGGCATCGTCCGTGGTAACGCGGTTGCTCCGCTCCCAGAGATAGTAGATCCCTGCGGCGGCCGCGGCCAGAAGGACGAGAAGGAAAACCGGTCCGCGCCGACCGCGCTGCGGGCGGGGCTTGGCTACGGCCGCCTCCGGCTGCTTTTCTTCTACGGGTGCTCGTGACATGGCGGCGATCGCTCCCACCCATCGGGTGCAGGAAAGTTCCGCAAACCAGGTAAGTGGCTATTACTACCACAAGAGCCGGTGTCCGTAAATCTCGGAGGCCGCGATCCTGCAGGGCGCCGCCGGCACCTTGACCTCGCGCGGAGCAGGTGAAATGATGAGGTGTCCCGAGGCCGGGTGATCGAAGAGGGTCGGAGAGGCAAGGCTCGACAACCGCATCAGGGAGGAAGAACATGCTCGCAGTCATCGCCAAGATCCGCATCCGGGAAGGAAAGATGGATACCGTCATGAAGGTGCTGAACGAGTTCCTGCCGCACGTGGCGAAGGAGCCGGGGACCCTCTTCTACACGTTCAATCGAGATCCGGCCAACCCGAACCTCTTGGTGGTCCTGGAGCGATACCGCGACCAGGCCGCTTTCCAGGCGCATGCGACTTCCCCGCACATGGCCGAGTTCATGGCCAAGGTGCAGACGTTCGTCGAGGCCCCGCCGGAGCTCTCGATCCTCGAAGAGGTCGCTTCCATCTGAAAGACGATCGCGTCGAGGCTCTGCGAAGGCACCGCATTCTCCGTTCCGGCAGGTTGCCTTCCACGAGGAGATCGGATGGATCCAAGGGACGAAGGCATTCACGACTACCCCAAGGACCTCGAGACGGCCTGGAAAGAGAACTGGTACTTCAACTTCATCGATCGCAAGAACCGGGCCTGGGGCATCAACCACATCTCGCTCATGCGGCACACGAACCAGGGCCGGTTCACCGCCATTCACGTGGTGGACGATGAGATCTTACCGTACAGCAACTTGATGGACATCGAGAACCTGCGCGAGACAGCGGACGGAAAGCTGCGCTTCGAGTTCCCCGAGCCGTTCAAAAAATTCCGGGTCTCCTTCAGCGGTCCGTGGCACCAGGTGGAGATCGAATACGAGGCGCTCTTCCCCGCCCATGACTACGGAAAGTCGGAGGAGGGCCGGGAGGGCGGCAACCGCGCCCTGTCCGTCCGCCACTATCGGCAGGCCCTTCGCGCCCGGGGAGAATTGACCAAGGACGGCAGGACCCGCCCCATCGAATGCGTCTGCGACCGGGACCACACCTGGGGGTATCGGGACGAGGGGCTGCTCACCGGCTGGAACTGGGTGGGTGTCTACTTTCCCGACCGAACGATCAACCTCCACCGCATCCTCATGGGCGGGCGCGCCTTTGCCGCCGGCTACGTGTCGACGGCACGGGGCAACACACCGGTGGTCCGTCTGGAGGTCGAGGGCACGCGGTTCGTGGACGGCGGCCCGGTCTCGGCCGTATACACCGGCTACGACCGGCAGGGCCGCGTTCTTGCGAAAGTCAGCTCCGCCATGTTTTCGACCCTCCGGATGCCCATGCCCCGGACGGACGCGGACCGCGTCATGATGTTGCATGAGAACTTCGCCGAGTTCACGGACCTTCGAACGGGCGAGAAGTGCGAGGGGATCGACGAGTACCTGATCCACCCGGACGAGCCGTACCACGAGAGACCCGGCGAGCCCGCTCGACCCTGAGGGGCAGCGGCGAGAGGGCGGCCGCCCATACGCCGTGAGCGCAACGCCGCAGACGGCCGTTTATCGACAGCCTCGGGTAGGGGGACGGTGCAGGATGGCCCATTTCGATCTCGCCAAGATGCGCGGCTACCTGGCCGGGAAGCTCGAGGCCGAGGAACTGCAGCTCACGAGCTTCTGGAAGAACCTCGAGGGCTGGTCCATGGAGACGTACAGCCTCGGTCTTTCCTACCGCAAGAACGGCGAGCAGCTGACTCGGGACATCATCATCCGCAAGGCACCCGAGCTCGGGCTCATGGACGAGAACTACGACGTGTCGATCGAGTACCGGGTGCTCACGGCCCTGAACCGGACCGAGGTCGCGGTGCCCCGGACGTACTGGCTGGAGCCGGACCCCGAGGTCCTGGGCAGGCCCTTCTACGTGATGGAAAAAGTGGAAGGCACCATCCCCTTCCCTCCCCCGGCCTCCTACGACCCGGATTTTCGGCTGATCCCGGACGACGCCGAGCGGGCCAGCCTCGCGGGCGATTTCGTGAAGAACCTGGCGCTCATCCACCATGCGGACTGGCGCGGCCTGGGCCTCGACTTCCTGGGGGTGCCCGGCCCCGGAACGGGCGCGGCCCGGATGCAGGTCGAATTCTGGGAGGATCGGATGGCGCGCTCCGGGTTCCGCACCAAGCCCGCCGTCGCCTACGCGGCCAACTGGCTCAAGGACAACCTCGTCGAGAGCGACCGGGTCTGCCTGGTCCACGGCGATTACCGGTCCGGCAACTACATCGCCCGAGACGGACGGATCGCAGCCGTCCTGGACTGGGAGCTCGTCCATCTCGGCGACCCGCTCTTCGACATCGCCTACTGCCTGAACGTGTGGCGCTCGGCGCCTCCCAACAGCTGGATCAGCCACCTCCTGCCCGAGGAGGAGTTCCTGGCCCGCTATGAGGACGCGAGCGGCATCCGGGTCGACCGGAAGAAGCTCGAGTTTTTCCACGTGCTCCACAAGTTCAAGGCCACCGGCATCGCGAGCACGGCGGCGGGCGCCTGGAGGAGGCGGGACCTGGATCTGCGCGTCGGCGTCTTCGGCATGATGCAGTACCTCAGCCACTTCGACCTGATGAGCGAGCTGTACAAGCATCACTGGGCCGCAGGAGGAGGCTGAAGATGTTCATGTCCGCACAGGAGTATCTCCAGAGGCTCTCCCACGCCCTGGAGCACGACGTGGCCCCGCAGATCGAGTGCGACCACCTGCGCAGGCAGGTCCTGGCAGCCGTCTTCCTTCTGGATCAGCTCACGGAGCGCGTCGAGTACCGCGCGGACCTCCTCCGGCAGGAGATCGAGTCGGCGTGCGCGGCCATGAAGAAGGTCTTCACGACCGTGAAGGAGAAGACCGGCCGGGACGCGCCCGCTGAGATCCGGCGCTTTTTGGAGGAGGTCGAAGGCGGTCCCCCGACCGTCGACCTCGAGCTACGCAACCGATGCAACGCGCTTCTCAGCTCCACCATCGACTGTTTCTTCGCCTGCCGGAAGTCGCTCGACCCGACGGCCGCGCACGAGCTCCAGGGCCTTCTTCTGGAGCAGTGCATGCAGGTGGCCGGCCGCGACCTCGGCCTGTTGAAACCTTCCACGAGCATGAAACTCCTGCAGCGAAAAGGGGACCAGGAACTGCGCTAGAGCGCTGGCCGCAGAGCACGCCGCGGTTCTCCTGCACAAGCCCCGAAAGCGCCTCCGCATTCAGAGTTCAGGGATGCGTCTATAAGAATATCATCGAGTGAAGGCCCACTGCGGCCCGTTAGCAGGTGCTGCGAGCAGCCGGGAGTGCAAGCGTGAGCGCGGCAATGATGGCCAGTGGCGGGCGCGCATCCGTGACACGAGCATGAGCACGATTCGGGCGAATTGTTCATAGCGGAGGACGCAAGAGCCGAACGGCGAGCATCACCGGCCCGAAACCACACGGCCAAGGGACTACACCAAGCCTCCGTATCGCCCCCGCGTGTTTCGCGTCCGCGTGCATGCTTGGAGTCGGGTAACAACTTACAATCCATACAATGGCTGCCTTCCTGTAGGTTGCCTTTTCTCCAGATCAACCTTGACCCTTGTGCCTTCAGCCTGCTCTCCTTTTGTAGGGGTAAGCCTCCTTCCTGCAGCCTGCCCCTTCTCTAAAACCAGGTTAACGAAAATCCCTCGGTCACCATGGCGCAGTCTGAACGCATTTGCCGGGATGCAGATTCTGAAGTGGCCGGCGATTCCGGTGATCTTCGGTTCCGTCGCAGCATGCGCCTGGGAGATGATGGGCTGAAACTCCAAGGTCCGGGTCCATGCCCGGAGAAGGCCGCCGCCTGCCTCATCCCTCCCTTCAAAACACTCGACCTCGCCGATCTCAGACAGCCAGGGCTGCCTGTGAAAAGAAATCTGTTGACAGTGGCTCAGCGCTCTGTTACAAGTTGGTCGTCCAACATAATTAACTTGCGCACATGAAGATGAGCTCTGCGGGATGGTGACCCTGGAATCAATCCACAACGCGATGGCCCAAAACCGAGACAAGTGACCGTCGAATCGAACTCACGCTAACCAGCGGAGGGAGTAAGAGATGCTTTGCGCTCTCCAGCATGTGGGCATGGGAGTATCCGATGCACGTGCAAGCTATGGGTTCTATAGAGAGCGTCTTGGATTCGACCTCAAACTGGTTGACTGGCAAGGCAGAAGCGAGGAGTTGGTCCCGTTTATCGGCGAACTTGCAGAAGTACGGATCATCATGGCTCTCAATCCCCTGAAGAGAGGCGCAGTCGAGCTGGTGAAGCTCGTCTCCACCCCATCGCACCGCAACAGAGACCGCTGGGGGGATATCGGCTACCTGGCAAGCGGGTACCGCGCGACGAACCTGGCTGCGTTAGCCCGTGAATGGGAGAAATTGGGAATTGCTTTCGAGGTCCCCGTTCAATCCATACGTCTCGCCGATGGCCGACGGAGGGAATTCGCTTTTCTCAGGGACCCTGACGCCAATCTTGTCGAGCTTGTCGACAGTACCCCGGACACCCCGTGCAGGCCTGCTGTGACAGGACTCACTCAGGTTACCATCGGAGTTCGCAATTTGGACCGAGCTCTCGTCTTTTATCGTGATGTGATCGGATATGACAAGGTTCTCTATGAAGCCAGTGGGAGGGCATCGGCCTTTGACCCTTTGTTGCGCGGGCAGGTAAACCAGCGGGAGGTACTATTGGGCAGAAGCACTTCTCTCGAGGGCCCCTTTGTGGTCCCGGGCGGAGGAACGCTGAGGTTGGTGCAGGCACTGGAATATGAAGGCAGAGATCTCTCGGAGGGCCGTCCGTGGGGCGATCCGGGATTTCAGATGGAGTCCGGCTTTGAAGTTCCGAACATTCGCTCCGCGGTGGAGCAGCTCAAAGCCAGCAAGCAGGAGATATTCCGTCCGGCGACCCACATGAACATGGGCTCAGGCTCCCGTGGATATTTCGCTTACGTCAAGGATCCCGACGGCAACCTGGTCGAATTTGTGGAGGTCCGCCGCGTGGCTTGGCTGAGTCCACGGACGCTTTCATTCATCTGGCCCATTCTACCTTGGCTTGTTCGTCGAATGTCCAAGTGAACCCGTGACGGAGAGGAACTCCCACGGATCGTGCCAGAAATGGAGCCGCCACAACTCGGATGCGCCCCTTGCATCTGTCATCCCATACGATCTTTTGCGAGACCATGGTGGCGAAGCGGCAAATCGCGTCAAGGCCTGCCAGCGCGTGAGGACAGTCCGCAGTGATTTCTGAACGAGGTGGAGCGGCAAACAAATACTTCGGAGGAATACGTGTCTAGAAGAAGGGTCGCTGACGAAAGACGCAAGGAAATCATCGCAGGCCTTTACGAATGTCTGGAATCGGTCGGATATCAGGAACTCACGATCAAGAGCATCGCGAGAGCGGCGAATGTCAGCTATGGTGCGCTTCACTACTTCTTCAAGAACAAGAAGGAGATCGTGTTTGCGTTTGTGGAGGATTATACGCGCGAGGCGGAAGACAGATTCCGCAAGAGTGTCGTCGACATCGAGTCCGCGCCAGCACGCCTCAAAGCGATGGTATCTTTTCTCGTTCAGGAGATGGTTCTTAAGAGCAAGATCAACAAGGTGTTCCTGAATCTGCACCACATGGCATGCTGCGACGATGACATTCGAGGCTGTATGCGGCGCTGCCATGAAGCCTACCGAAGAGGGATTCGCGAGGTCATTGAGTATGGCATTCGCCGCGGAGAGTTTCCCAAGATCGATACTGCCACCTTTGCATTTCTCATGGTTGGCACCGTTGAGGGAGTGTCTCTCCAGATATCCATGAATCCAGAGCTGTTGAACGTCAAAAAGGTCGAGAAACTCTTCTACCATGTCGCTCGGCGACTGCTCATCGGTGAAGAAACCCTGAGTCATCTCTCCAGACTTGCCGGCGAGGAGCCACTGAAGAATCTGCTTAGGTGACCGTTCGAGCGTGGTGCGGAATTTCCGTTCGTCCCCTCTACCGGAAGGGTGCGCGTCCAGAGTCGTCGGTATCTGGAGAGTGTCCAGCAAAAGGAGGTGATAGCTGCCTCGAAGAATCGCGAAGTGGAGATCCAAGATGGAAAACGCATATCTGTCATAGACAATTGCAGAGGAGGTTTGGCAATGGCTCTCAAGAGGGCACCGCAACCACAGGGATTCGAATTATACGGACCTACCCCGCCATTTCCGGATGTGCCCCATGCTGAGTGGAAGGCACGGATCGATAAGGCGAGGGAACTGATGCGGAAGGAGAACATAGATCTTCTCATGCTTTGGAGCGACCCGAACTGCAGATACTTCGCAGCTTACACCTCCATACACTGGGACGTGCCCAGCATCCAACCTTTGGTCGCCTTGATTCCCGTGGAAGGGGAGCCGGTTGCTATAGCCGGAGAGCTCTTCAGATGGACCATCGAGGGTCAGAGTTGGATACGTGACATCAGAACCCAGGCTGACGTTCACCAGGTCAATTCGGAACGGACATTTCCGCTGGATGTGGCTGATGCGGTCAAGGACATGGGGTACGGGAAAGCACATATCGCACTTGAAAAGGGGAATCTCGGCCACATGTGGATACCGCGGCCTCTGAATGATATTGAGGCACTGATGAAAGCATTGCCTCATGCGAAATTCGTCGACGGCGACAAAGTGATCTGGGGATGCCGTTCGATCAAGTCGCCGCTGGAAGTCGAGAGGCTGACAAGAGCGGCAAGGATTCACAGGCAAGCCATGGCAACGGTGGTGGAAAAGTACCGGCCGGGGATGACCGAACATGATGTGGGAATGATCTTCCAATGTGCCGCCTACGAAAACGGCGCCGACAGAGTCCAGCAAGGCCATATCATGTGCGGCCCGGCCCGCGAGGGAATGTGGGATACGGGCAACCATTTTGACGGGTGTACGATCAATCGGGGCGACTACCTGTCGATCGATACAGGGGTCCGCTACAAGGGATACTGGGCTGATATGGGACGAATCATCAACATCGGCCCTGCGACGGAGAGTTGGAAAAAGTACTGGGACGTGATCGGTCGAGCCTTTGAGGCAGGCGTCAGCACGGCAAGGCCGGGCATCAAGGCCCAGCAGGTTTGGAAAGCCATGAAGGGGATTCTGGAGGAGGGCGGCCACGTGACCTTCGAGATGTACGGCCACGGTATTGGTCTCGATATACATGAACCCCCTGTGCTCGGGATGACGGAGGAAACCGTGCTCAAGCCTGGCATGACCTTCGAAATGGAAGCGCTCGGACTACCTGGGCTCAGGAAGATGGGGGGAGAAGGCGCAATGCAGTTCGAGAATCTGGTAGTCATAACCGAAGCCGGCTGCAGCACGGTCATGGGCATGCCTCACAATATCTTCGAGGCAACGCACTATTAGCCGTCACCAGGGATGAGCTTTCGACTTTACTCGGGATATGGCGGGGAAGCATGGGGCAGTGCTGCCACACCGGAGCTTATGCCAGAGTCGGATATGAGACCGTTCCACCGACCGTCCGCGTGTCGACAGGAGCCGGAAGATCATGAGCGGTCCCTTCCTGATGCGATCGTTGCCGGTAACCTGGTGACGGCGCGGAAGGTCCATAGGGTGCGCCGTGCGAAAAGGATCCAACGCGCCATCTATTTCGCTTTGCCTCGGCTCGAGCAACGAGAGGGAATGGAATGAAAGAGAGGTGGACACTCGCAGGCGTCTTCATGGTCATGGCAATCTTCGGGCTTGCCTCCGGTGGCGAGGCGGTCTTCATCGACGAGCAGGAGACCCTGCAGTTTCTCGCCAAGGCGCAGACCAGGGCTTCGATCCGGCTGAACGACGCTTCGGGGTTCACCTTTCCGGAGACGGAGGCGGGCGACCTGGTGCAGCATCGAAACCTGCTCTACCTGGAGGTGAACCACGATCTGAAGTCCCTGATGGGCAGGCTGTCTCTGTTGAAGCCTCTCGAATCGGCAGGGATCGAGCTGAAGTATCGGCTGGTGGGCCGCTTCATGTACGAAGGCGTGTATGATTACGGCCCCGAGAAGTTCCAGGACGTCGCGGATGCGAGCCCGGACAACTTCGACGACTTCAAGCAGGAGTACGACCTGTGGGAGGCCTATGCGGACATCACCAAAGGGCCGGTCTACTTCCGCATCGGCCGGCAGAACCTCTCCTGGGGCGAGACGGACGTGTTCCGGCTGCTGGACCAGATCAACCCGCTGGACAGCACTTTCGGGGGGGTCTTCGAGGACCTGGACGACCGCCGGATCCCGCTGTGGATGCTGCGCGGGAGCTACAACCTCGGCACCTTCGGGCCGGTCGCGTCGGTGACGCTGGAGAGCTTCTGGGTGCCCGGCTTCTGGGACGCACGGGTGGCTCCGATGTCGCCGCGCGGTGCCCCGTATGCCCCGCCCCAGGCGCCGCCGTCGATCAGCTCGAAGGTCAAGACGCCCGGCAAGAAGCTCGACAACAGCCGCTGGGGAGCCCGCATCATGGGGGTCATCGGCGACAACCTGAATCTTTCCGTCGGCCACTACAAGACCTATCCGGACGTCCCGTCGGGCCGGCTCATCGTCAATCCCGCGAATCCGCTCGACTTCCGCCAGGAGATCACGTTCGAAGACGAGCAGATCACAGGCGCGGCCCTGAACTTTTGGGAGACGCACACCGAAACGGTGGTCCGCAGTGAAGTGGCGATGTTCTGGGACGAGGCGGTGTTCATCCCGCAGATCAACGCGCCGCTGATTCCCACCGGGATTCCGGGGCTGGAGCTGCCGGCCACGGGGCGCATCCCGGAAAAGAACATCCTCCGCTACATGGTCGGTCTCGACAAGAACTTCTGGATCCGGCCGCTCAACAAGAAGAACGTCTTCTTCTTCTCGATGCAGTATTTCGGCCAGTACATCATGGATTATGACGAGCGCATCAAGATGGCGATCCCGATCTATCCGGACACGATGGATTTCGCCGGCGTGAAGGAGCTCGAAAACCAGATCACCTTCCTGGTCAACTCGACCTATCTGCAAGGGAACCTGTATCCCTCGTTCTCCGCGGC
>JBFLZG010000089.1:0-6632 GCA_040756235.1 bacterium | reverse complement strand
TCGGGCTTCGGAAATTCCCTCTCCCCCGTGCGCGGGGGAGAGGGACAGGGTGAGGGGGAAACAGGCGCAAGTGCACCCTCATCCTGGCCTTCTCCCCTCGGCGAGGGGAGAAGGGAGAAGATACTGGAAGGCTCCGGCGCGTGCCACCTCTTGTAGGGGCGACGCATGCGTCGCCCTCGCAGGGAGGGGCCTCGGCCCCGCCCTTGCGACTTCCCCCGGGCGCCGGCATCCAAATGCGCAGCGGACCGGCCTGTGTCAGCCGCAAGGGGGGGAACTCTCGGGCATCGTCCGGCTCATTCCAAAACAGGGGCGCAGCGAGAGAGAAAGGCCGCCGGACCGAACGGTTTCGCCATTCCAAGCTCGAGGCGCGCCATGTGTTCCAGGACAGCCGTATTCGTCCTCCTTCTTGCGACCTGGCTGGTGCAGGTCGTGCCGACCCGCGGTCAGACCACCCGTGAGCTCAAGGCCATTCGTCTGCCTGAGGGATTCTCGATCAGCCTGTTCGCCGGCGACGTGAAGAACGCGCGCTCCATGACCCTGGGCGAGAGGGGGACGCTGTTCGTCGGCACCCGCACCGAGGGCAAGGTTTACGCGGTCCTCGATCCGGACCGCAACGGCCGGGCCGACGAGGTGATCACGATCGCAAAGGAGCTGCGCATGCCCAACGGCGTCGCGTTCCGGAAGGGTTCCCTGTACGTGGCCGAGGTGAGCCGCATTCTGCGGTACGACGGGATCGAAGAGCGGCTGAAGGACCTCCCTGGCCCGGTGGTCGTTCAGGACCGCTACCCTTCCGAGGAGGCGCACGGATGGAAGTTCATCCGGTTCGGTCCGGACGGACGGCTCTACGTGCCGGTCGGGGCGCCCTGCAACGTGTGCGAGAGCCGGAACGAGCGTTTCGCCACGATCACCTCCATCGGGCCGGACGGCTCGGGGATGGAGATCTTCGCGCGCGGCGTGCGCAACAGTGTCGGGTTCGACTGGCATCCGGCCACCGGTGAGCTCTGGTTCACGGAAAACGGCCGGGACCAGATGGGCGACGACGCGCCTCCGGACGAGCTGAACCGCGCGCCCCGGGCGGGGCTGTTTTTCGGTTTTCCCTTCTGCCACGGGAAGGACATCCCGGACCCTGAATTCGGACAGGGCAAGGACTGCTCCTCGTTCGTCCCCCCTGCGATCGAGCTCGGCCCGCACGTGGCGGCCCTGGGCATGCGCTTCTACAGCGGGAGGCAGTTTCCGGAGGAGTACCGCAATCAGATCTTCATCGCGGAGCACGGCTCCTGGAACCGCAGCGAGCCCATCGGCTACCGAGTGACCCTCGTGCGCCTCGCGGGGGACCGGGCGGTGCGCTACGAGGTCTTCGCCGAAGGCTGGCTCCGGCAGAATGGCAAGGCCTGGGGCCGGCCCGTGGACGTGGAGGTCATGCCGGACGGCTCACTGCTCGTCTCGGACGACAGGGCCGGAGCGATCTACCGGATCGAGTACCACGGGCAGGCGTCTGGCCCTGCGGAGTCTCCCGCCCGGCCTGGCGACGTCTCTTCGCCGGCCTCGCAGGAAATCCCCGGAAGGTAAGAGCGGCTGTTCGCAGGTACGGGATCTGCTTTGTAGAGCGGCGTCGCAGCAACTGGCGTCCGGCAAAAACGCTGAACATTGCGAGGCCCGCAGGGCCGTGGCAACCCCCGGCTGCGGCCCCCGGAGCCCACGGAGGTCCCTCGCTCCGCTCGGGATTCGGATCGCCACGCGCGCGAGCTCGGGCCGAGGTTGGTGGACACGCTGCGCTTTGTCCACCCTACCGAGTGTTCAGACGCCGCGCCTTTATCGCCAGCCTCTCACGCGGCGGCGTGAGCCATGAGCCGTGACTTCAGGTAGCGCCGCGCCCGGTGCTGGCGCGACTTGACCGCCGGGATCGAGATCCCCATCTGCTTGCTGATCTCTTTCAGGGGAAGCTCCTCGGCTTTGATGGCGAGAAAGACCTGCCGGTAACTGGCGGGCAGCTCGGAGAGCGCCTTTCTCAACCTGGAGCGGAGCTCGGCCCGATAGGCGTGATGGTGCGGCGAGTCCATGCCTCGGGCGCGATGGGTGGACTGGAGAAGCGCGTCCTGGATCGCGTCGTCCACGAAGAAGAGCCTCTCCCGTTTCTGCTTGCGCTTGTGCATGAGGTAGGCGTTGAACGTGACCCGGTAGATCCAGGTCGACAGGGAAGACCTCCCCTCGAACGTCCTCACTTTGAGGAACAGGGCCATCCACACGTCCTGCAGGACATCCTTGATGTCCTCCTGGTCCTTGCAGAGCAGCTGAAGCTGCTGGACGATCCTGGGCCGATATCTCCTCTCCAGTTCTTCGAAGGCTCCCTCGGTTCCTTCCTGCACCATCTGGATGAGCTCCGACTCGGACGCGAGCGAGGGAGTGATCGGCCTTGGCTTCGTCTCGAATTTCATAGTGCTCCCCTTGTATGAGCTTGAGATTCCTCTTCCCCGGTAGGTCTTCCGGCAGGGCCCCTGTTTCGAGGGTTCCATCATATGGAAATTGGGATTCGGGCGAAGCGGGCGAAGACCCCATTCCCGTGGGAAAACACCCTAATTTGCAGGTGGGGTCGCACCGTATTTTGAGTGCGGGAATTCTCTACCGGGCAGGTGGGTGCGATCCGCGCAAGCGGACCGGGGACCGGGTGCAAGGAAGGCGAGTGTGTCGTGTCGCGTCCTGAAACCCGGCTAGAACAGGCACAGGCTTTCCTGATCGGCCCTCTCGAGATGGGTGACCCGGATACCCACGAGCCGCACGCGGCTGCGGCTGGAGAGGTCGACGCGATCGAGGCAGCGCAGGGCTGCCTCCAGGATCATTTCGAGCGAGTCTGATGGGTCGAGAAAAGTCATGGCCCTGGTGATCGTCTTGAAATCGCCGAACCGGATCTTCACGCCCACAGTCCGGCCTCGGTAGCCGCCTCTCTTCAAGCTGGAGACCACGTCCTGGGCAAGGTCCCGCAGGACCCCTGTCACGGTCTCCCGGTCGCTCACGTCCGCATCGAAAGTGGTTTCCCGGCTCATCGACCTCGGCTCCCACTCGGTCACGACCGGGCTGTCGTCCATCCCTCGCGAGGCGGCGTACAGGTACGTCCCGTAGGAGCGGCCAAAGGAGTTGATCAGTCGTTCCCGGCTGAGAGACGCGAGGTCTCCGATCGTCCGGATGCCCGCTGCTTTCAGGTGAGCCTCGGTCTTGGGGCCTACTCCGTGCAGCTTTCTCACGGCGAGCGGCCAGATCAGGCGCTCGACGTCCTCGCGCACCAGGATGGTCAGGCCGTCCGGCTTCCGCAGATCCGAGCCCATTTTGGCC
The DNA here is from genome assembly GCA_040756235.1 of bacterium. Lineage (GTDB taxonomy): Bacteria > Desulfobacterota > DSWW01 > DSWW01 > DSWW01 > JBFLZG01. The sequence goes on along the minus strand of JBFLZG010000089.1, from coordinate 3,305 downwards.
AGCAGCTTGTTGGGAGCGATCCCGATCGAGCACGTCAGTCCGGTCTCTTGCAGAATGCGAGCCTTGATGCGTCCGGCGATCTCCTCAGGGGGTGCTTCGAGCTGCGAGATGTCCAGGAAGGCCTCGTCGATGCCCACGTCCTCGATGACCGGTGAGATCTCCCGCAGGATCCCCTTGATCCGGCGCGACACCCTGGAGTACGTCTCGTAATCGACCGGCAGGAAGACGGCGCGCGGGCACAGCGCGTAAGCGGTCCTCAAGGGCATGGCAGAGCGGATGCCGAACTTGCGCGCCTCATAGGAGGCGGTCGAGACGACCCCTCTGCTGGCAGGGTTCCCTCTTCCACCCACGACCACGGGCAGGCCCTTCAGGGCGGGACGCCTCTTCTGCTCGATCATCGCAAAAAAGGCATCCATGTCGACGTGGAGGATTCTTCTCATGGGCGGATCCGCGCTACAGAGAACGTCTGCCTTCATCTGTAGCAGACCGGAGGGCCGCGGTCCACCGGGAGCTATCCTGTTCCGTCATCCCGGCCGCCGCGTCACGGAGCGTCGTAGGGGCGCTGCCCGGTACCCGTCCCGCGGCTTTCGTCATCCCGGCGCATGTGCGGAGCGCTATGACGGCGGAGCGCTATGACAGAGCCGGGATCCAGGGGTCTGCATCCCGAAAAGGTCCCCCCTTTGGAAAAGGGGGTTAGGGGGATTTGTGGAGACGGGTTGGGGGGGGGTCTTGAAATCCCCCCCGGGCCCCCCTCTGCAAAAGGGGGGAGTCGGACTGGATCCCGGCCCGCGCCGGGGTGACGCTCTTGCAGGGGCGACCGGCCGGTCGCCCCTACCGCGCTGGTGTACACAAACGCTCGCAGGTGAGCACAGCAGCAATCAGGACGCCTGGCGCGAATCCGGAATAAAGCACGGCTCGCCGTTGAACCGGTAGTGCGCGATGAGCTTCTGTCCTTCCAGCCCGGTCACGAAGGCGATGTAAGCCATCGCCAGCTCGTAGTTGACGTCGGGGTTGTAGATCGGGTTGACGGCAATGATGCCGTAAAGGTTGAGGAGCCTGTGGTCTCCGCCGTTCAACGCGCCCTCGACGCGCAGGCTCAGGTTCCCGAGCGAGTCTTTGTGCTTGAGCCACGTTCCGCGGTCCGTAAGGGTGTAACCGTTTTCAGCGTTGGCTCGCCGGAGCGTCTCGGCCATCCCGCCCGACGTCTGCACGTACCAGTCGCGCCGGGTGAGCAGAGCGGGCCGTACGCAGGCCTGACGCCACAGCTCCATCTCGCGCAGGTGGGTCCCGGACAGATCGCCTCTCGAGTGAAACTTGGCGCTGCCGGTTTCTCCCTGATGGCGGATCTTGGAGAAAGCGGCGGCCGCGTCGGTCCCGCCGTCCAAGCGTGCCGGGTCGTCCTTGGGCCCGACGAGAACGAAATCATTGTACATGACGTCCCTTCGATTGACGCCGTAACCGTCCGCAACGAACCTGTCTTCGTCGGGCCGCGAATGCACGAAGATCAGATCCGCTCCGTTGTCCAGGGCCAACCGGATGGCCGCCCCGGTCCCCTTGGAGAACACCCGGACCGTGGCGCCCGTATGCTTCTCGAAAACGGGGTTGAGGACGTCGAGAAGACCCGAGTCGTGCGTGCTGGTCGTCGTGGCCATCCTGAGCACCTGTCCCTTGAAAGCTCCTGACATGTTCATCCTCCTGCCCCTCGTCCTCGCGCCGGGCGCCAAGGCCGAGATGCGCGCACGGCGGTAGCGTGCGGATGGGGGCCCCATCGAGTTTCATTTCCGCTAGCCGATCCATCTATACACTTGGACGTCGAGGCGGTTGCGCTGGATACAGGATTCTCCTATCCTACCGGGCGTGCAGCAGGGCGGCGCGATGCGGGCTTCGGACAGAGGAGGTGCGCATGAAAGTTTGCACCGTGGCGGAGATGAGAGAGCTCGACAGGAGAGCCACGGAAGAGTTCGGCCTGAGCGAAGCGCTCCTGATGGAGAACGCGGGCCAGGCTGCCTACTCCGTGCTGCGCGACCGCGTCGGGGTCCGCGACCGGAAGTTCGTCGCGGTCTGCGGAGTCGGGAACAACGGGGGAGACGGTTTCGTCGTGGCCCGCAAGATCCACGCCGACGGTGGAGACGTGAGAGTATACATCCTGGGGGCCCGGTCCAAGTTCAAGGGGGCCGCCAGGTCGAACCTCGAGATCCTGGTCCGGCTGCCGGTTACGGTGAAGGACCTGGGTTCTCCGGGGGACTTGGAAAGGGAGTTTGAAGGTTGCGACGCGATCGTGGACGCCATCTTCGGGACAGGGCTGGTCCGTGAAGTCCAGGGCACGCACCGGGAGGTGATCGAGGCGATCAACCGGAGCGGCAGGAGCGTGCTCAGCGTGGACATCCCGTCGGGCGTAAACGGCGACAACGGCCGCATCATGGGGGCGGCGGTCCGGGCGCACTGGACGGTCACGTTCGGGCTGCCCAAGATCGGAAACCTGCTGTTCCCGGGATTCGAGCGCTGCGGCAAGCTCTACGTGACGCACATCTCCTTTCCGCCGTGCATGCATCGGTCCGACTCCCTGAAGATCGAGATCAACCACCCCCCTGCGCTCAGGCCGCGCGATCCGAGCGGCCACAAGGGGACCTTCGGAGACGCCCTGTTCATCGCAGGCTCCTCGAACTACCTCGGGGCCCCCTCGTTCGCCGCGCTCTCCTTCCTGAAGGCAGGAGGCGGCTACTCGCGCCTGGCCGCTCCACGCTCGATCGCGCCTTTCATCGCGGTCAAGGCGAGCGAGCTCGTTTTCGTCCCGCAGAAAGAGACCGCGTCCGGCGCCCTTGCCCTGGAGAACAAGGCGGCGCTGGCGGAGCTCGCCGCCAAGGTCGACTTCGTCGTCTTGGGCCCGGGCATCTCCCTGGAGCGGGAGGCGCAGGAGCTTGCCCGCGAGCTCGCCCGGAAGATCGAGAAGCCGCTGCTCCTGGACGGCGACGGGATCACGGCCCTTGCCGAGGACCTCGACCTCCTGCGCGCCCGCCGGGCCGCGACGATCCTCACTCCTCACCTGGGCGAGATGGGCCGCATCACCAGGCTGCCGATCGCCCAGATCGATGCGGACAAGGTGGGGGTCCTGCGCCGGACAGCCGGCGATCTGAACGCCATCATCGTCCTGAAAGGCGCGCACTCCCTGGTGGGTTACCCGGACGGGCGGGTCTTCATCAACCTGAGCGGCAACCCGGGCATGGCGAGCGCCGGTTCCGGCGACGTCCTGACCGGCACCGTGGCGGCCATGTTCGGGCTGGGGCTCGAGGTCCCCGATGCGGTGC
>JBFLZG010000088.1:0-18948 GCA_040756235.1 bacterium | reverse complement strand
CCTTTGGCTTAAGGCCCATGGCTACGCCTAAAGGTTTCGTGTGCTCCACCGTCGTGAACCGCCCGGTGCGGACCCGCATGCCGGGTGGTGTGGGGGCCGGGGGTTAAAGTCCCCTGGCTACCCGATTGGGCGATTTGTCTATTCTTCTTGATCCCTCGTGGCGCAACCCAGATTCGAGTCCACTGCCCGTAAGGGTTGCAGAAAATGTCCTTAGCTGGGCCGTGGTGGAACATTGTTCTTCAATTCCGTCGCTATTGGAGGGATGACATATATCTGGTCGATTAGATTCTCGATTATGGAAAGAGCTCTTGCCACATCCTGAACAGATGGCGCATATTTTCTATGAACTGCAGCATGACCAAATTCTAATACGGTGGAAAGAATCTCGCTACCCGCCGGATTCAGAATGCCTTCGGCGAGAAGAGCGCGGATCTTGGCGCGGAAGGAACCTGTCTCTCCTGTCTTGTCTTCCGAGATGTGCTCTATTAGCGTCCTGATGCCCATAGCTGCAACCCGCGTATTTCCGTGATCAAGGGAGGAGTAGACTTCCTCGGCAAGCGACTTGATCTCACTGTCTTTAAGATCACCCCACCATGATGGGATGTGCCGTATGATTTCTGGTGGATACCAAGTTTCATAAATCTGCACTCCAGGTGAACACGCAGCTACTACCCGCATCGAGATTGACGAACAAAAAGAACACTTGAAGGCTTCATAGCCGAAGAATACCATTCCTTCAAATCGGTCGGGAAAGCGAACCTGGATTGGTGATGTATATCCAAACACCGATTCTTGCAGAGTAGACCGTCGGCAAATGTTGCAGTATCTTGACAGTTTCTCGCCGATCATTATTTGACCGCCCTACCCATGCAACTTCGATTCATCGATAGCCTCGAACTTGAGACCGCGGAGGTATTCAGTCTTTGGGCTGTAGTTGTATGAGTTGATGACGTCGAGAGCCACGCCGCTGGGATCCATGTATAGAGTGCCACCGGTGATCCCCATAAGCTCCAGCTTGGTGAATATTCCTGAAACACATTGTTGGTTGATGTGGACTTTCACCAAGGTGGGTGAGCCATCTTTGGAGGTCCCATCAGGCAGCGCCTCAGGGGGCTCCTTCTGCTTGTCTATGAAGGCCTCGAGGTCTTTGAAACCCAAGAGTGGATAATTGAGAGTGTCATACAGAAGCGCACCGAACTGCCTCTGCATTCGGCTATTATAGCGGCCAGGATGAGGGATCAACTGGAGAACGTTGGCTGGGAAACCGTGCTGGAAGAGATCCTGCGTCGGATATCGAAATCGACGAAACAAATCGTCGAACCCATGCGTCTTGGAATCTTTCACTTCAGCAAATCTCGCCCATAACGCCCCAAGTTGGGTAACATCAAGAGCATAAACCACAGAATAGGCAGGCTTACGAGGTTTTGGGTGCAGTTTTCGCACAGAGTTGAAGGCGAAGAAGAGAGCCACATAGGGTGAATATGAGAAATCTATGCATGGGGTCGGTACGCCGTGGTGACGAGCGTACTCCATCCAATCCAATCTGTCGCTGTTGTCTATTGGGTCAAGGCCGAGTTTCGCAAGACCAGATCTGAAGCTTTCGAGGAGCATGTCTATTCCGGAGTTCCAATCTTCGTGCGGAATCGAGGTGAAGCGGGCCAAACTCGTTGAAAGTCTGTATTCAGTTTTTGAGTGCCCCCGAAAGAGGTAATGCCCATTTGATTCAGCCATGCGAGAAAGGAACGCTAGGCCGTGTTCCCAATTACGGAAATAGCGGTTCGCAATAGTCATACTCCGATCCCCCGGAGAACTAACTCTTTAATTAATTGGCCAGTGAAGCAGTCCCCCCATAATGGGGTGGGACGGGATCGGTTTGCCGGGTCGGAATATGACATGACGATGGGGGATGTGTCAATCAGAATCAAGTTGTTACACCGTGGATGGAGAGAGCGCTGCCGCCAGGGTAAAGAATCCGCACCCTCAGGGTGCGGCCTGTTTGAGCCCCCCATTAGGGGGGACGAGAAGACCTGCCTCCACTTGGAGCGGATTTAACTCGGCAGCAATCACGAGCCCACATGAGAGTCCTATCGGATGATGCTTATCGGTCAATCTGGACCCTCACCAACGTTGGGCCTTTGGCCATTCCCATTCTGGACCGGCTTAGCCAGTCCCCATGACCACACCCGTAGGTGTGGGATTCTGCTTCTCGCTAAACCGCCTGGCACGCGTGCTATCCTCGGGCATCTTGCGTGTGCGATAGGCCGCGAGGGAAGGCAACCTAAGCGGTGCGATGAGAAGCGAGCGGCCGGGCTCCGGACGCCCTGGTTCAAGATACCGATGCTCGTTGTGTGTGTGTGCTCGCTAGAACGCCTGTGGTCCTCGAAGGAAAGCCGTGAACGGGGCGGGCCGCCCTTCACGGAAAAGTCATATCTCTGCTGGCGATCTTCGTCCCAGAACCTCGCTTTCCGGTTCCAGACTTCTTGCTCTCAGGGATCGGGAGCCTACTCGGCAAATCAAACGGAGTATCGCTTGCCGAGATTGCCTCCTTTCCGGAAGCCTAAGAGGCGCGCCGGCGGCGCATAGCAAAATATGCAACGCGCAGAAGGCCGCTGCAGAGTAATGTCTCAACATCCCGATCCGCACCTCTATCTGGGCGCAACACGAAAGATCACACTAGAGTATTTTGATATCGCCCGAGAGGGCTTCAGTTATAGAATCCTACAAGTACAGCGGCTTTGCGCAGTGAGACCACTGTGAGGGACCGAATTATCGGTCTTCGTCAGATGCAATGACGGGTGGAGGAATAGTTATTTTAAAGTCCTTTGGCAGTATTTCACGAGGTCCAGGTGGATCAGGCTGGGTCGGTTCAGCAGACGGGGCAGGAGACTGTAGGATTATTGAAAGTCTAGTGACAAGTACGGCTAGAAAGAAGTATCCCAGCAATACCTGCAATATAAGAAGAATGTGTGCAGCTTTGCTGATGGGGTTTGCATGTATATCACCAAATCCAAGTGTTGTCATAGTCACAATAGAAAAGTACAGAGCCCTAAGAGCTGTGAGCGCCGGACCTCCCGTACGAGAACCTGCAAGATGGCCTCCCAGGTTGTTCGTCAGTTCCGGAAGCGCAGCGTAAACAAAAGCAAAGATAACTGCTGTGGCAAAGAAGGTGAATAAGACACGTGTAGTAGATGTGCCAAAATCAGAAAGCCACCAGAACATATTGACAGGAAACTTGGCAACAGCATGCCGCGCAGACCATGATGCCCAACTCAACCGTCTGATGTTTGCCTCAAGAGCAACACGAAACCCCGGCTCAATGCTGGCCCCTGAAAGCCCGACCCCTAAAAAAGAAGTACTCTTGTCGAATTTGCAGTTCCAGAACCTCGTACTTCCGTCAACGACGGCACCTTCCAAACTGGCTCCATGGAGGCTTGCTCCAGTAAAATCAGCTCCTCCAAGAGCTGACTGTGAGAATCTAGTGCCCTGAAGCCTGGCGAACCGTAGGCTCGCGCCTGATAATCTAGCCCCGGTGAGGTTCACATTTTCGAGGTCTGCTCCTTCGAGATTAGCGCAGCTTAGATCAGCACCCGAGAGGTCTGCTCCGATTAACGTTGCAGCTTGCAGCTTGGAATTCATCAGTTTCGCACCGCGTAGGAGTGCCCCGTTCAGATATGCCTTTTGCAGGCGTGCACCGGACAAATCAGCTGTTTTGATGAGAGCGTAACCATCTAGATTGAGATCATACCCTTCGAGGTTGATCACTGTGGATGTCTTTGGCAGACGCTTGATGCGACTTCGGTTCCATTCTGTGAGGTTCCTGGTCTCTGAACATCTCAGTAAGAGAGAGTAATCTTCCATTGAAAAATCGGATGCTCCAGGAAGAGGAATCCGTGTCTCAGGTGAAGGAGAACCAGGCGGCCCGAGAGAAAATGGACAGCGAGGAGATGATCTTGCCAGGGGACAGTTTGGATTGCATCGTATATGAGTAGAGTCTTGCTCTCTCGGGTCATCACTGTCCAGATTGGCCACGCCGCGTCACTCCTCGATCATCAGACTGGCGGGTTCGGTGTCTTTTCCGATGACAATGACATGTCATTTGTGAAACACCATGGTTTCACATACTACATCCTCATGGCGCGATGCAAGGGGTTCTTCAGAACACTCGGCTGGAACGAAACTTTTCGTCGGTTCTCGTGTGTCCTTATCGATCTCTGTTGCCAACTGGGGCCGGGCCGGGGACTCCGGTTTCCCGCTCTCCAGCAAGTACGCCCAGAGCCGGAGATCTGCTCAGGGTAAGGCACCGGTGAGTAACGAGTCCAGAAATGGCGCTGGGCGACCTATTATAGATCCGCGAGTGGGGCCGTTTTTGGGTTTGGCTCCAACCGAGAAAACAGGGTCAGGCTCGAACATCGCTCGTTGCTTCGACGGTTCCGGATGGCTGCCGGATCCGACTCTGCCCACGTTGAGATGCCATCCGCGAGACCTTGACCTCCCGGCCGGTTCTTCCAAGTACATATTTCTTGCTCTCAAGGGATTACCGATCAAACGGGGAATCGGTGGCCGAGATTCACTCCTTCTCGGGGGTCGAAACCAGCCCGCCGCGTAGCAGAATGTGGACACTGAGCTGGACCCCTACGGGGCTGATGTTTCGATCGTGACATATGGGAGCGTTCGGTTAACGAACAGGGTGACCCCTCCTCCACACAGTGGATGAACCGAATCTTGGTTAGCTGTGATCAGCTGCGGCATGCAGCTTCAAACCCAACGCCCCAATGACCTTGAGGATCGTATCGAAGCCAGGGCTGCGCTCACCGGAGAGTGCCTTGTACAGACTTTCGTGGGACAGTCCGGCATCTCGTGCTACCTGCGCCATTCCTTTGGCGCGAGCAATGTCGCCAAGGGCCTTGGCAATGAAAGCGGCATCTCCGTCCGCCTCTTCAAGGCAGGCCTCGAGGCAGGCAGCCATCTCCTCCGGGGTTCTGAGGTGTTCGGCAACGTCATAGCGAGTCGTAGCGGTCTTGGCCATAGCGGCTACTCCGAAAGGTTACGTGCGAGGCGCAAAGCTGCTTTGATGTCCTTGCTTGGGTACTCTTATCACCGCCAGCCAGCAGAATGATCCGCTCTCGCCCGTGTTTCTTGAAATACACCCGGTAACCGGGACCGTAGTTGATTTGCAGCTCCGATGCACCTTCGCCGACTGGCTCGACATCGCCAGCGTTTCCAGCGAAGAGCCGTTCGATCCTGGCTTGGATCCGCGCTCTCTCTTGAATATCGCGCAAGCCATCGAGCCATTGAGCAAAGGCATCGGTCTTGCGAATTTCGCTCATAACCTTAATGTAGCCCTGCGGCTACAACCTGCCAACCCCGTGGCCAGGGCGCCGCTTTGAGGTGCCCGAATTGCGGGTCAGCGGCGGGCAGCTGTGAGGTCCGGTAGGCGAACGTCACAGGAGCTGGTTCGGAAGCAGGTGTTGCGAGCCCGCCCTCAGTCGGCCAGCTCCGGCATATGCTTGACAATGTCAATGATATTGGCAAGACTAGGCGCATGAGACACGACGAACGCTCTGCCGAAGAGGGCCGCCACCGCGGCGACGAATCGCACCTGCTGCGCGAGGTCATGCGCATCCACCAGATTCTGATGGCCGGCTTTTCGCGCCAAGTCGGCATGCCGGCCTCGCAGCTCGCCGTGATGCGGCTCCTGGCCATCTCCGAGGACGGTCTCGGCGTGATGGAGCTCGCGCGTCAGCTCGGGATCAATCCGGCAGCGGTAACGCGTCTGCTCCAGGAGATGGAGCGCAACCGGCTGATCTTACGTCGGGCGGACCCTCGGGACCGCCGCCGGAGCTACGTGAGGCTTTCGTCCAGGGGGCTCAAGGCCTTCGAGGAGATCCATGCCCGGAGCCACGAACTCGAGCGTTCGCTCGACTCGGTCATCGGACCGGAGGACCTCGCGGCCGCCAGGAGAGCGCTCGCAAAGATGCGCACGTACCTGGAGGGTCTGCGCTAGCATCCAGAAAGGAGCCCGGCGATGACAAAGGTCGACAGGAAGTTCAACGTGCGTGCCTTCGTGGCCCTGATGATGACCTTCACGGGAGTGGGGCTGCCCCCGACCGGACTCGCGAATCATTTCCACGAATTTACCGCGCTGTCGGTCGCGCGGCATGCCTGGATGTCGGCGCACAACGTCCTCGGGCTGCTTTTCACGGTCTTCACCGTCTGGCACGTCATCCTCAACCGGCGAGGACTCTGGAAACACCTCAATGGTCCGTCCGGGCACACTCCCGAGGCTCGCCGCGAGGCCCTGATCGCCGGGGCGGTCGTTGCGGTCGTGCTGCTCATCTTCGTCGGGCATGCCTTCCACGCGGGGGCGCCGCGATGACCGCCGCGCGCGTGGACAACGAAGTGTACCGGCGTATGGGCCACGCCTGGTGGGACGACGCCGTGGGTGGCTTCAGTACGATCCGCTTCTTCGTGAATCCGGTCCGGTTCGGCTACTTCGACCGGGTCCTCCGCCGCGAAGGGCCGCGCGGCGGAGCGCTCACGCTGCTCGACGTCGGCTGCGGTGGCGGGATCCTGGCCGAGGACTTCGCCCGCGCCGGAGCGCGGGTGACCGGCATCGACCCGGCCCCGGAGTCCATCGAGGCCGCACGGGCGCATGCGGCCGAGTCCGGTCTGAAGATCGAGTACCGGGTCGGCTCAGGCGAGCACCTTCCCTTCGCCGATACGTCCTTCGATGTGGCTGCCTGCTGCGATGTGCTGGAGCACGTGGACGATCTGGCGCGCGTCGTCGGCGAAATCGCCCGCGTGCTCAAGCCCGGCGGTCTGTTCTTGTACGACACCATCAACCGCACCCTGATGAGCAAGGTCGCCGTCATCAAAGTCATGCAGGAATGGAGGTCGACGGCCTTCGCTCCGCCCAACTCGCACGTCTGGGAGAAGTTCATCAAGCCCGCCGAGTTCTGCGCCCTGCTCCGTGCGCATGGCTTCGAACAGAGGGAGATGCGTGGGATCTCGACCCGGCGCAGCCCGCTCGGGGTCTGGCTCGATTTCCGCCGGCGCGTGAAGGGGCGGATCTCCTTCAGGGAGCTCGGCCAGCGCCTGGCTTTCTGCGAGAGCCACGATCTGCGCGTGTCCTACATGGGCTTCGCAAGACGGCTCGTGGCATGAGCGGCGCGGGGGTCCGGATGGATCGTTCGCTTCGCCCTTGCCCCCGATCCGAAGTCTCTGCCATCAGCCCGACCTTGAGGATGCAGCAAGGGCCGTGCGCTGCGCACCGTAGGAGAGAGGTGCGGGCCTGCTCAGACCGCGAGCCCCGCCTGCAAGCCGTCTAGAGTGGACTCCAGCATCTTGCGCGGGGCAACGCACTGGCCGGCGCCGTACAGTTCCCTGACCCTGCCCCTGAGCGCTTTCCAGAGACGGTCATCGGCCCTGCTTCCCCCAGCCAGCACCACCGTATGGATCCCCTCGATTCGCCGCTGCTGCATGCTGAAGGGATTCACCGCGACCACTGCACTTGCCTCGATTTTCGTGACCGACTGGAGCGTGCTGAGGATCACTCCCTTGCCGAGGAGACGGGGCAGCAGATGCACGAAGGTGATCACGTCCACCTTGGAGGTGATGGTGGGATAGGGGATGAGGACCTCCACATTCCTGCCCCGCTCGGCCAGAAAGTCTGCGGTGGTGAGGCCCTCCATCCCCTGCCCGCTGGCGACCACGATCACCTTCTCGCCGGCCTCCGCCCTGCCGGCCAGCACGTCACGGGCCTGGATGACGCCGGGCCGGTCGACCCCCGGAATGTTCGGGACTGCGGGCAGGCCCCCGGTGGCCACGATGACGGCTTCCGGATTCTCTCGGGACACCAGGTCGACGTCCACCTCGGTATCGAGATGGATGTCGACCCCCAGCAGCCTGAACTGGGTCTCGTAATAGCGCACGGGCTCGGCCATGTCGAGGCGGCCGGGGGCCTTGGCGGCGATTTGAAGCTGGCCGCCGAGCTGCCCTTCCTTCTCGTAGAGGCTGACCCGATGGCCGCGGGCGGCCGCCACCCGTGCCGCCTCCATGCCGGCGATGCCGGCGCCGATGACCATCACCCTCTTCTTCACCGGGGCGGGTGTTATTTGGGTCTCCTTCTCGCGCCCGACGCTGGGGTTGATGGCACAGGTGATCGGCATGCTCTCCTCGAGGCGCCCGCAGCAGCCTTCGTTGCAGCCGATGCAACGGCGGATCTCGTCCAGTCTTCCCTCGCGGGCCTTGTTGGGCAGCTCCGGATCGCATATGTTGGCCCTGGTCATCCCGACCATGTCGGCCTGGTTCCTGGCGAGGATCTGTTCGGCCATCAGGGGATCGCGGATGCGGCCCACACAGAAGACGGGCAGATCGGTCACTTCCTTGATGCCCGCCGCCAGGTAGAGAAAGGGGCCGGGAGCGACGTACATGGGGGGAGAGACCTGGGCCAGGACCGGGCCCCGCTGCGTGACGCTGACGTAGTCCAGCTTGCCCGAGGAGGTGATCTTGGGGACGATGCGCTGCATGTCCTGCAGCGTGAGACCGCCGGGCTCGAACTCGTCCCCGCTCACGCGAATGCCCACGGTGTAATCGCTGCCGACGGCGGTGCGCGTGACGTCGATGACCTCCCGGACGAAACGGAGACGATTCTCCTCGCTCCCGCCGTACGGGTCGGTGCGCACGTTGCTGAGCGGCGACATGAACTGCTCGATCAGGTAACCGTGCGCAGCATGGATCTCCACGCCGTCCAGACCGGCTTCCCGCATGCGGCGTGCACAGTCACCGTAAGCCTGGACGACCTCTTGGATTTCCTCGAGGGTCATCTCGTGCGGAGTTTCCTGGTACGTGGGATCGGGAAGCGGCGAGGCCGACCAGGCGGCCTGGCCGGTGTGCTTGCTGCTGGTGCCGCGCCCCGGGTGCCAGAGCTGGGCCACGATCTTGGCGCCGTATCGATGGACAGCATCCACGATCTTGCGGAACGGCTCGATGATCTCTTCCTTCCAGGCGTGGATCGAATAGAACACGAAAGGGTGGCCGAGCGCCGAAGGGTGCACGGGCTGGGCTTCGGTGCAGATCAGGCCGATGCCGCCCTTGGCCTTGGAGGCCCAATAGTGCAGGTAGCGCTCCGACGGCAGGCCATCCTGGCTGTAACAAGTGCCGTCGGCCGTGCTGACGATGCGGTTGCGCACGGTGAAGCTGCCGATCTTGAGAGGGGTAAACAGGTGCTGGAACTGGGCCGCTGTTTCTCCGGGTTTGACGGTCATGGTCACCTCCCCCCGGGACGAGGGCTGCGAAAAGTTTCGATCAGCGAAAGCTCCGACGATCCGCTAGCGAGTGACGTAAGACAACCTATTTCGAGACCCAGAAGGTCCGGGTCTGCCAGAATTGCGACTCCTTCTCGTGGCGCTCAGCAGATTGCTGAAAATACATGGCCTGCTGAGTGACCCCTTGCTCCGCAGCAGCTTTCCGCACTTCCTCAAGAATGCGTTCAGAGGCCTTTTTGTGTCAATCTTGAAGATCACACTGACTCTGTCCGTCATCCCGGCCCCGCCGCGTAGCGCGTGCGAGCCGGGATCGAGAGGTCTGCACAAGGGAACGGAGACGTCATCACGCGGAGCAGGGACTGGACCCCGGCCTGCGCCGGGGTGACGGAGCTGAGGAAGCCGCGGCGGCCCGCTCCCCGGTCCTCCCGAATGACGGTTTCGAGCTGGATTTCGCGTTGCGTCCCTGATGGGCCGACTTGTGGGTAAAGGGCAGAGCTCTAGGCGCCGGGAGAAGCCTCGCGCAGGCCCGCGAGGTCGCGCTGGATCTTGGCCCGGTACTTCTGCGCCGAAGCCGGGTCCGACATGATCATGTCGAGCTGCCGGGTGTGGATGATGAGGTAGCCGAGGATTCTCAGGCGCTCCTTCATGTACGGCTCGTCGTAGCCCTCCAGGCGGGAAAAGACGGCGTCCTCCTTGATCTGCACCCGGAAGCCGCACTCCTCCAGGATTTCGGAGACGAGCAGGACCCGCCTCTGCCTCCTCTGGAAATCGGCGGCCCCGCCCTTGAACTGGAAGCTGATGTAGTTCTCCAGCGCCCGCTCGCTCACCAGGGTCTCCACGGTGGAAAAGTGGAACCCGAAGCGGGACTGGAGCGTGCAGAAGTTGCGGCTGATCATGAAGTAGTTGCGCTGCGCGTACTGGGAGCGCATTGCGGGGTCCAGGTGCGGGTTGGCGGTCGCCTGGAACATGACCGCCATGAAGCCTTTGGCGTCCACAGGCGGCGGCCCTTCCCAGGGAACGGCGCGGATGCCTTCCCACAAGGCGAGCATGGGAACGGACGCGATGTCGTCGATGTGAACGAATTTCTCTTTCACTTCTCTCTTGAACCCGTCGTCCAGATTGACCACCCACCACTGCATCGGGACGTCGCAGACGAGCTGCTTGGTCGAGTGCTCGCTGAAGCGGAATTCCTTGCCGAAGTGGAACATCTCGTGGACCGACTTCTCGTGCACGAAGCGGGTGATGTCGTGCAGCGTCCGGCAGCGCCTCGGCCGGAAAGTGGGCGCGTCGGGGTCGATCAGGTTCAGGGGCACGATGTGCTGAACGACCTCCCGGAGGAGGTTGTGGACCGGGCTGCCCTCCATGAGGTTCTTCCTGGCTTCGGACTGCTCGACCAGCGCCGTCAGGCGGCCCGGGTAGACCCTGCAGGCATCCGCGTCGATCGTCACGACATCCCCGTTCTTGAGCGCCGACAGGGCGCCAGGCACGGCGAACAGAGCCGGAACGCCGAACTCCCTGGCCACGTTCGCCAGGTGTCCGGTCAGGCTCCCCTGCTCCGTCACCACCGCCGCGGAACGGTTGAGCAGGGCCGCCCATCGAGGCAGGGACTGGGCGGTGACGAGCACCGCGCCGTCCGGGAAGCGCAGCACGTCCGCGTTCTTCTCGACCACGAACACGGGCCCGGCGCCGACCCCCGGGCTGGCCGTGATTCCGCCCTCGAGGATCGGCGGCTCCGGTCCGGTGCCGGCCTCTTGCGCCCGGCCGGTCTTGCGCGCGGCCGCTTCGACCTGCTGCAAGGGACGGCACTGAAGCACGTAGATCGTGCCGCCCCCGTCGACCGCCCACTCGATGTCCAGGGGAACTCCGTAGTCGTCCTCGAGCTTGAGGCCGATCTCCGCGAGCCGCAGCGCCTGGTCCTCGGTGATCGACGGCCGGCCTGCCTCCTCCTCCGTCAGATCCTCGCGCCTCACGCCCTCTTCGGGATCGCCCACGAGCTTGCGGTCCTTGACCGGGACTTCCTTCCTGAGGATGACGAGCGGCCGCCTGCGCGAGACCACGAACAGATCCGAGGCCACGCTGCCGTCCACCACGGACTTGGCCAGCCCCCAGACCGAGTTGAGGACCACGGTGTCGTCCCGGATGTTGAGCGGGTTGCGCGAGTAGAGGACGCCGCCGGCCGCCGCACGGACCATGACCATGCATCCCACGCACATGGCGATGTCCTCGTCCCGGATGCCCCGGTTCAGCCGGTAGGTCATGGCCTGGAGGCTGTACTTGCTGGCCACGATCTCCTTGTAGGCGTCCAGGAGGTTTTCCGGGCTCACGTTGAGCTCGGAGCGGTACTGTCCGGCGAAGGACGTGCCGGCCATGTCCTCGCCCAGGGCGCTGCTCCGCAGCGAGACCCTGACGCCCGGGCTTGCTTCTTCGGATTCCAGCTCCCGGTAAGCCTCCAGGATCGCCTTCTCGAGGTCCTCCGGAACGGCCGCGCGGATGATGAGCTGCTGGATGCTGGCGCTCAAGGCGTACATCTGGTCGACCTGCTCCACGTCCGAGGTCTGCAGGCGCCGGTCGATCTCGGCCTGCAGGTCGTTGTGCTCCATGAAGCGGTGATAGGCGGAGGAGGAGATGATGAAGCCGTTGGGGACAGGGAGGCCCAGGCGGTTGCGGATTTCACCGAGGTTGGCCATCTTGCTGCCAACCTGGTCGGACATCTCTTTATCAATCTCCCGGAGCGGCAGGATGAGCCGGTCCGAAACAGGCAGCTTCCCCGACTCGAGGGCGCTTCGGATCCGGGCTTCGATCTCCTTGAACCGGTCGGACAGCTCTTCGTAAGCGCCGGGGGCAAGGGCCTGAAGGTTGCGGATCATGCGGAAGACGTTGACCGAAACCGCGGTCGAGCTGGCCTTCACGAACGACATGCCGAAGGGCCGGGCTCCCCGCAGAGCCTCTTCCATGTCGCTCATGAGCTCCAGGGCCTTGCTGTTGGCGTTGAGGAGGAGCTTGAAGTGGTGGTACCTGGACTGAAAGGCCGCGCGCATTTCTTCCGGGGTGGAGGGGTCTTGCGCCGCCTCCGATCCCCGGAAGAGTCTTTTCAAGAACCGGACCATCTTGGCTCTGCGGAGAGGCCGTCCGCCCCCGCCGAACGAGCCTCGAATGTGCCCCAATTAAAGCTCTTTCTTGGCGCCTGCCTTCATCTCGAGCCCCACACCGTCGAACAGGAAGAGGATGGCGTAGCCCCACCAGAGCGTGTAGAGCACGTAGAAGAGAAGGGCAAAGCCCAGGACTCCCGCGTTGGCGGATGCCTTCCAGGGCTCGATTCCGAAGAAATTGTACCCCACCTCGACGGCCTTGCTGTTCAGCTCTTCCAGGAAGGCCGCTTCTTTGAATTTCTCCTGGCTCTTGAAGCTCTTTTCCGCGTCCTTGAAGGTGCTCCACCACGCGAACAGGACCTCCTTCGCCGGAAGCCCGTACTTGGCGGAGATCTCTTCCCCCTTATTATGGAACATGGCTTCCGCGTCTTCCAGGGCAGCCATGGCCACCTGCCCGAGGTCCCCCGAAACCTCGAGCGTGCTGCCGGCCCGCACCGCCTGCGCGCCCGCCGAGCGGAGCAGGGTCTCCGTCTTCACCGCCATCTCTTCGCTCTTCAGGTCCAGGGCGGCCTGGAAGGAATTTCCCTGGAAGGCTTGCGCCCCTTCCTTGACTTCATCGAAGAAATTGCTCGATCCCTTGGCGATGGAGTTGAAAAGCCGATCGGCTGCCTGGAAGGCATTCTCTCCATGGAACAGAGGAGAGAACATGAGGGCCAGGACGGAGAAGAAGGTGACCGTCAGGAACGCGCCTTTGGCAAACTGCTTCTTGTTGACCACGATGCCTCGCGCAGGAGGCTCGAACGACTCGTTTTTTCTTGTGCTGACCATGGTCTTACGCCTCCCCCCTCAGAACCTTGAGGTTCCCGATGAACTCCCGGAGCACCCAGAAGGCGAAAATGCCTACGGCAACGAAGAAGACGATGATGCCGACCGTGTTCAGGGCATCGGTTACCGCCTTGGAGAGCGTGATGATCTTCATCTCGCTCAGCTTGGCCGGCAGCGCGAACAGCCGGTTGAGAAAGCCCGCCAGGATCGTGATGGCGTAGAACCCCCGGATGTAGATCCCCTTGACGACCTTGGTCGTCAAAGCGCCCAGCTGGATTCCGAACAGGCTGCCGAGCAGCATTCCCATGGCCAGCGTGTAGAAGACGAAGCCGTAGATCGCATACTGGGTGATGCAGGCATAGCCGGCCGTGAAGATGATCTGCAGGATGTCGGTGCCCACGGTCGTGAAGGACGAAACACCCAGGATGTAAATGAACATCGGGAAGGTGAGGAAGCCGCCGCCCACGCCCATGATCGAGGCCGCGAATCCGACCACGGCCCCGCACAGGGCGACGAACAGGGCCGGGATCTTCTTGCCCCCGGGCGCCAGGTCCTCGTCGAAGGTGATCTGGGGCGGGATCTTCAGGGCCTGGAGCTTGGCCGGGAGCCCGACCCGGCCCGAGGCCGCTTCCGCACCGTGCGGGCTCTCGCCCACGTGGGCTCCGACGTCGCCGGCGCCTTTTCTGAGCTTCAGGAAATCCAGCAGCGCGTAAATGCCGAGGAATCCCAGGAGCACCACGTACACGAGGTTGATGAAGGTGTCGCTCAGCACCGGGTTCGAGGCATACAGGGTCCGGTTGATCACGCCGCCTCCTGTGGACCCGAGAGCCGAGCCGACGAGAAAGGCGACGGCGAGCCCCACGGAGACGTTCCCGAGCTTCTTGTGGATGGCCGTCCCCATGATCGCTTTGGCGAAGATGTGGAACAGGTCGGTGCCCACGGCCAGGATCCCCTTGATTCCGGCGCTCATGAGGGCGGGCGTGATGATGAAGCCTCCTCCGGCCCCGATGCATCCGGTCACCAGCCCGGCGCACAGGCCGATGAGAATGGTGACGAGGAAGATCTTGCCGGAATAGAAAGCCGGCGTGTAGGCTTCCTTGCCCCCGAGGATCTCCGGAAGACCGGCTGCGTGCGCCACGGCGAACAGCACGGCCGGGACGAGCGCGAGTCCCAGGATCCAGAGCCGCTTGCGGCTCCTGACGATGTTCGTGGAGACCTCCAGCTCCCACTGCGCGTGGGCCGCCGAGGCCAGACACAGCATGCGGTACAGGGTTCGTGCTCTTTTCATGTCTCCTCCGCCCTCACACCCATTGATCCTGGTTGCCACGCCTTCCTCTGCTCCCTTCCGGACACCAAAGACCAAACGGCATCCGCCGTCCCTCCAGCCCTCCCATCAGGAGCCCTTCTCCTGGAAGCGTTTTTTCTTGTACGCGTCCTGCAGCTTGAACAGCAGCTCGTCGATATCCACGGGCTTCATCAGGTAGTCGAAAGCTCCGAGCTCCATGCCTTCTATGGCCACCTCCACGTTGGCGTGCCCCGTGAGCATGACGACTTCGATGGAAGGGTTGATCTTCTTGATCTCCCTGAGCACCGTGATGCCGTCCATGCCGGGCATCTTGACGTCGAGCACCGTCACGTCGACCGGCTGCTCCCGCACCAGCCGCAGAGCTTCCTCGCCCGTGTTGGCGCTGAGGATCTTGAGCTTGCGTTTGCGCAGCCTCTTGACGAGGACGTCGAGGAACTCCACTTCATCGTCTACGAGCAGGACACTGAACTCTTCCATGGGGGCTTTCCGTATTCCGAAATCGGGCTGCCTGCACGGGTCTCACGCCCTGGCTGGCATGCGCGCAGGCGTATCCGCATCGGAGGCGTTGAATTGTGGATCTCAAAGGCCAATTTCTCGGAGGGGAATTTCAGAAATTGCAGAATTTCATATCATTTTCGCGCCAAAATAACAAGGAAGGCCCGGGTCCGCGCAGATGGCCGTTCAGCGCCAGCCTCTACATGCGGCGGAGGGTGAGCTCGCGAATGCGATCCTCCATCAGGCTCTGTTCGCGCTGGGTCTTCTTCGCCTTGGCTTTCTCGATGCAGCTGAAGAGCTGCACCATGTCGCAGGGCTTCATGAGGTAGTCGAAGGCCCCGAGCTTCATGCCGTCGATGGCCGACTCCACGGTCGTGTGGCCGGACAGGAGGATGACCTCGGCCAGGAAGCCTCGTTTCTGGATCTCCCGGAGGGTCTCGAGCCCGTCCTGCCCGGGCATCTTCACGTCCATGACGACCACGTCGACGTTCCGGTGCTCGGCCAACGCCTGGAGCGTTTCCTCGCCGCTGAAAGCCTTCAGGACCACGACGTTCCTCTTGCTCAGCCGCTTGGCCACGGCTTCCACGAACGGGACCTCGGCACCCGCGACCAGCACCACGGTCGGGCTCTGGGCCAGCTCACCCTCCCTCGGCGGCCCGCCGCTCTCCCGCTCGGCTGCTGACGGCTGGGTCGGCAGGCTCGGCATCTTTTCACCTGCCCCTTCCCGCAGGGGAATCCGGATGCGGAAGGTCGTCCCGGCCCCGACCGAGCTCTTGACGCTGATCTCGCCCCCCAGCCGGTTGATGATGCCGTAACAGATCGAGAGACCCAGACCGGTGCCCTTGCCGACCGGCTTGGTCGTAAAGAAGGGGTCGAAGATCCGGCTCAGGTTCGCCTCCGGGATCCCCTGCCCGGTGTCCGAGACTTCCGCCACGATCTCCTCTCCCTCCAGCCGGGTGGCGACCGTGACCGTGCCCCCTCGCCAGTCGAGGGCATCCAGGGCGTTGTTGACGAGGTTGGTGAAGATCTGCTGCATCTCGGAAGGGGAGACGCGGATCGGAGGAAGCCGGTCGGCCAGACGGGTCTCCAGCCGGATGCCGGGGTGGGAGATCCTTGCGGCCGAGACCTGCACGACTTCCCGGATGAGGTCGTTGAGCTGGACCTCCTTGACCTTGGGGTCGGTCTTCCTGGCGAAGCTCAGCAGGTTGTGGGTGATCTCCTTGCAGCGGGCGCCCTGCGTCTTGATCTGCCGCAAAGCGCGCCGGAACTCATCCAGGTTCTCGCTCTGCTGAAAGGCCTCCTCTTCCAGCAGATCCTCCATCCATCCGGCTTCCTCCACCATGATCGCCAAGGGGTTGTTGATCTCGTGGGCAATCCCTCCCGCGAGCTCGGCCAGGGAGCCCACGCGGGCCCGCCGAAAGCCGTCCGCGCCGCCATCGGGATCGTCCCCCACTTCGACCGGGGCCGACGCTGTTGCGGGCGGCGGGGCGGGGTGCGTGTCAGCCGCGCCGAGGCCGGGTTCCGGCTCCGTTTCCGAAGGCTCGTGGACCTTGCGGCGGGATCGGCCGGAAAAGAAGGACGAAATTCTCTTGGAGAGCGACAAAGGTGCGACCTCGATGGCTCCCGCTGCGCGCGAGCGCCCTTTTGGGATAGCATTCTAGCAGATCGGCCGGTCCCCGTCAGTGCGCGGGCAGCAGCGACAGGCCCATGGCCGGCCACACCTTCCAGACGAACAGCGCGAGCACGGCCATGAGGAGAAGGCTGGCCGGAACGCCGACCCGGAGGAATTCCTTTTGCGTGAACAGACCGCTGCCGTAAGCGATGACGTTGGGCGCCGACCCGTAAAGCAGCAGGAAAGGCATTCCGGCGGTGGCCAGACAGGCGAACAGCATCATCTCCGGGGTCGCGGCGCCGTAGGAGGCGGCGAGCAGCCCCACCGGGATCGCGAGCGCGATGACGGCCACGTTCATCATCCAGTTGATCGTGAGAAGGACGACGAGCGCCGTCGCCATGACCAGCAGAAACGGCGCAGGGCCGTGGAGCAGGCTCAGGTAGCGAGCGGCCAGCCAGGCGGCCGCACCGGTCTCGTGCAGGCACAGCCCGATGCTCATGGCGCCCCCGAAGAACAGGACGAGGTTCCAGGGCAGCTCCTGGAAGTCCTTGACCGACAGGATGCCGAGAACGAAGAACAGGATGGTCGAAACCAGGATGACCGCGCTCTTGTTCACGGCGCCCAGAGCCGGCACGAGGCTCTGGAGGAGCAGCAGGGCGAGCATCCCCGCGACGACGACCACGGTCATGCGCTCCGCCCCGGACATGGGGCCGAGTCTCGAGTGGAGCAGCTTGGCGCGCTCGTGGAGCCCCGGGATCACCCTCCTTTCGGGCGGGAAGAAGACGATGAAGAAGATCCACAGCGCGAGGACCATGACCCACCCGAGAGGGAACATGTACCAGGAGAAGCGGAAGAAGGAGATCTCCTTTCCGGCAAAGGCGTGAAAGATGCCCAGGGCCAGCGCGCCGCGCGCCGAGCCCAGGAGCGTGATGATGCTGGCCGCCCCGCAGGTGAACGCCATGCTGATGAAGAGGGCCTTGCCGAAACGGCTCGGCCGGCTGCTGTCTTCTTCATACAACGAGTGGATGGCCCTGAGGAGCGGAAACACGGAAGCGGCAACGGCGGTGTGGGCCATGACGTGGGTCAGCGCCGCGGTCATGACCATGCAGCCGAGAAAGACCACCCGGGTGCGCTCGCCCGCCCAGGTGAGCATCCGGTACGCGGCCCGCTTGGTGAGGCCGGTCTTGTTGAAGGCCAGACCGATGACCAGGGAGCCGAAGACGAACCAGACGGAAGGGTGCATGAATTGTTCGAAGGCCGACCCGGCGGGGCGGATCAGGAGGAAGGCCTGAGCAACCCCGATCGCGACGCCGGTGACGCCGAGCGGAATGACCTCGAAGATCCACCACGTCAGGGCCAGGGCGAAAACGGCGAGGGCGGCTTTGCCTTCATGGGTGAGGGGAAGGGGGTCGCCGGCGCCCGTCACACCGTCCGGCAGGGACGGCGAATAGTAGACGAGGCAGAACAGGGCGATCCCGAGCAGGAGGGCGCCGATCCGTTTCCAGTCGATCTTGCGGGGTGCGGCCTTGGCAAGATAGATGGTTCCGGGCTTGGGCGGCAGGCCTTCCATTTTGGCTTGGATCCTCCGATGAATGGGGACCCGCGCGCTACAGCAGGAGTTGGGCAATCTCGTGGAAGGCGTCCACGGAGCGGACCACCCCGACGACCCGGCCGTCCTGGAGCACGGGAAGCTGGCTCACGTTCTTGTCCACCAATTCGTAGATGACCTTGACGATATGGTCGTTCGCATCCACGGTCGCCTGGATGGGAAGCATCACCTCCGAGATGGGCCGCTCGGCCTTCTTGCGCAGGCCCTCGAGCAGCTTATCGTAGGAAAGCTCTGAAAGGTTGGGGTCGACCTTCACGTCGAACATCTCCTTGCGGGCGTCGATCGGCTTGACCGAGAGGAACTCCGGCTCCAGCCCGCGGAGGATGTCCCTGCGCCTGGCCATGCCGAGCAGCTCGTAAGCCTCGTTGAAGATCAGGACGACCCTGGGGAGGGACTTGCGGCCGTGGATATCGAACTCCGATTGTTCGAACTCCGCGATCGCCTGTCGGAGGCTGAACCAATACGGGACATGGGGATACTTGTCAAGGGGGATCATGATCTCGCCGGCCCGCTTTGCGCTGATCATCCGAAACTCCTCTTTGCGGAAATCATCGTACTCGAGGGAGCACCCTCGAAGTTGCCGCTGCTCTGGATGCACCCTTCCGGATCCCGGGACGGGCGACGCATGCGTCGCCCCTACAACGCTGCGCGAATCCGCTGGGCCGGGATGACGAAATCGTCTTTCCGTCACCCCGGCGCAGGCCGGGGTCCAGTCCCTGCGGCAGAAGGCTCGTGCCGAACGGGCC
>JBFLZG010000087.1:0-185410 GCA_040756235.1 bacterium | reverse complement strand
CGCAGTGGCTCTGCCCGCAAGGGCCGTTGATGCCGTGGGCCAGCGCCGTCTTCGCCCCTTCCACCTGGCGGCCGCCGGCCTCGCCCCGGAGCTGCAGGACCGCCTCGATCAGCCGCGCCAGCCCCGCGACCAGCACGGCGTGCGCCGACAGCACCCCGCCGGACGGGTTCACCGGCAGGCGGCCGCCCGGGGTCGTGACCTTCTTTTCGATCAGCCGGCCGCCCTCGCCCGGCGCGCAGAACCCCATCCCCTCCAGCCAGAGCGGCTCCATGTAGCTAAAGGCATCGTAGAGCTCGACCACGTCGATCTCGTCCGGGGGGCTGTGGATGCCCGCCATCTCGTAGGCCCTGCGGGACGCGTCCCCCAGCGAGAGCGGGTTTGCCAAATCGCGATCTCCCAGGAAGTACTGATCCGCGCAGTGGGCGACGCCCTTGACCCAGACCGGCTTCGGCCGGGCCTTGCGCGCCATCTGCTCGTTGGCGATGATGACCGCCGCCGCCCCGTCGCTCACCGGCGAGCAGTCCAGGAGCTTGATCGGGTCCGCGATCTTTCTCGAGCGCATCACCTCCTCGACCGTGAGCTCCAAGGGGAGGTGGGCGAAGGGGTTGTTGCGGCCGTTGCCGTGGTTCTTGACCGAAACCCGGGCAAAGGCCTCCTCCGGGATGCCGTAGCGCTCCATGTAGGCGTTGGCCTGCAGGGCTGCGGCAGAGATTGCCTCGATCCCCAGGGCGCGCTGGTAGATCGGATCGAACATGCCGTTGGTTACGGCCCGCATGTCCCCTTCGCTCCCTTTGGAGTGCGCCACGACCAGCGTGGTGCGGAAGCCGGAAAGGACCCGCATCGCGCCGTAGAAAGCACCGAACGTGCCGTCGCCCTCGACGGTCGAGATGTTCTTGTCACAGCCCCCCGCGGCCTCCCCGACCGCCATGGAGGAGATGGTCCTGCCGTCCAGGAAGTCGTTCGAGACGGTGATCACGTTGTCGATCTCCGCGAGCGTGAACCCCGAGTCCTCCAGCGCCCGGCACGTCACCTCGTAGACGAGATCATGGAACGTCTCGTCCTTCTTGCGCCCCTCGTACCTGGTCTGCGCCACCCCCGCGATCGCGATCCTGTCCATCTGCCACCCCGCGATTCAGCCTCCGACGATCCGGAAGGAGTCGACATCCAGGATATGGCCGGTCCTTTGTTCCTTGAAGACGGCCCGGACCCGGGCCCCGTTCTTCAGTTGATCGAGACCCTCTTTGATCAGGTGCAGGAGCGAGACGTCCGCCCCGTCGAGCCGAATCAGGGCATAGGCAAAGGGCGGCTTTGCCGGCTGTAGAGCGTGCTCGAAGCGCACGATCGTATGGGCGGCGACGACGCCCTCATGTGAGAGCTCCACCCACTGGTCCGTACCCATGAAACAGCGGCCGCAGTTCTTGCGCGGTGGGACGAAGACGGTTCGGCACTGCGGGCAGCGGTTCCCCAGGATCTTCTTCTCGTCCCGGAGGGCGATGAGAAAGCGGCTGCCCACCTCCCCCACCCACCAGCTGTAGGGGACCCGGATCTGCCCCCGGAGCGTGAGTCCCTCGACCTCCTTGAGCCACGCTGCTTTCATGACGCTCCCCTCGATTGGCGCAGTTCCCGGGATCACCTCGGGAAGGGCGACGCATGGGCCGCCCCTACAAGAGGGGGTCCGCCGCCACCCCTCGCGCGGGCGCAGCAAGCGGCGCCCCCACAAGATCCCGCGGAAGCATTAACCGGGATGACGGAAACGACCCCGTTTCCGTCGCACCGGCGAAAGCCGGAATGCAGTCCTTTCGGAGCCGCTCGATCTGCCCGGGCGGAAGCCCTTTTTTTGAACAACCGTTCGAAGCATTTCAGGAACCAGGATCCCTGTCAACATATTTTTTCATATTCCGCAGATTCGCCGAAAACTGCTGCCAAATAAGCGGTTTGAGCTACTTGATGCAATCGTCGCGGCTCTGGACGTCCCCTAGGAGACACGGCATAAATTGAATTAACGTTCAACTACGTTTTGAGGATTCGCAAGAGTGCAACCGCGTTGTTATTCCACGCCCATAAGGGTTCATTGGGAGCGGTGCAGACGAGCAGGGGCTGCGCTCCTGGATCCGGGAAAGGGCTCGTCAAGCAGCGCCTCTACAAAGCCTGACGCAGAACCCGTGCCGGGATGACGAAATACAGCGCTGCCTCTTTCCGCCTCAGGCCTTTGCCTCTCGATCAGCCCCACGCGTAGATGCCGATGACGGCTGCCCAGCCTCCGGTGCACCAGGCGAGGAAGACGAGGCGCAACACGAGCGGAGCGTGGAGAATCTCCATGAAGTACGATGCCACGAAGCCGGTCTTGATGAAGGCCAGGGTCATCACGACAAGGGTCGCGCGGGCGTCGACGGCGCCCACCGACCAGGAGAGGCCGGTGGCGAGCATGAGCAAGGCCCAGACAGGGGTGGCGGCAGTGCGGGCGATTGTGAGCATGGCATTTACCTCATGAGATAAAGGAGAGGGAACAGCACCACCCAGAGCAGGTCCACCGCGTGCCAGAAGCTGGCGCCGCTCTCCACCCCGCGGATGGTGACCTCCTCCCGCTGGGCCTTCTGCGCTACGCGGAAGAGGTAGACGAGCACCCACATGCCGGCCACGAGGTGTGTGAGGTGGATCCCCGTAAGGATGTAGTACCAGAGATAAAACCTGTTCGAGTAGGGAGTGAACCCATTCCCGACCAGATCACTGTACTCGATGTACTTGTTGAAGACGAACCCCGCGGCACAGAGAAACGCCAGCGCAAACAGCATGGGCGCGTGCTTCGCGATCCTCTCCCGCACGGCCCTGACCCCGAACACCACGGCCAGCGAGCTGGTGAGCAGGAGCAGCGTGTTGATCCCGCCGATACCGATGTGCAGGGTGCTCGCCGACTGGTTGAAGAGCTCGACCGCCTTCATACGGTCGGCCATGAAGCCGGCGAAGAGAAAGATGTAGAGGGTCATGTCACCGAGGATGAAGATCCAGATGCCGGCTTCCCCCGGTACATGTCCTCGCAACCAGCGCGACGTGGCCTGTTGCTCGACCCTCCCCGTCCCGGTCACGGGAACCGCCAGGGCCGCGGTCGAGCTCGAACGGGTGTCAAGGGGCATGACGTGCCTCCAGCCGAGAGTGAGTGTAGTGGATCGGGTCTCTGACGGATCAAAGATAGCGACTCGTGTCCGCCTCGGGTGTCACCCCGTACTCCCTCTTGAGGGCCTTGATCATGAACGTGCTCATGGCGCAGATCCAGAAGAAGAAGACGAACGCCGGCCAGTACACGGCGAGCAAGCCGTTCCACGCCATGGGGCCTTCCTTGAAGAAGATCATGAACTGCCCGGTCATGACGAGGCCGGCGAACCAGAAGTTCACCCAGGCCACCCAGCGCGGGAAGACCGGGCGCTCGCTCTTGTCGAGCAGGATGGCGAAACCGATCGCAACGGCCCACAAGCTCAGGGGGAACACCTCGAACTCGAGCAGGATGTACTGGAAGTCGTTGAGCGACTGGAGAGCCTCGGGAGCCATCGTGTCCGCACGGAATGCGCAGTACCCCATCCAGAAGAAGTAGAGCACGGAGTTGAACACGGCGACCCCGACGGCTCCCAGCTGCGTATAGGTGAGGATCGGGGGCCGCCCGTTCTCGACCCGCCTGAGCATGGCAGCGATAGCGGCGCCCCACGGGTAATAGAAGGCGCTGGCGACCATGCCGATAAATGCCCCGGCCCGGATCCGGTTGAGGTGCTCGACATAGAATTCCTTGACTTGCAGGGCGGTGAACGAAGGGCCGTGATGCGGTGGGATCGTCCAGGCGAGCAGCGGACAAACCGCCAGAAGGAAACCCGCAGTGAAGATCCACCCGGTCCACGCGGCCCACACGTGTGTTTGTTTGAGATCCATCGAACCCTCCCTCCAAACGGAATCGGATCATCGCCTGGAACCACGGGAAATCGGAGTCGCGCCCTGTGCGGCGCCCTGTTCCCCCTCAACCGACAGCAACATCCGTGCCTTCCATCGGATCCGCAGGATGAGCGATCTCACCTGTTAGTAAAAGGGCGAGTCGCAGAATCCTGTACTGCAGATTTAAGGATGTGTCGGTTGGTGGAACGGGTATTGCACATGCACTGGAAATCGCAGCTCGGTCAAAGGAAGAAGAACTGCATGCAGGACTTCGGAACCGCCAGAGAGAAAACGATTCGAACGGCTGTCTCTGCAGGCGAATGGCGACGGAGGGGGGAGCACCTCTGCTGCGCACGCCCCCCCTTCGCCATCGCACTTTGATCCCTTTGGGTTTCAGGTTGAAACACTCATGGCGAGCCGGTATCCTCGGATGCCCCGCCACGGATGCACTTAACGGTCAAAGGGGGGAGACATGAAACGGATGAAACCGTCCAGGAGGATTCGAAGGCTGGTTGCGTGGGCCGTGGCGGCCGTCCCTGCAATGATCTCGTGTGAAGCGGCTGCATTCGATTATGAATTCCACGGATTCCTCGAGTCCAACGTCATCGTGAGAGACGAGAGCGGTTTTCAGGACGGCTTCCTGGACGACCTTGCGGTCATCCAGCAAAGAAATACCCTGAAGTTCGATATAGACGGGTATTTGGGGTACAAGCTTGGAGACTTCTCCCTCGACAAAGCCCACCTCACATTCCGGGGGGCTTACGACACGATCTTCAACATACGTTACGACGAGTACAAGAATATCAGGAAGGAGAGCCCCTCGAGGTTTGACTACGGTCTGTATGACATCGAATACGAATACGATCTGAGAGAAGCAACGGTCGATTTCGTCTACCAGGGAGAAGGCGGGACCGGGTTCCTTCGATTGGGCCGGCAACTCGTCTCCTGGGGCGAGACCGCAGGCCTCACCATTACCGACAACATCAACCCTCCCGACAACAGCTTCCAGATGTTCTTTCTGAATCCTGACGATCTCAAAATCCCGCTCTGGATGGGACGGGTGAACTACAGCCCGCCCCCGGTGGGTTTCATCAGGCCGACCTTTGAATTCCTGGCGATCCCGGACATACGTCCTCAGCAGTGGTCCGTTTTGGACGGCGATTTCGAGGCCCCCTACATCGCGATCCATCCTTTCCGTGAGTTCTTTGGTCCGCCTTCGCTCTTTCTCAGGGAGTTGGGTCTGGGGAACCTCGTTGACCAAGGGCTGACCATCCCCGTGCTCTTTGACACACTTGGGATAGACATACGCGAAGATGTCCCGACCAACGATACGGAGTGGGGGGGTAGAGCCACTTTCAACATCGGCAACAACCTCAGCGTTTCCGGTTCTTACTTCGAGGGCATCAGCGACCTGCCCGGGTTCGCTTTCGCCGATTTCCAGAATTTCGAGCTGATCCCCGCTCTCGGCATTACGGTTCCCTTCCCCGTGCCTACGAAGGTGAAGCTGGTCCATCCCTGGACCCGTACCTATGGCGGGAGCTTCAATTGGTTCATCCCGCCGCCGTTCGATCTCATTCTCAAGGGTGAGTTCGGAAGGACCGAGGACGTCCCGATCTTTCTGCCGGTCACCGGTCTCGAAGCGACTTTGGGCCCTCCCTATGTGCCTTCCGGGCCCCCCATGGAGGACTGGACCATCCGCGGCTACACGTTGAAGCCGGTCCAGATGTGGATGCTGGGAATCGACAAGGACATCTGGATGAGATGGTTCTCGGCCAGCCAGGTGAATGTCGGGATCCAGTGGATTCACAAGCAAATTTGCGACTGGGAAGACAAGCTCGAGGACAGCCATCTTACCAAGAGGAATACGGACTATTTCTCCTTGCTGGTGAACTGGTACTGGTGGCACGGCAGGATCAATCCCATGATCTTTGCTCTCGTCGACACGCAGATGGATGCCATGGTCCAGGCAAATGTCGGCTGGACCATCACCGAGCACTGGTATGCGAAGGCTTCCATGCAGTCGTTCTGGGGCAAGGAAGACTGGCAAACCAACGACACCCAGAGCGAGTTTGCGCCATTTGTCAGCACCGCAGGAGAGGTCACCACCAAGATCGGATTCCAGTGGTAAGACGAAGAACGCCTCCGAGGCGGTTCACGCCAAGAAGGGCCCAGACATACCGAACAAGGAGGGAGAGCACGATGAGGGATTCCATAAAGATAGGTCGAGGGAAGTGGTCACTCCGGATCGGACTGGCTCTTGCGAGCCTGGGGATACTACTGGCGGCCATGAACGCAAGCGCTCTCACCATTGGGAAAACCTACGACGCGACCAACTGGGAGGAGCTCCAGGGGTACGGGCCGCCGCACCTCATCGACTATGTCAAGGCCGGGGAGTTCATCATCACGCCCGTGGACCTGGAGTTCGAATGGAAGATCACGGATCAGGAGTTCCTAAGAGCGTCCAAGGAGAATGAGGGGAAGTTCGACCTGGACGATGAAGGGTACCTGGCGTACAAGGAGGGTAAGGGTCGTCCGGACTTTGTTTTTGGTTACCCCTTTCCAACCATCGATCCCAAGAATCCCAAGGCCGGCGCGATGGTCATGGAGAATGTCAATTACGTGCGCTATCGCCAGGGCTCCACCAGACTGGTGGGCAAGTGCAGTTGGATAGGCAAGGGAGGGAAAGAAAGGGATGCTGTCTTCGGAGGCGACTTCCTCTATTACCAGGGCCGCTCGCGCGGACAAATTCCGAATCCGCGCAATTATCTAGAGCAGCAGATGAACTTTGTCATTCAGCCGTTCGAGCTGCGCGGCGTGGTGCAGATGATCTCTATATACAACAGTGACAAGGAAAGCGAGATGTATGCCTATGTGCCCATGCTGAGGAGGGTTCGTCGCACCTCACCGGCCGCGCGGTCCAATCCCTTCATGGGGAGCGACCTCTCCGCTGACGACACCAACTGCTGGTCCGGGAAGAACGCGAGCTTTGCGTGGAAGCTCGTGGGGGAAACCACCATCCTGACTCCCTTCACCTCGGCCAAGAAGTCCACCGTGACCCAGGACGAAAACGGGACCATCACCATGAAGTTACCGGAGCTGAACCTTGGCTATAGGGTGCCCGGGTGGAAAGGGGCCTCCTGGGCCCCCACGAATATGGCCTGGCATCCTCTCGAAGCCTGGGTCGTGGAGGGCAATCCCAAGGACCCCTACTACAACTACGGCAGGCAGCTCTTCTATGTGGACAAGGGGGCCTACGCCCTGTGGTACAAGGAGATCTCCGACCGCTCCGGGGACTACTGGAAGCTCGTGTTCACCACCCAGAGCTGGCAGCAAACCCAGAACGGTCTGGATACCATAGGGAATCAGGACTGCTACTTCGGCATCGACAGCAAGACCTCTCACTGCACGTTTTGCGAGCTCACTGTATCCCCGGCGCGCCAGTGGCAAGTCAACCTGCCCCTGGAACAGCTCGGACCGGATCTTTATACGGAGTCACAACTCCTGCAGAAGACGAAGTGAGAGAGTCGATTCTTTGGCATGTTGAAGCACGAGCCTGGATGCAGCCTTTCGCAGGCTAGCGCTACCCTTTACCCACAAGTCGGCCCATTTCAGGGGCGCACTGCGAAATCCGGCTCGCAACCGTCATTCCGGAGGAGCCGGGGAGCGGGCGACAGGAGAGCCGCGGTGCCCCCATTTCCGTCACCCCGGCGCAGGCCGGGGTCCAGTCCCTGCTCCCCGTTTCTTGATGCAGACTCTGGATCCCGGCTCGCACGCGCTGCGCAGCAGGGCCGGGATGACGGACAGAGTCAACGGCCCGTGACCGTTCGGATTGACTTGTGGGTAATGAGCAGGGCCAGCGACTCACGACCCCGCGACCGGAACCCGATCAGCAGGCGCCTGCGTGCAGCCCGCCGGCCGGATGCGGACCGGGATGCCGGACAGGATGGACATGCCGGCAAGCCGCTCGATGTCACCCTCCTCCACGGAGACGAGGTCGTTGAAGTTGGCGCCGCCGGCGGCATTGGCTCGTCTCCACCCGCCGTGATGTCCCCACCCATGCGGGACTGCCACCGTTCCCCGGGACATGTCCTCGGTGAGCGTCACGCCCATCGTGATCCGCCCGCTGGCCGACTCGATTTCAATTAGATCGCCGTCGCCGCTCACACCTGCCGCGCGGGCGTCCTCCGGATGAACCCGTACCGTCGGCCGCCTCGAATCGGGCATCAGCCGCGGCGAGTTGTGCATCCAGGAGTTTTGCGAGCGGCTCTCGCGCAACCCGATCGCCCGCAGCGGGTAGGCCTCGTAGTCCTCGGTGTGGGCGAGCAGCCGGAAGGCCTCCGAGACGAACTCCTCGGTGCCGAGGTGGATCTTCTTGTCGGGTGTAGCCAGTAACTCCTCCAACTTCTGAGCCGGCAGGTGCTCGGCGAGCGCGACGCCATGCGGGTGGTGGCGCAACTTCTTCAGCGACCAGCCCCGCCGGCGCAGCCCAAACAGATCACCGACCGGGCTGGTACGAATCGCCGCGTCGTACAGCTTGATCGGGTTGAGGTTGAAGCCGCGCCGCGCCAACCAGCGCAACAGCGGTATCGAGTACGCCCCGCCTAGACCCATCCGCTTGCCGATCTCGTTGAACACCCGCCATTCGTCTCGGGACTCTCCCCGCGGCTCGATTACCTTGTCAGTGGCGTAGATGGTGGGCCGGACCGCTAGGGCCATCCCGAGCACGGCAATGTCCTGGCGCTCGTAGAAGGTGGGCGAGGGCAGGATGTAGTGCGCGTGCTTATTGGTCTCATTGACATAGAAGTCCAACGAGAAGTGCAGATCCAGTTGTTCGAGGGCGCTTTGCAACCGCGCACCGCCCGCCCCACTGCACAGCACCGGGTTGCCCGAGTAGGTGCA
The DNA here is from genome assembly GCA_040756235.1 of bacterium. Classification (GTDB taxonomy): domain Bacteria; phylum Desulfobacterota; class DSWW01; order DSWW01; family DSWW01; genus JBFLZG01. Next base: position 176,596 of record JBFLZG010000087.1, on the reverse strand, counting down.
CATCGCGCGGATCCGGTCCGGGCCAGGCTCGGTGATGTCCCGCCACAGGCTCTGGGTCGGGTACGTGCCGAGTGTCTGTGGTAGGCCGCTGCGGTTCCGGGCCGGTGCGTACGCGTCCACGCCGCCGGCCTTGGCGAGCTTGGGGAAGTCGATCGCGCCCCAGCCGAACATCGACCCGCCTGGCTTGTTCACGTTGCCGGTGACAATGTTCAGCGCGTTGATCAGCATGTTGTTGAGCGTGCCGAAGCGCTGCGTACTGGCCCCGATGCGGCAGTAGGCGGCCGCCGAGCGGGTCCCGGCGAAGCCGCGGGCGATGTCTGCAATGCTCTCCGCTGGGACACCGCAGCGGCTCGCGCACGCCGCGAGCTCCACCCTGCGCACCACGGCCACGAAACGGTCGTAGCCGGACACGTGCGCGCGGACGAAGGAACTGTCGACCCGGCCCTCGTTCACCATCACCCGCAGCATCCCGAGCAGCAGCCACGCATCGGTACCCGGCCGAATCGCGACGTGCTCGAAGTGCCGCGCGGTCTCGGTTCGCCGCGGGTCCACCACGACCACCCGCCCGCCACGCTCGACGATCCCGCGCATCGCCTTACGGATCTGCGGTTCGCTGATCGTCGAACCCTTTGACACCCACGGGTTGGCCCCGGACATCAACAGGAAGTCGGTGCGCCACACATCGGGCCGGGCCAACAGTCCACTCGAGCCGTACTGCAGCGCCAGCGCGGCAACGTCAGCGCCGTGGTCCTCTCCGTTCACACCGTAGCTGATCGCCCCGCCGATCGCACGGCACAACCCGATCAGCGCGGCCGGGCCCGCGGTACTGAACCCGGTCGGGTTGCCGACGTAGGCGGCGAAGGAGTTGCCGCCGTGCTCGTTCACGATGGCCTTGAGCCGCCGCGCAATGTCGTCGAGCGCCTCGTCCCACGAGCACGGCTCGAACTCACCCGGTCCGCCGACCCGCTTGAGCGGGGCGAGCACCCGGTCGGAGTCGTACACCACGTCCACCATGGCCTTGCCCTTGGTGCACATGAAGCCCTTCGAATGCGGGTTGTCGTTGTCGGCGCGCACGTCCACGATGCGGCCGTCCTCGACGATGGCGATGGCGCCGCACATCGCCTCGCAGATCCGGCAGAAGGTCACGTGCTCGCTACGGCCGGCCTTGTCGATCGTGCTCATCTGCGGTCTCCCGTGGGTCCCAGGTAGAGGCTGTTGGGACAGGCTCTAACTAGAGGCTGTCCCAAAACGCTCATCTGCGGCGTTGCACTCATGGCGCGGCATGGAGGCGGGGGAGCCTGCCCCGGCGAAGGCCGGGGTCACTGCGGCGTACTTCCATGTACGCCTCGTTCCTCAGGACTTCGTGCGCCTTGCATCTGGGCATTTTTGAACAGCCTCTGAAATCGAGCCTGTTGGGACAGGCTCTAACTACCCCGTAGTCAGATTTCAACATCTATGCCTCCCCAGATTCTGTTGGACGGCGAATGCGCCTCCCGGTCGAGGAATCGATTCATGAGATGCAGGCCAGATGAGGCCGTGTCGCCTCATGGAATGGGGATTGCACACGGAACAGACAGCGCAGTTCGGTAAAGGGAAGAAGTGCGTGATGCATAGCCAGAATCAGCAGAGAGGACATGATTCGATGGCTGCAGCTCTGCCGGGGGAGCTGCGTCGAGGGGGCGAACCTCTGCTGTCCGCGGCCTCTCCTCGCGATCTCACTTTGATCCGTTTGGGTTTCATGTTGAAACACTCCCGGCGAGCCGGTATCTTCAGATGACCGCCCTTCACCCGTTCCGGACGGACAAGGCACGGAATATGGCCGTAGCAGAACAACAGCCTGTAAGAAGCATCGCCAAAAAGGAAAAGACCATCTGGCTGCGGCTGGTCGCATTTCATGTCGGACATCCCTATCTCAACCTGTCCTGGATCCTTCTGGGCACCGCATTCTTCATTCTGCAGCTCTTCCAGCTGAAAATCACCACGGATTTCTTTCAACTTTACCCCCCCAAGCATCCCTACATCCAACTCTACAAGCAGTACCGTCCCATGTTCGGCACGGCAAACGTGATGACCATGGGCATCGAGGTCAAGAACGGGGACATCTATAATCCCGAGACGCTCAAGAAGGTCGACCGGCTCACAAAGCGTGTCCTGGCGATCAAGGGCGTCAACCCTTTGCAGGTGATATCGATCACCCACCCCAAGGTCAAGAATATCACCGTGGGCGAATTCGGGGTCGACACGAGGCCTCTGGTATGGCCCAGGATACCGGCAACCGACGATGAGCTCATGCGTTTCAAGGAGAAGGTCTATAGCAACGAGGGGATTCGCGGCTTGTATGTCACCCCTGATGACAGAGCCACCTTGATCCAGGCCGGGTTCTGGGAAGAGGGAGTCGATCTCAACAATCTCTTCAAAGAGGTCATGAAGCTCCAACAGACAGAGGAGGATGGCAACCACAAGATTTACGTCACCGGATACCCCATGCTCTATGCGTGGATCGCCCACTACAAGCCGCAGCTCTACAAGATATTCCTTGTGACGCTCATCGTCATGACAGCCCTGCTCTGGTGGTATTTCCGCAGCGTCATGGGCATCTTCGTCCCCTTGATTTCCGCGATCATCAGCGCCATTTGGGGGCTGGGCTTTGCTGCCACGCTCGGGATCAACCTCGATCCCCTCGTCCTGGTCATCCCCCTTCTGCTATCCGCCAGGGCCTTAAGTCACTCCGTGCAGTCGATGGAACGCTACCACGAGGAGTTCGCCCGGGTCGGCGAGAAGAAGGAAGCGATCATATTTGCTTACGGCTACCTGTATAAGCCGGGCATCTTGGGAACTCTGTGCGACGGTCTGGGAGTTCTAACCATAGCGGTCGCGACCATTCCTCTCATGCGCAACCTGGCGATGTACGGATGCTTCTGGGTGCTGTCCATCTATGTGAGCTCGATCGTGCTTCACCCCGTGCTGGTGTCTCTGCTGCCGCCGCCGCGGGCCAAGCACATCGACAAGGCAGGGCTCGCCAAGCTGGATTCAGGGACGGCGGCCGAGGAAGTCAGAAGAATCACGGCTCGCCCGGGGGACAGGGTGTACTTGGCCATCGGGCATGTTCTCATTGCCCTGACCCAGGGAAGAAGAAAGTGGGTGGTCTCGGTCACGGCCCTGGTTCTCCTCTTCGGAGGCGCATACTTTTCCAGGACCCACCTGAAGGTGGGCGACACGAGCGCGGGCCAAGCGATCCTGTATGGGGATCACCCGTATAACGTCGCCGGAGATTTCATCAATCAGAACTTCCTGGGATCCAGTCAGATGGTCGTAATTGCCGAGGGTGCCGAACCCGGGGCGATGACCGAGGCCGAGTCGTTGAAACTGTTGGACGATTTTGCGCTTTACTCTTATGGCATCACGGGCGTGGCCGGTGCCGTGACCATCACGGACATCATCAAGAGACTTTTCATGATGTTTCATGAGGGGGAGCCCCGGTGGGGGGTACTGCCGGAAGAGAAAGACCACCTTTTCCAGGTCTTCTACCTCCTGGGATCGAGCATGGCCCCCGGCGAGCTGGATCGTTTCATCAGCACCCCTGAATATACGAATGCTACGATCACGATGTACTTCAAAGACTACAACAACGAGATCATACACGACGCGATTGCCCAGGCAAGGAAGTACATCGAGGAGCATCCTCTGGAGCAGATGAAATTCCGCCTGGCCGGGGGAATCATCGGCATTCTGGCGTCGGTGAATGAGGAGGTCGAATGGTCCTACTGGATGAACATGCTGCTCATCTTCAGTCTGACCTTTGCCTTCTGCTGGTGGGCCTATCGAACCTGGCTGGGAGCGATCGTCCTGTTTGTTCCCCTGCTCCTGTCCCAGGTGTTGTGCGACCTGTTGATGTTGGCGCTGGGCATCGACATGAATATCAACTCTCTGCCGATCTGTTCGGTGGGGGTCGGAATCGGGGTCGATTACGGGATCTACATTTTGAGCCGCCTGGCCGAGGAATATCAGTTCAGCAAAGGCGACTATGAAAAGGCGCAATACCTGGCGATCACGTCGACGGGAAAAGCGGTCATTTTCACCGCCTCGACATTGGTGCTTTCTATCTTCTTCTTTATTTTCTCGAGCTTCAAGTTTCAGGCCGACATGGCGATCCTGTTGTGCTTCCTGCTGGTCGCCAACATGATCGGAGCGCTCGCCGTCCTGCCTGCGCTCGTATCCGTGGTAGGAGCCAAGCGGCTTCTGGCCAAGTACAGAGTCTAGGAGAAATGAGTACGGGACATGGGGAAATGATGGGACGGATGAAGACAATCCGGCTGAGCGTCGCGCTCCTACCCGCGCTGTGGGTTTGTGCTCCTCTCGAGATCGGCTTCTCCGAAGGCAGGGGTGGCGTGGGCGGAGACAACATATTTTCAAGCTTTTTCCTTGATGAGAAGCAGGGATGGGTTTGCGGGGACCGTGGGGCCGTGTACCACACCTCTGACGGAGGCCTCACCTGGGAGAAGCAAACCCTGGACACGAATGACCCGTTGGCGGGGATTTCTTTCTGTAACACCGACGTCGGGTGGGTCGTGGGGAAGAAGGGGATCGTTTTCCATACGGTCGACGGGGGGAAGACCTGGAATCCGGAGAGCACACCGAAGGACAAGTACCTATTGACCGTCGAGGCGGTGAGCCCGGAGAAGTGTTGGGCCGCGGGGGATTGGGGAACCATTCTGTACACGGAGGACGGAGGCCGGACCTGGACAGACAAGAGCTACGCGAAGGACATGGTCATCTATTCGATCGAGTTCAAGGGCGAATCCGAAGGGTGGATGGCCTGCGAGTTCGGGACCGTGCTGCATACCCGAAATGGGGGAAAGAGCTGGACGGAGCAAAATACCGGGTCAAAGGCCACGCTTTTCGGAGTGTCGTTCTCCTCGGACAAAGAGGGGGTAGCTGTCGGACTGGGCGGGGTCATCGTTCGGACGGAGGATGGAGGGGAAACCTGGCAGGAAATCCTTGGAGTCAAGGAAGAGAGGATACCGTCCGGGGCTCCCGAGCGTTCGGGCGGGGGCGAAGAGCTGCGATCGCTTTACGACGTCAAGCTGGGGGTCGCGGACTTCGGGATTGCCGTAGGGGACTCGGGAAGGATCGTGATCACGGAGGATGGGGGTGAGTCCTGGGGAAACATCGAGCTTCCTTTGGATATGAGGCTCTTCTGGTTAAGGGCGGTCTCCCTGGCAGGCCGCAGGGGAGTCATTGTCGGAGCGAGGTCCATCGTTGTCCTGACGGAGGGGGACAGCGTCAAGGCCTCGAGTTTCTTGACCCAGCATTGATCGGAAACATCCCGTCAGGGGTAGCAGGACTTGCGCAGCTCGTTGACGTTGATGCCGTAAGCCTTCAACTTCCTCCACAGGGTCGCTTTGGAGATCTTCAGAACTTCCGCCGCCCGCTTCTGGTTCCAGTGGCACTGCGCCAGCACGTCCAGCAGGTGCTGGCGCGTGATGTCTGTCAAGGCCAGGCCGTCCGCAGGGTCCGGGCTCAGCGGACCGCGGGCAGACGCACCGATGGGAATGTCGAGATGGTTGTCGGTGATCACCGGTCCCTCGGCCAGGATCACTGCTCCTTCGATCGCGTGCTGCAGCTCGCGAACGTTGCCGGGCCAGTGATAGCTCTTCAACAGCGCCTTCGCCTCCGTTGAAAAAACAAGATCCGGGATGCCTTGCTTGCGACAGGCCAGACTCAGGAACCGGGTGGCCAGCAGCAGCACGTCCTGTCCCCGTTCCCGCAAGGGCGGGAGATGGATGCCGACGACCTTCAGTCGGTAGTAGAGATCGCTGCGGAACTCCTTGTTCCTGACGGCTTGTGCAAGATCTTTGTTGGTGGCTGCCAGGAGGCGCTCTTTGACGTACATGTTCTTGTTGGATCCGACCGGCCGCACTTCTCCCTGTTCGATGAAGCGGAGCAGCTTCGATTGCAGGGGAAGGGACATCTCGCCGATCTCATCCAGGAACAGTGTCCCTCCGTCCGCCTCCAGGATGAGCCCCTTCTTGTTGATGATGGCGCCGCTGAAGGCGCCTTTCACGTGGCCGAACAGCTCGCTCTCCAGCAGGCTCTCCGGCAGGGCCGCACAACTGATCGCCATGAACGGCTTGTCATGCAGCCGGCTCCGGGCATGGATGACCTTGGCCACAAGGTCCTTGCCGGTCCCGGTTTCTCCCGTGATGAGGACGGTGGTATCGGTGTCCGCAACCAGCGAGAGGGTCTTGAGCACGCGCTGCATGAGCGGGCTCTTGCCGATGATTTCGTCCTCCCTGTAAGACTTCACCTCTCTCTGCAGAGATCGGATCTGAGACAAGAGCGCCCGCCTTTCCAGAACCCGATCCACGCTCAGCACGATCTGATCGGGTCCGCACGGCTTGATGAGGTAATCACTGGCGCCGTCTCGCATCGCGGCGATGGCCGACTCGATGGAGCTGAATGCGGTAATGATGATGACGCAGGTTTCCGGAGTGATGCTCTTGCACATCTTCAGCACGTCGAGACCGGTCTTCCCGTCCTCCAGGCGCAGGTCGGTGATGACGATGTCGAAAGAGACGCTCCCGATCCACGGCTCGACCTGCGCGAAGCTTTCCGCCCGGGATACCTCATGCCCTTCGCGGGTGAGGGTTATGGAGCTGGTCGTCAGGACGTTGGGGTCGTCATCGACCACGAGAATCCTTGCCATGGGTCTTATTCCGTAATGGGCTCGACGGGAACGGTGAACCGAAAGGTGGTTCCTCTCTTGCCGGTCCGCACAACGGAGATGGAGCCGCCGTGGTCTTCGATGATCCGCTTGGTGATGAACAGCCCCAGCCCCATCCCCCTTTTCTTGGAAGTGACGAACGGTTCCCAAAGCTGGGGCAGGACATGGGCCGGAATGCCCGTTCCCGTGTCCCCCACGATGAAGGCAAGGGCGCGCTGGGATCCCTGTTGCACGTGCGCTACATGGACCCTCACCCGGCCCGCTCCGTTTACCGCCTGAAAGGAGTTGCAGAGGATGTTTCCGAAGGCCTTGCGGAGCAGCGTTTCGTCTCCCTGGACCGCCCCCACTCCCCGTTGGAAGCTCGTCGTGATGCGGACTCGAGGGTCATAGTCCCGGCATCTCGTGGCACTGCGGATGGCCCCGGCGACGAGGCTGCGGACGTCGATCTCGGAAAAGTTGTACTTCGGCTCATGGATCATGGAGACGACCTGGTTGATGGTCGAACTGATCTCGTTGGCCGTGTTGCCGATGACATCCAGCAACTCTCTGTTTTCGCCCTGCACGTCCAGGCTTCTCATGAGAAGGAGAACGGCGCTGGTGAGCCCTTCCAGCGGGTTGCGGATCTCGTGAGCGACGGACGCGGTGAATTGGGCCAGGGCCCCGAGCTTCTCGGTCTCTCTGGTTTTCTGCTCCAGCTTTTTTCTTTCCGTGATGTCCCGGGCGACCCCGATCTGAGCCTTTTGGCCCTGATAGTTGATCGTATCCATGGTCAACAGGATGTCCCGAATCGTGCCGCCTTTGTCCTTGACCTTGAACTCGATGGAGGTGTTCCGGTCCAGCGCCTGATGAGCGGCCTTGTTGAAGAAGGCAATCACCTGCGATCGGTCTTCCCGTAGCGCAAACCGACGGATGTACTCTTTCCAGATCATGTTCTCGTTGTGCCGCCGCTCCCCCGCGATCGCGTAGAGCATGCTGTTGGCAAAGACGATCTCTTCGCCCACCAGGACAAAGATGAGGTCCCTGGATTGCTCGACCAAAGACCGGTATTTCTCCTCAGATTCGCGGATCTCGTCTTCCAGCCGCTTGAGGTGGGTGACGTCCCGGATGTTGACGATGATCTCCTGGTCGCTCGCCGGATTGCGGATGGTGGTCACGTCGAGACACTTCTGCTCGCCTCCCGCATCCGTGAAGCGGATCTGACAGCAGGGGCTCTCCTCGCTTTGGAGACGGAGGAACCGGATGAGGCGCCGAGCGTTTTCCGGGGGCATGATCTCGAACAGCCCTTCTTCGAGCATCCCTGTCCGGCAGCCGGTCAGCTCCTCGAACTTCTTGTTTCCGTTCTGGATCCGTCCGTCCTGGTTGAGGGTAAAGGTGCAGTCCATGGCGTTGTCGTAGAGCTCGTAGTAGCGGGCAGCGATACGGTCCGCCTGGCATGCACCTCGCGTGCAGCTCGCGGCGTTGTCGCAGAGCTCGTAGTAACGGCTCGCAGGGTCGGGGGGCCGGTCGAGCTCGCGGCAGAAGTAGACGGCGGAGAACGGCTGCAGGGATCGGACCAGGCACGCATGGAGCTCGACCTCGATCCGGTTCCCGCCCCGGCCCTTGAGCCCGACGATCCCGGGATGGGAGAAGCTGTGGGGCCGAGCCCACTGTCGGAGATGCCGCTCGCGGAGAATGTCGTACTGCTCGGGAGTCAGCAGGTCCCTGAGCGAGAGGGAGCAGAGCTCGGAGGACGTCCGGCCGGTGGCCTCCTCGAAGGCCCGGTTCACGAACTGGAAACGTGCCTCGCCTTTCTGCGTGTCTTTCACCCAGAAGATGCAGTCGCTGCTTGCGTTGGCCGTCTCCAGAAAACCCGGCAGAGGGCCCTCGGCCCTTCGAGCGCGCTGCTGCCCCGGCGGGTCCGGCACTTCCGGGGGGCCGGGTGTGGTGGATGCCGGCATTGCAGACCCTCCATACTACTCGCCAGAACCTGTCCCAAGGCTCGATTTCAGAGGCCGTCGAGAAATGCCCGCTGCAAGGCGCATGAAGCGGGGTCAGGTTTCAGGTACCAGGCTCCGGCACCCGACGCCTGGTCCACCCGAGGCGAGGCCGATGAGAAGAGCCCGTCGGGCAGGGCTGAGGCCGGGACGAACCCCCGACACCCGACGCCCGGCGCGGAAAGGCACGCCGCAGACGGGCGCTTTGGGACAGCCTGGATCACGCTGCGATGCGCCCCACCACCAGCCGCGCCTCCTCCATGATCTCCTGCACGATCTGCCGGACGGGCTTGACGTCGCGGACGAGCCCGACTCCCTGGCCGCACGAGAGGACGCCCTGGTCCAGATCGCCCTGCTCGTACATCATGCGGGCCTTGGTACCGGCCGCGACGTCGATGATCTCCTGCAGGGAGGCCTGATCGGATTCGAGCCCCAAGACCCTCTCCGAGGCCGCGTTCTTCCACACCCGGTGGCTGTTGCCCAGGGTCCGCATGACGATCACCGTGTCGGTCTCCTGGGCGTTGACGAGCGCCTCCTTCAGCCTGGGGTGGATCGGGCATTCGTCGGAGCAGAGGAAGCGGGTGCCCATGATCACGCCCTGGGCGCCCAGCGAGAGCGCGGCGACCAGGGCGCTGCCGTCGGAGACGCCGCCCCCGCCGATGACCGGCACGCTCACCGCCCGCGCCACCGTCGGGATCAGCACGAAGGTGCCGATATCCAGCACGCCGGTGGCACCGCCGTTCTCGTAGCCCACCACCGTGATGATGTCCGCCCCCAGGGAGACCGCCTTGCGCGCGTAGCGGAGCCCCACGCACTTGTGGATCCAGGTCAGGCCCGCCTCCTTGAACCTCGCCGCCAGGTCCTCGGGCGCCTTGTGGCCCGAAGTCTCGACGATGCGCACGCCCTCGTCCAGGAGGACTTCCAGGTATTCGGAGTTGTCGATGGGTCGCATGGCCGGGAACAGGTTCAGGTTCACGCCGAACGGCTTGCGGGTGGCTCGCTTCACCTCCTTCAGCGCGTCCCGGAATTCTTCCTTGGTCTTCCACATGGCCGACGCCACCAGGCCCAGACACCCGGCCTCGGAAACGGCGGCAACGAAGCTCGGGGAGGACAGGTGCATCATGCAGCCACAGACGATCGGGTACTCGATCCCCAGCATCTCTGTCACGCGTGTCCTGAACATTCCGTTTCCCTCCTCTTCTTTGCCGAGCGGCCAGCGGATACGGGATCGACAGGCAAGTGAATCCGGGATCCTCGCCGCACAGGACACGATAGGAACGGCCGGCTCCTCTTGTCAAGGACCGATGCGCTGCAGGAGAAGAACGGCCGCGCTAGGCTCGAGACGAGCGAGGGCGGTGCACCCACCGCACTCGATGCCCTGGCTGGTGGACACGCTGGCGCTTTGTCCACCCTACCGGCTGCTGCCATGAGTACGGTGGGTGTCCGCACGAGGGAGGCGAGGGCGAGTCACGGAGGCCGTCCCGGAGTCCCGAAGGCCGGTGGAACGCAGCGCTGTTTCTCGAATACCATCCCCGCCAGGCTCGTGTTTCCCGATTCACCCGGCCCGGGACGAGGGACGAAAAAAGGCACTGCCCGAAGGGCTGTGGTCTCCGACCCTCGGGAGGAGAAGAGCCGGAGCGTTCCGAGCCTGAGACGAGCGAGGGCGGTGCACCCACCGCACTCGATGCCCTGGCTGGTGGACACGCTGGCGCTTTGTCCACCCTACCGGCTGCTGCCATGAGTACGGTGGGTGTCCGCACGAGGGAGGCGAGGGCGAGTCGCGGAGGCCGTCCCGGAGTCCCGAAGGCCGGACAGCCGCCCCTTGCAGGCCGTTGGTTGCCATGCCTTCTGTCGCAGGCCTCGCTTCCCTTTGCTGCCGGTATTCGCTATTCTTCATCTTCGTTTTGCCTAGCCACAACGATCTCAAGCAGGTGGCTGTCCGTCGTGTTCGGTCGCATCCTGAGAAGTTACGTCGAATGGGTGACCCTTCACTCCAAGGGAGTGATCGCAGCCGTCCTTCTGTCCACCGCCCTTCTCGCCACCAGCATCAAGGGCATTTACATCGAGAACGAGCGCAAGGGCGAGCTGCCGGCCGACGACCCGATCGTCCGTCTGGACGACGAGATCCTCGAGCTCTTCGGAGGCGGCCGCTACACGATGATCGGCGTCGAGCCGGCCGAAGGGGACGTGTTCCAGCCCTGGGTGCTCGAGCGGATCCGCACGATCACGGAAGCGGTCGGAGCCATTCCGGGCATCGACCCGGACAAGGTCCTGAGCATCACCGCTCCCAAGGTGAAGAGCATCGAGGCCGGCCAGGCAGACGAGATCGTGGTCCGCAGTCTGATCGATCAGATCCCCTCGACCCCCGCCGAAGTCGAGGAGCTCCGCGAGTACCTGTTGGGCCAGAAGCTCCTCATCGGCTATCTGATCGCTCCGGAAGGCAAAGCCGCCTCCATCGTCGCCGACATCGACGAGTCCGGGGGAGACCCGGACCTGCGCGACGCGGTCCTGAGCCGCCGCATTCAGGAGGCCGTGGCTCCCTTCCGGGACGAGAAGCTCCGGATCTACGTGGGGGGCCTGCCGGTCTTCATTGCCACGATGGACGGGTACACCAAGCACATGCTGAAGCTCTTCCCCCTGGCCGTGCTCGTGATCGGGCTCGTCCACTTCGAGGCGTTCCGCACCCTTCAGGCCATGTTCCTTCCCCTCGTGACGGCCCTGCTGAGCGTGACTTGGGCCATGGGCCTCTTCTGTCACCTCGGGGTGCCCATGGACGGCTGGAACGCCCTGAGCCCCTTCCTCATCCTGGCGGTCGCGGCCGGCCATGCCGTACAGATCCTCAAACGTTACTACGAGGAATTCCGCCGCCTGGGGGACAACCGGGCGGCCGTCGTGGAGAGCACGGTCCGGGTCGGCTCGGTCATGATCACGGCCGGCCTCATCGCCGCGACCGGGCTCCTCACGCTGACCCTGTTCCCGATCCGCAGCATCCAGCTCTTCGGCTTCCTGTCCGCTTCCGGGATCGTGAGCGCCCTGATCATCGAGATGAGCTTCATCCCGGCCTGCCGCACCCTGCTGCCAGCGCCCCAAATGCAGGAGGTCCTGAAGGAGAAGCACGGGGGTCTGCTGGAGAGCGCCCTGAACAAGCTGGCCCGTACCGTCCGGGCCAGGCCGTGGCTGTCGCTCGCGGTCGGTGCGGCCGTGGTCGCCGGCACGATCTTCAGCGCCCTGCGCATCCAGGTGGAAAACTCCTTCCGTGAAGCCCTGCCCCAGGATTCCCGGAGCCTCATGGAATACGAGGCCTTGAACACTCTCTTCGGGGGGACCATCACACTCAACATTCTCGTCGAAGGCAGAGAGCCGGACGCCCTGTATGACCCTGCCCTGCTCAGGGCCATGGAAGGGATGCAGGCGGACCTCGAGTCCGTCCCCGGAGTCGGCCGCGCCAATTCCATCGTGGATTACGTGAAGCAGATGAACGTCGCCTTTCACGGGGGGGACGAACGCTTCCGGCGCGTGCCCGAATCCCGGGAGCTGGTGGCGCAGTACTTTCTGCTCTATTCCGGGGACCCGGACGACTTCGAGATGCTCGTGGACTCGCAGTACCGCAGGGCCGTGATCCGCGCCTTCGCCACCAAGGACCGGGCGAAGTTCTGTGAGGAAATCTTTCAGCGGGCCCGCAGCTATGCCAAGGACCACTTCCCTGCGGAGGTCCGGGTCCGGGTGGCCGGCGGCGGGCTTGCGGTGAGCAAGACGGTCAACGACGTGGTGATGAGGGAGAAGATCCGCAACGCGGCCGTGATCGCCTCGATCATCTTTCTCGTGTCCTCCCTCGTGCTCAAGTCCTTCGTGGGAGGCGCGCTGGTCCTCACGCCGTCTCTGCTGGCCGCCATGGTGAACCTCGGTCTGATGGGCCTCACCGGCACGTGGCTGAATCTGGCTACGGCCTCCATCACCTCTCTGACGGTGAGCATCGGGGCGGACTACTCGATCTACTTCATCTTCCGGTTTCGGGAGGAGTACAGGCGCGTGGGGGACATCCGCGCAGCGACCCTCGAGACGATGCTGACCTCCGGCAAGGCCATCTTCTTCGTCGCTTCCGCCATCGCGGCCGGAGCCCTGGTGATGGCCGTATCACCCCTGTCTTACCATCGGCAGCTCGGGGGTTTCGTGGCCACGAGCATGTTCATCTCCTCCCTGGCCGCCGTCACCATAGTTCCTTCTCTCATCATCCTTTTCCGGCCCCGCTTTCTGCAGCGCCAAGAGCGGCATCCGGAAGAGGTCCGTGACGTCAGCCGTTTCGGAACTTGAATGGAACCGGTTCCGCAGCCGATGGTCCACTCCGCTTCTCAGGTCCGGTGCGCACTTTGAGTCTCTGGATGCATCCTAAGTTCAGAAGCAGAAGCCGGCCGATCTTTTTGCGCTCTTTTCACCCTAGACGACGGATTGCCACCATGGGGAACAACAGCCGTTCGCGCAGTCTGTTTTGGGGCGCTTGCCTGCTCGTCCTGGCCGGCTGTGCCACGGCGCCGGTCACAGGCAGGCAGGAGCTGATCCTGGTCCCTTTCGATCAGGAGGTCCAGATGGGCGCCCAGGCCTATCAGGAGATCCTGCAAAGTGAGCCCGTTTCGAACGACCCGGCCTGGACCGGCCTCGTGCAGAGGGTGGGCCAGAGAATTGCTCAGGTCTCCGACATGCCCAAGCTGAACTGGGAGTTCAAGGTCATCGAGTCCAAGGAAATCAATGCCTTCTGCCTGCCCGGAGGCAAGGTGGCCGTCTACACCGGCATCCTGCCGATCGCCAAGACCGAGGCCGGCTTGGCCGCGATCATAGGCCATGAGGTGGGCCACGCGGTGGCCAGGCATGCAGGGGAGCGGATGAGTCACGCCCTGCTGGTCAACCTCGGTCTGTCCGCCGCGGATCTTTCGCTCCAGAACAGTCAATACAAGAGCACGATTCTGGCCGCCATGGGCCTCGGCGCCAACGTGGGAGTTCTGCTCCCTTACTCACGCAAGCAGGAATCGGAATCCGACCACATCGGGACCGTGTACATGGCCAAGGCCGGATACGATCCCCGTGAAGCCGTCCGGCTGTGGGAGCGGATGGACAAGGTCGGGGGAGAACGTCCGCCCTCGTTCCTTTCCACCCATCCGGCGCCTTCTGACAGGATCCAGGAATTGCAGGTGATCGCCCAGGACGCCATGCAGTATTACCAGAACGCCCCCAAACAGTACGGCCAGGGAGAGCTGATCCAGGTCCGGCCGGCGTCCGCGAAAGCCGAATGATCGCAACGTCCAAGTGCCCCTCCTAAGCACCGCCTGCCGGCGGCCGGGGCGGCGGGAAGGGTGGAAGACTACCTGGCGCACGATCGTGCCCTCTCCCTCGCCCCACCGATCCTTGTCAAAGTCCCGCCGATGTGCTGTATTAGAAGCCCGCTGAACACGGGCTTCGAGTCACAGTGGCGATCCGAAGATTTCATGCTCATGCCTCTGCGCCGCCTCCGTTTCAGGGGGCTGCAGAGATAGAGCTCGAGAAGGAGGGGAAACCATGAACCCCGGCAAGATGATTCGGATGGAGAGGATCTGGAACCGCAACACCGGCAGGACCGTGATCGTGCCCATGGACCACGGGGTCACCTCCGGACCGATCCAGGGCCTCATCAAGCTCGACGAGACGATCAACCGGGTGGCCGAGGGAGGCGCCAACGCCATCGTCGAGCACAGCGGCATGGTGCGCGTCGGCCATAGACGGTACGGAAAAGACATCGGGCTGATCGTCCACCTTTCCGGCAGCACTTCCCTGGGACCGGATCCCAACCACAAGGTCCTGGTTTGCAGCGTCGAGAAGGCCATCCAGCTCGGCGCGGACGCGGTCTCGATCCACATCAACCTCGGAGCGGAGGACGAACCCGAGATGCTGCGCGACTTCGGTCGCGTGGCGGAGAAGTGCTATTCCTGGGGCATGCCGCTCCTGGCCATGGTCTATCCCAGGGGGAAGAAGGTTCCCAGCGAGAAGGATCCCCGTGCCGTCGCCATGGCGGCCCGGCTCGCTGCCGAGCTCGGCGCCGACATCGTCAAGGTGCCCTACACCGGGAGCGTGGAGACGTTCCGGCCCGTCGTGGAAGGGTCCCCCATCCCGGTCGTGATCGCCGGCGGCTCGAAGCAGGGGGAAGAGGAAACCTTGAGGATGGTCGAGGAGGTGGTGCGGGCGGGCGCTGCCGGCCTCAGCATGGGGCGCAATGCTTTTCAGCACGAGACGCCGGAACGGTTCGTCCGGGCCGCCTGCATGATCGTCCACGAGGGCGCGACGGCCGAGGACGCGCTGCGCTTTCTCCGGTCAGGGGGCAAGTGAGATGGCCAAGCGGTTCTGGGTGGAGGCGAAGCGCTGGAACAAGGACCTCGTGACCGCGGCGCTCGAATCCGGCGCAGAGGCCGTCAAGCTGCCCAAGGGCAAGAGCGCGCAGGCGAAGAGGCTGGGGATTCTCGCGACCCTCGCGCCGGATGGTGACCTCAAGCCCGGGCAGGACTTCTTCGAGGTCTCCATTCGCAGCCGCAAAGACGAGGAGCGTGCCCTGCGGCTCCCTGCGGACCGCTTCCTGGTGGTGCGAACGGCCGACTGGAAGGTCATCCCCCTGGAGAATCTGGTCGCCGCCCGCGGCAGGATCATCGCCGCCGTCTCCGGCGCTCAGGAAGCGAAGCTGGCCCTGGAAATCATGGAGAAAGGCACCGAAGGGATCCTCCTGGCGACCGACGACCCCGCGGAAGTCCGCAAGACCGCACGGCTGCTCCAGGAGGGACAGGAGCGCTTCGATCTCGCGCGGGCCAGAATCCAGGAGATCCGCCCCCTCGGCATGGGCGACCGGGTCTGCATCGATACCTGTACGCGCATGGAACCCGGGGAAGGGATGCTCGTCGGCAACGCCTCGTCCGGCATGTTTCTCGTGCACGCGGAGAACGTGGAGACCCCGTATTGCGCGACCCGTCCCTTCCGGGTGAACGCCGGGGCCGTGCACGCCTACGTCCAGGCACCGGGCGGCAGGACGCTCTACCTGGCGGACCTCCAGGCGGGCGACGACGTCCTGGTGGTCAACGCAAAGGGCCGCGCCCAGGTCGCCTACGTCGGCAGGGCCAAGATCGAGAGAAGGCCTCTCGTGCTCGTGACCGCGGAATCCAAGAACAGGCAGGTGGGGCTGATCCTCCAGAACGCGGAGACGATCCGCCTGACCCAGCCCGGCGGCCAGCCCGTCTCCATCGCGACGCTGAAGAAGGGCTCCGAGGTGCTCGCCTGCTTCGGGGAAGCGGGCCGCCACTTCGGCATGAAGGTCGAGGAGACGATCACCGAGAAGTAGAGAGGCTGGTGCTACCCATCCGCTCTCTCGCACTGCTCGTCGGGCTTTGCGTGACCGCTTGCGGCGACTCGAGCGGCTCCGGCCCGTTGTCCTACTCTGCAGAATGCACGACAAGCCCCGCGGAGGCTTTCGAAAACCTCTTCGATGACACCTTTCTGCCGCTCTGCCCGGACGCCTCGGGCAGCGGCGCCTTCGGCGCCTGGGAGACCGACCCTTCCGGCGCCCCGGTCTATCGGTACGCCATCGACCACCGTTCGGACCCGCGGGCAGCGACCTTCACGAGCTGGGGTGATTCCCGGGACCACTGGCATCAACTGGGAAACGATGCCGTCACGGTCACGGCACACAACGAAGGATATCTCCAGCTCTGGCACTGGGGCCGAGGCGGGAAGTGCCTCAACCGCTGGCAGCCGGAAAGAGGCAACTTCGCAGGAGGCTTCCGATTCATCGAGGCGGGCGGGGAGATCTGGAACACCCTGTACGCACCCGAGGCATTCAGCCGCTTCGAACGCCTCTTCGGGATGGGCTATTTCGAGAAGGAGACCGTGCGCCAGGACCTTTCCGTCCGCGAGCGGAGCTACGTACCGTTCGGGGATGGCCCGCTGCTCGTTTCCGAAACCGAGATCGTGAACCAGGGCGCCGCGCCTCGAGAGCTTTTGATTTTCGAATACTGGGATTACAACCTCTACGAACTCCTGCCGGCCCCGATCATGACGGCGCCGCTGGGAGCGCTCTTCGAGGCGCTCCGCTGGGTCTTCAACGGCAGCTTCACCGTGGGCTCTTCCCTGGATGAGCTTGGCGGGTTCCTCGCGGTCACGCCTTCCCTCGCGGCCGGGGGCGAGGCGCCCTTGCCGGAAGCGATTTCGATTGCGGACTATTACCCCGGTCCATGTTTCCTGGCCGGCCTCACCGCAACCCCGGACTTCTTCTTCACGGACCAGCAGGCATTCTTCGGCAGCGGAGGCCTTGGCCGACCGGAGGCGCTTGCCAGTGGGACGACGAATTCCACGCTCTTGCCGCAGGGCACGCCCGAGGTCGGCCGGGCGTGTCTGGCGATGGGGAAGAAGCTCCGCCTCGATCCCGGCGAGAGGGTCTTCCTCGCCTACGCCTTCGGCAGCGGCCCTCCGGAGGAAGCGGCGCCGCTCATCGAGGACCTCCGCAGAGACCCGGAATCCAACTTCAAGAGGACCATGGACGCGTGGCTCGAGACCCGCGTCGACTTCGTGACCCCGGAGCCCGAGTGGCTGCGAAGAGAAGCAATGTGGCACGGCTACTACCTGCCGAGCGGTGCTTTTCGGGAGGATTACTTCTCTGGCTCGATCGTGAACCAGGGCTCCGCCTATGCCTACATCCAGGGGCTGAACGGCGCTCACCGCGACTTTGCCCTGTTCGCCATGCCGCTCGTCTACTTGCGGCCGGACCTGGCCCGGGAGACCCTCCGGTACACGATGCGCTCCCAGGACGCCGCGACCGGCGAAATCCCGTATGCCCATCAGGGATACGGGTTCACGACCGGAGCCCTCGTGCACGAGGAGTCGACGGACCTCGACCTGTTCTTCCTCATGGCCGCGGCCGAGTACCTGGGAGCCACGCGGGACTTCGGCTTTCTGGATGAGCCCGTGCCCTTCTACCCGCTGTCTGCCGAGCGCTCCGGCCCTGTGCGGGAGCACTTGCAGGCGGCCCTGGACCACCTGGAGCTCTCGATCGGCACCGGTCCGCACGGTCTCATCCGCGCCGGCTCAGGCGACTGGAACGACGTTCTCATCGCCTTCTCGCCGCACCCTTTGCTGACCATGATCCGGGGCGAGTCCAACCTGAACACGGGGATGGCGTGCTACGTCTTCCCCAGGCTGGCCGAGCTGCTCCGGGACCGTCTTCCGGAGCTGGCCGGCCGCCTGGACGCGCGCGCCGAAGATTTCCGCAGGCGACTGGCGGGCGAGTGGGCGGGCCGGTGGATGCGCAGGGGGTACCTCGGGGACGGCTCGTGGCTGGGCGAGGACCAGCTCTTCCTGGATGCCCAGGCCTGGCCCCTGCTCGCCGGGATCTGGGACGAGTCGCAGGCGTCGACGCTCCTCGCGAACATCGAGGAGATGCTCGTCACGCCCTCTCCGGCCGGCGCTCTCTGCCTCTATCCGCCCAACCCGGCGCCTTACCTCGTGCAGGGCTCGGACACCAACGGCGGCACCTGGGCCGCGCTGGACAGCTGGCTCGCCTGGGCCTGGTCAGCTCATGACCCCGAGGCGGCCTGGCGCTTCTTCCTGGGCACGACCCTCAACCGGCACGCCGAGGCTTACCCGGACATCTGGTACGGCGTCTGGAGCGGCCCGGACTCCTACAACGCGTTTTACGCGGAGCGGCCCGGCGAGACCTTCAACTGGAGCTTCACGCCGATGACCGATTTTCCGGTCATGAACATGAACCGGCACAGCGGTCCGCTCCTGGACGTGATCCGCCTGGCCGGCATCGAGCCGGCGGGCGACCGGATCCGCGTCGCCCCGGCTCTGCCCTTTGCGGAGTTTTCGCTGCGGCTGCCCCTGATCGGGGTCGCCTATCTTCCGGACCGCGCCCGCGGCTACTACAATCCCGTCGCCGGAGGGACCTTCCGTTTCTCGGTCCGCCTCCCGCGGCAGCTCTCGGCCGGCGGATACGACTTGTTCGTCGACGGAAAGCGGGCTGAAGCCGTGCAGGGCGAAGGGGAGCTCCTGTTCGAGGCCGAGGGCGAGCCCGGCAAGCGGATCACCTGGGAGATCCTGCCGGCCGGCGGGTGAGCTCTGTAGCTCATGTCTGAAGCCAAGGTGCCTACCGCCGAGGCGAACCGTGCGGCGGGTGCCCCGCCTCGATCGTCTCGGGCTCAGAACGCTCCGGCTCTTCTCCTCTGGGAAGTCGGAGACCGCAGCCCTTCGGGCAAATCCGCCCTTTCGTCCCTCGTCCCGGGCCGGATTTAGCGGGGCATACCCCCTTGCCCGAAAGTCGGGCTCGTGCGCCAGATATCGGGAAACACCCCTACGTTCCCCGGGCTCCGGGACTCTGGACGGCCTCCGCGACTCGCCCTCGCCTCTCTCGCGCGGCCACCCGCCGCACTTGCTCCGGCGCGTCCGCAGCATATTTCTGGAAGGCATCGGTTCTATGGTGGAGGCTTTGCGCCCGCATCCACGAGCCGCTCGTCGGGCGCCCGCTCGAAGATCCGGTGTCCCTTCGACTCGAAGCAAAGGCGGTAGCTTGCGGACCGGAGGAACGCGTCGGTGGCGCCGGGCAGCTCGCGCTCGAAAGAACCGAAGACGATGTAGCGGACGTCCATCTTCCGCAACAGCTTCTCCAGCCCCTCTCCCTCCGGCAGGGCCTCGTAGTGCTCCTGCATGAGCGCGAGGATCTCGTCCTTCTGCAAGGCAGGCGGCCTGTCCGGTTTGGCCCAGGTCCGGCTCTGCCAGGTTTCGGCAAGCATGTGTACGTCGTAGACCATGCCCGCTGCGATCGGCTCGGCCTCGGACCAACGGAGGCCATAGGTCTTGAGCGGAAGCAGGAACCGGTCGAGGTAGGCTTCGGTGGGAACCGGGCAGGTCTGGATCATGAACTGGGCCAGGACCTTGGCAGGGGAATAGATGGTGTAGAGGTCGGCCGTCTCAGGGCTGCTCACCACCACGTCTGCAGGGGTCGCGTGCTCGTCGAGCCAGGCGAGGGCCGGCCCGAGCGTCTGATACTGAATCCACCTCTTGGCCGGCTTCTCCCAGCGCAGGGATTCCGCACCGTAGTGGGCGCGCTGTATGGCAAAGCCGTTGGCCGAGGCGTAGAGCACCAAGGCGAGCTCGACGGCCCAGGCGTGCCGCAGACGGCAGGCGCCGGGCCGGCTGCTCTCCTGAGAGCCGTGCAGCCGGCGGGCAAGCCCGACGAACAGGGCGAGCCACGCCACAGGCACGAAGCTGTACCCGTAGTAGTGGATGATCCCGAAGTCGAGTCCGGTCACGATCTGGAGGTTCATGCACACGAATCCGCCCGCCAGGATCGACAGAAGAAACCAGAAGACAAGGTCTCTTCTGCGCCCGTACAGGAGGAGGAAAGGGATCGTGAAAGCCAGCATGAGCGCCAGATAGGGCCACCCCATCCAGGCGTGTGTCGCCACGGCGTGGCGGTCGGTGACGAACTCGCTCACCGGAGAACCGAAGAAACGACGGAGGTCCAGAAGCCGCGGAGCGAGGACGGCCGCGGCGACCAGAAAGACGGGGACGAACCGGCCGGGAGCGACCCTCCCGGTCACAACGGTACCGGCCGCAAAGAAGGCCAGCCCCAGGAGGTAGGGGAGACCCACGGCGAAGTGGGCGCTCGCCGCCAGACCCGAGAGGAGGCCTGCCGCGACCGGCCAGAACCGGCCTCCGTCCTGCCACGCCCTGACCGTCGCATAGCCGCCGAAAGTGAAGAACGGCAAGGCGGCCTCGGGAGAAATGAGCCGCGAAAAGAGGAAAGAGCAGTTCCAGTACGGCACGACTTCGCGGCCCAGGAATCTCGCAAGCCCTTCGAGGAGGATGACGACCGGACCGTGCGAAGCCAGGAGCGGGTCCAGCAGGTAGAGCGTCAGCGGCCCCAGGCGTGCGAGCCGGGCCGAGCAGCCCAGGGCCCGCAGCAACCCATAGGCGCCCAGGATGGAGAGAACCGGCAGGAGGAATTCGGCCAGTATCAGGCACCCCCGGATCTCCAGGCCGAACATCCGGGCAAGCCCGTAGGTCAGGATCTCTCCGGTCTTGGCGAAGTCGGTCGGAGCGCCGGGGCACGCAAGCGTCTGGGGGGCCGCGTCCAGGGGCCCGCCTTCGTAGAGCGCGCGCAGGCGGCCGGCGTAGGCACCCCGTTCATCGGGCGTATTGAAATGGGGGAAAGACCATTCCGCTCCGGCGTCGCGCCAGAGCCAGTAGTGGGGCAGCGCGTAGAGCATCCCCACCAGAACGGCGTAGAGCAGCGCCAGAGACGCATTCCGCGGGACCCTCCCCGTCTGCTGCGCATGAGGCCGCGTGGCAGTATTCCCGGGGCTTGCTTCCAAGAAGTTCCCCCACCCGAGCCGGCACTCAGAAAGAGTCGGCGGCGATGTCGAGCGCGCTCCGATCGCCGCTCACGATCCCGTCGGCCCGGCTGAAAACCTGGGGCAGGATGTTCTGCACGAAGAAGCGGGCGCTCATGACCTTGCCGGAATAGAAGGCCGCTTCCGCATCCTCCTGCGCACCGCGGCCGAGCATCTCGAGCTTCTCCCGGGCAATGACGGCCTGGAAGAGAAGCAGGTAGGCCACGACCACGTCGCCGAACAGGTAGAGATAAGGTGTGGCGGCCAGCGCAGGATAGATGCGATCGCCGCTCATGCCGAGCCCGCCGAGGTGCATGGTCACCTCGGCCAGCCTGTCCTTGGCGGCGGCGAGCTTGAGCACCAGGTCCCGCAGGGTGCGGTGGTCCCTGTGTCGGTCCACGAACGCGTTCAGCATCTCGATGAAGCTCATGAACAGGACGCCGCCTTTCATGGCCACCTTCCGCCCCAGCAGGTCCAGCGCCTGGATGCCGGTCGTGCCCTCGTAGATGGACGCGGGCTTGAGGTCACGCAGGTACTGTTCCACCGGATAGTCGCGGGTGACTCCATAGCCGCCCATGACCTGAATGGCCAGCTCGCAGCAGCGGAAGCCGTGGTCCGTGCAGTAGGCCTTGCAGATCGGCGTGAGGAGCTCGACGATCCTCATATGTCGCTCCTCTTCTTCTTTGTCCGCCGCGGTCTCGGCCATGTCGACGTGAAAGGCGCAGTAGCTCAGGAGCGCCCGCATCCCCTCGATGTACGACTTCTGGGTCAAAAGCATGCGGCGCACGTCCGGGTGGCGGAGGATCTCGACCCTGGGGGCCTCCGGGTCTCTCATGTTCTCGATGGCGACCCCCTGAATGCGTTCCCGGGCATAGCTCAGACAGTTCAGATAGGCGCCGCTGGCCAGCGCCACCCCCTGGAGCCCCGTGCCGATCCGTGCCTCGTTCATCATCTGGAACATGAGCTGGATGCCCTGGTTCTCCTGTCCGAGGAGGTACCCGTGGCAGTCGTTGTTCTCGCCCAGGTTCACCAGGCACGTGGCCGAGCCGTGGAGCCCGATCTTCTCTTCGATCCCGCCGCACGCAACGTCATTGAAGGCCCCCAGAGAACCGTCACCGTTGACGCGGTGCTTGGGAACGATGAAGAGGCTGAGCCCCTTGACCCCGGACGGCGCTCCTTCGACCCGCGCCAGCACGGCGTGCACGATGTTCTCCGTCAGGTCCTGCTCCGCCCCGGAGATGAAGATCTTGGTGCCCGTGATCAGGTAGTGGTCGCCGTCTTTGCGGGCCGAGGTCTTGGTGTCGCCCACGGCGCTGCCCGCGTTGGGCTCGGTGAGCTGCATCGTGCCTGCCCACTCGGCCGAGAACATTCGGGCCATGTACGTCGCCTTCTGCTCCTCGGTGCCGAAGGAGTGGATCAGCCGGGCCGCGCCGTTGGTCAGCCCCGAGTAGATCATCAGGGAAGTGCAGGCGCCGGTGAACAACTCTCCCGTGGATACCCCGACGACCATCGGCAAACCCTGGCCGCCGTACTCCGCCGGGGCGGTCACCGCGTTCCAGCCGTTCTCCCGATACTGCCTGAAGGCTTCGTGAAGCGCCTTGGGCACCGTGACCTTGCCCTTGTGGAATCGGCATCCCTCCCGATCGCCCTCCTTGTTGGCAGGCCCCAGCACGGTCTCGGCGAACTTGGCCGCCTGGGTCAGGACCATGTCGACGTCCTCGGCGCTGAAATCGCTGAACGGTCCCCGCTTGAGGATCGTCTCCTCGATATGGAGCATTTCATGGAGGATGAACTTCATGTCGCGGATGTTGGCGCGGTAAACGGTGGAGCTCATGTCGTCGTCCTCCCTCTGCAGGTGATCGTGAACTCGCGCAGTCGACTCTCAGCTCGAGCTTGTCCAAAGAGATCCGGCAGGCGCCAGCACGGATGTTCACAGATCGGGCAACGTGTTCTGTGAGCTTGTCTTGCTCAAGGAGCGACGTGGCGATCGGGAGCGGAAAAATCGGATGTTGCGAGGCCCGCAGGGCCGTGGCAACCTCCGGTTACCGGGCAACGCTCGCGATCCGCAGCCGTGGTTGGCGGACACGCCTGCGGCTTTATCCCCTACCGCGGTGCTTGGTAGGGGCGAAAAATCTTTCGCCCCTGCAGGTTGCCTGGTCAGCGCAACGCAGCAGACGGCGTTTTCCAGCAGCCGCTAGGGCAGCTGCTCCCGGAGCTTGATCAGCTCTTGCCTCTTCTGTTCATAGGCCCTGTCCGCCAGGTCCCCTTCCCGATGCAGCTCCTCGAGGAAACGCAGGCGCTCATCGATCTCCTGCCGGCTGGCGGGCAAAGGCTGGTCCTGGGCCGCCGCCGCAGACGGAGGCTGCACCACGCGGGGCGGTTCCGGCGGCTCGGCCGGAGACTCTGCGGCACCCGCCTGCCCGGCACCCGGAGCCGGAGCTGTCTCAGGGACGGCTTCCACCGTTGCGGCTACGGACTCCTCCGGCTTCTTCCGTGCGGTCCAGTCGCGAGCGAGGTCCAGCTGGATCCAGTTCGGGAATCCGGAGCGTGCGATCTCCTGCCCCTCCTGGAGCGTGAGCTCCCAGTCCGTCCTCGGGGGCCGCTGCGTCGGGTCGCCGGCGTAAGGCTGTTCGCTTTGTTCCGATCCCACGGCATGATCGAAGGTAAGATTGCGGAAGGCGCAGTTCAGCTTCCCCCCTTTGCGGAAGAGAACGCCGTCGGTGAGAAACTCCTTCTGAAACACCGTCCAGGAGACATGGTGGAGGAAGGAAAAGTCGATCTTCTCGTCCGGCTCGGCCTGGGCGAAGGCCGTTTGCAGGTGAGCCACCAGATCCGCGCGCACCTCGGCAGGGAAGGCGTCCCGCACTTTGTTGCGATGGATCAGGATTCCGCGGCGATAGGTCACGGACTGGAGGAGCGCATCGAGCGTCGCCAGGTCCACTTCCCAGGGGTGATCGAACCCCTTGCCGTCGGCGGCATCTTTCTCTTTGATCAGCAGCACCTGGATGTTCCGGTCCCGATAGATCTCCCGGGAGAGAGGTTTGACGCTGCTGGCGCAGGATGCGCACAGGAGGAGCCCTGCAAGGGTCACGAGCGAGACCGGCATACCAGCTTTTCGGTATAGAATTTCCACTTGTCGACTCCGCTGCATCGTTCGAGTTTCTCCGCCTGGCCGCGGCAATCTATCACGGATTCCCGGCTCCGAGCAAACGATTGCAGCAGAAACCGGACCTATTGATCGAGGGGTCCCCGAACGGCCCGGAGCGGCCGGAGGATGGCAATGGGCCTAAGGAAGATGGAAAACGGGAGACGCCCGACAGCGCGGCACGGGAACGGCTGCCCGTTTGCACCACCTCACGCTTGCAATAGCGGGGGTAACTTCCTAAAATCAGCTTGTCTGCCCAGAGGATCGGAGCATGCATGATGCGACTTCCGCTGGTCCGTGAGCTCGGACAGGTGGGATTCCGGATTCACGAGACGATGACCGGCTCGCACGAGTTCGTGGGCAAGGCAGGCCCGGCCGGCCAGTTTCCCTTTTCCTTCGAGATCGACTGGGGAGCAGACCGCGCGGCCGATTTCGTCAATCCTTTTTCCTGGAGCGGGTTTCTGACCGCCCAAGCGGCCGGCGTGATTCGCGCAGGCGGACTCGTGGACGCATCGCCCTGCGAAGGCTCGCTGGAGCTGCGCTACTTCTCGGAGGCGAAAGTCCGGTATCGGCTCTCCTTCTCCGTCGAACGGCGGCGTTACGAGTACATCGGAGAAAAGGTCGGCATCCGCCCCTGGAACCTGCACCGCAGCCACACGAGGTGTTACGGGGTGATCCACGACCTGGGGTCGGGGAAGGAGATCTCGCGGTCGTTGTGCGTCTTCCGGCTTCGGACCCTTCCTACCTTCCTCAGAAGCTTCCATTTGACTTTCGCTTAGACCTTTCAGCCTGCAGCATGCCTTGGAGTCGCTTCCTCAATGGCCAGAAGATACGTTCCGAGCCCGCCCCCGCCAGCGCCAAAAAGGCCTTCGAGAGGCGCCAAGGCAAGATCGCTCCAGCCCGACGACCGCATCGCCTGGGACAGCAGGCTCCTCCTGACCATCGAGTCTCCTGACCCTCGTCTGTTGGACAAGGAGGCGGGCAAACTCTACCACCGAATCGCCGGGAGCGGCGCACGGGTGCGGGGTCCGATTCCCCTCGAGGTCCGAAGCGTACCCCCGCCGTCGGCGCAGGGAACCGATCTGCGCCTGCACCGCAGGCTCTTCCTGATCCTTTTTCCAAAGGAAGAGACCGTATCCATCCTCGAAAAGCTCTCGCTCTCGGAGTCCGTCCACGGCACCATCGAAGTTGAAGAGGCGGGCTCCTGAGACATCATGCCGGGTCACAGGCCGGGGGGACGAGTGAACGCCAAGCGCACCTTCCTCCTTTGCCCTTTCACCTTGATCTTATGACCTGAGGAAAGCGGAGATGAGAAGGGCGAGGATTCTGGGCGTGGGCAGGTACCTGCCGGAAAAACGCGTCACCAACTTCGATCTGGAAAAGCTCTTCGACACCAGCGACGAGTGGATCCAGCAGCGCACCGGCATTGTCGAGAGGCGCTATGCGGAAGAAGGCGTTTACTGCTCGGATCTCGCTCTGGAGGCCACGCGCAACGCCCTGGCGCAGGCCCGCTTGGAGCCTCGGGACATCGACTTCATCATCTTTGCCACCTTGAGCCCGGATCACCATTTCCCCGGCTCGGCCTGTTACCTGCAAAAGAAGCTGGGCGTTCCGGAGATCGGCTGCATGGACATCCGCAACCAGTGCAGCGGATTCCTGTACAGCCTGGCCGTGGCCGATGCGTTCGTCCGCACCGGGATGTACCGGCGGATCCTGGTAGTCGGAGCCGAGGTGCATTCGAGCGCCCTCAGCTTCACCAATGAAGGCAGGGACGTTGCGGTGCTCTTCGGCGACGGCGCAGGCGCCGTGATCGTGGGCCCCTCGGACGATCCGCAGCGGGGCATCCTCTCCGTGCACCTCCACGCGGACGGACGCTACGCGGATGCCCTGCGACTCGAGATCTGGGACATCAGCAAGAAGCCCTACTTGACCCACGACAGCATCGACCAAGGCCGGATCTGGCCCAAGATGAAGGGCAAGGAAGTCTTCCGCATGGCCGTAACCAAGATCCCGGAGGTCGTGGAGGAGGCGCTGGCGGCAAACGGGCTGGGTCTGGATCAGGTCTCCCTGTTCATCCCCCACCAGGCCAACCTGCGCATCAACCAGTTCTCGGCGGCCAGGCTGCAAGTCCCGGAGGAGAAGTTCTACAGCAACATCCAGCGCTACGGAAACACCACCGCCGGATCCATTCCGATCGCCCTGAGCGAGCTGCTGGAGCAGGGGGCGATCCGCGAGGGAGACTGCATCGTGCTGGTGGCGTTCGGGGCGGGCTTTACCTGGGGGGCCTCCGTCATCCGCTGGTAGGGCTGATGATAAACGCCCATCTGCGGCGTTCGGCTCGCGGGGGCGTGGAGGCCCCGGGGCAGCCTGCCCCGGCGAAAGCCGGGGCCCCCCGTGGCAATATACGCCTCACTCCTCAGCGCTTCGCAACTCACCTACCCGCTCTTCTCCTGGAGCATGGCGATGTCGATCTCGAGCTTCTTGATCTTGTAGCACAGCACGCGGGGGCTGATCCCGAGCTGCTCGGCCGCGTCCTTCTGGACCCACTTGTTCACTTCCAGCGCCTTCAGGATCAGCTTCTTCTCCAAGTTCTCGAGGTAGGCGGGCAGGGAGCCGCCGGGATCGGGCACCTCCAGCAGGGGCTGGCAGTCGACCGAGCCCATCGGCTCCAGCGGGAGCCCGGCACAGTAGAGATCCTGCAGGCTCAGGGTCGGCCCGCTGGAAAGCACCACGCCGGCCTCGATGACGTTCTTCAGCTCTCGGACATTGCCGGGCCACGCGTAGCGCAAGAGCGCTTCCGTCGCACGCTCCTCGAGGCGCATCGGCTCCTTCTTCATCTTTGCGCAGAAGTTCTGGAGGAAGTGCTCGGCCAGCATGGCGACGTCCTCCTGCCGTTCCCGCAGGGGCGGCAACTCCACCTTGAGCACGGCCAGCCGGTAATAGAGGTCCAGGCGGAAAAGCCCCTTCTTCACCCTCTCCTGGAGGTCCATGTTGGAGGCGGAAAGGACGCGGACGTCCACCTTCCTCATCAGGCTTTCCCCGACCCTCTTGATCTGCCCGTCCTGAAGGACCCGCAGCAGCCGCGATTGCAGCTCCAGGGGCATGCTGCTGATTTCGTCCAGAAAGAGCGTGCCCCGGTCCGCCAGCTCGAACATGCCCTTGCGCGTCTCGGTGGCGTTGGTGAAAGATCCCTTGACGTGGCCGAACAGCTCGCTCTCGATCAGCGACCCCGGCGTCGCCCCGCAGTCCATGATGACGAAGCGCTCTTTCTTGCGGGGGCCGTTGAAGTGGATCATCTGCGCGATCAGCTCCTTGCCCGTGCCGCTCTCGCCATGGACGAGGACCGTGGAATCGCTTGCGATGATCCGCTCGAGCACCGGATACAGGGCTTTCATCTTCGGGCTGACCCCGTATACTCCCGGGAAGCAGGGCCCCTCCTTCGGCTCCTTGGCTTCCCACGACCGTTCCCGCTCCTGGATGGCCCGCTCGATGTTCTGGACCAAGTGCCTGCCTTCGAACGGCTTGGTGAGATAATCGAACGCGCCCTCCTTGACCGCCTCCACCGCGCTGGGAATGGCCCCGTAGGCGGTGAGCAGAATGACCGGAATCCCCATCCGGAACGATCGCACCCGGCGCAGGAATTCGAGGCCGTCGATCTGGGGCATGCGCACGTCGCTCACGATCACGTCGAATTCCTTCTCCCTGACGACGTCGAGCGCCTCCAGCGGGTCGGAGTACGTTTCCACGGAATAGCCGTTCGCCTCCAGGCGTGTTTGAATCACCTCGAGGATGTTGAGGTCATCATCGACTACGAGAATATTGGCCATCGTCCGGTCCCCTCCTCCGCTCTCACCGAAGGTGCCCCCGGGACACCTTGTCGCCTCTGAAGTCGAGCCTTTCGGGACAGTCTCTATTCAACCGGCCCCAGCCCGAGGTCGTCCCTCTTCTGTTCGTCTTCCCGGCTGATGTTTTCCAACTCCTGGATCTGGTATCTCAGTGTTTCGATCTGGTACTTCAGGGCCTCGATCTCCTTCTCCTGTTCCTCGCTCTTCTGGGTCAGGGTCTTCAACCGCTGCTGGTCCTTGCGGTGCTTCTCCACCTGTTTTTCCAGCACCTGAGAGATCTCCTCGGCGCTTTTCATGAACGGACCGCCGGGATAGAGGGCGGCGTAGGCCTGCATCCAGTCCCTGACCTTTTCCAGCTGGGCCGCGTCTTCGGCTTCCAGCAGATCGAGCAGACCGATGTAGAAGTAGGCCGTCGGGCAGACCGCACAAGGTTGCGGGCCCCGCATGAGGCCTTCCAGCATTCCGCGCGATTCGGCCCACTTGCCTTCCCGGAGCAGCATCAGCGCATGCTGCAGGACGACCCGCTCCGGAGGCTCGGCCGCGACGGTCGGTTTCCGCTCGGGTTGTTCGACCGGTGGAGGAGGCACCGGCGCGATCGGAACATGGGTGCACGAAGCACCCTGAAGAAGCAGCAGCCCCAGGGCGCAGGCTGCAGCCAGTGCCCTGCGCAGGCCCGGATTGCGGGCGCTCCAGCGGCTCCCGCACGGTTTCCGAAATGCGAATCGGCTCATGCTCTGACCGGCTGCGACACCCGATCCACGTGCGGGACCGGCGTCTCCACCGTCTCCTCTTGAGGGGCTTCTTCCGCTTCTTCCTGCGGCAGGGTGAACACGAACGTCGTACCCCGCGGGTTCGTGTCTTCCGCCCAGATCCATCCCCCATGGGCCTCGACGATATGCCGGGTGATGGAAAGGCCGAGCCCGGAGCCGCTGCCCCGGCTGGACCGCCGCCGGATCTGGTAGAACTTATCGAAGACCCGCTTCCGTTCCGCGGGCGGGATCCCCTCTCCGGTGTCGGAAACCCGCACCACGAGCCCGCTGCCCCTGCCCGGCCCATCCCGCACCGGCTCTTCCCTGGCCTTGTGATAAGGCAGCCCCTTGCGCCTGTACTTGACGTGCACCGACACCCGGCCCCCGTTCGGAGTGAATCGGATGGCATTGTCCAGCAAGTTGTCCACGACCTGCTTCAGGCGCTCCACGTCGCCATAGACCAGAGGGAGCGGCTGCGGGTCGTAGCTGGCGGACAAATGGAGTTGCTTCTTTTCAGCCAGAAGCCGGAAGGGGACCAGCCTTTCGTCGAGCAGGTGCTGGAAGTCGATCCACGTCCAGAAGAGGTCCAACATGCCTCCTTCCATGCGGGTCAGGCTCAGGATGTCGTCGATGAAATGGGCCAGCTTCTGGATCCCCTGGGAATTGATCTTGAGCAGGTGTGCCTGTTTCGCATTCACCGGCCCCACGGCTTCTTCCCGGAGCAGCTCGACCGCTTCTTTCATGGAGGTCAACGGCGTCTTCAGCTCGTGCGAGACGATCGCGATGAAGTCCGACTTCATGTCGTCCAGCCGCTTCAGCTGCTCGGCCATCTCGTTGAAGGCGCCGGCAAGATCGCCCAGCTCGTCCCGGCTGTTCAGGCTGATGCGGTGATCGAACCGCCCGTCGGCGATCTCCTGGGTGCTCCTGCGCAGCAGCCGGATCGGCATGGTGACCGAACGAATCAGGAAGACGGACAGCACGATGGCCATCAGGAGGGACAGGCTTGCCATGATGAGGCCCACCCGAATCGAGTGGCCTTCGAGGCGGTTCATCTCGGAAATCCGTACGTCGATGCTCTCCTGGTTCAGCCGGAGGAGCTGATAGATCTCCTTCATCGGCAGGTCGAAAAATGCCTCGTAGAAGTTGGTCTCCTGCTGCAGCCCGAGCGGGTCGGCGTCCAGGGCCTCCTCGAAGCTGGTCCGAAGCTGCGCCGCGTACCGCTTCTCCTCCTCGGACAGGCCGATCGTTTCGAGGAGGCCGAGCGACTTGCGCACGTCAGCGGCTTCTTCCAGGAAGCGGTCTCGGTATTCCGGTTTCTTCAGCAGGAGGAATTTCCTCCGGTTTCGATCCATGGAGAGCAGCAGGTCCACCACCGTGTTCTCGATCTGCCGGGACTTGAAATCCTTCTCCACGATCATCGAGGCCGTCTGCTTCGAGTACCAGGCGACTCCCATGGTGATCCCCACGCTCATCAGCACCAACAGCACCATCAGCGCGGCGAACAGATAAACCCGGAAACGGTATCCTGTCAAAGGGAGTCTGGCACCCAATCCTCTTCTCCGCGCGGAAGCTCTGCCTAGCCGTTCGAGAGGCTCTCATCGGGCCTCTTCAGACCGGCGCAGCCGTCTCCCGCTCCTGCTCGAGGATGCTGCGGGCCGTCTTGACGCTGGAGAGCTGCTCCGCCAGCGAGCTGCCCCGCGGGAAGACGGGATAAAATCCGAAAATTCTCCTGGGAATGAGCTCGAGATTGACCCTTCCGAACGTCCGGATCGAGGTCTCCCTCATGAGCAGACGCAAGGTGTCGCAAAAGGCGTCCCACTCGGCAGGCAGAACCCGGGTCAGGGGCATGTGCTCGTCCCCCTGCTCCAGCGCCTTTTCGCTCTTCTCCGTATGGCTCCTGTTGTAATGCACGTGCGCGTAGACGATGTCCAGGCCGAGCTCGCGGATCATTTCACGGCCGTATCCGAACGTCTGCACGTAAGCATCGGGCGCCCGGAGCCGGTGCAGCCGGGCGAAGACGCCCGCATAGTTGTTCGCATGTCCCCAGTCGAAGCACACCTTCAGCCACGGGGACGGAAGAGCGGCCAGGACCTTCTTCAGGTCCGCGTAGTCGCCGCCCAGGTAGTAGCGCCCGCCCGCGGGTCTCGGCATGTTCTCGAGGGCCAGCACGACCTCTTGTTCTTGAGCCAGCGGCAGCCCTGTTTCGAGCAGGCGGACGGCGTTGCGAATGGCCGTTTCCACGGATCCGTTCGCCGCTCCCAGATGAACGACCAGAAGGGTGCCCTTCCCTCCGATCTCTGCTGCCGCACGGATGTGGCTGCGCAGCCCCCGCCGGGTCCGTTCGCTGTTCTCGCCCAGATCCAGGGCCGTGTCCATGAAGAAAGGGGATCCTCCGGGAAAGGTCGCATGAAAGGCGTAGATCGGCCACCGGGCCTTCCGATAGCCTTCGAGCACGCGCTCCCGCAGCGTCAAGTCCGGCCGGAGCAGACGCGTGTACGAAATCCCGAGGTCGAGGCCGTCGAACCCTTCCGGCCCGAAGGCCCACCGGGGGAAGGGCCCGATGCCGTTTCCGGGCATCCGTTGGGCGAGGCGGCGGAACCCCGACCACCCCGCCCTGGAAAAAACGATCCGGGGGAGGAGATGGAACGGGCGAAAATTTACGTATGACGGATCGATCAGAATCTTCAAGGCCACGGAGCGATCCACTGCCGGCTCGTCCATGGGACTTTGCTGCTTGTTCTTCCGTAAAGCCCGCAGGAGGAGAATACTCGAGCCAGCAAGTCGTAATCAGCGTGGAGGAAGAAGAAGTCCCATGGAGAAGTTTGATTTTTGTTCAGGAGCTCATACAATGAGCTCTTGGGTTTGAAAGGAGGCACATTATTGCAGATTCTGCTGGAAAATCCAAGGCCAATTATGTAACTATCCACTCGTAGGCGTGCAGCGCAAGGGCTCTCCGCTCGAAAAGAACGAGGAATCTCCAGCGGAGGCCGGTTGTTCGGGGTGTTGGCCCGACCGTTGCAGAAGGCCCAGATGGGCCGTACACGTTATCCCGCGGCGGGGGGATCGGAATGCAGGTGCGGAAAGCCTTTCGCTTCGTCCTGGCCGGCTGTCTCGTTCTGGGCGCCTTCGCGGGATCGTTCGCGCGTGCCGACTCCGCCGTAAAGCCGGAATCGGACCTTCTCGAAAGGTACAGCCCGGGCATCCCGCAGGATTTGAACCTCGAGTGGAAATTCCCGACCGGTTTTTCCCTCGGGATCAATGGAGCGCACCACCTGCGCCAGGGATCGGAGGAAGCCGAGTCCGGATCGGCGATCCGCACGCACTTGTTTCCTTTCTCTTTTCTCATGGAATACTGTCTTCTGGATACCCATCTGTTCACTCATTCCGTCGGCCTGGGCATGGGCCCTTATCTATTCCACCGCGGCCCGGCCCCGCTCGAGCTGAACGATCTCGAGATCACCTACGGGTCCTCCTGGTTCACGGAATGGGCGGCCCCTCTCAAACCCAACCTGCGGCTCAATCTGAAGATGAAATACATGCACGCTCTACGGTCGAGCGTGGATGCCATCCCCCTGGGCGAGCTGACCACCTGGCTGGGCCTCGACTTCCTGTGGTAAAGAGCCGCGGTTTTTTTGACTTCTCTCCTCGATTCTGTTAATGACCGTCTCCGCCGGTTCCCGTCTCCATCTCTGCTCGGCAACCCCCCGTAGAGGTAACAATGGCCAGGTCGAGATCCCTTCCCAGGCTGCACGCCTTCGTGTACGCACTGCTGGCCTGCTCTCTGGCCGGCGGCTGCGGCAGGATCGTGGGCATGTATACCCGGCCTTTGTCCGACGACCTCAGCCGTTCCTTCCTCCGGCAGCGCGACGTGGAGCTGGCGGAGCAGGGCACACCGGCATTCCTCCTTGTCCTGGACGGGCTGATCCAGCACAGCCCGGAGAACAAGGATCTGCTGCTGGCCGGATCTCAGGCCTACGGGGCTTACGGAACGGCCTTCGTGGCCGCGAAAGACCCCGAGAGGAACAAAATTCTCGCCGCAAAAGCCAAGTCCTACGGGATCGCCGCACTGGGCCTGCAGAACAAGGCGTTCGCCAAGGTCAAGGATCGGCCCTACGAGCAGTTCGAGACCTGTCTGGAGACGTTCCGGAAAAAGGACGTGCCGTTCGTCTTTCAGGCCGCCGCCAGCTGGGTGGGCTGGATCCAGGCCCATGCCTCCTCCATGGAAGCCATAGCCGATCTTCCCAAGGTCGAAGGACTCGTGCGGCGCGTCCTGGAGTTGGACGAGACCTTCTATTACGGCTCGGGCCACACCTTTCTCGGCGCTTTGCTGACCGTCCGGCCGCCCTCCCTCGGGGGAAGGCCCGAGGAAGCCCGAGAGCACTTCGAGCGGGCCCTCCAGATCGGCCAGGACAAGTTCCTGCCCGCGTACGTGATGTTCGCCAGGCAGTATGCGATGCTCGTCTATGACGAGGACCTGTTCTTCAGCCTGCTCCGCCGGGTCCTCGAATCACCGGTCGACACGGTCCCGGAGCTGACCCTCATCAACACCCTGGCCCAGCGCCAGGCCAGAGAGATGATCACCCAGGCAAAGAGTGAGGCCTATTTCGAGTAAAAGAGAAGCTCGCTTCTCTTCTGGCGGGTGACTGGCAACCGACAGCTGGCGACTGACTTGGAGGACGGATGGGACGAACGAATTTTGGCAGCTGCTTTTTGGCCCTGATGGTCTGCGTGATCCTGGCCCTGCCGGCGGCGCCTGCGCACGCGATCCGGATCAAGATCTCCACCAAGGCGCCCGCGAACTTCGGGTCAGCGAAGATCGTGACCGAGATGACCGAGGAAATCGACCAGGCGACCGGCGGCGAGGTCCAGTTCAAGATCTATTACGGCGGAGTGAAGGGCACCGGTCGGGACCTCCTGCTCAAGATGCAAAGCGGTGAGATCCAGGGAGGCGAGTTCACGGCCGGAGAAGTGTCCACGGTGTGCAAGGACCTGAGAGTCCTGAGCATCCCTCTCACGCTCGACAGCGAGGAAGAAGTCGATTACGTGCTGACGAAGATATCGCCCCGCTTTCAAAGGGAGTTGAAGAAGGCGGGTTACGCCGTCCTGGGCTGGTTGGAAGTGGGCTTCGCCTACATCATGTCCACGCAGCCCATTGCCAGCCTGGCGGACCTCAAAGGCAAACGGGTCTGGATACCGGAGGGGGATCCGGTCGGCCAGGCCGCCTTTGAGTCCATGGGCGTGCCTCCCATTCCCATGATGATCGCCGACGTGATGGTGGCGCTGCAGACCGGGCAGATCAACACGGTCGCTAATTCTCTCGTGGGCGCCATCGCCCTGCAGTGGCACACGCGGATCAAATACATCACCGATACGCCGCTCATCTACGTATTCGGAGTGCTCATGATCACCCAGGAGGCCTACGAGCAGATCCCCGAATCTCACAGGGCGACGGTCCAGGAGATCGTGGACCGACATCTCGGCAGGCTCAAGATGGACATCCGCAAGAGCAACTCCGAATCCCGCCAGACCCTCATGAACCAGGGGATCACCTTCGTTCCCGTGAGCCCGGCGCACTATCGGGAGCTCGAAGAAGTGGTCCGCAAGGTGAACGCGAATCTTTCGAACCAGCAGTTCCCAGCGGACGCCCTCGCCGAGATGCAGCGGTATGGAGACGAGTACCGCAAGGCGCACCCCGAGAAGGAAAAATGAGGCATGCAGGCTAAGACGAGCCGCTCCGGAATGGTCGCGAAGCTCGAGGACGGCCTGCTCGTGCTGATCCTGGTCAGCATGATCCTGCTCGCGTTCACGGAGATCCTGCTGAGGAATCTCCTGGGCATCGGGCTGGTCTGGATCGAGCCTCTGATGCGGCAGATGCTCCTTTGGGTCGCCCTGCTCGGCGCCATGGTCGCCACGCGGGAGCACAACCACATCAGCGTGGACGCGATCGCCCGATTCCTGTCCGGGAGGAGGCGCCTTGCGGCTGCTTTCATGGGGGATGCCTTTGCCACCGTCGTGTGCGCGCTGATGACCTACTCCACTTTTCTGGTCTTTTACCAGGAGTTTCGAGAACCGAGACTGGGCTTCGTCGTGGCGGGGCTGCCCGTCTGGGCCTCCCTCTTGACGTTGCCTGTGGCGTTCTGCGTGATGACCCTGCGGTTCTTCCGATTCACTCTGCTTTCCCTGCGGAAGCCGCAAGAGCGGGCATCTGCAGAGGCAGGCTCTGAGGGAGGGGTCGGGGTTTGATCGCGCTTGCCGTCGTCCTGATCGCGCTCGGACTGTTGATCGGCGCTCCGATCTTCTGCGTCTTTGCGGCGGCGGCCCTGCTCGGCTGGTACGCGCAAGAAACCCCCTTGACGGTCGTGGCGACCGACTTCTTCAGGCTCTCCAGCAGCCTGGTTCTCATCACCATACCGCTGTTCACCTTCGCCGGTTACCTGCTGGGCGAGAGCGGGGCGCCGGGACGGCTCGTCCGGCTTTCGCGCGCCTTTTTCGGGTGGATGCCGGGCGGGCTGGCCATCGTCTCGGTCGTGGCCTGCTCCCTGTTCACCGCCTTCACGGGCGCCTCCGGCGTGACGATCGTGGCGCTCGGCGCCCTGCTCCTGCCGGCGCTCCTGGAGGAAAAATACAGCGAGAGCTTCTCCCTGGGTCTCGTCACGACCGGGGGAAGCCTGGGCCTCCTGTTCGCACCCAGCGTTCCGCTGATCCTCTACGGGGTCATCACCGAGACGCCGATCTCGGACATGTTCGTGGCCGGCTCCTTGCCCGGGCTCCTGATGGTGCTCATCCTGTGCGGGTTCGGCGTCTACGCGGCCGTGAAAAGCGGCGTCCCCAGGTCGCGCCCGAGCCTACGGGCGATCGCAAGGGCCCTTTGGGAGGCCAAATGGGAGGTACCCCTTCCGCTCGTGGTCCTGGGCGGCATTTACGGGGGCCTGTTCGCGGTGAGCGAGGCTGCGGCCGTCACCGCCTTCTGGGTGCTGCTGGTGGAAGTCGTGATTTACCGTGACGTCTCGCTCGTGCGACTCCGGAAGGTCATCCGCGACAGCATGGTGCTGGTCGGAGGGATTCTCATCATCGTGGCAGCGGCCATGGCCACGACGAACTACCTGATCGACGTGGACGTGCCGACGCGAATTTTCGAGTTCATCCAGCGCTTCGTCACATCCAGGCTGGTCTTCCTCATCCTGCTCAACGTGTTTCTCTTCGTCCTCGGCATGCTCCTGGACGTCTTCTCGGCCCTGGTGGTGGTGGTCCCGATCATCACGCCGGTCGCCCGGCAATACGGCGTGGATATGGTCCACCTGGGCATCATCTTTCTGGCCAACATGCAGATCGGCTACCTCACACCGCCGTTCGGCATGGGGCTGTTCATTTCGAGCTACCGGTTCCGCAAAGGCATCTTGAAGATCACCGTCTCCTGCCTGCCCTTCATCGCCGTTCTGGCCGCCTCGGTGCTGATCATCACGTACTGGCCGGAGCTGACACTGGGTCTGCTCCAGAGGCTGAAAGGATCCGGGTGAGACCGGCGCCGGGCGGGTTCGTTTCGGGTCTCAGTTGGCTGCGTCCGGCTCCGTCCTGCTCTGGTCAAATGTTCCCTCACCTCAGTTCGTGGCGTTCGGCCCCGTCTGGCTCTGGACGCGGTCGAGAAAGCCTCTCAACTCGGTCCCTTCCAGCACTTCCTTCTCCAGGAGCTTTCCCGCCATCTCGTCCAGGACGGAGCGGTTCTGCAGCAGGACCTGGCGGGCGCGATGGTAGGTCTCCTCCATGATCCGCTCCACCTCCTTGTCGATTTCGCGGGCCGTCTCTTCGCTGAACGTCCGCTCGCGGCCGGCCGGAATGCCGAGCAGGAACGGCTGTCGCGGGGCCTCGTAGGTCACGATCCCGATCCGCTCGCTCATTCCGTATTCCTTGACCATGCGCTGGGCGATGTCCGTGGCGCGCTGCAGATCGTTCTGCGCCCCGGTGGAGATTTCCCGGAACACGATCTCCTCGGCAATCCTTCCACCCAGAAGACCGGCCATCTTTCCGAGGAGCTCGGACTTGGTCATGAGGTAGCGGTCTTCGGTGGGCAGCTGCAGCGTGTAGCCCAGGGCGGCGATGCCTCGGGGCACGATCGAGATCTTCCGCACCGGGTCGGCGCCGGGAACTGCCGTGGAAGCGACGGCGTGGCCGCACTCGTGGTAGGCCACCACCTGCTTCTCCTTCTCGTTCAGGATCCGGTTCTTTTTCTGCAGCCCCGCGACCACCCGTTCGATGGCTTCTTCGAAATCGGCCATCTCCACGATGCTCTTGTGCTTGCGCGCTGCCAGCAGGGCCGCCTCGTTCACCGCGTTGGCCAGGTCGGCGCCGACGAACCCGGGAGTGCTGGCCGCCAGTACCTGAAGGTCCACATCCGGGCCGAGCTTGACCTTGGCCGAATGAACCTTGAGGATCTGCTCCCGACCCTGGCGGTCGGGCCGGTCCACGAGCACCTGCCGGTCGAAGCGGCCGGGACGGAGCAAGGCCGCATCGAGGATCTCGGGACGGTTGGTGGCGGCCATGATGATCACGCCCTTGTTGGTCTCGAACCCGTCCATCTCCACGAGCAGCTGGTTGAGCGTCTGCTCTCTCTCGTCGTGGCCGCCCAGCGGGTTCATGCCGCGGGCCTTGCCCAGGGCGTCCAGCTCGTCGATGAAGATGATGCAGGGGGCGTTCTGCACCGCCTGCTCGAACAGATCCCGAACGCGCGCGGCGCCGAGGCCGACGAACATCTCCACGAAATCCGATCCGCTCAGGCTGAAGAAGGGAACTCCCGCCTCGCCGGCGACTGCCCTGGCCAAAAGCGTCTTCCCGGCGCCCGGCGGTCCCACGAGCAGAACGCCTTTGGGGATACGGGCGCCCAGCCCCTTGTACCGATCGGCGTCCTTCAGGAACTCCACCACCTCCTTGAGCTCGTCCTTGGCCTCGTCGATGCCTGCGACGTCCTCGAAGGTGACGCCGGTCTCCTTCTGCGCATAGAGCTTGGCCTTGCTCTTCTTGAACGCCATGACCGACAAGCCGGGGTTCATCTTCCGCATGACGTAGCCCCAGACTACGACCATCAAAAGGAGCGGCAGGATCCAGTACATGAGAAAGGTCTGAATCCCGCCGGGGGCCGTGGTCCCCCGGAACTGCACGCCGGCGGCCATCAGCTCCTTGACCAGGTCCGGATCCGTCACCCGGATGGTCACGAACTCCTTGGTCGGCTTCTGTCCGCCCCCGTCCTCTTGCGCCGGGGTGACCGCCTCCTTGAGGGTTCCCTCGATGCGATTCTCCTGGATCCAGCACGACTCCACCTTGCCTGCGGCGACCCAGCTCTTGAATTCGCTGTAAGGGACCTCCATCACCTGCCGCTTGGCAAAATAGCTCTGGATCATCATCAGGATCAGAGCCGCCACCAGGAAATACCAGAGAGAAAAGCGGATCTTGCTCTTCTGCGACGGGTCCCCGGAAGGGCGTTGTTTCCTGCCGTCGCCGATGCCTCTGGGCCCCCTGGGGTCCAGTCTCGAAAAAAGATTTCCCGCCATCTGCACTCTCCTGCGCTTTCCTCCGCTCTCACATCCGCTCCGGCGCCTCGATGCCGAGCAGTCCCAGGCCTGTCCGGACGATCCTGCCTACGAGGTCGCACAGGGCGAGGCGGCTCTCGCGGACGCCGTCCGGCGCCTTGAGAAACGGCAAATTCTGATAGAACCGGTTGTAGTGAGAGGCCAGATCAAAAAGATAATCCGTGAACAGATTGGGCCGGCAGGCAGCGACCGATCGCTGCAGGTGCTCCGGCAGCTCCAGGATTTTCTTGGCGATCTGGGATTCCAGATCGTGTTCGAGCACGACTTCCGACGCGCCGGGATCCCGGCCCCCGCTCTCCTCACGGTACTTGCGGAACACGCTGCGGATGCGCGCGTAGGTGTATTGAAGATAGGGAGCGGAGTTGCCTTCCAGGGAGAGGGCCTTTTCCCAGGTGAAGAGAATCGTCGACTGGCGGTTCTGGCTCAGGTCGGCGTACTTGACCGCGCCCAGGCCCACCTTGCGGGCGATCTCCCTCTTCTCGGGCTCCACCAGCGCGGGGTTCAACTGGTCCACCACCTCGTACGCCTTCCGCTCCGCTTCATCGAGAAGACGCTCCAGGCGAATCACGTTGCCTTCACGGGTCGAAAAGGTGCCCTCCGGCAGCCGCATGATCCCGAACCCGACGTGCTCCAGCCCGGCGTCCACGCCCAGCCGGCGTGCCACCGCGAAGAGCTGGCGGAAATGAAGCTGCTGCCTCTCGTCCGTCACATAAAGAACTCGGCGCGGACGCCATCGCTCGATCCGGTAAAGGAGCGTGGCGATATCGGTCGTGGCGTAATTGAAGCCTCCGTCGCTCTTCTGGATCAGGAAAGGAGGAAGCCCTTCTTCTTCCAGAGGAATGACCACCGCCCCGTCGCTGACGCGGGCCAGATTCCTCGCCAGGAGGTCCTTCACGAGCGGGGCCAGCCGGTCGTTGTAGAAGCTCTCCCCGAGGGCGACGTCGAAGGTGACGCCCAGGCGGGAGTACAGACGTTCGAACTCCTGCAACGAGGCCTGGACGAATCGCTCCCACAGGCGCCTGTTCTCCGGATCGCCCTGCTGGAGCTTGACCAGCTCCCGGCGAGCGCGATCCATGCGCTCCGGGTCTTCCCGCGCGAGCTTGTAGTATTCGATGTAGACCCTCTCCAGCTCCTCGATCGGGCTCTGCTCGAAGGAGCCTGGGACGGCAAAATCCCGATACCCTTCCAGGAGGATGCCGAACTGGGTGCCCCAGTCGCCGATGTGATTGTCCGAGACCACTTCATAGCCCAGGAAACGGCAGGTGCGGTCCAGCGCGCTGCCGAGAATCGTGGAGCGGATGTGACCGATGTGCATCGGCTTGGCCACGTTGGGGCTCGAGTAGTCGATGACGATTCTCTGTCCGGCCCCCGGCCTTTCGACCCCGAGGCGCTCGTCCGAGCAGACGCTCCTGATCTGCTGGCCCAGCCAGGTTTTCCGCAGGCGCAGGTTGACGAATCCGGGACCGGCGATCTCCGCCTGCTCCAGCCAGGGCACCCCGGAGAGTGCGCGCACCACTTCCTCGGCCACCTGGCGCGGGGTCTTTCCGAGCCGCTTCGCGAGCGCCATGGCGCCGTTGAACTGATAGTCGCCGAATTTCGGATGGGAAGCGGGCGCCACGCGGCCGACAAACGCATCGTCCCTGTCCGTCAGATGCTCGGAGAAGAGATTGAGGATGGGTTGGGAAAGCACGTCGATGATGGACGCCATGGAAACCGCCTCCGCCAAGACCTCCCCCTCCTCAAGCGCCGCCGCTGAGACGGGTCGGGGGCTGTCCGGAAATCCGGGGAGAAAAAACAATGGGGGGAGCGTCTTCCCGCCGACCCCGTGCCAATTCGTTCCACTCCGACGCCATTCTACAGGAGAGACATTCTCATTGCGAACGCGCCCTTTCGTCGCGGCAAGCGAGGCGCTCGTCCGGGTTGCTCCGCGCACGCAAAATCGCCAGAATGGAGGGTGGCCTAAAGCCGGCCTGGGCGCGGGCCGTGGCAAGGAGCAACCAGGGAAAGGCAGCTGAATGGCCCTGATCGGCAAGAAGCTCAAAGAACTCACCCCGGTGGACATCGAGCTCTTCCGGGAGGCCGCGAGCGCGCTGGCCCGGTCCGGAGAACGGCTCGAGAAGGCGTTGGCCCAACTGCGGGAGAGCGAGGCCCTGCTGGATGCCTGTATTCCGGACAGAGCCTCCGGGGAGAGCAGAGCTTCCGGGGAGAGCCCGGCGAAGGACGGAGCGGCTGCCCGTGAGCCATCCGGAGAGCCTGACGGCGCCCTGCCCTGCGTGAGCCAGGCGGCGGCGCGATACCGCAAGGCGTGGCACAGGGCCGAGAAGGCCCGCTACGATTACATCGTGCAGCGGGAGGCGCTCGGGCTGCGCACGCACCGGTTCGTGGATCGGACCTATCCCATGCCTCCCCTGCGCAGAGATCCGGTCCCTACGGCCCTTCGATGACGCACTGTTGACGTTTCCATGAACCTGGCCCGAGCGCACGGTCATTCGGTAGGGGCGAAAAATCTTTCGCCCCTACAGGTTGCTCCTGGCGAGTAAGGAGATCCAGCTTTGCAGA
The DNA here is from genome assembly GCA_040756235.1 of bacterium. GTDB lineage: Bacteria > Desulfobacterota > DSWW01 > DSWW01 > DSWW01 > JBFLZG01. The sequence continues at coordinate 135,628 of JBFLZG010000087.1, read as the reverse complement.
AAGGAAAGGTGTATCTGGTTGGCGCCGGCCCGGGTGACCCGGAGCTGATCACTCTGAGAGGTCTCCGCCTCGTGCAGGAAGCGGACGCGGTGGTCCACGACCGGCTCATCCACCCGAAGATCCTGGAGCAGATCCGGCCCGGGGCGGAACGGTTCTACGTGGGCAAAGAGTGCGACCACCACACCGTTCCCCAGGAAAAGATCAACTCCCTCCTGGTGCAGAAGGCACGCGAAGGCAAGGCGGTCGTCAGACTCAAAGGCGGAGACCCTTTCGTGTTCGGCAGGGGCGCCGAAGAAGTCCTCTATCTGGTGGAGCAGGGCGTCCCCTGGGAGGTCGTGCCCGGCGTCACTTCGGCCACTGCCGTGCCGGCTTACGCCGGGATTCCGATCACGCACCGCGAGTTCTCGTCCATGGCGTCCATCATCACGGGGCACGAGACCTCCAAGCAGGAGCTCTCCAGGCTTCCTTACCATCTGATCGGACCGAATGACAGCACCCTGGTCATTCTCATGGGCATGACGAACCTGCAAACGATCACCCAGGAGCTGATGGCCCACGGCAGGCCGCCCTCCACCCCGGCCTGCGTCATCACGCGGGGAACTTACCCGGAACAGCAGGTCCTCGCGGGCACGTTGTCCGACATCGCCGCCCGCAAAGAAGAAGCCGGCCTCGAGCCTCCGGGCATCATCGTGATCGGGGAAGTGGTCCGGCTGCGGGACAAGCTCCAGCTCCCCCATGACCGTTCCGGTGCCGGCCCTCGGAGAGCCGGTGAGCCCGACGATGCCTGAGACGCCGCGCGCGAGACCTCACCTCTACCCGGCTCTGCTCGAGCTCGAGAACCGGGACGTGCTCCTGGTCGGAGGTGGCGAAGTGGCCTTTCGCAAGGCCATGGGTCTGTTCGGATCGGCTTGCCGTCTGACCGTAGTGGCCAGCGAGCTTCTGCCCTCCTTCAAGGCCTGGCTGGACGAGAAGAGGATACTCTACGAGGAACGCCCCTACCGGAACGGAGAGGCCGCCGGGTACTTCCTGGTCCTGTCGGCCACCGACGATGCGGAGGTCAACAGGCGGATCGCCGAGGACGCTCAGGGCGCGGGGCGGTTGATCAACGTGGCGGACCAGCCGGCGCTGTCGAGCTTTTTCGTGCCCTCGGTGGTGAAGCGGGACGCTCTGCAGGTCGCCATTTCGACCGACGGGAAATGCCCCGCCCTCGCGCTCAAGATCCGCCTCGAGCTGGAAGAGGTCTTGAGCGACCGGTACGGTCCTCTCCTGGAAAGGCTCGCCACGATGCGGGACCGGCTGAGGGCAGCCTTTCCCGCCTCCGGAGAGCAGCGCAAGCGAATCCTGGAGCGAATCCTCTCTTCCGCAGCCGTCGAGCGGTTTCTCTCCGGCGATGCGAGCCGTCTGGATCGAATGCTCAGCGGGTGGGAAAAATCCCGGGTCCGAAGTCGCAGGCCTGACGGAGGTCAGGCCTCGTCTCCGGCCGCCCTCTGACAGAGGGTTTCGAAAAACACCCTCTTGAGAGGCTGTTGAGAAATGGCCAGATGCAAGGCGCGCGAATCCTGAGGCTTGTTCCGAGGAGCGGCAGCGACGAGGAAACTCCCGATCACATCTGACGCCGCGGTACAGTGTTCGGGGGATTGCTTCGCTTCGCTCGCAACAGGCGCCGCAGATGGCCGTTTATCGACAGCCTCTGCTCTCAGGTCTCGGTCACCTTGATCAGGCTGTCAGGGCAGGTCTCCACGCAGCTCTCGCATCCCACGCAATCATCGATGTTGGTCGGTTCGCACTTGGCGTCCACCAACTCCAGGACGCTGGACGGGCAGATGTCCACGCACTCACCGCAGCCCGTGCATTTTTCCTTGTCGATCTTGATCTCGTACACGCTGGTTTCCTCCTGTTACTGAGAGCGGCCGCTCTGGCCGTCCCAAGGCGGACAAGCTTGCCACAAAGACCCGGGTTTAGCAACACGCCCCGATCGGGCCCGGGCCCCGGCCGGTCGCATTTCACGCAGCCACTTCTTCCTTGACGGAAATGGCGATCTTGTAAAGAAGCGTGAGCACGAAGAACCCGATTGCCCACACCCCCAGAGTGATCAGGAGCTCGGGCGCCGTCGGGGCGTATTCGACGATCCTCTCGAAGGGGTTGGGAATGAAGCCGCCGACCACGAGTCCCATTCCCTTGTCGATCCAGGCGGCGACGAATACCGCGGCTGCGGCGAAAGCGAGGGTCTTCTCATTCTTCCGCGTCGAGGGGACGACGAGCAGTGCGATGCCGGCCACGGCCAGAACAACGGCAACCCGCATGAAGGGAACGAGGCTGGCGTGCCCCTCCAGACCGGCGAACAGGTACTGCAACGACTGCATGTGCGAAGGAATGCCGCTGTAGAAGGCCGTGAAGACCTCCAGCAGCGAGAAGAACACGTTCAGGATCATGGCATAGGCAACGATCTGGGCGAGCTTCTGGATCGGCTCCCGGCCCGGGTCGAAGCGGGTCGTCTTCCGAACGATGAAGGCCAGCAGGATCAGGAGCGCCGGGCCCGAGGCGAAGGCGGACGAGAGAAACCGGGCCGCCATGATCGCGGTGAGCCACAGGTGCCTGCCGGGAAGACCGGCGTACAGGAAGGCGGTGACCGTGTGGATGCTGACCGCCCACGGAATCGAGAGGTAGATCAAGGGCTTCACCCAACCCGGCGGAGCCATCTCTTTGTGCTCCGCATCCAGCACGACCCATCCGATCACGATGTTCAGGAGGAGGTATCCGCTCAGCACGATCATATCCCAAAACATGATCGAGTTCGGGGTCGGATGGAGAATGATGTTGAGGACCCGCAGGGGCTGGCCCATGTCGACGAAGATGAACAGCATGCACATGAGCACGGACGAGACGGCCAGAAACTCCCCGAGGATCGTGATCTTTCCGAACTGCTTGTAATGGTGCAGGTAGTACGGCAGGACCAGCATCACGGCGGACGCGGCAACCCCGACGAGAAAGGTGAATTGGGCGATGTAGAATCCCCAGGAGACGTCCCGGCCGAGCCCCGTGATCCCCAATCCGGCGAAGAACTGCCACAGGTAGCTCAGGACGCCCGCCCCGATGAGGACGAGCAGGAAGAACAACCACCCGTAATACCTTCGACTTCCGATGAGCGCCTTTTCCAGCATGGCCACCTCACACGATGTAATAGACTTGGGGCAACGTACCGAGCTCGGGCTTGCGCCGGATCGTGAAGCTCGCGCGCAGCGTCTGCCGCACCTCCGAATCGGGATCTCTCACATTGCCGAAGAGGATCGCCTGATCCTTGCAGGCCTCCACGCAGGCCGGCTGGAGTCCCTTGTCGAGCCTCTCGGAGCAGAAGTTGCACTTCTCGACGACCCCTCGCATCCGCGTCGGGAACTCCAGGTTCGTCTCCTGCAGGTATTTGCGCGGGTCCTTCCAATTGAAGCTTCTCGATCCGTACGGGCAGCCGGCCATGCAGAAGCGGCATCCGATGCATCGATGGTAATCCATCACCACGACGCCGTCGGCGTTCTGGAAGGTCGCCTTGGTCGGACAGACTCGGACGCATGGCGGACGCTCGCAATGATTGCAGAGCACGAGGAACGGCTTGCCGGCCAGACGTTCTACGACGTACTCGTTTTCCATCTCCTGGCTCGGGAAGACGTGCTCGAACGAATCGGTCCAGATCCACTTGACCTCGTGTCTGGGATTGTCGATATGCGGCACGTTGTGGGCCAGATGGCAGGCCTTCATGCAGTCGGTGCAGCCCTCTTTCTCCAGGCACTTCCTCATGTTCACGACCATCGCCCACCGCTTGCCCGCCTGAGGCTCCCGGCTCAGAGAGGCCTCCACCTCCTTCCCGGAGAGCACCTCGAAGCCCGCCTTGCCTCCCAGCCCCAGGAGGGTGGACAGACCGGCTATCTTCAGGAATTCCCTTCTGTCGACGGCCATCACATTTTCTCCTTCGGCTGAACGTGGCAATCCCAGCAGTACGGGTTCACGCCCAGGTAGTTGTGACATCGGTCGCAGAATTCGGCCTTGTTCGCGTGGCAGCTCAGGCACGTGCTGGTCAGGCTCTTGTCATAGGTCTGTCCTGCGACGGTCCCGTAGACCCGGGTATCCTGCCGCACGACCTCGTCGCGCCACTGGTTGAGCAGGTCCATGTGGAACGGCTTCATGTAAGCGGCCGGCTTCACACACTCCTTCTGCTCGGTCGGCAGCTGGGGCTGGGGCTGGTAGTCCGCCTTCCCGCTCACGACGTTGTACCAGACCGGCGACGTGAGCAGAGCGAGGAATATGAGGAGGCCTGCAATGATCTTCCCTGCGTCATACATGCTTTCCACCCTCCGCTGCGCCGAGGGGTTCGTCGCTCCGATCGGTTTGTTTCCCCTTCTCGCCCCGTGCCACCAGCTCGGGAGGCACCGGTTCACGGGCCGCAGGCGCCTCCCCGTCAGCCGGGCCATCCGCCGGCTTCGGCAGGGGCTCGCCGCGCAGATCGTTTTCTCTTTCCTTCTCCCCCTTCATCACGAGCGCGTTGGCGACCATTTCGTGGATGCCGGTCACCACGACCTCCGGGACCCAGTACTCCATCAAGGTGGAGAGCGTGGCCCGGTCGATCGCACAGATGCAGGCGAGCCGGTTCACGCCGTGTTTCTCGCGGACGTACTGCACGGCATTGGCCCGGGGGAAGCCTCCGCGCATCCTCATCTCCATGTTCTCGTCGTTCCCCAGACCGGCGCCCCCTCCGCAGCAGAACGTCTTCTCCCGGATCGTGTTCTCCGGCATCTCGAAGAAGTTCTTGCACACGCTCCGGATGACGTACCGGGGCTCCTCGAACAAGCCCATGGCTCTGGCCGGATTGCAGGAGTCGTGGAAGGTCACCCGCAGGTGGTCGTTTCGGCTCGGGTCCAGCTTCAGCTTGTTGTTGCGGATCAGGTCCGCCGTGAACTCGGTGATATGCACCATCTTCGATGACCTGGCATTCTCGAACTTGGTCCCGGTGATCGGGGAAACCGGCTCTTCGAGGAAGTCGGCCGGGCCGTTCATCGTGTCCATGTACTCGTGGAGGACCCGCCACATGTGACCGCACTCGCCCCCCAGGATCCACTTGACGCCGAGACGCTTGGCTTCGGCGTAGATCTTGGCGTTGAGCTTCTTGATCAGCTCGTGGGAGTTGAAGAGCCCGAAGTTCCCTCCTTCCGAGGCATAGGCGCTCCAGGTATAGTTGAGCCCGAGCTCATGGAACAGCATGAGGTAGCCCATGAGGGTGTAAGTGCCCGGGTCCGCAAAGTAGTCGCCGGAGGGGGTGACGAACAGGATCTCGGCGCCCTTCTTGTTGATCGGAACGTCGATCTGGATGCCCGTCAGGTCTTCGATCTCGCCGGCGAAGAACTCCAGGGTGTCCTTGAAGGTGTGGGGCTGGATTCCCAGGTGATTTCCGGTCCGGTGGCAGTTCGCCACGGGCTCCAGGGCCCAGTTGATGTTGAGGCCGATCAGGTTCATGAGCTCCCGGGCCATCATCGTGATCTCGGCCGTGTCGATCCCGTACGGACAGAACACGGAGCACCTGCGGCACTCCGTACACTGGTAGAAATAGTAGAACCACTCCTTGAGCACGTCCTCGGTCAGCTCCCTCGCCCCGGCCAGCCGGCCGAGAATCTTGCCGGCCGCCGTGAAGTCGTTCCGATAGACCGACCGCAGGAGCTCCGCCCTGAGGACCGGCATGTTCTTCGGGTCTCCGGAGCCGATGAAGAAGTGGCACTTGTCCGCGCAGGCCCCGCAGCGCACGCAGATGTCCATGAAGACGTGGAAGGACCGGAACTTGCTCAGCCGCTCCTTCATGCCGGCCAGGATCGTCTGCTTCCAGTCCGGAGGCAGCTTCCAGTCCGCATCGTGGGGCTGCCACTCTCGCGGGTTCGCCATCCCGAGATACTTCAAGTTCTTGGGCGCCGCGCTGTAGCAGTAGGTGCCCTTGCGGAAGTCGGCTTTCTTCTCCATCCAACCCTTTTTGGGAGGAGAATAGTCGATCTTGGCCAGCTCATCGGGGTGAATCGGCAGTTCGTCGGACATGGTCTATTCCCTCTCCACCGGCAATCCAGCCGCTTTCATCTTGTCCCTGAACTCGTCCTCCCATTCCTGATACGTATGCACTTCGACGTGAGGATTCCAGGGGTTGACGTGCCTCGCCCTCCGGCTGTCGGCTCTCAGGTTCCTCGTGGGGCTCAGGAAGATGCCGCCCAGGTGCATGAGCTTGCTGAACGGGAAGTAGGCCGCCAGGGTGGAAACGAAAAAGAGGTGTATGTAGAAGGGGGCTCCGATTCCTTCGGGAACGGTAGGATGCAAGCTCACCAGACCGAGGGCCAGCTCCTTGATCGCCACGATATCGACCTTGGTGAAGTGCCGCATGATCACGCCGGACAGGGCGATCCCCAGGATCAGAATCAGAGGGAAGTAATCGGCGGCAAGCGAGATGTAGCGGACTTTCGCGTCCAGGAATCTCCTGAGAAGAAGGAAGCCGACAGCCGCCAGCAGGATGAGGCTCGTCAGATACAGGCCCGGCACGCCCACCTGAAAGAATCCGTCCAGGCTCTGCAGGAGCAGCACGAACGAAGGGACCGGTTCGCTGAAGAACCGGAAGTGGCGGAGCAGGATGATCAGGAAGGAATAGTGGAACGCGATCGCCCCCAGCCACAGGTATTTATTCCCACCGTAGATGATGCGGGCAGGGCTGTTCCTCAACTCCACCTTCGTGTTCCGGAAGAGAGAACGGAACAAGAGCACTTCCATCGCCATCCGACCGACAACGCCCAGCGTGCTGTGGGGGTTCTCGAAATAGCTGTTCTTCACCCACGGCAGGGACTTCTGCTGGCCGCAAGTCGTTGCGATGGCAAAGGGCGCCGGCGCCCGCGCCCACTTCAGGACGCGATAGACGATTCCGATCCCGAAGATCGCAAAGGCGGCGTAGGGGACGAAGATCCCGAAGGCTGGCTGCAGCCCCCAGACGGCGACGCCGAAGTAGGCGATCAACCCGAGCAGGAGGACGGCAAAGAAGGAATACAGGGCGTTCATGGACCTCTACCTCTCTTCGGAGGCCGTCGACAAAGACCCGTCTGCCGCGTTGCGTTCGGGCATTTCTCACCAGCCTCTGGACAGTGTCTTTCCAGCCTCATCCGGTCAAAGGCATCACGGCTCGCCGTCTTCCGAGTCGCTTCCCCCAAGACGCTTCTTCTGCGCAAGATCGGTGATCTCGAGCAGCCTGAGGGCCGCGTCTTTCTGGGCCTTGATCTCACCGACTCTCGCGTCGCACACCTTTTCCCGGCACTGCATGTAGACATCGAAGGCGACCAGGATCAAATCATCGATCCTGCGTTCGAGATCCAGCAGCTCCTGCTCGAGGCCCTCGTTCAGGTCTTCCCCGCTCAGTTCCTCCCGCAGGACCGCCTTCAGATCCAGGATGAAGCCTACGGCCTTGGAAGGCGCGAAATCCTGAACGGCCCGGATCCGCAGAATACGGTCGAGAAAGGACGAAAGATTTTCGGACCGGCCGCCCCGTAGCAACTCCTCGTAGATGGCCTCCATTCCGCGGAAGATCGTGGATCCGACAGGGTTTGCGAACGGGTCTTGCTCTCGCTTCAGGAACTGGGAAGTATCGGGTGGATAGGTGTCCACGACGGCCTGGAACCATTTCTTGAGGACCGAGAGCTTCTTCTGAGTCAGGAGTTGTTGCAGCATTCCGAGGATGAACCCATTGCCCGTCCTTCTGGGGCGGCCCCCCCAGGTCTCCAAGCGTTCCAGAGCAGCTCATGCGAACGGGTCGTCACCTGGCTGCGGGGAAAGGGGACCAGGCTGGAAGGACGGATCCGAACTTCACCGTTCCTCGAGTGGAAGCGCAGCCCCGTCTCCTTCCCGGAGATGTGGAGCGACCGGCGAGCTTCATCTCTGACACGGCGAGCCCTGGAGCCAGCGGGCACGGACCCTTCTCAGGTCCCACCCGCCGGGCCTCCAGGAGACCGCCCTTACGGGGCCGGGGCACGGCCGCTTCAGGAATCACACGCATCCGGTCGGCTTGGGCAGGCCAGCGACCTTGCAGGCACCCTTCGCCGGTCCTGAGGGGAACAGCTCGTAGATGTACTTGAGCTTGAAATCCAAATCTTTGCAGAGCTTCCGCACCATGGGAGCAATGCCGAATTTCTGGTAGTAGTCCCGGATATAATTCACCAGCTTCCAGTGATCGTCCCCCATCTGCTCCACACCTTCGGTCCTGGCCAGATCGGCGGCAACGTTCACGTCCCACTGTTCAGGCTGCTGGATGAATCCATCCTCATCCACCTCGACCGGCTTCCCGCCCAACTCCGTGGTTGGCATCTTGGTTTCCTCCTAGCTCTTGGGGTGTCTGGCTCAAAAACTCCTTGGCCTCTATCCTGCAGCGGCCTCCATGGCCGCGCGCTTCAAAAAACGGTTGGCCCAGTCGGGCTCTCCCAGGGCATGCAAATGGGAGAACGTGGCATAGGCATTCCGGTAGCACAGCCCTTCTCTGGACCCGTCGAACCCGTACCCTTTTCTGACCTTGCAGGCGAACCGGAGGTCCTGCTCTTCCCACCGCAGGACGCCCGAGTAATGGAATTCGTGTCCCTTCAAGCGAACGCCCCTGGGGAAAAACGGATTTTCATCTTCCACATCCAGCAACGTATATCCGTGCCCCTGCGGCTTCTCATGCAATTCATACGTGACCGGGAACACTCCTGCGAACGGGTAGAACCGTCCCTTCCACTTCAACCCCTTCCCCAGATAGACCGCACCCCCGCATTCGGCGTAAACCGGCAGCCCCGCTTCCACCGCCTCGCGGACGGAATGCATGAAGTCCCGGTTCCCCGCAAGCGCCTCCGCCTGGGTCTCGGGGAAGCCTCCCCCGATGTACAGAGCGTCTAAATGAGGCAGAGCGCCCTCCCGGGAAGCATCCAGCTCGATGATTTCAGCCCCGCCCTCCCGGAGCATCTCCAGATTTTCCGGGTAATAGAAGTGAAAAGCCTGGTCTCGAAAAATTCCTACGCGGAGGCCGCAGGACGGCCGTTCACACGATTGTGAGGGGATTCCCTGGCCGCGGGCGATCTGCGTTCCCTGAGGATGGGAGGCCTCCGCAGCATCCTGCCCCGCCAGAAAGAGCAATCTCTCCAGGTCCAAGTAGCGCTCGACCGCTTCCTGTATCAGCCGTATCGTCGCTTCAGCGTCCCCATGTTCCTGCGGAGGAAAGAGACCGAGGTGGCGCTCCGGGAACCTGAGAGCCGGGATCCGGGGAAGAGATCCCACCACCGGAAGCGCGCAGTACTTCTCGATGCTCCCCTTGATGATCGATTCCTGCCGCGCGTTGGCCACCTGGTTCAGCACGATCCCCCGGATGGAGACCCCCGGGTCCAGACTCTGACAGCCCTTGACCAGAGCCGCCAGCGTGCGCGTGGACTTGGTGCAATCGGCGACGATGAAAACCGACAGCCCGATGAGTTTTGCGAGCGCTGCGGAGCTGTGAAGGCCCTCGACATCCACGCCGTCGAACAGCCCCCGGTTGCCTTCCACCACGGCGAGATCTGCCCCTCGCGTCCTGCGCTCGAAGGAAGATCGCACACCCTGGTCGCCCATCAGATAAGTATCCAGATTGAAGCAGGGCGAGCCGCCGGCCCGGCTCAGCCAGGCGGCATCGATGTAGTCCGGGCCCTTCTTGAAAACGGCGACCTTCCTGCCGCGGGACCGCAAGGAAGCAATGACCCCCAGGCTGACCAGGCTCTTGCCCGAGCCACCTCGAAAGGCCGTAATCAGAATACGCGGAAGTCCCTTCGGCATCACCAGGGGAACCTGGCCTCCCGGGAGGCTCTGGCGCAGGGAGGACAAATGACCTGCTATTGAATGATTATTCATTCACCGAGTAGAGTTTTTCCTTTTAACATAACCCGGCTTTGCTTGTCAAGCAACGGACCCTTACACGGGCGTCATCTTTACTGCGGCGGCTGTCGCTGGTATTCTCTCAAAAGTGCCCGCATCCAAACGCAATGTGCTCACGGCAGCCGGTGATTTCGTCCGTTTCTCTGCTCGTCGGCGCGTGCAAGAATGGGAGACACAACCATGACGAACACATCCTACTCCTGCCCTCACTGCGGCAGGCAGATGAGCAAGTGGGTCTCTCCGGTCGAGTCCGACTGGGCGGGAGAAACCAAGTACGTCTGTTTTCACGACGAGTGCCCGTATTATGTGCGCGGCTGGGCCTGGATGATGGAGAAATACGGCACCCGTTGCTCCTACCGTCACAGCCTCAACCCGGAAACGGGATCCAGCGGCCCTCTGCCCGTCTGTTCGCCGGACCACCTAAGGCCTGGCATCGTCGAGTGATGCGCGGCGCAGCTTGAGAACCGGCTCACCGAAGATCGAAAAGGCGAGCCACTGCAGGGCAAAGCTCAGCAGCGCTTCCTCGTTCCGGCGCAAACGCTCCAACCGCTCTTCGGAAATCTCGACGAGCGACAGCAGGCGCGTGCCGAAGGCGAATTCGCGGAAGCGGTCCAGACTGTAGCATCCCATGTAGAACATCTTCCACTGGGCTTCGCTCAGGTCGCGCGCTCCCGGTCTGTACGTGGACAGGAATCCCATCCAACGATCGGTCCATTCGTTGTAAGTCGCGAGACCCTGATCTCTCAGCCATTCCGGAACCGTCCAGAGCTTGCCCTCCCGGAAGCCCAGGCAGTGCGCCTCCCGAACCATAAAATAGTGTTCCTCCGTACCGTCGGGACCCCGTCTGGATGCACGGCCCAGAGGATAGGTCCTGCAAGCTGCGGGGCGGTCCGCATAAATGCTGCAGCCGCCCGCGCGCACGAAAGGACAGGACCGCACGGGATCATCCGACATCTGGAGCCTGATGACCGGGATCTTCCACTCCGGATCGGTTTCGACGAACGTATACTGCTCCAGAAAAGCGCTCGAGGGCAGGCCGGCCGCTTTCTTCATGCGGAGGATGTCGTAGGGAGTCAGGGTGAGACGGAGGTCGCGGCAGCAGACGTTGAAACAGGGGACGGAGGGGTGACACGAGAACCGCAGGCCTGTTTCCGGAAGGGGTTCGAGAACACCTTCATGGTCCGTCGGCGGCATGCAAACGACCCTCCTCTGCCCTTCTCTCGACCGCTCGCGCTTCACTCTGCGTCCGAGGCTTTCTTCCCGGCTTCTTCCTGCGCAGCCTTCTTCGCTTTGAGCACTTCCTCCCGAATCGGCAGGACATCGGCGCAGACCAGCCCGAACTGAAGCCACCGGAGCGCCAGGTGCAGGAGAGCCATGTCGTCCTTGCGGGCCAGCTCCACCATCTCCGGCTCCACTTCGAAGGTCTGAAGGAAACGGCTCTCGTAGACGAAGCGGCGGAAGGTGTCCAGGTCGTAAAAAGCCATCCAGAACATCTTCTGCATCCTCGGGTCCTGGAGCTTCTCCTTCATCAGCCGCGGGTTCCGGGTCACGATCGAGAAACGGTCGTCCATCTCCTCGTAGGGCTCGACACCCTGGTCCGTGAGCCAGTCCTCGATCGCCCATTCCTTGGGCTCGTTTCGACCGCGACACACTTCGTTCTCGGCGATAAAGAAGTACTCCCCGCCTGCGTCCGTCCGGTCGATCGGGTACATGCGGCAGGCCCAGGGGCGGTCCGAGTAAACCGTGCAGCCTTCGGGGGTAACGAAAGGGCACCGCTTGTCCGATTCCTGCATTTTGAGCTGCACCAGAGGAATTGCCCCTGAGGGGGAAAGTAGCGTCTTCGTGTACCGCTCCAGGAAGTCGCCAGAGGTCACTTGAAGGCGATTCTTGAGACGGAGGATGTCGTAGGAGGAGAGGAATATATTCACGTCCTGGCAACAGGCCGTGAAGCACGGCAGGCCGGGCCTGCATTCGAACTTGACCCGGCTCGATGGTTTCAGCAGGGGTCTCCGGGAAGGCGGTGCGCTTGACTTGGAGGGGTCTTTCATCTTGCATCCTTTCCTGTGTTACAGACTGCGTGCCGGACGGCTGTCGTTTCCCGGATCGGGCTCTCAGATGGGGGCTGTGCGCGGCACACCGTCTCGAGATGCCCGCGGGCCGCCCCGGCCAACGGAGCGGGCGGAAACAGCCTATCACCGCTATCGCGAGTGTCCAGGCAAGGTGATGGTAGAGCAGGTTCCGGAAGGGCAGGACCGGTGTTCCACGGAGGAATCCGCTCCTCCGCCGGAACCGGCAACCACGGAGTTGACCCGGCTCAACACCCGCTGCAGTCGTTCGCAACCGCAAGCGGGACAGCGGAGCTCGACCTTTTCCGTCGAGCTCCGCACAAGGAATTCGCAGAGCCTGCCGCACTGCTGGCATGTGAATTCGTATAGGGGCAACTTCCTTCTCCTCTCCTTCGACCCTCAGATGAGCCCATTATAGCGGCAATCCGCGGGCGATGAAAGCCCGCGACGGCGGCCGCCCCACACTGACGCGAACAGGCAGGGCTCTTCAGCTCTCTTCTGTCGCCCCTTCAGGTCCCTCGCCCTGGTTCTGCCAGGCCTCGTACATGGGATTCCACCGGGCCTGACAATGCTTGTTGCCCTCATGCCATCTCTTCCACGTCCTGACCCGGTCCTTGGCCGCCTCATCCGTCAAGCCAAGAAGCTCCTTCACTTTCGTTCTGGAGATGCAGCCGGTGAAATAGGCATAGTGAACGAGGTCCTCCAACATGGCGCCGACCAGCTCTTCACCGGGATCCAGAAGGCCTTTCCGCACCAGAATGCGTCCGACTTCGTTCACCGATTCGAAGCGCCTGCGGGCAGCCTCCTCCGAATCCGGGCGCCCCTTCCCCTCGATCCTCTTGTCCATGCCTGCCTCGTCTCCTGCTCGGCCCTTTTGAAAGGGATGTTTTTGTCGACGCTTTCCGGTATGATTATAAGAGCAGCCGGGGGAAAAGGAACCTGTATGCACTCGATGGAACGGATGAGCGAGCTTCTCTCGGAGGCCCGCCAACAGGGTGATGAGACCCGAATGGCGAACCTGGCCTTCAAGCTGGGGGACACTCACCGGGAGAAAGGCGATTTCCAGCAAGCCCTCCCGCTCCTCGAAGAAGCTTGCGCCCTCTGCAGGAAACACCACAACACTTTCGGCGAAGCGGTCGTCTCCCTGTCCCTTGCCGAGCTTCACCTGGCGGCCGGGCACGCGGAGCAGGCCGAGATCCTGTGCAAGTCGGCTTATCACACCTGCCTCACAGCTGACGACAAGAAGAACCGGGTGCGGGCCTCTCTTCTTCTCGGGGACATCCACTGGTCCCGGGAGGACCCGCAAAAGGCCCTCCTCCCTTACCAGGAGGCCCTCGAGATCTGTTCGACCTTCGAGGACGCTCTGGGCTGCGGGATCCTGCTGGACCGGATCGCCAAGATGCACCGACTGCTGGGTCAAGATGAAAAGGCCTTCATGTATTTTCAGGAAGCGCTGAAACGTTGGGAAAGGCTCGGCGTGGAAGACCGCCAAGCCATGACCTTTACCAACCTGGGAGACCTCTCGAAGAAGAAAGGAGACCTTGCCCAGGCCATCTCATGGCACGAGCAAGCGCTCGCGATCTACCGGAGACTCAAAGACCTCAGGGCAACAGCTGCCGTCGAACAGGAGTTGGAGAGCCTCAGGGCCGCCCCGCCGGCGAGCCACGATCCGGAGCCTTGACCGGCCGCCCGGGGGTATCATCCGGCATCGGCCCCCTTCGCGATAGCGGCAAACCAGACAGAGTAGTCGTACATGGCCTGATAGCGTTCCTCTCCTCGCGCCAGCCCGAACGCGATGTCCCGAACGGATTGAATGTAAGCCGGCGAGGGGGGGGCTTTGAGAATGCGGCGTGCTGCATGATCCAGGAATCGATCCACGAGATCTGCAATCTGCCTTCGCGCGCGCCTGTCTTCTTCGGAAAAAAATGGAGGTTCCTTGGGCATCCGGAAAGGATCCCACTGCTCGTAACCCTTCTCGAGAATCCTCTTCTGCCGCTTCGGCGACATGCTTTCGAAAATGGCCTTTTTTTTCTTCTCTTCTTCGGAGGACATGAGGGTCTCCCCAGCTTTCTGCCGGTTGACTTTTCCGCATGAAAACTCTAAGGTTACTTGGTTTTTCCCCTGATACCGTTTCCCATGCGACAAAGGAGAGCCCGATGCATGAAGATGTGAAGCAGAAGATCCTTGACTTCTTCAAGAGCAAGGAGAAGGTCAAGACGAAGTTCTACATGAGCGACCTCCACGACGCCGTGGAAGGCGTCAGCAAGAAGGATCTGAAGAAAATCATCAGCGAAATGATTGAAGAAAGGACGCTGATGTACTTCTCGACCGGCAGCACGACGATGTTCCAGCTGGCTCAGGAAGACGTGGACGCAAAGCTCAAGACCTGAGCCATTCTCTTCACCGACCTATCGGTTTTCTCAGCCCGACCCCGCCTTCGGCGCCCTCAGATCCCTGTCCGATGTCCGGGACCGGGTCCACACATGCGCTGGCAAGGGGGCGGCCGTTTCCTGCGGAAAGGGCATGCCCCCCTGCCACGAAACGGCCCTCTCCGGCGCGCCTCGCCAGGTGTCTGGTTTTGGGTGTCAGTCCCCGCCTAAACCCTGCCCCTGAAGCCTAATACATACCTAAAACCTGCCCTTCTGCGCCCGCCTTGCATCTGGCGATTTGTCCGCCTCAGCCGCGAACGTCTCCCTCCTCCGTCTCGCATGGGCGCAGCAATTCCTTTTCCTCTGCCGTCGCAGGCCGCACCTCCAGGATCTTCAGCTCGTAGACCAAGTCCCGTCCGGCCAACGGGTGGTTGAAGTCCAGCACGATCCGATGTTCGTCTTTCTCCTTCACGTAGTAGCTGTAGGCCGTCCTCGTTCGCTCGTCCCGGGCCGAGGCCCATTTCCCGGGTTCCAGGCTTCTCCCTTCCGGGAATTCCTCGAGACTTCGCTCTTTGAGCAGGTCCTGACGGTAGGGGCCGAAGGCTTCCGCGGGAGACAGGCAAAGGCGAAGCTCCATCCCTTTTGCCTTGCCGAGCAGGTTCTTCTCCAGCGCCGGGAGGACCTGGTTGTACCCCGTGAAGAATTCCAGGTAGGCGTATCCTTCACGAGGGTCGCCTTTGACGTATTCGCCCTGCAGGGTCCTCAAACGATATCGTATTTTGACGAACGACCCGTGTCCCTGGACCTGCTCCCGACTTGGATCCCAATCCATGTCTTGCTCTCCAACACCTCACCCCACCGGGCGGGCTCGCGGCGCTCACGTGTCGGCTTGCACTTACTCCGAAGCGCCTGCGGGCGGCATCAGCCTTGCCCGAAGCTCCTCACTGACCGGAAATCCGAGGCGAACGGCCTCTTCGCAGTGCTTGCGAGCCGCATCCAGATCCCCCTTTTGAGAGTAGATCATGGCCAGATTGTGATGAGCCGGAGCGAAGCGCTCGGACAAGGCCAGGGCCTTTTCGTTCGCCTCGGCCGCCCGCTCGAGGTCTCCTTTGAGATGGTAGGCCTGGCCGAGATTCGCGTAGACCTGGGGAACGTTCTTGTGAATGCGGAGCGCCTCTTCGTAAACCCGGATGCCTTCATCCACCTTGCCCTGGCGCACCAGCAGAAAACCCAAGTTGCTGTACGCGTTGATCATCTTCGGATCGATCTCGAGAACCTTCCGGTTCTCCTGGATCGCCGCCTCGAGGTTCCCTTTGCGCAGATACATGCCGCCGAGATTGATCCTGGCCTCGACCATCCCGGAGTTCAGCTCCAAAGCGGTCTTGAATTCACAAATCGCCTCATCCAGCTCCCCTTTCCTGGCGAGCGCCAGCCCCATGTTGTAGTGAAGGGGAGCCGAATCTGGGTGGAGCAAGAGCTCCTTCCGGAGCTTCTCAAGGGTTTCCGCGTCGTCTTGCCTGGTCAAGGATATCTCCCTTTCCGCCGTTTGTCCGAGCACAAAGGGCGACCCCCGGGGTCGCCCTTTGCACGAGCAACTGCAGAGCGGAATGCGACGAAGCGCTCCTGCTTGGCCGCATTCCCTCCGCCATCTAGAACTTGAACTGGGCCGTCGTCCTCCAGGTTGTCATGGCCAGACGGTAGTCGTCAATGTGCTGATGTTTGAACTCGATGCCCGCCTTTTCGAAGAACCGCTCCCATCCGATCCGGTCGATCCACTCTGCGATGCGCTCGTACTTCCTCGCACCCGCAGCGTAGGCCTCGACGATCTTCCGGATGGCCTTGACCGTGCTCGGCCAGCGCGGCGGCTCGTTCGGGAGGAACGGGACGGCCAGCTTGGAGAAGGTCGGCGGTTTACGCGCGTTGGAGACCTTGCCGCCTACCCACAGAGCAATTCCATCCCCCTGGTGGTCAGCCAGAGGCATGGCGGAGCACATGGTGTAGCAGTTCCCGCAGAACATGCAGCGGTCGTTGTTCACCACGACGCTCTTGACTTCCTTGTCGCCGATTTTCACCTTGGTCGGTTTGATGGCCGCCGTCGGGCAGGCCGCAATGGCCAGCGGGACCTCGCACACCGAATCCAGCCGCTCGTTCTCGACCAGCGGCGGCTTCCGGTGGATCCCCAGAATCGAGATGTCCGAGCAGTGCACGGCGCCGCACATGTTGAGGCAGCAGGCCAGAGAGATGCGCACGTGGGCCGGCAGCTTCATGGAGGTGAAGTACTCGAACAGGTCATCCATGACCGCCTTCACCACGCCCGAAGCGTCGATGGCCGGCGTGTGGCAGTGGAGCCATCCCTGGGTGTGAACGATGTTCGTGACCCCGGCTCCGGTCCCGCCGATCGGGAACTTGTTGCCCCGGCTCCGGAGATCCTTCTTGAGGGGCTCGAGCTGGCTCTTGTCGCTCACCAGGAACTCGATGTTGTTGCGCGTGGTGAAGCGCAGATGGCCCCCGCAGTACTTGTCCGCGATCTCACAAATCTCACGGATGTGGTCGACGGTCATGATACGGGTCCCGCCGACTCGAACGGAGTACACGGCGGCGCCCGACTCCGAGACGTGCATGAGCACACCAGGCTCGACGGTCTCGTGGAACTTCCACTTCCCGTAGTTCTCCCGGATCACAGGCGGCAGGAACTCCTTGTAGTCTGGAGGGCCAATATCGGTCAGTCTCTTCACTTCTGCCATTTCTCCGTACCTCCCTAGGCCTGGTGTCTCTTGCGGTACTCGGCCGCCTTCCGGTCCCAGCCACCCTCGACTTCTTCTTCCTTGAAGAACATGTACGGGTTGTACCTGGGGGTAAAGACCATTCTTGGGTCCGGCTCACGTCCGATCGCTTCCAGGAAAGCCCTCATCCCGAGCCTCTGGATCAGCTCGCCGAGGCGCTCCCGGTTCCGCCCGTTCTCATCCCACCATTCCCACACCTTCTCGATGAACTCCTTGAACTCCTCGTAAGGAGGCTCCATCTTCATGAAAGGGATGACCACGCTGCACATCTGGGCGCCTTCGAGAATCGGGGCCTTGCCGCCACACAGGATCGTGGCCCCTCGGTCGAGACCGGGACGGAGCGCACGGGGCATGACGTTGATGCAATGCATGCAGCGCGTGCACTCTTTGTCCTCGATCTTCAGCGTCTTCCCGTCCCAGCTCATGCACTTCGTGGGGCAGAGATCGCAGACCTCTTTCTGAACGTCCAGCTTGCGTTTTTCGGTGCCGTGGCCGCCGCCGGCAGGGACGAGGTCGCCCGCCGCATAAGCACGCACGGCCTCCCCGTCCACTCGAATCTTATCCCGCCAGGTCCCGATCACCGAGCAATCCGCGCGGGCGATGGAAGCCACGCAGTCGTTGGAGCAGCCCGAAGACTTGATCTTGAACTTGTAAGGCCAAGCCGGGCGATGCAGCTCATCCTGAAAGGTCTTGGTCACGTTGAAAATGAAGTCCTGGGTGTCGATGCAGGAATATTCGCAGCGCGACATGCCCAGGCAGGCCGACGGAGTCCGAAGCGCGGAGCCCGATCCGCCCAGGTCCATGCCGCACTCGTGGGTCAGCGCCGAAAAGCAGGGCTCCAGGTTGTCGGTCGTCGTTCCCAGGAGAATCACGTCTCCGGTGGAGCCGTGCATATTGGTGGCGCCGCTCCCGAACTTCTCCCACACGTCACAGAGCTTCCGCAGCTGGGCCGTCGTATAGTACTTGGCCGTCGGCTGGTTGACACGGATCGTGTGGAAGTGGGCGACGGACGGGAACAGGTCCGGCCGATCACAGTATCTGCCGATGACCCCTCCCCCATACCCCATCACGCCGACCACGCCTCCGTGCTTCCAGTGCCCCTCTTTCTCCCGGTAGGAGAGCTCCATCACCCCCAGGAGATCGTCGCAGGCGGGCTTCCGCTCGGCCATGCGCTTCAAATCCGTAACGAAGCTTGGCCACGGCCCCTTCTCGAGCTCGTCCAGCATGGGGGTCTTGTGTTTCAATGCCATGCCTGTTTCCTCCTTAGACAGATCCTGTTGGCTGTCCGTCCATTCTGCCAGTCAACTGGCAGGGTGAGCGATCTGACTCCGTGCTTCGCATCCATCCTCTCTGGCCCCTTGTCACCTCCTCTCTGTGTCCGGATTCAACCTGCAAAACCTTTCCATTGTTCCGCTCATGACTCGTTATCTGTCTCTTTTCTACTTCACACGGGAGAGTCGGCTCCCCGGGGAGAGAGCACTCGCACGGGAGGTCGGCCCTTCAGGTCCCGGCCGGAAGCCTTGGCGTGGATGAGCGCCGCCGTCCGATACACCAAGTGCGCAAACTTGGAATACGGCAAGTAGGCGATCATGGACCAGACGAAAACCAGGTGCATGAAATAGAGTACGTAGTAGAGAAAATCGATGCCGATCCATCTCACGACTTCCGCGGCAAGCCCGGTCAGGCCGACTGCGGTGACGAGGCCCAGAAAGAACCAGTCGTAGTAAGAGCTCTTGGCGTCCTCCTCCCCGGCGAGCCGGCTCCGGATGAGCAGAAAGCACCCTGCCAGGAGGGCGATCGCACCGAGATTCGCCAGCAGCTTGACCGGGTTCCACCACGCCCAGGGGGTGGGTGGAATGTCCGCGACGAGGCTGAGGAAGTAAATGCCGATGAAAATGCAGGTCGTGACCACGAACAGGGCCACGAATCCGTAGAAGACTCCCAGGTGCCCCAGGTAACGGTCCTGACTCGTCCCGCACTCCTTGAAGTTCCGGTGGAACAGCAGCTCCTGAATGACCTCGATCGCGCTCGGGACCATTCCGGATCTCCTCGGCCTGAGGGCGTCCATGTCCTTCCAGAAACGCGCCACGCCGTTCGCAAAGACCCCGACGACCAGGACACTGGTCAGGATGAAGATGACGTCTACGGCCAGCATGGGAATCATCTTCCAGGACCGGATGAGACCTTCGAGCGAGATCTGCTGCCCGTGGGACATCAGGATCGACTCGCCGAAGCGGTGCGTGAACAGGATCACGATCAGGAACAGCAGCGTCGGGATGCCGAGCAGGTGGGGCAGGTACTTCCGGTCCGATACCATGCGCGCGAGCTTGCCCGGGACCGAGTAGTGTTCGATGCTCTTCTGCCTGAGGGCATTCAGCACGTCCCCGGGTCTGGCGCCGCGGGGGCAATTGGTCGAGCAGTCGTTGCAGTTGTGACAGAGCCAGATATCCGGGTCCCTGACCAGCTTGTCCTTGAGCCCCCACTGGGCCTGGATCATCTCTTTCCTGGGAAACGGCTCCTGCTCCGGGGAGATGGGGCAGACCACGGAGCAGGTCGCGCACTGAAAGCACTTCTTGACGGTCTCACCGCCGGAGCGGATGACGTCTCGAACGAAATCGAGATCGGGTTCAATCCGATAGGGTTGCGTCATCGACAGGCCCCTCCTAGAAGCCCTTGTATGGATTCGGCCCCACCTCTTCGATCTTGGCCATGAAGTCCGTCACCAGCTTCGGTATCTGATCGTACTCGTTGATGGAGAGCTGGTGCACCCGGATCCGGTCGGATTCCAGGGCCAGTCGGGTCAGGGTTTCCTGGATCTTCCCCATCCGGTAGTTCGCAAGCTCCGAGCCCTTCATGAAATGACATTGATAGTCATCCCCGTACTTGCATCCGATCAGCATGACCCCGTCGATCCCCTTGGAGAGCGAGTCCGCGATCCAGACGATGTTCATGTCGCCCAGGCAGCGGAGGGGAATGAACCGGACGAAGGGGCTGTACTGCATGCGGCGGAGGCCGGCGATGTCCACCGCCGGGTAGGCATCGTTCTCGCAGATGAAGCAGACCACCCTGGGCTTCTCTTCGTCCTCCTCCGGGACTTCGATGGTTTTCACCATGGAGCCGATGATGTCGACCGAGAAGTCTTTGAAGCTGATGATCCTCTCGGGGCAGCTTCCCATGCAGATCCCGCAACGTCGGCACCGTGTCGGATTCGGCTTGGGCGTGCCCTTCTCGTCCTCGTCGTACATGCCGAAGGGGCACTCCGCCGTGCAGCGCTTGCACTGCGTGCAGCGCTGGAGGAACAGCTCCGGGTACGAGAGGTCTCCCGATCGTGGATGGGTCGCCTCCCCTCTCGCCACCATCTCGACGCACTGGATGGCTTTGAGGGCAGCGCCGGTGGCGTCTTCGGTGGCCATGGCCGCGTCCATAGGCTGGCGCACGGCGCCGGCCGGGTAGATACCGGTCCTGCGGCTCTCGTAGGGGAAGCACACGTAGTGGGAATCGGGAAAGCCGTACTTGAGAGCCGGAAGCTCCGGCCCCTGTCGGTATGCCAGATTCAGGATATTGGAGCGAATGATCCGGTCCGCCGGAGGCTCTTGGGCCTCCTCTCCCTTCTTCTTGTCGTCCCCTTCGTCGGCCAGCTTGACCACGAGCTCCTCGCCGAGGGCCGCGTTCGATACCATGCCCGTAGCCAGCACCACGAGATCTGCCTGGATCTCGATCTTATCGCCCAGGAGCGTCTTCTCGACCTGGATGCGAACGCCCTTGTCCGCGTCCTCCACGACCGAGGTCACCTCGCCCTTGGTCAGGAACACGCCTTCATCCTGCTGGACCTGCTTGTAGAAATTTTCGTACTGCCCGGGGGTCCGCATGTCTTTGTACAGGATGTAAACCTTGGCCTCGGTATTCGCGTTGCGTATGTACTTGGCCTGCTTTAGAGACGTCATGCAGCAGGTGGCGGAGCAGTAAGCGAGATGTTTGGGATCCCGGGAGCCCGCACACTGGATGAACGCCACCGCCTTGGGTGCCTTGCCGTCGGAAGGCCGCTGGATTTTGCCGGCTTTGGCCATCTGCTCGACTTCGAAATGCGTGACGACGTTCGTGCATTCTCCATAGCCGAGATGGCCGAGCTTGCCGGCATCGTAAGGAGCGAAACCCGCCGCTTCCACGATCGCACCGACCCGAACCGTCTCGGACGACCCGTTCTGCTGGATCGTCACGTCGAACAAGCCGGGCGCTCCGGCCGTCTTCTGAAGGGCCGCTCCCTTGTAGATCGTGATCTTCGGCTGGGCCTCCACCTCCTGAATCAGGGCGGCCACGTTCGTGTTTTCGATTTCGAGATAAGGCGCCCGCTGAGGGAAGGTCTTGTGCAGCTTCGCCGCGTATCCGCCCAGTTGCACCTCTTTCTCGACCAGCACGACCTCGTAGCCGGCCACGGCCGCTTCCCGCGCCGCCGTCATGCCCGTGACCCCGCCGCCGACCACGAGGATCTTCTTGGAAGTCTCTTCCTTGAACGGCGCCAGAGGCTCCATCTTCTTGGCCTTGACGATCCCCATGCGCAGATAGTCCTCCCCCAGCATCTGCGTGTCTTCTTCGCCGGCCGGCTGACACCAGGCCACGTGCTCGCGGATGTTCACCCTTTCCACACACACCTGGGTGGGGTCGAACGAGAAAGCCTCGGTCTTGGCTCGCTTCGAACAGGCGGCGATGACGAGCGTGTTCACGCCTTCCTGGCCCATGTCCTTGCGGAGCATGTCCAGCCCCTCGGCACCGCACAGGAACTCATGGCTCTTGCAGATAGGCACCTTCTGTTCGGAGGTGGCCACTTTGGCCAACGACTTCGCGTCCAGGGCTTCGCCGATCCCACAACCGGTGCAGATATATACCCCGACCTTCTTTTCCATCACCTTACCTCCTCAGACATTGAATGGCCTTCAGCGCGGAGCCGGTGGCATCCTGCAGAGCCGAAGCGACGTCAACGGGTCTCTTGGCACATCCGGCAGCATAGATGCCCTTCTGGGAGCCGTCCGAGACCACAAAGCCGAATTCGTCGTAGGCCACGTCCATCGGCAGTCTCTCTCCGGCCGTATTCGGCACCATCCCGGTCGCCAGAACGACCATGTCTGCCTGCGCGCGGA
The DNA here is from genome assembly GCA_040756235.1 of bacterium. Taxonomy (GTDB): domain Bacteria; phylum Desulfobacterota; class DSWW01; order DSWW01; family DSWW01; genus JBFLZG01. The sequence goes on along the minus strand of JBFLZG010000087.1, from coordinate 113,345 downwards.
TCTTCTCTCCGGACATGGTGTCTTCCACCTCGACGATCACGTCCTGAGTGGCGGGGTCCTCCTCGATCTTGGCCACTTTTCCTTTGACGAATTGGAGCTTCCCGTCTTTCTGGGAGGCTGCGTAGAAGTCCTCGAACTTTCCCATGGCACGCACGTCGATGTAGAAGATCCGCACCTGGGCTTCGGGGTCCTGCTCGCGCACGTAAGTCGCCTGCTTCATCGAAGCCAGGCAGCAGACGCCGGAGCAGTAGGCCAGATGGTTCTCGTCGCGGGATCCGGCGCACTGAGCGAAGATCACGCTCCGGACCGGCTTCTTGTCCGATGGACGCAGGAGCTTGCCCTGGGTCGGACCGTTCGTGGACGCGAGCCGCTCCATCATCACGTTGGTGATGACGTTGGGGATCCGTCCAAACCCGAGCTTGTCCATCTTCTTGGCGTCGTAGGGTCTCCAGCCCGTGGCCACGATGATGGAGGCCACCTTCTCGGTGAGCACGCGGGGCTGCATGGTCAGATCGATCGCGTTGTATTTACAGGCCTGAAGGCACCGATTCGCATCGTCGGTTCCGATGATTTGGGGGTCCAGCACATATTGGTTCGGGTAGGCCATCTCGAACGGCAGATAGGCGGCTTTCCTCTGGCTCATGTCCAGATCGAACTCGTTGGGGACCATGAGCGAGCACGCCTCGGCGCAGGCGCCGCAGCTCGTGCAGTTTTCGTTTACATATCTTGGATTCTGGCGGATGGTGACTTCGTACGAGCCCGGCTGACCGCTGACCGACTCCACCTCGGCGAGCGTCACAACCCGGATCCGGGAGTTGTTCCTCATCCTCTTGAAGTTGATTTCGAGGCCGCAGGTAGGAGGACACAGTTTCGGGAAATAGCGGTTCATCCGCGCCACGCGGCCACCCAGGTAGGGGTTTTTCTCTACGAGGATGACATCTGCGCCGACTTCGGCAGCCTCCAGGGTTGCCGTGATTCCGGCGATTCCTCCCCCCACGACAAGAATAGCCCCATTCCCAGTGGCTTTGTTCTTTTCACCAGCCATCCTCGCTTGCTCCCTTGTTTGCATGATGGATTCGGCAGGTTTTCAAATACGACGACCATATATGGCGACCCCTTCCGGTTCCCGGGAAGAGGATTTGCTTCCGAGTCGGTCCAGATGGGCGACAAGAAGTGAAAAACGGGCCACCAGGCCCTCTCGAGGGGCCTGGTGGCCGTAGAGTGGCACACCTCAGACGGGCAGGTTGACGATCGGAACCTTCTTCATCGTCCATTCGCCGGTCTTGCGGTCGTACACGGAGTTCACGAAGCAGTGCCAGTTCTTCTCATCCATCTTCGGGAAGTCCGAACGGATGTAGTAGCCCGGCCATCTCGTTTCCTCACGGAACATCAGGTGCCGGATGTGGCTCTCGGCGATCCACATGCGGGTGTAGTTCTCCCAGCAGCGCATCAGCTCATTGTAGTCCTCGGCTGCCAGCTTCTCGGCATCCTCTTTGAGCATCTGCATCAGTTCCAGACCGCGCTCCAGGGAGGGCTTGTTGGTGGCGAAGCACGAGGTGACACCGCCCGCGTACTCGTCCATGATCTTCTGCAGGCGGAACATGATCTGCCTGGGAATACTGTAGTTCGGGTTGATGTCGCGGTCGCTGGTCTCCTTGCTGTGCTTGGCAAAGAGATCGAGCGGCTTGAGCAGCATCGTCTTGATCTTCTCGACGTCGGCCGCGTCCACCTTGGGCTCCGCCTTGTTGTCGAGGATGAAGTCGATCGCGCCCTTGGCCGCGATCCGCCCCTCGGCGTGGGAGCCGGAGGAGAACTTGTGGCTGGAAGCGCCCGCGCCGTCACCCGCGGCAAAGAGGCCCTTCACTGTGGTCATGCGGTTGTAACCCCAGAAGTACTCGGCCGGGGCAAGGTCCTTCGGTCCGGAAACCCACGCGCCGGACGCACCGGAGTGGGAACCGATGAAGTAAGGCTCGCAGGCCATGATTTCCGAAGGCTTCTCCTCGGGCTGAATATTGTGGGCCGCCCACAGGATCGACTGGCTGATGGTCATGTCCAGGAAGTCTTCCCAGGCTTCGCTCTCGAGCTCCTTCATCTTCTTCTTGAAGCCCTTGGGATCGTCCTTGTACTGGGCCGCGATGTTCTGGATGGCTTTGGCCGTCTGCATGTAGATCGGGCCCTTGCCTTCGTAGACATCCAGCAGTCCGAGATGGTTGCGAAGGTTCGCCGGAATCGGCTTACCCAAGCCGTAAGGCGCCCACTCCTGCAGCGCCGCCTTCCTCTCCACCATGTAGTCGCCGCCCAGAGCGCTCGTGGCTGCCGCCTTGAACAGGAGGAACCACGCGCCGACCGGCCCGTAAGCGTCCTTGAAGCGAACCGGAATGAACCGGACTTCCTGGCAGGTCATTTCCGCGCCAGCCTTGATCGTGAAGTAAGCCGTTGCGCCGGAGTTGAACGGGGGATACCAGGACCGGCCGAGACCTTCACCGGTGGACCGCGGCTTGAACACATGGACCGCGCCGCCCATGGCAGCCAGAACGGCCTTGGCCTTCATGACATAGACTTTGGGCTCACGGATGCTGAAGCCCACGGCGCCTACGCACCGGTCACCATCCATCAGGGGCTCGACCACGAAGACGCGCTCCAGGACCTGTCCCTTGTCTCCCAGGGTCGCCAGGGCGTTCTTGGCGGCCTCGGCAACGATGACCTTGTACGATTCGCCGTTGATCATGATCTGCCACGCACCCTCGCGGACGTAATTGCCTTTCTCGTCCTTCCAAATCGGCAGACCCCATTTCTCGAACAGGTGGACCGTTCCGTCGACATGACGTGCGATGTCGTAGACCAGATCCTCGCGGGAGACGCCCATCAGGTCCTGGCGGACGTACTTCACGTACTGTTCGCAGGTGTGTTCACCCTCGCGGATGCCGATGTACTCGTTGATGGCCGACAGTCCCATGGCCACGGCGCCGCTTCTCTCCATAACGCCCTTGTCCACCACGGTGACCTTCAACCCGTGCTTCTTCGCCCAATAGGCTGCTTCAAAGGTCGCACCACAGGCAGCCATACCACCGCCCAGGATCAGCAGATCGGTGTTGATTTCGACGGTCTGGAAATCAGATGGCAGCATGCTTCTACCTCCTCTAAGTTACTTTTTCAGGCTGGGGAGTTGGTACCCAAGGGAATCCGGCTCGGTGCAAAGAAGCGGGCTCTTGGGATCGTCCGAGCCCGAGCTCCAGCCGGCCAGGGGCTCTGCCTTGCCTTCCGGGGTGGTACGGATCGGGAACTTGAAGCGCTTGATCGTCCCGTTGCGGAATTTCACCGTCCACATGATGTCCTCGGACCCGCGCAGCGGAACGACGCTGGCACCCATGGGGACGAAATCCGCATAGCCCTTGACGTCGATCGCCTGCTGGGGGCAGATCTTCACGCAGTTGTAGCATTCCCAGCAGTAATCGGGCGCGCGGTTGTAAGCCTTGGGCTTGTCGGGGTCCGTGGTCTTGTCCAGCACCATCAGATCATTGGGGCAAATGTGCATGCACGCAGTCTTATCCTGCCCCTTGCACCCGTCGCACTTCTCCATGATTACGAAGCTTGGCATTCTGTGTCCTCCTTGCCACTTAGCCTGAGAAAATCGGAGCCTCTCCTACTCGAGAGGGGCCCCAACCGAAACGATGTCTTCCTTGTTCGACGAGGACGCAAAGACGTCGCGTATCTCCCCGTTTCACCTCCTTTCCTGGGACGGTCTGCACAATGGAGGTTGGATCTTTCTCCCAGCGATCAGCCGGACACCTGTTTGCTCTTCCGCTCGAAAAGAAACCGTTCTCAAAAAAGGCGCTGGCTCGGAGCTGCGGCGGAGGCGAAAAGAAAGGGCAGAATAAAAAGCGTACGACATGCAGCTCATGGGTGTCAAACAAATCTTGATCATGATCCAGAATCTAGAGAGTCCAGGAACGACCGACGATCCCGTACCTGTTCCCGATCATCCTGGACATCGCGGGGGAGCATTGTCGGGCGGAACACGTCGGAAACCGCAACCGTTGAAAACTCTTCACGCGCTCGCCATCCTCGCCCGACTGGCCTCGACCCGGATCTTCAATAGGCGTGCAGAAAAACGGGACTGTACCGGAAACGCCTGCGGCTTCTCTTGGAAACTCCCGGGCATGAGAGAAGACAGGAGCCTTCTCGCTTCATGTTCAAACAGGCATCCACGTCCGCTTCTGAATGATTATTCATTCACCCGGTCGGCATGGGGGCATTTTTAGCACAACCCATAGTTTCTGTCAAGCAAGGTCCGGCTGCCAGAAATTTTTGCAGCCGCGCTCTCCGATACGGCTTTGCTCCTGCAAATGCATCCGTGGAATTCCGCCGGAGACGAGTTTTGAGCTTGACAACCTGGCCCGGTGCTGATAGCTTGCTTCGCGGACAGCAAAGACGTTGAGAAGTGTTCCGGCTTTTGATCTGACCTGCGCCGGGCATGTTCCGTTCGTTTTTCCCCCCGAGAATTGCCAGTCAAGTACCCTGAAAGCGGGCATTGGGAGAGTTGCGTTTGGCAGACAGCGGTTGCTGAGCGGATCCGCAAGTCGCTCCGCTGAAACACCCTTAAGGAAGGGAGAGACAAGAATGGCGTTGGTCAAACCCCATGGAAAAGAAAAGAAGTTGAAACCCCTCCTGCTGCAGGGAGAGGCCCTCAAGGAGGAAACCAAGAAGGCCCAGACGCTCAAGAAGATCCCGATGACCAGCCGCGAGGCAGGAGACGTCCTGATGCTGGGGATCGGGGCCTTCACTCCGCTCACGGGCTTCATGGGACACGACGACTGGAAGGGTTGCTGCGACAATTATCTGATGAAGGACGGCACCTTCTGGCCCATCCCGATCACCCTTTCGGCCGACAAGGAAGACGCCAAGGCCGCCGTGGGCAAGGAAGTCGCTCTCTATGACGTCGAGAACGAGGAAATCCTTGCCACCATGAAGGTCACGGATCAGTATACGATCGACAAGGTGCACGAGTGCAAGAAAGTCTTCTGGACCGACGACGTCAAAGGCCATCCTGGCGTGGCCAAGGTCATGTCCCAGAAGGAAGTCAACATCGCCGGCCCGATCAAGGTCTTGAGCGAAAGCTACTTCCCCAAGCAGTTCCCGGGGCTCTACCAGACCCCCGCGCAATCGCGCGCCCAGTTCGAGGAGAAGGGCTGGACGACCGTCGCGGCTCTGCAGCTGCGCAATCCGATGCACCGCTCCCACGAGTACCTGGCCAAGATCGCCATCGAGATCTGCGACGGCCTGTACATCCACCAGCTCCTCGGGGCCCTCAAGGCGGGGGACATCCCGGCCGACGTCCGCGTGCGCGCGATCGAGGCGCTCGTCGACAACTATTTCGTGAAGAACACCTGCATCCAAGGCGGGTACCCGATGGAAATGCGGTACGCGGGTCCTCGCGAGGCCCTTCTGCACGCCGTCTTCCGCCAGAACTACGGTTGCAGCCACCTGATCGTGGGCCGCGACCACGCTGGGGTCGGCGATTACTACGGCCCCTTCGACGCGCAGAAGATCTTTCATGAGGTCCCAAACGGCGCCCTCGAGCTGAAGCCGTTGCCCATTGACTGGACATTCTACTGCTTCAAGTGCGACGGCATGGCATCCATGCGGACCTGCCCCCACGGCAAGGAGGATCGTCTCCTGCTCAGCGGCACTCTGGTCCGAAAGACCCTTTCTGAAGGCGGCGAGCTGCCCAAGCAGTTCTCCCGGCCTGAAGTGCTCGTCATTCTCCAAGAGTACTACCAGAAGCTGGACGAAAAAGTGGAAGTCAAGCTTCACGGCGCTGCTACGGGTGATGCGATCAAGAGATCCTGAGCCTGAGGAGCGCGTGAAGCTCGAACAAGAGCCGAAGGAGGCCTTCCCCCCACTGGAGGAAGGCCTCTTCTGCTTGAGAGGCTTTTGGACACCCTCTTGGAGAGGGGTGAGGGTGAGGGGAGCAGATGCACCCCTCACCCTGACCTTCTCCCCCTCGCCGAGGGGAGAAGGAACGAGAAAACCGACAACCTCCTGACCGGGAGACATGGAATTGACGCGCATCGTTCTCGTCCGCCACGGCCGAACCGAATGGAACCGAGACGAGATTTTCCGGGGCACGATCGACGTCCCGCTGGACGAACAGGGGCGCACCGAGGCCGCCTGCGCGCGTGACTGGCTTCGGGGCGATACCTTCCACGCGGCGATCAGCAGCCCCTTGTCCCGCGCCGTAGAGACGGCCCAGATCATTCTGGAGCCTCACGGGATCCCGGTGGTGAAACACGCTGGGTTGACCGATATCGACTTCGGTGAGTGGCAAAGCAAATCCCTCCACGAGGTCAAACGGGACTACGCCGAGCTCTACCGGATGTGGAAGGAAAGGCCCCAGGACGTCTTCTTTCCGAAGGGGGAAGGTCTCGGCGCCGTGCGCGACAGGGCCCTGGAGGCGATCGGGGAGCTGGTCCGCCGACACCCGGGGCAATCCGTCCTGGTGGCGGCGCACAGGGTCGTGAACAAGGTATTGATCGCCTCCTTGCTCGGGCTGGACAACTCCCACTTCTGGCAAATCGGGCAGGACACGGCGGCCTTGAACGAGTTCGTCTTCGACCAGGGCACTTGGATCTGCCGCCGGATCAACGATACTTGCCACCTGCGGACCCTCCAGGGCTGCTCGACACGAGATTTTTGAGAGCCCGTCCCCTAAGGGTTTTCTTTCAGGACGGGTCGAAGGCTCTCTGTTGGGCTTTGAGTTTGAGAAAGATGCACGAAGCGAGGCACTCTCCGAGGCGCTCCCTGAGGGAGTTACCCCGGGCCCTCACCCTGATTCATTGCCGGGGCGGGCCGGAACGAGCCGAGCTGGAGCTGTCTCGGTTCGTTGAGGACCTGGCTCAGGAGAGCGACCACAAGATCGGCGCGGTCCCTGGCGATCCCGTGAAGCAGCCCTTCCTTCCTGCCATGACGCTGTGCGTGCGTGGCGAACCGCTCCTGCACTACCACTTCGCCCCCACCGGACACGAAACAGCACCCTTCCGGGAGCTGATTTGGAAACTCTCTTCGGAACCGGATCCCGGAGACTCCGGCACCGGCAAGAGGAGAACGGGCGGGAGGCTCGCGCAAGTGCTGCTGTTCGTCTCGGCCCAATGCCCCAACTGCCCCCATGTCGTTCGGGGCGTGACGGCCCTGGCCCTGAACAAGCAGAGCTTCTCTTTGCACATCCTCGATGTGACGCAGCATTCCAATCTTGCGGCAAGCCACCGCGTCCGCTCCGTTCCGACCGCCTTGGTCGACGAAGTGCCGTTCATCGGCTTGTTCGATTCGGATCGCATGCTGAGGATTCTCGAGCGCAAAGAGCGCACCCTGGCTCTGCAAGAGCAGGTCCTGTGTCTGCTCGAAGACGGGCACCTTTCCGAGGCGGGGCTTCTGCTGGCCGGCGGCGTGGACCCGTCTTTCCTGGCCGCTCATTTCGGCGGAGCCAGCTTCAACCGCAAGCTCTCGCTGCTGGCGATCTGCGAGGAGGCCATGGAAGCCGACCCGCGGTGCCTGGATCGGATGGCAGAGAAGCTTCTTCCTTTTCTCGACTCACACGACAGTGCTCTTCGTGGAGACATCGCCGACCTGCTTGGAAAAATCGGAAATCCGATCGCACAGGAAGCTTTGGCCCGCCTGTTCCGCGACCCGGATCCGGAGGTGGCCGAGGCAGCCCGGGAGGCTGCCCATCGGATCTCCACGAGACCGACGTGAACCGACCTCCGAGCTTCCCTGATCCTCGATCGTCTCGTCGCCTGTCTTGCAACGTTTTGGTGCAAATCGTATCATAGTCTGCAACAATCGTTACCGAGAATGTCTGAGAGCCCGGACAACACACGAGAACATGGACGGCACGAGCTGCTTTCAAGATGCTCTGGCGTGCAGGGATAAGAAGTGCCCGGCTCCCTGCAGAATGATTCTGGACAACGTCCCGGACGGGGTGATGGCGCTGGACGGGCAGGGCCTGATCGCCTGGTTCAACCGTGCGGCCGAAGGGATCACGGGATTCCAGAAAGAGGAGGTCCTTGGCAAGCCCTGCCGGATCGTCTTCCAGACCGACCTGTGCGGAACCGCGGACTGCCCCCTCGAGCGCGCTCTGCGTCAAGAGAGCACGGCAAACTTGGAGGTGTGCATCCGCAACAAATGGGGGAGGCCCCTGCCGGTCTCGGTGAGCATGACGGCCCTGCGGGATCCGAACGGGCGGGTGATCGGGTCGGTCGAGACTTTTCGGGACCTGAGTCTCAGCGCCTCTCAAGAGCCGGAGGGGCAGCGGGGACCCTTGAAGAACATCATCACCCAGGACCCGGCCATGTTGTCCATTCTCCATCACCTGAGGGACCTGGCCCGGAGTGACTCCCCCGTCCTCCTGAGCGGTGAAAGCGGAACCGGGAAGGAGTTGCTCGCCCGCGCCATCCACGAGCTCAGCGCCCGACGTGAGAAGCCCTATGTGGCGGTCAACTGCGGAGCCCTGCCGGACACCCTGATGGAATCCGAGCTGTTTGGATACAGGAGAGGCGCTTTCACCGATGCCAAGGAAAACAAGCCCGGCAGATTCGCCCTTGCGGACGGAGGGACGCTCTTCCTGGACGAGATCGGAGACCTCCCACTGGAGCTGCAGGTCAAGCTCCTGCGCGCTATCGAAGGGGGTGAGCACCAGCCCCTGGGCAGCACCGAGACCGTGCGGGCCGATGTCCGGATCGTCACCGCCACCAACAAGGATTTGTTCGAGCAGATGGAGAGAGGGCGGTTCCGGCGGGACCTGTTCTTCCGCATACACGTGGTCCACATAGATGTCCCGCCGCTGCGCCAGCGCCGCGAGGACCTCCCCCTGCTGATCCGTCATTTCCTCGAACGCCTGAACCAGAAGAGGAACAAGCGCATCGGAGGCCTCTCCCCGGAGGCCGAAGAGATCCTTCGCTCCTACCCCTATCCGGGGAACATCCGGGAGCTGGAGAATATCCTGGAATATGCCACGATCGTGTGCAAGGGGATCGTCATCGAGCCTGGCCACCTTCCAGCCTATCTGCTGAAGCGTTCTCACGGCGCCAGGGAAAGCCCGGCTTCGATTCCCGCCAGAGATCTCCGCCAGGTCGAAAGGGATGAAATCCTGGAGACATTGAAGAGCCACCGATGGAACCGGCAGGCCGCCGCCCGTGCGCTGGGCGTCAGCCGCACGACCCTCTGGCGTAGAATCCGGCGCATGCAGAAAACCTCTTGATTCACACGAAACACTTTGTTTCATATGTTGCATGGCGTTGCAGCTGGTCAAACAGGCAATTCGGAGGCCATCCGGCGGTAAACCTGTTTCAATTTGTTTCAGATTCCGCCATCCAGCGGCGCCACAGCAAAGGCACGTCACTCTTGCTTATACGTTGTTCTGTAAAGGAAATCAGGTTCTTATAATCCATGGCATCTCTCTTGCTTATCAGCCTGCCTCTTGATCCCGGAGGTTGGCGATGCCAGCTGACAACAAGGAGAACATGAGCCCTCTGCAGATCCTGGAGAGCATCCCCGAGGGCGTGTTCGCGGTAGATCCGAGTTGTCAGATCACGTATTTCAACCAGAAGGCGGAAGAGATCACTGGGTACAGGAGGAGTCATATCCTGGGCAAGCGCTGCGCAGACGTGTTTCGAACCGAGATCTGCGAATCGCGCTGCATCATCCGCCGGTCCATAAGCACGGGAAAGGAGTTCTTCGACAACCAGGTGCACATTCTCGACCGGTCCGACCGAGCGGTTCCGATCCGGATCCAGTCCTCTCCACTCAGGGACAGGGAAGGGAATATCATCGGGGGCCTGCAGACCTTTCAGGTGGTTACGGACCCGGATGAGGGGACACGCCAGGAGCTGATTCTCTTCGAGCTGCGAAGAAAGATGGGGCGCGACGAGAGGCTCGCCCGGTTGTATGCGATTTTGCCGGACCTCGCGGGAAGCGACGCGCCCGTTCTTCTCCAGGGAGAGCCGGGAACCGAGAAGCGCGAGCTGGCCAGAGCCATTCATCTGCTCAGCGGGAGGGCTCTGGGGCCGTACTGCCACGTCTCCTGCCGCGAAAAGGACCCGGAAACTCTCACGCGGGAACTCCTGGGGACCTGGAAGCATCCCGGGGGACCGGCAGGCGCCGGGCAGCCGGGCTCCCTCGAGAGAGCGCATCGGGGAACGCTTTTTCTCGAGGAGATCGAAGAGCTCCCTTATCCGCTCCAGGTAAGTCTGTTCAAAGCGATGGAAGAAGGGGAGTACAGGCCACCTGGGGCAGAGAGCGTCGTGAGCTCGGACATCCGCCTCATCGCTTCGACCCAGGCGGACCTGGAAAAGAAGGTCAAGGAAGGCACCTTCCCCCAGAGCCTCTTCTATTGTCTCAACGTATTCAAGATTCAGGTGCCGGCGCTCCGAGACCGGCGAGAGGACATCCTCACGCTGGCAAGAGATATCCTGTGGCGCATCAGTCTGGAGACCGGCAAAGAGGTGAGCGGATTCGACGCAGAAGTGGCCCGCGCGCTCCAGAGCCATCCATTCCCCGGGAACATCCATGAACTGGACGAGATCCTCAGGACCGGACATGCTTCCGCACGGGATCGCCAGCTCAAGCCGGAGGAGCTTCCTGCGTTGACTCAGGCCCACAAGGGCCTCATGAGGAAGCCCGGCCCCCGACATGCACGGGCTGCCGCCGACGCTGCAGGAAGCGCGAGAGAGAGAATCCTGGGGGCCCTGATCCGAAACCGATGGAACCGAAAGCGGGCGGCCCAGGAGCTCGGAGTCGACCGAACGACGCTCTGGCGCAGGATGAAACGCATGGGGATCCGGCCGTGAGGGGCCGTTAATTAACGTTTTCCCCGTCTCGACAGCCTGTCTCGAGAGAGGAAGAGAAGCTGTGCGGTGCAGGCTTCTCGGCGTGCATTTTCAACCAAAGCAGACGGAGGTGGAGAGAAGATGCCAATGGTGCAGCTCCTGGTTTACCTGGCGGTCGTCGTATGCGTCCTGGCCGTGGGCGCGAGAATTTGGAAGTATTCCACCACGCCGCCCCATCTTCGTTGGGAGCTCTATCCGGTGGCCCACGAGGCGGAGAAGAGCAAATACGGCGGGTCTTACTTCGAGGAGCTGGAGTGGTGGAAATCGCCCCCCAAGAAGAGCCTGGTCTCCGAGCTGACCGCCATGGCATCGGAGATTTTTCTCCTCAAAGGCGTTTACCATCACAACCGGAACCTCTGGTTCGCCTCCTATCCGTTCCACCTCGGCCTGTATCTTCTGGTCGGGCTGATCGGGCTTCTCCTCCTCGGCGGCCTGGCCGAATGGGCGGGTCTGTCCATCGGCGCCGACGCCAGCTCGATCATCGGCAGAGCGCTCTTCTACGCGACGATCCTCGTCGGTTACGCAGGCCTGACCCTTGCTCTCTTCGGGTGCACGTGGCTGCTCATCAAGAGGTCGAACGACCCTGCGTTGCGCCCCATGACGGTCCCCGCCGATTTTGCAAACCTGGGCTATATCCTGGTCCTGCTCGTTGCGGCCCTGATCGCCTGGCTCTTCACGGATCAGACTTTTGCGACCTCGAGGCAGATCGCCGGCGCGCTTGCTCTGTTCCGGCCCCTGCCCGCTTCCTCTGCGCCGATCCTGCTGGAGCTGGCCCTTTTCGCAGGCTTCCTGCTCTACATGCCCTTCACCCGAATGACGCACTTGTTCGCCAAGTACTTTACTTATCACCAAGTCCGCTGGGAGGACTCCCCCAACCTCCGCGGAGGGCCCTTCGAGGAAAAGATGAAGGCGGCCCTCAACTTCGGCGTGAGCTGGAAGGGGCCCCATGTCCGGACGGGAAAAACGTGGGCGGAAAACGCAACCGGTGGAATGCCTGCGGAGGGATCGAAATGAAGTCCGCGCAACAAACGAGAATACGTGACCTGTCGAAATCTTCCGGATCCGAGCCTCTGGTGGAGCTGGATCCCAAGGACTTCATGAAGCTGCCCCATCCTTACGAGGACTGGGACGACGGCGAAATGGAGCAACTCGGAGGGGAGCGGAAGAAGCGAATCGAGCACTCTCTGGACGGGGTTTCGGCGGCCGGGATCCCCAAGCCTGCCACCCAGGAAGAAGCCGAAAAGGCGGTGGCCAACTTCCTGGAAGGGCTGGGAAAGCTCCTTTCCAAAGAGAACAACTGGACCTTCCTCCAGCCGCTCCTGCTCTCCATGGAGAACTGCGTGAAGTGCCAGACCTGCAACGACGCCTGCCACATCTACGAGGCCAGCGGGCGGGCAGAGATCTACCGGCCCACCTTCCGCTCCGAGGCTCTCCGCAGGATCATCAACAAGTACCTGAAGCCGGGCGGAAAGGTCTTCCCCAAGTTCCGGGGCAACGACGTGGATCTGAACTGGGAGACGCTCGCCCGGCTTGCCGAGAGCGCCTACCGGTGCAACCTCTGCAGGCGCTGCGCCCAGACCTGCCCGATCGGCGTGGACAACGGACTGATCGCTCGGGAGATCCGCAAGCTTTTCAGCCAGGAGCTGGGCATCCAGGTCGAAGAGCTCCATGGCTCCGGCACGGTCAAGCAGCTCAAGACAGGGTCCTCCACCGGCATGAGCCCGACGGCCCTGATGGACATCATCGAGTTTGCCGAGGAAGACATCCAGGACAAGTTCGGCATGACCATCAAGATCCCCTTCGACAAGGAAGGGGCCGAGTACCTGGTCATGCACAACGCCGGTGAATTCCTCTCGTGGCCGGAAAACCTGCAGGCCTTTGCCATCATTTTCGAGCTGGCCGGCGTGAGCTGGACCATGTCCAGCGATCTCGTGGGTTACGACTCCGTCAACTACGGGCTCTTCTACGACGACGTTCAGCTCGCCCGGATCGCGCTGACCCACGCCCAGATCGCCAAGAAGCTGAAGGTCAAGAAGGTGCTTCAGGGCGAGTGCGGCCATGCCCACAAGGCGTTCATGCCGATCTCGGACCGCATCTTCCTGGGAGATCTGAACATACCCAGGGAAAGCTGCTTCCCGGTTCTCGAGGACCTGGTCTGCAACGGGAAGCTCAAGACCGACCCGTCACGGAACGATTTCCCCGTGACCCTCCACGATCCCTGCAACATCGTCCGAAACATGGGGATCGTCATGCCGCAGCGGCGCATCCTCAACAAGATCTGTCCGCAGTTCCGGGAGATGACCCCTCACGGTGTGGACAACTACTGCTGCGGCGGCGGCAGCGGCTTCGCCATCATGCAGGGCGGCAATTTCCCGGGTTGGCGCAACAAGATCGCCGGGCGGATGAAGCTCAAGCAGATCCTCAACGCCTTTCAGGACAAGATCGGCCCGGAGACGCCCAAGTACGTGTGCGCCCCGTGCTCCAACTGCAAGGGCCAGATGAGGGATCTGCTCACCCACTACGAAGCCTGGGACAGGTGCAAGATCCTGTACGGCGGGCTCGTGGAGCTGATCGCCAACTCGCTGACGGAGCTGAAGGAGCCGTTTATCGAGTGGGAATTCCATTAAAAAGGCTGGGCCGTCAGTTGTCAGGCCTCCCCCGTGCCCCGAGACCGAAAACGAGATAACCGACTCCGGGGCAACGGGGTCGTGCGAGACGGGGGCTCTTCTCACTGACGACTGACAACTGAGAACTGGCAACCGTTCTCAGCGGGGCGGCCGGCTGCCGGCAACCGGGTGGCTACGCATGCGCGCGATCACGGCCTCGTGATCCGGGATGCCTGCCACCCCTTCCCCTTCGACCACGAAGGCACCCACGCACGCGGCGAAGCGGCCCGCCTCTTCGATGTTCCCAGTCGTCGCGTAGCGGATGAGAAAAGCGGCTCCGAAGCAGTCGCCCGCGCCCGTCGGGTCTCTCTCCGCGGCCGGGTAGGCGCCCACGTGCAGCGTCTGCCCGGCGGCATGGATGAAGGCCCCCTTTTCGGCCCTCGTCACGATGCAGATGGGGGCCAGGCTGCGGAAAGCGTCCACCAGGGCGGGATCCCCTTCGACGTCCTTTTCGCTCACGATGACCAGGGTCGCCCGCTCGAGAAGCCGTTCGAACCGTTCCCATCTTCTGAACCGGATCCTGCCCGTTCCATCCCAGGCCCTCAGCCATCCCTGGGGGGCCACGCCGATCCTGGATGCGGGAAAGCGCTCCCCGGCTGCCATCGGGATCTCGTGGAGCACGGGGCACAGGTAGACGAGATCGGCTTTCTTCCAGCCCGAGGGAAGCCCCCGGAGGTCGAGGGTCGAGGCCACGGCATGTACGCTCTGGAATCGCTCCCCTCCCCGGTATACGTTGCGGAAAGTGGAGGTGCACGGGGCGCCAACCACCTTCGTCCGAATCCCTTCGAGTATCGCCCGGCCGCCGAAGTCGGGGCCGAAGGAGGTCAGCAGGGCGGCCTCCTTGCCGAGCCGGCGGGCCGTAATGGAAGCGTACAGCGCCGCCCCCCCGAGGCGGACCTCCCGGCCCGACAGATCGTGGGTCACGTGTCCGATCGAAAGGAATTCAGGAGCCACGCATTCGCTCAAGGCCTAGCCCCAGGTATCAGGTATTAGGTGTCAGCTGTCAGGCCACCCCAACCCGCCCCTCGGGAATACGCGTCGGCCTCGCCGCTGGTCCCGGTTCTCCGGCTCCAGGTGTCAGGCATCAGCCCCCACCCATGCCCCGCCTCCCAAATCCTCTTGTCTGCCTGCCCCCGGGTGGACGCGGGGGCTCGGTGCTGAAACCTGATACCTGAAACCCGACACCTGTCCCATTCTACAGCGGGTCCGGTCGACTCTCCAGGACATACGGGCGTCCACCGGCCCGAGTGTTGTGCCTCAACGATCGCCCGCAGACACCGATTGTTTTCCGATGCCGCGGCAGTATAATCCCTCGGTGCACGGGCCCGAGCAGGTGAGGAGGATGAGCTCCTTTTTCCCGACCCTCATGCAAGTCGTACCGGTGTTCTTTCTCGTGGGGCTCGGCTTCCTGCTTCGGCGAACCGGGTTTCTGAGCGAGAGCGCGGTCCGCTCTCTCACCCGGCTGGTCTTCTACGTGCTCCTGCCGCCGCTCATGTTCCTGGGAGTCGCCGAGACCCGCCTTTCCGTCTCTTTCGATCCTGCCCTGATCCTCTGGAGCCTCGCCGCGGTAGGGCTCTTCAGCACCGTGATCTTTCTCGCAACCGCCCGCTGGCTCGTTCCCGCTCAGCGCGGCGTGCTCACCCAGGGAGCGTCCCGCTCCAATCTCGCCTTCGTGGGGCTCGCGATCCTGTTAAACCTGTATGGGGAGCCGATCCTCGGAAAGGCCGCCGTCTTCATCGCCTTTCAGGCCTTCATGATCAACCTCCTGATGGTCCTTTTCCTGCTCTTGCCCCACCACTCCCTGAGAGATTTCTCGAGCTGGAAGCGGATCGGTGCGAGCCTTGCGCTCAACCCGATCGTTCTGGGCTGCGCTCTGGGAGTGGCCTTCTCGGCTTCGACCTGGGAGCTGTCCGGCACCCTCACGCGCATCCTGAGAGACCTGGCAGCCCCTACCCTGCCACTGGCCCTGCTCACGGTCGGGGGTTCCCTCGGCGGTTCGTCCGCGCCGCGCAGAATGGGTTTGGTCCTGCTGGCAGCGTTCCTCAAGCTCGTCTTGCTGCCAGCGCTGGTATGGCTCTTCCTGGTCAGGGCGGGCGTGCCCACTCCTTCTCTGGTCATGGCCGTCGTCCTCCTGGGCTCGCCTACGGCCGTCACCAGCTTCATCATGGCCCGGGAAATGGGCGGCGACGAAAACCTGGCTTCGGCCATCGTCGTGGCCACCACGGCTCTGTCACCCCTGACATTGGCCGCCTGGATCGGCATACTCTCATGAGGCTGTCGACAAACGGCCATCTGCGGCGTTGCGCTCATGGAGGACGGAGCCGGGGGGAGCCCGCCCCGGCGGAGGCCGGGGTCCACGGCTGTCCCGGCTACGCCTCGTTCCTCAGGATTTCGCGCGCCTTGCATCTGGCCATTTCTCACCGGCCTCTTAAGAGTGTGTCCTTCGGCATGCTCTCATGAGAGGAGGGGCGCGCGGTGGACGTCCGGGAATTCTACGGGAAGGTCTGGGAAGAGTACGCGGACCCGGTCCACCATCCGATCACGGCCGGGTGCCTCCGGAAGCAGCGGGAACTCGTGCGCGCCCGCATCAACGACCGGAAGCCGCGTTCGATCCTCGACTTGGGATGCGGCCCGCGACCCGTGCTCCGACCGGACCAGGCCCCGCTGGTGGTGAGCGCGGATCTCATCCGGGAGATGCTCTCCTTGATTGCGGACCGGTATGGCTGCCGCCCGGTCTGCCTGGACGCCCGGTGCCTTCCTTTCCGCGCGCGCTCCTTCGATTTCATATGGTGCGGCCTCCTGGTCGACCACATCCGCGACGTCGAACAGTGGATCGCAGACCTGGTGCGCGTCTTGAGGCCCGGAGGCACTCTCGGTCTGGCCGGCTGGGATCGATCCGGCGTGCCGCCCGACCGCTATCCGGGAGGGAGCTGCATGCGCTACACGCGCTCCACGGGCGAGGAGCTCGTCGTGGACAGCTACGCCAACTGGGAGGAGACGTTGCGCGTCCTTCGCAGGCGGGCCCGGGTGGAGGTCGAATTCCACGCGATCGATGCGGGTTACACGCTGCTCGCCGCCTTTGCCAGGCCGCAGACAAGTGCAAAGGTCAAAGGGAAAGGGTGAAGCAGAAGCTGGACGAGCTGTTTTTCTATCCTGACTCTTGCTTTCGCCTTTCACTTCCACTTTCGCCCATGGGGCGCCTGTTCCGACAGCCCTGAAGTGAGAGGCTGTTCAAGAATGCCCAGATGCAAGGCCGGCGAAGTCCTGAGGAATGAGGCGTACATGAAGTACGCCGCAATGACCCCGGCTTGCGCCGGGGCAGGCTTCCCCCGGGCCTCCTTACCCCACGAGCCGAACGCCGCAGATGGGCGTTATTGGACAGCCTCTATCGGGCGCGGCCCAGCAGGAGCAAGCTCAGCCCTTTCAGCCCGGCGGTCAGGAGCAGAACCCGCACGACGCCCATGACAGGCACCAGGAACACGCCCACCAGAGCGGTTCCGATACACGCTCCGGCCAGATCGAGGCCGTACAGTCTTCCGGCCCTCCCGGAGCCCGGCGCCGGCTCTCTGCCTGCACTCTCCTGATGGGCCAGAGGGAACTCGCTTCCCACGAGCGCTCCGGCCATGAACAGGACTCCTGCAAATGCGGCCCGGCCCACGACCGAAGCTGCCTGGCTCTCCAGAAAGCCCTGCTGGAGCAGGATCACGGCCGCGGCCAGCAGCAGCAAATAGCCGATCTGAGCCGTCTCCAGAAGGACAAAGATTCCGTAGCCCCTCCCGGCCGCACGCATGTCTTCGAGCCGCCGGTTCATGGCTTCGGCTCCCACTGCAAGCCCGGCCATGAAGCCGGCGACGAGCAGCCCGAGCCAGTGGTAGAGATACCCGCAGACGGACTGAAACGAGAGCAAGCCGACCATCTCCACGGCCATGCCGGCAAGACCGCTGGTGAAGATGGCAAACGAGAGGGCCGGCCCTCTGCGTCCCTTCCGCACGAGCATCCACGACAGCAGGGCAACGCTCAGGACCGCAGCCCCGGCCAGAGCCGCTTTCGAGGCCAACCCCTCCGGCAGGAGAAGGCGTTCACCGGGCCTGCTCCGCAGCTCCGCCTGCTGCAGGGCCGTGAAGTGGCGGGTGAGGATGGGAAAGAAGTCCCGGTTGACGCGAGCGGCGCCGGCCCCGATCGACTCGAGCCCCTCCTGAATCCACTGCTCGCGCAACGGGTCCATCAGATAAGAGAGAGAGGCGGGGCCCAGCGCGCGCAGCTCGAGGCGGCGCGCCTCGATTCGGTCCGCGAGCAGAGGCGGCGCCAGGGTGCTCAGTTCCCGATCTGCGGAAGCGAGAAAAGCATTCCGTTCACCCGGGAGGATGCGAACGAAGGGGAAGGCCCGCGCGAGGCTGTCCCGGACGCACCGGTTCACCAGAAGCGCTTCCCGACCGAGGTACGATGAAGAGCCGGGCAGGGAAAAGGCGAAGATGCCGCCGGCCTTGAGATGAGCCCTCGCGGCCTGGAAGAATTCGACCGTGAAAAATCGGTTCAACTGCAGCGTCGACGGGTCCGGGAGCAGGACCAGGATCGCATCGAAGCGCTCGCGGCTCTCCCGTACGAAGAAGCGCCCGTCCTGGTAAACCACCCGGGTGCGCGGGTCGCCGAGCTCCGATTCGACCAGAGGCCCGCCGTGCTTCTCGACCGCGCGGATCAACTTGGGATCCAATTCCACGTACACGAGGCTTTGCAGCGGGTGCTTCAGCGCTTCGGCCAGACCGCCGCCGAGACCGCCGCCGACCATGAGGACGTCTTTCGGGTCCTCGAGGGCGAGTAACGGCAGGTGGACCCGTTCCTCGATGCCGGCCCAGTTCGGCACAGGAGTCGAGATGGAAGGGATTCCGTTCTGCGCAAAGGTCGTCTGCCCGTCCAGTCTGAGCACCGTGATGTTCCCGTAAACCGACTCCGTGCTTTCGACGAGCTCCAGAGGGCTCCATCGCACCCGAGTGGCCCAGGTGTGGATGCGATCCGCCACAGGGGAAATCCACGCCCCGGAAAGGACAACCAGAGAACCCGATGCCAGGCAGATCAGGCTGCGCCGGGAGCCGCACCGGCTGGCGGACGGATCGAGGGTCAGGAGCAGCATCGATGACAGGAGACAGAGGATTCCCACGGAGAGGGCGATCTCGATCGGCTCGAGGCGATCGATCCACCAGAGGCTGAAGAGACCCCCACCGATGACACCACCGAGCGCCTCGGACATGTAGGCGACCCCGGCCCCGCCGTTTCGGTCTGCCTGTACCAGCAGGCGGCAACCGTAAGTGAACAGAGCCCCGCCGAGCGCCGCGACCGGACCGAGCAGCAGCAGGGAGGTCCACATGATCTGCAGAAGGTCGGCCGCTTCCCAGGAAGAGGAACCCCCTATCTGCCGGCTCGTCCGGATCAGAACGAGCGCAAGCGGGAGCACGGCCGAGGCAAGCACCTGCAGCAAGACGAAGACTTCGAGCGGACGTTGGGAGCGGTCCGAGCCCCTGGCGGCGATCGCGCAGCCCAGGGCCGCGGCGGCCAGCCAGATGCTCAACACGATTCCGATGGAGAGCTCGTTCCCCTGGGATACCAGCAGAAACTCGCGGAACCCGAGCACCTGGGCGATCACGAAAGTGACGCCCAGTGCTCCCATTGCGAGCGCGAGAAGCAACCCAGGCACGGAGGCCACCGTTTCAGAGACCGGGCAGACAACGCCCCGAAGCGGGAAGTCATGCGGGCATCTTAGGCGCACGCAGGCCGAAAAGACAAACCGGGCTCTCCGCCCGGATCTTCGGATCGCCGTGCTCGCACCCTACCGGGATCCGGTGAGGAGGGCGGTGGGTGTTCCGCCCCCGGCTTTCGCCGGGGCAGGCTCCCCGCCTCCTTGCCCCACGAGGGCGAGTCGATTTGTCATCCCGGCCCATGTGCGCAGCGCGTGGGAGCCGGGATCCAGAAGGTGGCCCAAAGCACGACCGGAGGCTCTGGACTCCGGCTTTGGCCGGGTGACGGAAAATAGAGGGTCCCGGGGCGTTGCAGGGGCTTCAGCCCGAGACGATCGAAGCGGGGCACCCACCGTGCTCAATCCTACTGCCCGGGGTGTTCCGCTTCTGGTGGGCACGCCTGCGGCTTTCTCCACCCTACCGAGTCTTCACGGGCTCGCTCGCGACATCAACGCTCTTGGCCCGTCGGTTGGCACGCCCCCCGCTTGGAACGGCGGAAGGCTCCTACTGGCGGGCGCCCCCCCTTTCCTTTGCGTCCCGCACGCTGTCCTTGATGCGCTTCACGTGTCCCCTCCCCAAGCCTTTCACCTCGCAGCCCAGCTCGAAGTAGCGCCGGATCTGGCGATCGTCGAGAATGCCGAAGCAGTCGATCACGGCCATGGGCTTGCCCGCCCAGCCGACGACTTCGTCGGGGTCCAGGTGGAGATAAGGCTGATGGCGCACGGCAAAAACGACGGCATCCACGTCGCGAAAGGACGCCTGGAGATCGTTGGAAAGGCGGATGTGCCGGAGCTTCTCCTGATTGCGGAAGAAGCGGGCCCAACTGTACCCCAGCCTGGGATACTCCTCCTGTTTCTCGAACTCCCACCAGTGCGTCACGTAGGGATCGTGGACCCTGAGCTCCGCGCCCATCTCCGCCAGCTTGCGGACCACCAGCTCGGAACCGCTGTAGCGGGTGTCCCCCACGTCCTCACGGTAGGAAGCGCCGAGCAGGAGCACTTCGGCAGCGGCCAGGGGGCGGTTCATGTTGCGCAGGGCATCCCGCACGAGCTGGGCCACGTGCAGGGCCCGGGTGTCATTGATGTCGATCGCCGCGGGGGTGATCTTGAAGATCGAATCCTCGAAACCGAAGATGTGTTTGTAGGACCACATCCCCAGGCCGCCGTCTTTGGGAAGGCAGTAGCCCCCGATGCCGGGTCCGGGGAACAGGATGCTCTTGTGCGTCGGACGTACCTTGATGGCTTCGATCACTTTGATGATGTCGACCCCGTTGCGCTCCGCGAACGTAGACCACTCGTCCATGAAAGCCAGGAGGGTGGCCCGGAAGCTGTTCTCGACGATCTTGGCCGTCTCGCTCTCCACCGGCCGGTCGAGGACCGTGAGCGGAAACTCCCGCGTATTGAGCACCTGATCGAGGAACTCCGTCACCCGTCGCTTGGCTTCGTCGTTGATCCCGCTGCAGACTCTCCAGAAATTGCGGACGCTGTCCACGTATTGCCGCCCCGGCATCACGCGCTCGTAGCTGTGCGCCAGAAGAGGTTCTCCGGCGATCCCTCTCTTGCGGAAAGCCTTGCGGATGATCGGGTAAGCGACCTGTTCCGTGGTGCCCGGAGCGACCGTGGTCTCGATCAGCACCAGCGCCTCGGGGGGAATCTTCTCGCCGATGACCTCGAAGGCCTTCTCCAGCTCTTTCATCTCCACGCTGCCCGTCCGCAGGTTACCGAGAGCCTCCTTCGTGTAATCACACTGAACGTCCACCACGACAACGTCAGCCAGCCGCAGGGCTTCATAAGTGAAGGTTCCCAGCAGTGTCTTCTTCTCCTGCACGCAGCGCCGGATGAGAATCTCCACCTGGGGATCTTCCGAGGTCACGGGCGAGAGGCCCCGGTTCAAGAGCGGGATCTTCCAATAACTCCTCGCGCTGGGTCGCTGCATGCCCAGGACAAATTTCCGGGGCCGCCCCTCCTCATCTTCGCTGTCGGCGACCACGGCAGCCATGACCACTCCGACGAAGCCGATGCCCACGACGACCACGATCTGGCGGCCCAGGCGCCTCTGCTCCGCTGCCAGCCCTTGCAGCCTTTCCCACTCCCTGGAATAATCGTCTTCGGTCGGTAGGGGGAACCTCTCCCCATCGGGGCTGATCGAATAAGGTCTCTCCATGTCCCTGCTCTCCTTCTGTGTCCGTACCGGGGTCGGATCCCCTTCTCGAGCGCCGCTCCGGGGTCGAAGCTGCGAGGCACCTCATGACCCAGATGCCACGAATGAAGCTCGGATCGAAAATAGATGGTCCTCAAAGGTGAATCAAGCAACCGGAACGGAAGCGGGTTTGTAGAAGCTTTGAATCCGCTTTCCGGCGTCGGGTTTCAGCCTGCCCGCCAACCCCAGCGTGATGGAAAGCGAATCATGTCATCAGATCATCGAAACGGATGCACCGCATGCGGCCCCGGCGGGTTCCTGACCCCGGATTCCGTGGATTCGATGCCGGACGGAAGGAGCGTAATCCTGCCGTTGGACGCCCGCCATCAAGGATGGCTCGAGCTGCCCCACGGCGGCATCCTGATGTCAGCCATCCTCGACACGGTCCACCACGGATTCGACGACCCCGTGTTCTGGAAACCCGAGGATGCCATCCGCGCCTCCTTTCGCTGGGGAGGGCCCGGGCTCTTCCTCGGCGACCTCGTCCGCATCCGTACCCGGAAGGAGGCAGGAGCCATTCGCGCCTCCGTCACGAGACCGGATGCGGCCTCTCCTTCCCTTACGGCCGCGATCGACTCCGGCCCGGCCCGATGCAGCCTGGAAGAGATGGATCCCGTCCTGCACATGATGGAGGCGCTCGGCAGGGACGCCAGGGACAAAGTCATCCCTCTGCCCTACGCAAGCCAGTGTTTTGTTTGCGGCAACGAGAGATCCCACCCAGGGCTCGGCAGGAGGTTCTACTGCCTGGAAGACGAAACATCCCGGATCGTCTTCACCTCCATGGGCATCGACCCGGAGGACGAATCCAGGCTCTTCTGGTTCCGCCTCTCCGATCAGGAGCTGCACCCGGGCGCGCTGGCCTCCGTGCTGGACGAGACCTTGGGGTGGAGCGGGTTCCTGGCCACGCGGCAGGGAGGGATCACCGTCAAGCTGGACATCGACTTCCTGCGGCGGGTGGAGATCGGAGAGAGGATGATCTGCTTCGCGGCGTGCACGGCCGTTCGAGGCAGGTCTCCGGAGCGGCTCTTCTGGTATGCAGCCGGCGGTATCGTGCCTCTCGGCGGGACCGACCTCTCACCCATCGCTCTGGCCAAGGGGCAGTGGCTCGCAGTGCCCAGGCTCACCGAGGAGATGAAGAATCATCTCAGGCCTGCGGCCTGGCTGGAGAGATGGTTCAGCGGAGGCTGTCCATAAACGCCCATCTGCGGCGTCGCACTCATCCCTCCATTGCGGCGTACTGGCCTGTACGCCTCATTCCTCGGGATTTCGTGGGCCTTGCGTCTGGGCATTTCTGAACAGCCTCCGGGAGCCGAATTCTTGACAGATCCGGCCGCGATCAGAAGCAGGCGTCCGGGATGTCCAGGGGAGCCGTTTCCACCCGCTTCAGGGCCGAGACCTTGCTTTCCGTGATCGGCAGGAGCCGGCCGATGTAGAACTTGGCGGTCGCCACTTTCCCTTTCAGAAACGCTGCCTGCGGATTCCGCTCGATGAGCTCGGATTCGTTCGTCCCGTCCTTCGCGGCCTCCTCGAGGACCGCGCCGTACCGAGCCTGGGCGATCTCGGCCTGCCACAGCAGGAGCCAGCCCGTGAGAACGTCGCCGAACACCTCGAGCAGCGGCGTCGCCTCGAGGAAGCCGGCACCCAATTGGCCCTTTCCAATCAGGGCGCCCAGGTGCTGCATGGCGTCCCTGAGCCACCCGAAGCTCTTTTCCACGACTTGAGCGTAGGGACCCAGAACGCCATGAGAACGGAGGCGCTCCACTATGGGCATCATCTCCTCGAACAGCCACTGGACCGTCTGGCCCTTGGAGCGCAGGATCTTGCGGGTCAGGAGGTCGAGGGCCTGGATGCCGTTCGTGCCCTCGTAAATGGAAGCGATCTTGCAGTCCCGGGCGAACTGCTCGACCGGGTATTCCGAGCAATAGCCGTAGCCGCCGTGCACCTGAATGGCTTGCTCGCAGACGTCATAGGACATGTCGCTCGCGTAGGCCTTGCAGATCGGGGTCAACAGCTCGACGATGGAAGACCAACGCACCTTTTCCTTTTCGGCGGTGGCCGCGTGCTCCCGGTCGATGCAATAGCCCGTGTAATAGAGGAGCGCGCGGATCCCTTCCACGTAGGCCTTCATCCACAAGAGCATCCTGCGCACGTCCGGGTGTTCGATGATCGCCACCTGCGCCGGCTCGGCCCCTTTCCCGTCGGCGATCCGGGTGCCCTGCACCCGCTCCCGCGCGAACTTGAGGGCGTAGAGGTAGGCGGTGGCCCCGATCGCCTGCCCCTGGAGCCCCACGTTGAGCCTTTCCTCGTTCATCATGACGAACATGATCGGCAGGCCCTGCCGCTCCGCACCGATCAGCTCGCCCACGCACCGGCCGTTCTCACCGAAGTTGAGGGTGCAGGTCGCCGATCCGCGGATTCCCATCTTGTGCTCGATCCCGGAACAGACGACGTCGTTTCGGCCGCCCAGGGAGCCGTCCGGCAGTACGTGATACTTCGAGACCAGAAACAGGGAAATCCCCTTGCTGCCGGCCGGGTCCCCTTCGATGCGAGCCAGCACCGGATAGATGATGTTCTCGGTCAGATCGTGGTCTCCGGCAGTGATGAACTGCTTGACCCCTTCGATCAGATAGGTGCCGTCTGGCTTGCGGATCGCCCGACTCTTCAGGGCTCCCAGGTCGCTCCCCGCGCCGGGTTCCGTCAGGCACATGGTGCCGGCCCACTGTCCCGTGTACAGTTTCTCCAGATAGCGGGCCTTCTGTTCCGCCGTGCCGTGTCTCTCGATGATCTTTCCGGCCCCGTGGTTGAGCGTAAGATAGAGCACGAAGGCCACGTTGGCTGCCAGGAAGACCTCATAGGCTGCGGTCGCCAGGGAGGTCGGCAGCCCCTGGCCGCCGACCTCGACCGAATCGGCCGGGCAGATCCAGCCGCCCTCACAGGCGGCCCGATAGCAGGCATGATAGGAATCCGGGAGCTTCACCTCCCCGGCGGCGAACTGCGCTCCGATGCGGTCTCCGTCCACGTTCGCGGGCGCGAGCACGTTCTCGGCCAGCCGATAGGCCTCGCTGACGACCATCTGAAAGACTTCTTCCGAGTGATCCCGGAAGGCCTCGGCCCTGACCAAGTCCCCGATCTTCAGTTGCTCAAAGAGCACGAATCGCAGATCCCTCTCGTCTACGAGCAGACTCATCGTTCTTCCTCCCCTGCTGCTGCTTCTTCTGCTTCAATGGTTCCCTTCATCCACGCCCGCCGACACCCACACCGTGATCCTCTTCTCAGCCCCCTTTCCTCCTCTTCTTTCTCGTTATCTCGCTCTCCGGCCGGATGCGCTCGACGTTCACGGGCAGGCCGTTCATCCAGGCCATGCCTGCAAAGGTCTCCAGATTGCTCACGGCATCGCTGGTAAGCCGGTTCACATTGACGCCGCTCCGCTCCTGGGCATGATGCCAGCCGGCGGGATAGGTGTGCCCCCAGCCGTGGGGGAGAGCGACGACTTTCCTGTTCATGTCGCTGGAGAGCCTGCAAGGGACGACGACCTCGCTCCCGTCGGCCGTGCGGACCCGGACCCGATCTCCGTCGCGAATCCCCCTGGCCCGGGCATCTTCGGGATTCAGGTAGACATGGTTCGTCGTTTCCGCGCCGAGCAGACTCGGCGCGTTGTGCATCCACGTGTTGTGGGTGTGCCGTTCTCTCTTTCCGACGAGCAGGAGCTCACCGCTCTCGCAACGAGCGTCCCGGATCCGTCCCTCCATGGCCCAGGCCTCGCGCAGAAACGCTTCCGGCGCCAGGCGGATCCGGAGGCCGTTGCCCGCGAGCGCCCAACGGACTTTCCTTCCGGATCGGCCGTATGCATGAGGTGCGAGGAGCAGCCCCCTCGGTGCGCGCCGGAGCTCTGCAAACCGGACCTCGCCCAGGGTGCGCAAGAGGACCTGCAGCATCAGACGGGGAGCCGGAACGGGGGCCTCGCCCTCGCCCGTCCGCCGGCCGCGCACGGCCCCGAACAGCCGAGCCGCCGCCCTGAGGAGGCGTGCCATCGCCTTGCCCCACATCGGGAGAGCCAGCTCGTCCGCCAGTCTCTGCAGGATCTCCCATTCGGGAAGCTGTTCCGCGTCCGGCTTCACGACGGCCGGCGCAAATGCTGCGAAACGCCTGAGCTGCAGCCCCGTGTGGGACAGGTTCAGGTCCTCCCGCTCCAGGAAGTCGGTCGTGGGCAGCAGGTAGTGGGCCAGGGAGCCGGTCTCGTTCTCGTAGAGATCGAGGCAGACCAGCAGCTCCAGCCTTTTCAGCGCCTGTTGCAGCCGCAGCTCGTTGGGAACGCTCAACAGAGGATTTCCGGCCACGACCACGAGAGCGCGGATCCTCGAGTCGCGGTCGCCGAGAATCTCGTGTGCGAGAAGCGCCGCAGGGTACGTTCCCAGGACCGGCCGGAAGCCTCCGATGCGGGAAGGCGCGCCCGCTTGGTCCATGCCGGTGAGCCGGGCCACGGCCCCCAGGTCGATCACCCCGCGGCACAGCAGGCTGCCGCCCTTGCGATCGAAATGCCCGGCAAGAAGGTTCAGGGCCAGAAGCAGCCAGAAGTTCAAAGTGCCGCTGCGGCCGAGATTGATCCCGAGGCTCCCGTAAGCAGCCGCCGGCTGAGGCCCGGCCATGTCACGGGCGATTTCCCGCGTCTTCTCAGCGGGAATGCCGGTGATCGCCTCCGTCTTCTCGGGCGGCCAGCGCCTCACCAGCTCACCGAGCGCCTCGAACCCCCCGGGATCCCTCGCGGCCAGCCTCCTGTCCCAGCGCCCCTCTTCCATGAGCACGCACAGCAGCGAAGCCAGAAAGAAGTAGTCGCTGTCGGGCCGAATGAAGAGATGCTCGGTTGCGAGCCGCGCCGTCTCGGTGCGACGAGGATCCACGACGACGACTCGCCCTCCCTTTCGCCGGATGCGCTGCAGGGCCTCGGCAGGTCTCGGCACCTGGATGAAGCTCATGCCGGAAACGACCGGGTTGGCTCCGATCAGAAGCAGGTAGTGCACGTGGTCCAGGTCGGGAAGCGGCTGCAGCACAGACGAACCCAGCACCTCGCGGGCCGCCACGAACTTGTTGTTGGCGTCTTGGGAACCCGCGCTGAAGAAATTCCGGGTGCCCAGGGCTTTCACGAAGGCCGGCACGGCCAGGGTGCCGTACGTGCAGAACGCCATCGGATTTCCCATGTAGAGCGCGATGGCGTCCGGCCCGTGCCGGGTGCGGATCGCATCGAGCCGGGCCGCCACCTCGCCCAGGGCCTGGCCCCAAGGGATCCGCTCCAGCCCGTCCGGGCCCCGGCGCATGGGGTGGCGCAGCCGGTCCGGATCGTGGTGCACTTCGGAGAAGGCTACGCCCCTCCGGCAGATCCGTCCCCTGGAGAGAAGGTGCTCCCGGTCGCCCCGGATCCCGAGCACGCGCTTGCCGCTGATCGTCACCTTGAGCCCGCACATCGGCTCGCAGATCCGGCAGTAGGTCAGTTTCTCTTCTTCCATGAAGACCGCACCCGGCTCAGGCTGAGGCTGCATCCTGGGCTGCGCACTGCCCGTCTCTCCGGTAGAGCCTGTCCCAAAACGCCCATCTGCGGCGTTGCGCTCATCCCTCGTCACTGCGGCGTACTGGAATGTACGCCTCATTCCTCGGGACTTCGCGCGCCTTGCATCTGGGCTTTTTTGAACAGGCTCTGGAACTAGAGCTCTTGCGACCGTCTCTCCGGTAAGGACATTCCCTCTTTGCGCAATAGGGACAGGGCACCCGATCCGTCACGTGCCGCGCCGCGACCAGCACCCCTGAGACGGACTTCCTGGGTATCATCATGCCGGCCGGCGTGCATCGGACTCCAACCCGCTCGGGGGCCAGAAAGCGGAACAGCTCCTCCTGGCCCTCTTGCAAGCTCCAGTCGCAGTAGCCGGGGCTGAACCGTGCAGTGATCTGGCATCCCTGCGCGGCGAAGCCGTCCGCCAGATGCGATTCGAGCTGCTCCGCCATGCGCTCGGCGAGCTCCGAGCCGACCGCGTCCAGCAGGTACGCCTCGAAGATCGACCCTGGCTGCATCCTGGAGATCTGCGCGTCAACTTCCTCTCCCAGGGTCAGCAAGAAGGCGCACATCCATTCAGGGCCCTCTGCGCGGTCCATCAACGCGGCCCACTTTGCGCTCGAGACCCGGATGCCGTCGCCCCTGAGGACCCCCCCGCGCCAGTCCAGAAGGGGCGTCTTCCGGGAAACGGTCCTCACCCGAACCAGGTCCAGGCCTTTGCGGATGGCGAGCTCGATCCCCTGGCGGATGTCCGGGTTGAGAGCTGCGGAAGGAGGATAGCCGAGCCGGCCGACCATTGCCGGGAAGACGGTTTCCGGCGTCGGGAGGCGCGGGTTGAAATCACGGATGCTCATGGGGTTTGTCCGTCAGCCAAGGAATCGGAACAATCGCGCTCATGGCGCCTTCGGAAGGGCGACCGCCTTTTCGGCCGCCACCGGCCGCACCAGGAGCCTTGCCGCCTCCTCGGGTGCGGTCAGAGCGCTCTCCGCATATCCGTCCGCACCGATGGCTTTGGCGACCTGCTCGTCCAGAGGGGCGCCGCCCACCAGGATCTTCACGCGGGGATGCAGCCTCCGGGTCCACTCGATGATCTCCCGCATCTTCTCGAGAGGCGTGGACATCATGGTCGAAAGGGCCAGGAGGGAGGCGCCCTTCTCCGACAGCGCCGTCAGGAAGGAATCGCGTGAGACGTCCCGGCCGAGATCGTAGATCCTGTATCCGGCAGCCTCCAGCACGGCGGCCACGATGTTCTTTCCCATGTCGTGAGTGTCCCCTTCCACGACACCGATCACGATACCGTCGCCCTGGTCGGGTGATGAGCCCTGCGGCGCGCGCGCCATCACTCCCCGAAGACCCTTCCGGAAGACGTCGATCGACAGCAGGAGCTCGGGAATGGAGGATTGGTTTTGCCGGAATCGGGCGCGCACCCGTTCCACCCCCCTGGCCAGTGCCTGCAACGCCTCTTCGGAGCGAACGGACCGGTCCTCGACGCGGCGAAAAAGCTCATCCAGCAGAGTCGCATCGCGTGAGGCCACGGCCTCTTCGAGGGCAAGCAGGAAATCGGTCATCATCGCGCTCCTCTCCCCCGGATCAGGAGTACTTCTCCGCCGCCTTCACCAGGGCAAAGGCGTTGGTCAGAGGGATGTTGGGCGGGTATTCGCACCCCGGCGCCAGGATGTATCCGCCTCCTTTTGCGAAGACCTCAATCTGCCTGGCGCACGCTTCCATGACTTCCCGGGGCGAGCCCTGCACCAGCAGCGGAGTGGGGACGTACCCGATAAGCGTCAACCGATCGCCGTATCGCTCCTTCAGCTCCCGGTCGGTGACACAGTCATCCGGGAGATGGGCGAAGCTGATGACCTCGGGTTCCATGAACTTGATCTGAGAATCGAAATACAGGTCGTGGCCGCAATTGTGGATCCCGACCAGCAGCCCGTTCTCCCGGATTTTGCGGCTGATCTCCCGCACGAAGGGGCCCTCGATCTCCTCCCATAGGGACTTGGACAGACCGTTGCGCGAAGCGTACAGGGAATCGATGACGACGGCAGGCACTCCGGTCTCACACTGGGCCTGCACGAACTCGAGCAACACGCCGGTGATCGTCTCGCACGCCTTCCTGACTTCTCCCGGATGGAGAACACAATCCTTGAAGACCTGCTCCGCCCCCCGCATCATGGTCAGCACCCCGAGGGGGCCGAAGACGAACCCCGTCGCCAGACCGCGCAGGCCGATCTTCTTCACGACCAGCCGGCAGAGCTTGACGAACTCCTGCATGCGCTTGGCCTCTGAAAACCGGATGGGGCGGAGCCTGGCATAATCCTCGACGCTGCGGATGCTCGGGTTCGCATGATCCGGCCTGGGCGTCGAATTCTCGGGATAGATGATCTTCTGCCCGAAGTCGGCGGCTTCGACCGAGAGGTCGAGAAGCAAGACGACCAGATCCCCTCCCACCAGATCGAATCCTGAAACGTAGACGTCGGCCGCCTTCCCGCTATCGAGGGCGAACTCGGGAAAGGAAGTGCCCGTGATCTGCCTGGCTGCGGAGCAGAGGACCGGGGTCACCGGGACGCGGTCCGGCTCCTTGTGACGCAACGCAGTCAGCAGGCGCTCCGCGGAGGTCAAAGGCGTCCACCGGCCCCTGAGGCTCGAAACAGCTGCCACCGCATCCTGCAGCGGCTCAGGGATCTGCCCGACGGGCGGCAGTCGCCCCTGCCGAAGACTTTGGAAGATCTGAAAGATGTTGAGCATCTTCACGTTCCTCGCGCATGAGGACACGCTGCCCGGCAACGGAGCGGCGCCGGCGGCCATGGAGGCGATTCGGCGATCCGAGACATCGGTTCGACTGCAGACCTCGGACGGGTCGTACCTTTGAGGGATCCTTATCTTATCACAAACCGCTCAGAAGGAAAGCCTTCGGGGAGACGAAGAGGGCCCGCGCCGCAATGACGGAAGAGAGCCTGTGAGGCTGTATGTTATTTCGTCATCCCGGCCCAACTGCGGAGCGCGTGTGAGCCGGGATCCAGAAGGGTGCCGGCAGAACCGCGGCAGTCCCGGGGTGCAGGGACCGGACCCCGGCCTGCGCCGGGGTGACGGAAAATACTGCCGCGGCCTCGCAAGGAGCAGGGCTAATCGCCTCCCAGCATTTCGGCCCTTTTCTGCCGCAGCCGGGCAGCGATCTGCTGAAGGCAGCGGGTCTGCCAGCTCAGCGGGTCCTCAAGGACCTCCACCCTCTGCCCAGCTCCGGCCCCGTTGGCTCCGAAGCCCGCGGGCAGGAACCCGAAACCTTCCGGCTCGAGCTCATTCTCGTACAGGGGCCGCAGCCTCTTTCCCCAGTCCAGGAACAGGGTCTCCGCCTCCTCACCGCCTTGCACGCCCAGAGCGACCATTCCGGCTTGGCAGGGAACCGAGCTCTTTCCCCGCTCGGAGGGCGGAAAGGCGGTCCTCGGCGTGGAGGCGCTCAGGACAAACAGGTCGAGCTGCGGAACGAGCCCCTCGAAGGGGCCCAAGCCGGCAAGGCCGCTCCAGAGGACATAGGCATAGGGCGCCCTTCCCCGGCTCTGCCCCGTTCCGCCGGATTGCAGCGAGTCCAGACACGCCTTCTTTCCCCGGGGGTCCAGGCCTGCGACATAGCGGATCCCCATGGGGCCGCAGTAACTCCAGGGCAAGCCGACCGAAGCCATGCCGATCAGGCGACGCCCGAGGAAGCGCGGACTTCCCGTGACTCCCGCCTGCACGCCGGGATCCGGCGAAATCCACAAGGCCGGCTCGTCGGCGATCTTGAGTAGGACCGCAAGATTCAGCAGCAGACGGAAGGCGCGCTTCTGTTCGGCGGGGGCAGACCGACAGCAAACCGACAGCAGGCGGAGCGGACGGCCCTGAGCCAGGAGGCCAGGCGGCGGGTCCCCTGCTTTCTTCTTGGCCGGCTGCGGGGGGCTGGAGAAGTAGAGATGGGCGATCTCTTCGAGCTGCTTCTTTTCGCGGTCTCTCGTCGCGTCCACGACTCACCAGCCCGGGATCTCTATCCATGCTCTCGCGAAAGGCGCACGGACCACGCTCGGGGTCATCTCACCTTGACCAGCGAATTCACGGCGCCCTTGTCGGTCACGACGCGCAAAGGGTTTCCGGGGTCGACCACCCACTGGCCATCGACCAAGTACTTGTACTGATAGTTTCCCGGTGGAAGTCGAATCCGTCCGGTCCAGACTCCGTCCTCTCCTCTCTTCAGAGGCACGCCGGAGTCCGCTTGCCATTCGTTGAACTCGCCGACGAGACGCACGCTTGCCGCCTGAGGTGCAGCCATGCAAAAGAGGATCTCACTCGAGTCGCTCTGCGCGCCCAAGCCGCTCCGTGCGCCCAGGTCGCCCTGTGCGCTCCCCTCCGCAGCGTCTTCACGCGGCGCTTTCTCGGGGACGACCTCTTCCTGCGGCACATCCAACTCCCATTCGGCCTCGGCCGCGACAATTTCATCGGCCAGCGCTCTGTAGTCCCAGCTCCCCAGGCAGTTGGGCTTGTGCTGCAGAATGGGAAGACCCCGGGCCGGCGCTTCTTTCAGGTGGACGTTGTTGCGGATCTTCGTCTGGAGGAGCCTGCCGGGGTAATGCTGTTCCAGCTCGGCCAGGACCGTTCGCGCCAGACACACTCTCTGATCGTACATGGTCATCAGGATCTGGACTCTCGGATGCAAACCCATCCGCTCCTGGACGAGCTCGATCACCTGGAACAGACGCCGGAGCCCGTGAAGCGAAAAAACCCCTGTGTCCACCGGGATCAAGATCTCTCGGCTGGCTGCGAGCACGTTGACGGTGAGCATTCCCAGGTTCGGTGGAGAGTCGATGAGGATGTAGTCGTAAGCTGCGCCTCCCCTGTGCAAGAGGTCCCTGAGCCTTCGGTCACGGTCGGCCGCCCCGGCCAGCTCCTGTTCGATGGCGACGAGGGAAATCAGCGAAGGAACGAGGTCGAGGTTGGGGGCCAGGCTGCCTGCCAGCTGCGGAAGGGAGATCGGCTCTTCGTACACGTTCAGGAGCGCGCTGCGCATGTCGATCTCGCCGGACACGCTCTGTGCGTTCAGTCCGGCGGTTGCATGGCCCTGCGGATCCATGTCGATCAGCAGGACCTTCTTCTCCTTTTGAGCCAGCCACGCACCGAGGTTGATGGCCGTGGTGGTCTTGCCGCACCCCCCTTTCTGGTTGACGATACCGATGACCCTCAAGGCTCCCCCCAGAGGCTGTCGATAAACGGCCATCTGCGGCGTTGCGCTCATCCTTCGTCATTGCGGCGTACTGCCGTGTACGCCTCATTCCTCAGGATTTCCCGCCTTGCATCTGACCATTTTTCAACAGCCTCTCAAGAGCATGTTTTCAACACTCTCCCGAGCGGCTGTCGATGAGCAGTGGTTTTCGACACCCGGGCAACGTCTCGACGACGGTCCTTTCGACCGGTTCAAATGGACTTCAGAAAACCTTTGCGAGACTCGGGGACCAGCGTCAGCCGCCTCCCGGAAGGCACCTTGCGGGCCGGACGTTTGCATCGAAGGGCCTCGCGCTCGATTTCGGCCACGGGTATGATCCACTCCTGGCCCGAGATGGCCTCGAAGGCCGTTCCCTTGTGGAAGACGAGTATCAGCTCCCCTGTCGCGACCAAGGTCAGATCCACGAGAGGTCTCTTGATCGATGGCAGGATCTGCTGAAGAGAGCCGATGCTCCGGCGCACCCGCTGAAGCGGCACCCCGGCATCGAGGAGACGCTTGGCCGTCTTGAAGGCGATCAGATCCTGAAAACTGAACCTTCCGTGTCCCCCTTTGCTCCGGTAGGAGGGGCGAAGAAGGCCGGTCTTGTCCCAGTATTGAACCTGTCGTGGAGTGAGTCCGACGACCTTGCACAGCTCGCCGCGTCGAAAAAACAACTCTTCCGAGCTCATCGAGCCGTCCCCTTTTTTCTTCGATCGTCCTGAAGAGCAACACTGGCTCATCGAAACAATACAAAAGGGTGCCTCCTTTGTGCAAGAAAAAAATGTCCAATTTGTAACCGTCGAGTCGGCAAGGCGGTGTAACGAGCTCTCGGCAGGGTCTGCGAAACCACAGCGGAGGAGTCGCCTCGAGCCGGTCCTCCGGCCACCCGTCATGATGGCTTCCTCGAGAGGAGTACTGTGATAACATGGAGAGAAATGCGCAAACGACGAGGGAGGCCAGGATGCAAAAGCAAGAGTACGTTCTCGGGCTCGATATCGGCGGCACCAAGATCGCCGCAGGTCTGGTCGACCTCCGGGGCAGGTTGGCAGCCCGCATGGAGGTCCCAACGGAGCAGGAGAAGGGATTTCATCACTCTTTCAGCCGCATGAAGGAAGCTCTGGAGGCAATTCTCGCGCATCCACTCCTGCAGGACGGCAGCGTATCGGGAATCGGCGCCTGCGCTCCCGGCCCGCTGGATCCGGCCGAAGGGATCCTCTTCAACCCCCCCAACCTCCTGGGATGGAAGGATTTTCGAATCCGGGAGTCGCTCGAATCCATGACCGGCCTGCCGGTGCATGTGGACAATGACGCGAATGCGGCCGGGCTCGCGGAGGCGATCTGGGGGGCGGCTGCCGGCTATGCCGACGTCTTCTACGCAACCGTCAGCACCGGGGTCGGCACCGCCATCATCCGGAACCGTTCGATCGTTCACGGCAAGAACGGGGTGGCCGGCGAGGGAGGCCACGTCACCATCAATTTCTCCGACCAGGCTTTTGTCTGCAATTGCGGGAACATCGGCTGCATCGAGGCGTATGCTTCGGGAATCCACGTGGCCCGGAGGGCCAGGGACAGGCTCAAGAAGCTTCCCGGCATGCCACGCCTGATCGCCGAGGCCACGGGCGGGCAGATCGAGAATCTGACCATGGAACACCTGGACCTGGCTGCCCGGCAGGGGGACGCTTTCTCCCAGGAGATCATCCAGCAAACCGGCACTTATTTAGGCATCTGGCTGGGAGGCATCGTCAGTCTTCTCGATCCCGATGTCATCGTCATCGGCGGAGGGCTCACCCGGATCGGCGAACCCCTGTTCCAGACCATCCGGGTCGAGATGCCCAGGCGCACCATCAACCGTTTCGCAGCCTCCACGCCGATCGTCCCGGCAGCCCTCGACAGGGACGTCGGGATCTATGGGGCCGCAGCGCTCTGCCTGGGAGGCTGCCCCTGAATGCCTGGCTGCTTGCGATGTGCTCCTCCCGGTGGGTTGCCGTTTGTCAGCGAGAACGGGAGCAGGCCAGCCTTGACTTCTCGCGTTAATCTCACTATGAAGGTTTCCAGAAACTTCCAGAGTGCAGCTCATTGGCGAGCAGCTGACCAGGAATCGCCTGCAGACAGGAGGAAGTCATGGAGAAGATCGATTTTAAGGGAAGGGTGGCGATCGTGACGGGGGCCGGCGGCGGACTGGGAAAGACGTATGCCCTGGAGCTCGCCAAGAGAGGGGCCAAGGTAGTCGTCAACGACTTCGGCGGATCCCGGGACGGAACAGGCGGCGGGACCAACATGGCCGATGCAGTCGTCGCGGAGATCAAGTCGAAGGGGGGCATGGCCGTCGCCAACTATGACGGCGTGCACACCCACGAAGGCGGTGCCAACATCGTGCGCCAGGCGATCGAGGCCTTCGGCAAGGTGGACATCCTCATCAACAACGCGGGCATCCTGCGCGACAAGAGCTTCACCAAGATGGAAGAGGACCTCTGGGACCCCGTCCTGAACGTGCACCTCAAGGGCGCCTACAACGTCACCAAGCCGGCCTTCCTCAACATGCGCGACAACGGGTACGGCCGGATCGTGATGACGGCCTCCGGAACCGGGCTCTTCGGCAACTTCGGGCAGACCAACTACGGGGCAGCCAAGCTGGGGCTGGTCGGGTTCATGA
Organism: bacterium; assembly: GCA_040756235.1. Classification (GTDB taxonomy): domain Bacteria; phylum Desulfobacterota; class DSWW01; order DSWW01; family DSWW01; genus JBFLZG01. Next base: position 78,449 of record JBFLZG010000087.1, on the reverse strand, counting down.
ACTCCCTCCGGATCGAAGGCGCCAAGTACAACGTCAAGGTGAACACCCTCGCGCCCGTGGCGGCGACGCGGCTGACCGAGGACATCATGCCGCCGGAGGTCTTCAAGAAGCTCAATCCGGAATATGTCACCCCGGTGGTCCTCTTCCTCTGCTCCGAGGCATGCCAGGACAGCGGCAAGATCGTCTGCACCGGCGCGGGGTTCGTCCAGCGGGCGACCATCATGGTTAATGACGGCGCCTTCCTCGGCAAGGAGCCGTCGACCCCCGAGGCGGTCAAGGAGAAGTGGGGGGCTATCCTGGAGCAGAAGAACCTGCGGGAGCTCGACAACGTCATGTCGCAGTCGCTGGAGATCATGAAGTTCTATAGCTGAGCGAGTGAACAGGTTCCCGGGGCAACCCGCTCGGGGACCGGACTGGAATGCGAAAGCGGGAAGGCAGATGCCCTTCCCGCTTTCATTTTGGGCCCTCGGCAGACGGCCGTTTCTCGCCGGAAGGGGAGAAAGATTTTCCGCCCCCTACGGGTCCGCGGCCTCCCTGAGGCCCGTCAGCCCGAACAGCCGGATCACGTTTCTGCCTGTAACCCAGGCAATCTCATCGAAGGGCCTCCCCAGGATCTCCGCCGTCTTTTCGCAGATTCTTGCGACGTAGGCCGGCTCGTTTCTGTGTCCCCGATAGGGTACCGGCGCCAGATAGGGGCTGTCCGTCTCGAGGAGCACTCGGTCGAGAGGGACGCGCCGCAGGGCGTCGCACACCGGCTCCGCCTTGGGAAAGGTGATGAGACCCGTAAAGGACAGGTGCATCCCCAGGTCCAGCAGGCTCCGCGCAAAAGCGTAATCCCCTGAAAAGCAGTGGACGACCCCCTTCAGCTCTCTCTCCCTTTGCGCTTCCCTCAGCAAGTCCAGCGTATCGGAGTCGGCCTTGCGGGTATGGATGACGACGGGCAGGTCCGTTTCGGCAGACAGCAGAAGAGATTGCCGGAACACTTCCTGTTGGGCGCGAGCGGGCGAGTGCATGTAGTGATAATCGAGACCGACTTCGCCGATCGCGACCACTTTCGGGTGCCGTGCGAGCTCGCACAGCCGCAGGAAGTCCCCCGGTCGGGCCATCTGCGCATCGTGAGGATGGATGCCGACCGTCGCGTAGATCCCGGCGTGTCTCTGGGCGGTCTCCACGGCTCGCTCGCCGGTCGCCGGGTCCCCGCCTGCTCCGATGGTGATCATGGCCTTGAGCCCTGCGTCCCAGGCTCTGCGGATCACCTCGCACCGGTCTTCATCGAACTCACGGGAGTCCAGGTGGGCGTGGGAATCGATGAGCAACCCTGTGGGTTGATTCATACCGATCTAGCGGTTCTCTTTGAATGCTTCGCGGCCGACTTCGATCTCCCGGCCGTCCTCCAGCTCGATGAGCACCGTACCCTCCAGAGGGTTCTGGCGGGTCACCTTCCCGACCCCTTCACTGACCTGGACTTTTTTGCCGCACTTGGGAAGGTCCCTGCAAAGGTCCTTGTAGATCCCGTGCTCGAAAGTCAGGCAGCACATCAAACGACCGCACACCCCCGAGATCTTGGACGGATTGAGGGTGAGGTTCTGGTCCTTGGCCATGCGCACCGACACGGGTTCGAAATCCTTGAGGAAGCTCTTGCAGCACAGCTCGCGGCCGCAACTGCCGATCCCCCCGACCAGCTTCGCCTTGTCCCGAACCCCGATCTGCCTCATTTCGATGCGGGTGTTCAGGGTGCGCGCGAGGTCCTTCACCAGCTCCCGGAAGTCGACACGGCCCTCCGCCGTGAAATAGAACACGGCCTTGCTTCGGTCAAAGTAGTACTGGACGGCCACCAGATTCATGTCCAGCCGAAACTGCTTTTCCTTCTGGGAGCAGAGTTCGAAGGCCTTCTTCTCCAAGATCCGAAGCTCTCGGTCCGCCTGGAGGTCCCTCTCGGTGGCCTTCCGCAGGGTCTTCCGCAAAGGAGCGCCCAGGGAGTCCAGCCACTTCGGGTCCATGTGGTCGCTCACCACGATGCCGATCCCCGGCCCTCGCTCCGTTTCAGCGATGACCAGGTCCCCCACCTTGACGTTCACCTGGTTCCGTTGAAAGAAGTAGGTGTTGGGCATCCCCCCAAAGCGCACGCCGATGATTTCATATGATTTGTCTTCTTCCATGGTCTCCAGTCTCTCTTTCAAGCCGCCTCACGCACCCTGTCGGCTCGCGCTATCGCCCGCTGCGGTGGTCCAGAAGCTCCAGCAACAGCCCCTCAGCCACCAGTTGGGTGTTCGATCGATTCTGAAGGGCATCCTTGGCCCTCTGGAGCGCAAAGAAATCACGGGCCCACGCCGAAGGGTCCCCCGCCGCGGAAGCCTGCTCCATCATCGACAGCAGGTCCCTGTTGAGAAGCCGGTCCGCTTCGCCTGTTGCCCCCAGGACCAGCAGATCCCGGAACCAGGTCTGATATAATTCCAGCACGCCCAGCAGCCGGGGAAATCCGGCCAGGTCCTCCGCCAGGTCCCGGAAGGAGGCGCCGGAGCCTGGCTGCAACAATCTGCAAAGCCGCTCGATCCAATGTCTCCTGCCCTCGAAGACCCACTCCCTGTCGAGCGCCAGGGCCCTGCCGATGCTCCCGTCCGCCAAACCGGCCAGCACGGTCACGTCACCGGGCGGTCCCTTCAGCCGGTCGGCGAGGGCAGCCTCCAGCTCCTTCCTGGTGATGGGTGGAAAATGGACGGCCTGGCAGCGGGACACGATCGTGGGCAGCAACTGCGTCCTGGTGGGGCTTACCAGGATGAGCAGGGCCTTCGGGGGAGGTTCCTCGAGGGTCTTGAGAAGTGCATTGGCAGCCGCGGCGTTCATCTTGTCCGCACCCTCGAGAATGGCAACGCGCCAGGCTCCCTGAAAGCTGCCTACGGATGTCCAGTGTCGCAGCTCACGGACTTGATCGATGCGGATCTCGCCCATTTCCGGGTCCACGACCCAGTCTTTCTCCCCTTTGCGCGACTGGGGCCGGAGGATGAGCACATCCGGATGCTCCTCGCTCTGCACACGCCTGCAGCTCGGGCATGTGCCGCAGAAGTCCCGGGCGAGGTTCCCGCACAGGAGGGCCTTGGCCAGAGAGAGGGCGACTTTGAACCTGCCCACGCCATCCGGCCCATAGAAGAGATAGGCATGCGGCAGGCTGTCTTTTTCCAGCGCCTTCCGGAGAATCCGGAGCACCCGGTCCTGACCGAAAACCTCTTGGAAAGGCAAACGCCGATTCCTCTGTTCCCCCGGGGGGATTTGAGAGCTCACTCGCTATCTGGAATCCTCCGTTGGGGCCGATGTTCCCAGGGCGTCGCGCAGGTACGCGATGATTTTCGCACCCACCTTCTCCGCGTCTTCGGTCGAATCGACCACCCGGATCCGGCCGCGGCTGCGGCGCGTCAGCTCCAGATACCCCTCTCGGACTCTCTCATGGAAAGCCTTGCCCTCCGCCTCCAGCCGGTCCGGCCCGCGCAGCGGCCGGCGGTTGCGGATCCTCTCGAATCCGACCTCCACAGGGCAATCCAGCAGAATGGTGAGGTCGGGCCGGATGCCGCCCGTCGCGATTTCATTGAGCTGGTCGATGAGCCCGAGATCGATGCCCCTTCCATACCCCTGGTAGGCGAGGGTGGCGTCCGTGAACCGGTCGCAGAGAACGACGACCCCGGCCTCGAGCCGAGGCCGCAGGTGCCGTCGAATCAGCTCCGCCCGGCAGGCTTGAATGAGGAGCAGCTCGGTCATGGGATCCATACAGCCGCTTTCCACCGAGAGCAGAATGGAGCGAACGCTCTCGCCCACCGAGGTGCCCCCCGGTTCGCGCGTGCGAAAGACCTCGAGGCGCATCTCCTTCAGGAAGGCTTCGACCCGGTCCAACTGGGTCGTCTTGCCCGCCCCTTCTATGCCTTCGAACGTCACGAACAGACCCATGACAGCCAAGACCTGAATGTATGTGCGCAGATTCGCCGAATCGGCAAGGCGGGACAGATTATATACGAACTCGGGAAGGGTTCAAAAGAGGTTGACCTTCCGGTCTCTTGAGAGATGCAGGAGCGAAAAATCTTGCGCCCCTGCCAGATGGGCGTTTTTGACCAGCCTGTGTCAGGAGCAATCCGAATAGCCGCAATTACGGCACACCGCACACCCGCCCGCAAGCTCGAGGGGTCCCTGGCATTCCGGGCAGGCGCCTCTCAAGAAAAGGCTTCCCAGATCTTGGCCGGGGCAATCCTCCTTCGAATCCGCCGTGCCCCCGGGCAACCCCCCGGGCAGGTCTTTCCCGGCGCTCTCTGCGCCACCCGCAAAGCGCTGCAGAGCCTGAGCAACCGCATCCGCGCAGGAGGAAATCTTGTTCTTGCCCAACCCGCGGGGAAGATGACAGCTGATCCCCCGAAGCTGCCGAACGATTTGCTGCGGATCGACGCCGGAGCGAAGGGCAAGCGAGACCAGCCGCCCGATTGCCTCGGATTGACTCGAGGCACACCCGCCCGCCTTGCCCATGGAGGTGAAGACCTCGAAGGGGCTGCCCCCTTCATCGCAATTCACGGTCACGTAAAGGGAACCGCAACTGGTTTCAACCCGGCGCGTCGTGCCCCGCATGACGTCGGGTCTGGGTCTGGGCACCACGAGCCCGGCGTCCGCCGCTTCCGGCCTCTCCGCCGAGCCGTTCCGGCAGGCCGCCCCCTTTTGCAGGACCTGTTTGTCCCGGCTTCCGTCGCGGTAAACGGTCAGCCCTTTGCACCCCTGCTCATACGCCAGCCAGAAGGCCTTGCGCACGCCTTCTTCCGTGGCGTCGCTCGGCAAATTCACCGTCTTGGACACGGAGTTGTCCGTATATTTCTGAAAGGCGGCCTGCATGCGAATGTGCCACTCCGGAGCCACGTCGTGAGAGATCACAAAGACCCGCTTCCATGGGTCCGGCACTTCGTCGAGGGTCTGAACGCTTCCGGTCTCCAGGATCCTGTCCAGGAGGGCCTCGGAATAGAACCCTTCCCTGTGCGCGATTTCATCGAACAGCGGATGGATCTCGATCAGTCTTTCGTTCTCCAGGACGTTGCGCACGAACGCGACGGCGAAGAGAGGCTCGATGCCGCTGGAGCAGCCAGCGATCATGCTGATGGTCCCGGTGGGAGCGATCGTGGTGAGCGTCGCGTTCCGCCTGGGAGGCTCCCCCGTATCCGCGTAAAGGCTCCTCGCGAACTTCGGAAAGGGCCCTCGCTCGGCGGCCAGCTTCTGGGATGCGAGCACTGCCTCGTGCGAGATGAACCGCATGAGCCTCTCCGCCAGCTCGATGGCATCCTCGGAATCATAAGGGATCCCCAGCCGGATCAGTAGATCGGCGAATCCCATGACGCCCAGGCCGATCTTGCGGTTGAGACGAGTGATCGCCTCGATCTCGGGCAGAGGGTACCGGTTGACGTCCACGACGTTGTCGAGGAAATGCACGCTCGCGCGCACCTTCTCGGCCAGGCCGTCCCAGTCGACGACCCCGTCCCGGACCGCCCGGGCCAGATTCAACGAAGCGAGGTTGCAGGACTCGAACGGCAGCAGGGGCTGCTCGCCGCACGGATTCGTGCTCTCGATCGCGCCCAGGTGTGGAGTCGGATTGTCCCGGTTGATCCGGTCCATGAGCAGAATCCCGGGCTCCCCGTTGTTCCATGCGGAGCTCACGATCGAATCGAAAACCTGATTCGCACGGATCCACCGCACCGTCTCGCCCGTTCTCGGGTTGACGAGCGGCCAGAGCTCGCACTTCCGTGCCGCCTCCATGAAAGATTCCGTCACCGCCACCGAGATGTTGAAGTTGTTCAGGCGCCGGTGATCCCGCTTGCACCTGATGAACTCCTCGATATCCGGATGGCTCACGGAGAGCACGCCCATGTTCGCCCCTCGGCGCATGCCACCCTGCTTGATCGTCTCGGTGGCAGCATCGAAGACCGTCATGAACGACACGGGACCGCTGGAGATTCCGTGGGTGGAGCGCACCTGGTCGTCCCTGGGCCGCAGGCGCGAAAAAGAGAAGCCGGTGCCGCCGCCGCTCTTGTGGATCAGCGCCGTGCTCTTGATGGCCTCGAAGATGCTCTCCAGCGAATCTTCCACGGGCAGCACGAAACACGCGGAGAGCTGTCCCAGCTCCCTCCCGGCGTTCATGAGGGTGGGAGAATTCGGCAGCATCTCCAGGTTCGAGAGGAGGCGGAAGAACTTCTCTTCCGTTTCCTCCATGGGGTCGCCATTCGGGTAGAGGTCGTCCGCCTGAGCGACTGCCCGGGCCACACGCCGGAACATCTGTTCAGGGGTCTCGATCAGCAGACCATTCGCATCTTTCTGCAGATAGCGCTTCTCTAGCACCCGGAGAGCATTTTCAGAGAGCCCTGGCGGTCCTGACTCATCGCGCGTGAAAAGAGTACGAGCCAACCTCTCTCCTTCCACTACATGAAGGCTATGCCAGAAAGGCATTCATACCTCATGTTGTGTTACTACTAAATTGGAGCACAAGATATTGTGCGTGTCAACCCGAAGGAGAGTCAAAAAAAGGCCTTCGCCACTCGTCAAGGGCGAAGGCCTCAGCTGTCCCATCTCAATGGCTAAGCGGCGGCGGCAGATAGCTTCCCGGCAGTAGGACGACTAGACCGCCACCACGCTCTTCACACCTGGAACATCCTGCTTGAGCCGTTTCTCCACACCCATCCGGAGGGTCATCTGGGCCCCAGGGCAACCGGCACAGGCCCCTCGCAGCCTAACCTTGACGACTCCGTCGTCTACCTCCACCAACTCCACGTCCCCTCCATCCGCCTGTAACATCGGCCTGATCTTGGCCAATGCCTCTTCGACCTCTTTCCGCATGTAGGTCCGCCTCCTTCTTTGCGACGTCTCCAAACCGGGACCGAGCATCTCGCCCCGATCGAACGGGTCCATTGTATTCCATTGCCCGCTTTTTTCCAATCCCTCCGGGAGAGGCGAGCTTCGGGCCTCAGGGTCACTGCCTGAAGCCGCGCACTAGACTGCCGAGGGAGAAACAGAAAAGCACCACAGCCGCGGTCAATGCCGCAGTCCACAAGGGAGAACGGCCGGACGGGCTGTCCTCCCGCAGCAGGAAAGCGTCCTCCGGCAACTCCACCCCGACCCTGCTGCTGAACCTGCTCCGCAGGGTGGCCCCGAGAGGGCTTGTCCGCAGCAAGGAGAGTCGGCCTTCCAGAGAGCGCTTGCGGATGATCTCCTCGATGTCCCGCGGCTGTTTCAGACCGTGCGGACTGCAGACGATCAGTCGGTTTTCAAAGTCGAGGAGCCGGAAACAGGTGATCTTCCATCCATCTGACGATACGTGGACGAGATTCGTGTAGTCCGGTATGCCGATAACCCGGGCAGGCCTCTCGCACCATGTCCGGCCGGAGGGAAGATCGGCTTTGTCATCGATCTGGGCAGGCCCTGCATTTCCGCGCAGGTAGTCCACAGCGGTGGCTAACAGATCGCACCTGTTGACATAGAGAAAGGCTGCCGTGCCGAGGAACACGACGAAGGAGGCGGCCCTCTTCCATATGGTCTTGCGTTTTTTTCGGCTTTTCTTCATGTGTCGATCCGGGATCGCGGGAAGGCCGCAGCGAGGCGATCTTCAGGCTAAGAACATATTTAGTTATCCGTGAGCCTTCACGAAAGTCAAACCGAATCGGCTCGGGTCGCCCAGGGTGACAGGCCCTTTTGCATGCAAGACCGACCCCCCCGTGAAGGTAGTGCCGCGAGCGCCTGTTCGCCGGGAAAATTTTTACCTTTTTTGGGTACGCCCACCTATTCACACAGGGCAGGACCGTCGCGTAAGACACCCTCGAGCGAGGCGTTGTTTCAAATGAATACATCCAATCATATCAATACCTTACCATGTGCATATGGGTACCTGTTCATGACCTGAATGGAGATGGCACCTTGATTGCAGTGGGTGCCTATCGCAACTGTTACAGGGTGATTCGAACCGGGGTGAAGCATTCTTTTGAACAGGAACAGCATCGAAGCAGTAAGGCTCTCTTCCGATGTTTGACAATCCTGGGTCAGTCCCGAAAGTAAATGATATAACACCTTTGCTTGACAACGAATGTTCGCGCAAGTATAGTACGTTCTCATTTCCATTACCAAGATTATCCTAACAAAGTTATGAAAAGAAAGGGACGGCCATGAGAAACCGAGTACAAATCACTTGCTCCTTGTTGCTGCTGCTGGGTGCGCTCGTCCTGCCGACACTCGCAACCGCACTGCCCATCACCGTCGTGGACGAGCTCACACAGGAGGATTTCCGTAACAACGGATACCTCAAGGGCTTCCTCGGTTTCGGCCCGAATGCGCGGCTGGATTACACCCACCCCAGCTCGGGAAGCTCCTTCCCCGGGGACGTCTTCGATACGGCAGGTCTCCTCAACGCCACGTTGACGATCACGACTCGGGATGACATGGACCGGAACTTTGAATACGGCTTCGTCTACACCGAAGGTGAGTGGTGGAACGGTGACGGGCTCCCCGTCGGCGGATCTCAGATCTTCAACGTGGACATCGCTCAAATCACGGATAACGGCACCCTCGGGGTCACGATCGTCGCATTCCTGGGGGATTTCTACGTGACCAGCTCCGTTCTGCGCCTGACCTACGACAACGGCCAGGCCCAGGCCCCTGTCCCGGAGCCTGGAACCATGGTGCTCCTCGGCAGCGGGCTGCTGGGTGCGGCAGCATTGCTCAGGAAGAAGTAGAGCCCGCCCGCGTTCCGCGCGGGTGCCTGCCCGAGTCCTGCAAGAAAAAAGAACCTGCCTTGCCAAGAAGGCAGGTTCTTTTTTCTTGCGGTCGATCTCGTAGCGAGATCGAGGAACCGCCCTGCCAGAGGGAAACGACCCCCGCCCTCGGCCTCCCGCGGTCCTTCTGTCCGGCGGCGGAGGCGCATTCCTGTAACCGGTTCCGCTCCGCGCCTCTGCCGGGCGCGGCACGGAACCGATCCAAGGCGCGTAATCAGCACAATTTCATTCAGTTTTCCTGCTTCGACAGAGCGGTTGATCCACCACCCGGTTATGTCTATAATCGCCCCTGCACAGAGGCTGTCGAGAAACGCCCATCTGCGGCGTTGCGCTCATGGAGGATGGAGGTTGGGGGAACCCGCCCCGGCGGAGGCCGGGGTCCACTGCTACCCCCAGCTACGCCTCATTCCTCGGGATTTCGCGCGCCCTGCATCGGGGCATTTCTCAACAGCCTCACAAGAGGGTGTTTTCGACACCCTCGCACAGATGGGGGGGCCGCCTGCTGCACGACCGGCGCCTGACGGCTGGTCGAACCTGCGCCCGTTCCCGGTCCTCCCGAAGACCTCGACCCTGCACTTTCGAAGCCCGGAGACACGCCATGGTGCGACGATCCGTCCTCGTCTGCCTCTGCCTTTCCCTCCCTTCTCTCTTCGCTTTCGGGTGTGCCGCCACCAACGAATCGGTTTCTCAGCCTCCTCACGAACAGGGATCCTTCGAGGCCTACGTAATCGGGCCGGAGGACGTGCTGGAAATCTCGGTCTGGCAGAACCAGGATCTCAGCCGTACGGTGACGGTACGGCCCGACGGCAAGATCAGCCTTCCCCTCGTCAACGACATCCAGGCAGCGGGTTTGACCCCGGAGGAATTGAAGGCAAGGATCCGTGCGGGTCTGAAGCCCTACACGGAGGATCCGCATGTCGCCGTGATCGTGCAGCAGATCAACAGCTGGCGCTACTACATTCAAGGGGAAGTCCGCACCCCCGGCGTGTACCCGATCCGCACCCATACCACGATCTCGCAGGCCGTCGCCATGGCAGGCGGGTTCACCGAGTTCGCCAAGAAGAGCAAGATCCAGGTGTACAGGAAATGGAAGGGCTTTTCCGAGGTCATCGAAGTGGATTTCGACGAGGTTTTGTCCGACCAGGCCGCGGAGCGGGATATCTACCTCAAGCCGGGGGATACGATCGTCGTCCCGTAAAGGAAAACCAGGAAAGTGCCGATTCCTGTGGGGCAACCGGAACGACCGGAGACCTTTCCCATGCCCACACGCTACGAAAGCTTCGCTGAGGATAGGATGGAACCGGAACAGGATACGAACCCTCTCCTCCACTACCTCGACATGGCGCGCAGAAGGAAGTGGCTGATCATCACGCCCTTCACCATCGCGTTGGCGGCGAGCGTCTATCTCTGCGTGGCGCTGCCCGCCGTGTATCGATCCGAGACCACCATTCTGGTCGAGCCGCAGCAGGTGCCGGAGGACTATGTCCAGTCCACGGTCACCGGGTCCGTGCAAGACCGGCTGAACACGATCAGCCAGCAGATCCTGAGCCGCACGACGCTCGAAGCGGTCATCCGGGAGCTGGGCCTGTATGCCGAGATGCAGCGGCAGGCCCCGATGGAGGATGTCGTCAACTCCATGAGGAAGCAGATAGAGATCCGGGTCGAGGAGCGGCCGAACGCCCGCGGAACAGGCGCTTCCGCGGCGGCTTTCAAGCTGGCCTACCACGGAGAAGAACCGGAAGTCGTCCAGAGAGTCACGAATCGGCTGGCCATGATGTACATCGAGGAAAACCTCAAGGTCAGGGAGACCCAGGCCCGGGGGACCAAGGAGTTCCTCGAGCGACAACTCCAGGAAATCGAGCAGAACCTCAGGGCGCGGGAGGCGGAGATCCAGCAGTTCAAGCAGGCCCACATGGGCGAGCTGCCCGAACAGCAGGAGGCGAACCTCAGGGCCCTGGAACAACTGCAGCAGCAGAAGACCTCTCTCATGGAAGCTCACCGCAACTCCGAAGACCGTCAGATCCTTCTCGAGCGGGAGCTTTCCGGGACCGTCCAGTACCTCGCCGGCACCGGGACCGACCAGACCGACATCTTTCGGCAGCTCGAATCCAAGAGGCAGGAGCTGACCTCGCTCAAGACCCGGTACACGGAGCTCTACCCGGATGTCGTACGCGTGAAGAAGGAGATCCAGGAGCTCGAGAGGAGAGTTGCGGCCCTCGGCAGGGCCCCGGGAAATCAGCAGCCGCAGGAGGACGCGCCCGCCCTGAACCCGGCCTGGACGCGGATCCGGAGCCAGGTGGACGCGAATCTCTCGGCCATTGAGAACCAGCGGGAGGAGCTCGAAAGCCTGAACCTCAGGATGAGGAGGCTCCAGCAGCGCATCGAAAACGTTCCGAAGAGGGAACAGGAGCTGACGATCCTCACCAGGGATTACGATACCATCAAGCAGAGCTATGACTCGATGATGGCCAGGAAGATCAACGCGGAGATCGCCGAGAACCTGGAGACCCGGCAGAAGAGCGAACAGTTCCACGTCCTGGACCCGGCCAATTACCCGCAGAAGCCGGTGAAGCCGAACCGCCTCCGCCTGCTGGGCCTGGGGCTGGCCCTCGGCCTCGGCTGCGGTGCCGGGTTGGCGTTCGCGGCGGATTACATGGACCGCTCGTTCAAGAAAGTGGAGGACCTCAAGGCTGCCTTTGCGCTGCCGGTGGTCGGCATCATTCCCGTTCTCGAAACCCGGGAGAGCATCCGCAGGAGCATGACGCGCAGGATCGCCACGGTTTCCTTCTCCTGCGGCTTCCTTGTGACCCTCGTGCTTGGCATCCACCTGTTCGTCATGAGGATCGACGAGCTGGCTTCGAAAATCACATCCCTTCTCCTGTAACGGCGTTCATGCCTCCTCCGATTCTGCGGAGAGCAGGCAGCCGGGAAAAGGTCCTGGAAGAATGTTCTCCAGAAAAGCAGCCCGTCCCTCGAGGCACCCGCTTGTCCTGTCCCTCTCGGACCCGCAGTCCCCTCACCTGGAGGCCTATCGCAGGTTGTACCGGAAGATCCTCTACCTGCTCCAACAGAACGGCAGCCAGGTGCTCTGCATCACGAGCGCACAGGGGTCTGAAGGCAAGACGCTGACCGGGATCAATCTGGCGTTCGCCATGGCCGAGGACCCGACGAAGAATGTGGCCCTGGTGGACTGTGATTTCCGCAAGCCCCGGGTCGCCCGTTACCTGGGCATTCGATCCGGGCCCGGGGTCGCCTCGGTCCTGCGCGGAGAACGCGCGCTGCGTGAAGTCATGACCCGGGCGGACGATTCCAGGCCCAATCTCTCGGTCTTCCCCGCCGGCCGGATCGAGGGAGATCTGTATCCCTTCTTGTACAGCAAAAAACTCGAGCCGATTCTCAATCAGCTCAGGGCCGGCTTCGACCTGGTCGTGGCAGACAGCCCGCCCATTCTGCCGATCCTGGATCAGGATTTTCTCTCCGATCTGGCGGACGCGGTCCTCCTCGTGGTCCGCGCAGGCAGCGCATCGAAGGACACGGTCAAGGCGGCACTGGAATGCACCGAAGGCAAGAAGATCCTCGGAGTCGTCTTCAACGGGGCCAAGAAGCAGTATTCCTCCTACTACAGCTACACCTATGGCTATGACTATCGTTACGACCAGGACTCGGACGAAGAATCCCGCTGCTAAGAGCCAAAGGCCCACTCATGTGGATTTTTAGCCGCAACATATCGCGCTTGAAGTTCTTTCTCGTCTCCTTCGAGTTCCTGCTCATCTTCGGCTGCGTCTACGGGGTCTGCCTGGCCACGTTCCTGCTGCACCACCGCGGAGAAGGACTCTGGCTCCTGAGCACCAACCGGACCTTTTGGAAAGTCCTCATCGTCGTGGTCGTCTGCCAGATCTCCATGTACGGCAACGAGCTCTATGACTACAAGATCGCCCAGGGCCGCAGAGAGTTTACCATCCGACTGCTTCAGTCCATGGGCATCGGCTGTATCGTTCTGAGTATTCTCTACCTGTTCTTCAGCTCCGCGAGCATCGGCCAGACCAACTTCCTGCTGGCTCTGCCGACCGTCATCCTCGCCGTGCTGGTCTGGCGCCAGGTCTATCCGAGAATCATACGGTCGGAAGCCTTCGCGGAAAGGGTCCTCCTGCTCGGCAGCAAGGAGACCGGCCAGAAGATCCTCGAGGAAATCGAGGCCATCCGCGACTCCGGCTATCGCGTCGTGGCGATGGCCGTCGAGCGGCCGCCCCTGGAGGGCCAGGCTCCCCATCGGCTGCCCGTGGAACATGTCCTGGCGCTGCAGGAGTTCCCGGACAAGATGAAGTCGATCCCGGTGGATCGCATCGTGGTTGCCATCGGCGACAGAAGGGGAAAGCTGCCCTTCGAGGCGCTTCTCGACTGTCGGTTCCAGGGGATCCAGGTCGAGGAGGATGCTTCCTTCTATGAGAGTCTTACCGGCAAGATCCTACTCGACAACGTGCGGCCCAGTTGGTTCATCTTCACCGAAGGGTTTCACAAGAGCAAACTGACCCTGCAGCTCAAGCGCACCAGCGACATCCTCATGGCTGCAGCCATCTTGCTCGTGACTTCACCCTTGATGCTGCTGATCGCTCTCCTCATCAAGCTCGACTCCAAGGGGCCTGTCATCTACCAGCAGGACCGGGTAGGCGAGGGTTGGAAGGACTACACGATCTACAAGTTCCGGTCCATGATCGAGAACGCCGAAGCCCGCGGGGCCGTCTGGGCGGAGCAAGACGACCCTCGCGTGACCCGGGTGGGACGTTTCATCCGCAAGTACCGCATCGACGAATTGCCCCAGCTCCTCAACGTCCTGAAGGGGGACATGAGCATCGTGGGCCCCAGGCCCGAGAGAAGGTGCTTCATCCAGGATCTGGCAAGGGAAATCCCCTACTACCCTCAGAGGCTTTTCGTCAAACCGGGCGTCACCGGCTGGGCCCAGATCAAGTTCCACTACGGGGCCTCCAGAGACGACACCAAGGAAAAGCTCCAATATGACCTTTACTACATCAAGCACATGTCCTTTTTGTTCGACTTATCTATTATATTCGACACGGTGAAGGTGGTGCTGACAGGCAAAGGAGCGAGGTGAGGGAGCCGAGCGAGCGGGTCCGTCGACCCCGTCAGGATCCAGGCTCCGCAAGCCCGCGGAAGGCGAAAGGCTAAGCATGGATATCCCTTCGACCATTCGAACGTTCATCCAGGACAACTTCCTGCCGGCCTCCAAGCAGCGGCACCTCGAAGATGCCGCTTCTTTCCTGGAAACCGGTGCCGTGGACTCGACCGGGATTCTCGAAATCATCCAGTTCATCGAGGACACCTACGGCATCGCGGTTGCCGACGAAGAGCTGGTACCTGAGAACCTGGATTCGATCGCCAACCTCTCTGCCTTCGTGACTCGTAAACTGAGCTGCGGCGAGCAGGCCAAATGCGCGCCCTAGACAGACCCTGGTTTGTGTGCCAGAGCAACCCGAAAGAAGAGGCTCGGGCCAGGTATTTCCTCGAGCAGAAGGGATTCCAGGTCTACCTGCCGATGATGGAAGCGCAGCGGCTCGCCGGAGCCCGGGCGGTCGCCTGCCTGAAACCCCTCTTCCCCGGCTACCTGTTCGTTCGCTTCGACCGGGAGAGGGAGCTGACTGCCGTGCGCTGGACGCAAGGCGTTCTGAAGATCCTGCCGGACAGCAGCGAACCCGTTTGGGTGAACGAAGACATCGTCCAGTCGGTCCGTGCCCTTGCCCAGAGGGACGGTATCATCCGCAAGAGGCCGTTCAAGACGAGCGACAGAGTGAGAATCCTGAAAGGCCCTTTCAAGGAGCTCGACGGCATCTTCGAGGAATGGGCATCCGACGCGGGTCGGGTCCGGATCCTACTTGAATGTGTGAGCTATCAGGCCACGGTCGAGCTTCATCACACGCTGGTCGACCAGGTGGCTTGAGGTGCAGGACGAGCGCAGGCGGACGGTGCTCCGTGCTCGTTCCTGCGACGACCTGCTGCGGGTAGAGCCTGCCCCGACAGGCTCGGTGTGTCGACGGCAGTTTTTTGATGTGCTGGCGGCATCAGGGCAGATGCGAGATCCATACCTGTCCTGAGACCCGCGGAGAACGGGTGGTTTACAGAAAATACATTTCAAACAGCAGCTTGCAGAGGGCGCCCGAGGTCCGAACGGGCGGAGCCCGGCCTGATTCCGGAAGGCAGGGCCCCGTGCGAAAGTCGCAGCCCGACACCGCAGGGACGGTACGGAAGCCAGGAGCGAGCGATGAGATCGCGAGACCGCCCGATCCTGCAGAACAGGGCCGCACCCACTCTGCCGCAGGAGGAATCCACATGGGCCAAAGCGTGACTTCACTGGTGCTTGCGATCTTGTTGGCCTCCGCCCAGCTGGCGCACGCCGGCAGCGTGACCCTCAGGTGGAATGCGAACGCCGAAGCCGATCTGGCCGGGTACAAGCTGTACTACGGCGAGCGTCCCCGCTCGCAAGCACCCTATTCTCAAACCATCCTGATCCAGGACAGGACGGCTACCGCCCGGGTGCTGACCCTTCCCGCCGGCAGCTATTACTTCGCGCTCACCGCCTTCGATTCGAGCGGTAACGAAAGCGGCTTCTCGTCGGAAACGACGGCCCGTGTCGATGAGGATCTGCAGCCTCCAGGCAAGCCCGGAAGGCCGGAGATCCTCCCGTGAGCCGCCGATATCCAGGATGAACGTGCTCTCCGGCAACGCTTCGAGCCTTGCGAACGCGCGCCCGGCCGCGCAGGTGAGACACCTGCAGGCGATGGATTGGCTCGGGTGGGACAGGTTCGTCCGCAGCCATCCCCATGGGACGCTCTATCATCTTCCGTGCTGGAAGAAGATCATCGAGAAATCCTACGGCCATCGGACCCATTATCTGGTGGCCGTACGGAATCGGGATCCGGCGGCTCCCGTCTCCTCCGAGCAGGACCGCGCGACGCAGTCGCCCCCGGGCGGCCACAAGGAGAGCGCCGCCTCGATTGCCGGGGTCCTCCCCCTCGTGCACCTGAAGAACATCCTGTTCGGAAATCATCTGATCTCCATGCCCTTCTTCGACCTCGGCGGCATCCTTGCCGAAGATGAAGAGACCGAACGCGGGCTCCTCTCCGAGGCGCTTCGACTCGGCACGCGGCTCAGGGCGCAACAGATCGAGCTTCGCCATACGTACCGTCACAGCTGTCTCGATTGTGAGGCGGCGAGCCCGGGAGGCCGACCCCGGGAGAAATCCGCGGAGAGCTGGAAGAGCCGGACCCGCACCCACAAGGTCCGCATGGTCCTTGCCCTGCCCGGATCGGCCGGCGAATTGATGGCCTCTTTCAAGTCCAAGCTGAGAAGCCAGATCCGCAAGCCGATGCGGGAGGGGCTGTCGGCCATCGTGGGCGGCGCCGAGCTGCTCGATGCGTTCTACCGGGTCTTCGTGGCCAACATGCGCGACCTGGGCTCACCGGTGCACTCGAAGAAGCTCATGGCCCACCTGTTCGAGGAACTCCGGGAGGAAGCCCGCATCGTCCTGGTCCGCAAGGGCGGGATCCCCCTGGCCTGCAGCCTGATCATCCGGTTGGGCGATACGCTGTACAATCCCTGGGCGTCGGCCCTCCGCGAGTACAGCAGTCTGAGCCCGAACATGCTCCTGTACTGGACCATGCTCGAGTACGCATGCGAGAACGGCATCAGCCGGTTCGACTTCGGACGATCCACCCCGGGGGAAGGGACGTACAAGTTCAAGGAGCAGTGGGGAGCCGTTCCGCAGACCCTGCACTGGCAGTACGTGGTCCTCCACAGCACCGAGGAAAAGGAGGGAGAGGCCTCGGACCGCCCCCGATTCGCGAGGGCGGTGCCGTACTGGAGAAGACTGCCGCTGGCCGTCACGCAATGGCTGGGACCCATGATTCGGAAACACATCGGCCTTTAGGGCCGACAGAGCACGGCGCCGAACGCTCCGTCCGTCTGCCGAGCCGTTCGCGCCGCGGGGACATCGAGACTGCCTTGTTGCCGCTGCGAGTCCGGAGAATGCTGCCGCCGGCAGCCGCACCTTTCGGAACAAGAGAGATCTTGGCGGGCATCTTCGGCTGCCTGCGAGGGTCCGAGGAACGGGAAAGGTTCGCATCCGAGCTCGGGGCCTACTTCGATGTCCGTCACTGTTTCCTGTTGTCCTCCGGGAAGGCGGGGCTCGCCGTCATCCTCGAAGCTTTGCACGACCTCCGCCCCGCAAGAGATCAGGTGCTCATCCCCGCCTTCACCTGCTACTCCGTTCCGTCCGCCATCCGCCGGGCGGGACTGAAGGTGAGCTTGTGCGATATCGATCCCGCGACGCTGGATTTCGATCGCGCCCAGCTCGCCCGGATCCTTGGCCGGGAGGCCGGCGCCCGGATCTTGGCCGTGGTCCCGACCCACCTGTTCGGGCTGTCGGCAGACGTCGGCCGGGCTCGTGAGCTGGCCGGCGCATGCGAGGCCTTCGTCGTGGAGGATGCCGCCCAGGCCATGGGAGCGCATCATGGACGGAGCCAGGCCGGGGCTGTCGGGGACGTGGGATTCTTCAGCCTGGGCAGGGGGAAAGCGCTGTGTGCGGTCGGAGGCGGCATCGTCCTGACCGACCGGGACGATATCGCCGAAAGAGTCGAGGCGCACGTTCGCGCCCTGCCGCGCGACCGCCTTCTTGATGGACTCAAGCTCATCCTGTACGCTTTCGCCTTGGCCCTGTTCATTCACCCCCGGCTCTTCTGGTTCCCCCGGATGCTTCCGTTTCTCAAGCTGGGAGAGACGATCTACGATCCAGGCTTCCCGATCCGACGACTCTCTTCTTTTCAGGCCGGCATGACGAGAGGATGGCAGAGAAGGCTGGAGCGTCTGCGCAGCAGGCGTGGCGAGAACGCCCGGCGTTGGATGGCCGCGGTGGACGGGGCGGCCTTCAAGCCGATCGTTGCGGAGGTGCCGGAGAACCTGATTCGATTTCCGGTCCTGGCTCCGACCCGGGATCGACGTGAAGCGGCCGTGGGAGGCGGCACCGGAGCGGTGCTGGGCATCGCGCCTGCCTACCCCGGAACTGTGGACAGCATCCGAGAGCTCGACTTCACCGATCGGACGGACCGCTTCCCAGGCGCCAGGGAAGTTGCCGAACGCCTGTTCACGCTTCCGGTCCACCCGCTGCTTTCCGGCCGAGACATGCAGGAGATCGAAGACTGGATCTCACGCCTGGCTACGAACGCGCCCTGACGCATGGGGCGCTGGCGGGCGGACGCCTTCGGGGGGGCGTCTGCGCGAGGGAGAAGGGCTTGTCCACCTGGACCACTCACGCCGCGGCTTGGTGCACGCTGCTGACCTGCCTGTGCCTGGGCTGCGGTTCGAACAGCGACCGGCCCGGAGCAGGAGGCAGACAGATGCAATCCCTGGAGAGTGTCTCCCGAGCGGACCTGGACCGCCTCTCGAACAGCAGGATTTTCTTCGGCCACCAGTCGGTGGGGTACGACCTCATGGAAGGGGTTGCCAGCATATTGAACCGGCGCGGCGACCTGCGCTTGAACGTGGTCGAGAGCGATGCGCCTCAGACTTTTGGCGAGCCGGTCTGGGCGCACGCCAGGGTCGGGCAGAACCGAGACCCCGTGTCCAAGATCCACGCCTTCCGCACGGTCCTGGAGGGCGGGGCCGGTGACAAGGTGGATGTGGCATTCTTCAAATTCTGCTTTGTCGACGTCAAGCGTGGAACCGATGTCGAGGCGCTGTTCGAGGCTTACCGCAGCCATCTGGAATCTCTCAAGGCCCGCTTCCCCCGTGTGCAGTTCGTACACGTCACGGTCCCTCTGATGACCTGTCCGCAGTCGTTCGCAAGCAGGGTCAAGAGGCGCATCAAGACCTGGCTGGGCAGGACCGACGAACGCGCTGAAGACAACCTGAGCCGATGCCGATACAACCGGCTCCTGGTGAAGGAGTACGCCGGCAAGGATCCGATCTTCGATCTGGCTCTGATCGAATCGCAAAGCCCGGACGGAAGACGGGCCGGCTGCGCATACCGGGGGGAGGAGGTCTCTTCCCTTGCCCGTGAGTATTCCCGTGATGGCGGACATTTGAACGAGCAGGGTCAGGTGCACGCGGCCGAGCAGTTGCTCGTCCTTCTGGCCGGCATCAGAGGCAACGACGGATCGGCTCCGTCCGAGTTGCCGCAGGCTCCCGAACGAAGGTGATCACGGACCGATGACATCAGCCATTCTTGTCGCGTCCCTCCTGCTTGTCGCCTATGCCTATCTGGGGTACCCCTGTTCCCTGTGGCTGCTGGGGATCTTCATCGCGCGCGGAGTGAAGAAGGCACCCATCCACCCGTCCGTGACCCTGATGGTCACCGTGTTCAACGAGAGCGGAAGAATCGGGGACAAGCTCGAGAACTGTCTCGGCCTGGTCTATCCGAAAGACCGGCTGCAGATCCTGGTGGCCTCGGACGGATCCACCGATTCCACGAACGAGACGGTGCGCAGTTTCGCAGCGCGCGGGGTCGAGCTGCTTGCTTTGCAGGAGCGGATGGGCAAGGAGCATGCACAGCGGGCCGCCATGCGGCAGGCCCGAGGCGAAATCCTCGTCTTCACCGACGTAGCAACGCGACTCGAGCCGCATGGCCTGGAGCAGATCGTCTCCAATTTCGCCGATCCGTCCGTTGGCTGCGTCAGCGGCGAAGACCGCGTGATCGGCCCGGACGGCAGGCCGAGCGGCGAGGGTCTCTACGTGCGCTACGAAATGTGGCTGCGGCGGCTGGAGGCGAAGATCGGATCGCTGATCGGTCTGAGCGGCTCCTTCTTCGCGGCCCGCAAAGAAGTCTGCCGCGATTTTTCCGGAGAGATGCAGAGCGACTTCCGGACGGTCCTCAACAGCCTGCGACTGGGGTTGCGCGGAGTCAGCGATCCGGAAGCGGTTGGCAGCTATCGGGATGTCTCGGACGAGACCCGGGAATTCGATCGTAAGGTCCGCACCGTGGTCCGAGGGCTCACGGTGTTCTTCCACCATCTCGAATTCCTGAATGTCTTCCGTTACGGCCTCGCTTCCTACCAGTTGTTCTGCCACAAGCTATTGCGCTGGATGGTGCCCTTCCTCCTGGTCACGGCTCTGGCGGCCAATCTGCTCCTTGCAGGCCGGTGGCTTTTCCTGCTCCTTCTCATGGCGCAGATCGGCTTCTACGCGCTGGCCGCCTGGGGATGGGGGAGGAAAGGGTCCTCCAGGAATGTCTGGATCAAGATCCCCGTGTACTTCGTGACGGTGAACGCCTCGATCGCCGCGGCCTGGTGGAAGTACCTCAAGGGAGAGAGGGTGGTGATGTGGAGTCCGACAACACGCTAGTCCCGGGAGTCCGCTCAGCACCTTCGCTGACGAGAGCACCACGGCTCGTCAGCCGCCCGCCTGCTCAGAGGACGGAATGAACGCCAGCGAGACGCCGAAAGGAGCCGCGAGGATGCCGGCAACGGCAGGTTTGGCCCGGAGGATCGTCCGGTCGGGTGCCCAGAGGTTTCTTCTCTGGTTCCTCCTGATCGCGGCCTTTGTCTTCTGCTACCTTCCGACCCTGATCTGGCTGAACGAAAAATACGGGCTGCAGGACTCCTATTACTCCCACGGATACCTGATCCCCTTCATCACCGGCTATCTGATCTATCGCAAGAGGGCGGAGCTGGAGAAGATCGAGAGATCGAGCAGCAGGTCAGGGCTGTGGGTCATCGTCGGGGCCCTGCTCATCCACGTGCTGGGCGTCACCGGGGACGTGAACTTTGTCTCCGCTTTTTCGGTCGTGCTCTATCTGGTCGGCATCTCTTTGTTCCTGCTGGGCCGGGAATTCACGCGCGCCATACGCTTTCCCCTGCTCTTCCTCTGTTTCATGTGCCCGCTGCCGACGGCGATCATCGACGTGGTGGCCATCCCGCTCAAGTCCACGGCCACCGGGATCGCAACGGTCATCATCGACCGGATGGGCGTACCCCATTTGCGCGACGGGTTCATCATTCATTTCGCCCATTCATCCTTCGTCGTCGGCACCCCCTGCAACGGCCTGCGTTCCTTGATATCGTTTCTGGCCCTCGGTTTGCTGTTCCTGTACTGCGCCGATACCGCCTCCTGGAAGAAAGGTCTTTTTCTGGCATTCATCCCTCCGATGGCCGTCTTCCTGAACGGTGTCCGTATCGCCGTGCTGCTGTTGATCGCTTACCGGTTCGGCGCCCAGGCGGCCTCCACCGAGAGCTATCTGCATGACGCGAGCGGCATGGCGGTCTTCCTGGTGGGGCTGGCCATCATGGGTCTGTTCTTGAGGCGGATCCATGAAGCGTAATCCGCCGAGCCCGCTGGCCATCGTCCTGGTCACCGCGGTCGCCGCCGCTCTGGTCTACTCGGTGAGCATGAGCGAGGGGGTCAGAAACCCCAGGTTCTTCGAATTTCCCCTGACCGTCGGCGACTGGAAGGGAATCGACCTTCCGATGCACGACCGGGTGTACGAATCGATCGACACCCCTTATGTCTTTCTCCGCAACTACGAGTCGCCTCGCTATTCCATGCCCCTGAACCTGTCGATCGTCTGGTTCGATGACAAGAACATCTCATTCCACGCTCCGGAAGCATGCCTGGGCGGAGTCGGCCATGAGGTGAAGGAGAAGACCACGCTCTCCGTCGGACTGGGCGATCGCCGCAGCTGGAGGATCGGCAGGCTCCGGGTCGAGAAGAGCGGCGCCAAGTCCATCGCCCTCTACTTCTTCGATGTGGACGGATATCTGACGACCAGCCAGACGATCATTCGGCTCAAGGTGCTGTCCAGGAGACTTCTCCTGAAGCGAAGCAGCGCCTCCTTTGTCCGGGTGATGGCTCCGGTCGTCGAGGATGAGGAGCAGACGCTCCGGATGATGCTGGATTTTCTCCGTACGATTCATCCGCTGCTGCCGCCGTACACGCATACCGATTACGTGCAGAACACGCTCTGACGGCGAACGGCGTGCCGTCGCGAGGCTCCGCGAAGGGTGGGCATGAGATGAAGAAATTCAGGGTCGAGCGGGTGGACCCGGAACCTTTCAAAGAGAAGATCCTGCACCTGTGGCAGGACAACATGATCGGGTCCCCTCCCGGTCGTTACGATTGGCTGAAGCGCGGCAACCCCGCCGGGGAGACCGTCTGGTTGGCCGCGCTTGCCGAAGACAGCCGGGAGATCGGTGGGATGATTTCCATCTTGCCGAGGGAAGTGTGGGTGCGGGGGCGCCGCGTGCGCACCGGCATATTGGGCGACTTTGTGGTCGACAAGCCCTATCGGGTCTTCGGGCCGACGTGGCTGCTCCCCAAGGCGGCGGTCGACTCCTTCCGCGATCTCGGCTTCGCCTGGCTCTATACCCTGCCGAACGCCCAAACCAGGAAGATCGTGGAACGGGTGGGTTTTCGGGACCTCGGACAGATGAAGTATCTCGTCAAGCCGGTAGCGGTCGGACACTACCTGCACACAGCCCTCGGACCGGTTCTGGCGAAAGCCGCCGGAACCGTCGTCGATGCGGCGCTGCGCAGGGTGGCAAGAGAGACTTATGCTTTCGGCCGGTACGCTCTGGAAAGCGTGTCCGAGGTGAGCGAGGAATTCGACCGCCTGTGGGACCGGGTGAGGGCCTCACAGGAAGGAGCCGTCGGCGACCACAGCTCCGCGTATCTCCGCTGGCGCTACCTGGACAACCCGCTGTTTGACTTCAGCTTGTTGACGTGCAGGGAAGGAGGCTGCGGCGGGCTGTCGGGCTACCTGGTGTACAAGATCACCGACCGAAGACTCGAGATCTACGACTACGTGGCTGACGACTCTCGTTGCTTCGGCGCGTTGATGAAGGCGTTGGTGAGGCTGGCCCGGGACAGCGGCTGCTTCGCGATCTACACGACCGTGTTCGAGGACCATCCGCTGCTGCCGGCGCTGAAATGGTACCTGTTCGTGGACGCTCGCTATGAGATGCGGCTGTTCCATCTGGGAGACGAGGAGTCTGTCGGGCGCAGGCTGTCATTCCTGGCCGGGGACAGGAACATCTGAGCCGTGCCCGACGGGACGTCTGCGCATGCCGCGCGCGTCCCGCGCGCTGCCGCACCGCAACGAGGAGGAGCCCGGTTGGATTGGAGCTTGAAGCTCAGGCGTGCGTTCGCGCGCTGCGCGTATCTGTCCGGCGTCTACGAGTCCTCCCCGAGAGGGCAGGCGGTCATCCTGATGTACCATCGTGTCCTGCCCAGCGCCGTTGCGGAGAGCCTGAATGTACAGCCGGGGATGTACGTAGACGACGGCGTGTTCCGGACCCAGGTGAGCTATCTGGCCGAGAGCTTCGAAACCCTGGGCCTGGAAGCGTTGCTGGAAAGGTGCAGCCAAGGCGATCTGGATCCGACCAAGAAGTATTGCACGATCACCTTTGATGACGGCTGGCGCGACAACTACCTCTATGCCTTTCCGACATTGCGCGCGTACGGAGCTCCGGCCACCATCTTCCTCGTCGGCGACTATCTCGGAACGGACCGCCGCTTCTGGTTCGATCGTCTGTCCGGCGCTCTGGGCCGTCTGCGACGGCTGGACCGGCGGCAACCGCTTCTTGAATCATTGGGCGAGCTGTTCCGGGCGGAGGGCATTGAGCCGGCGCGACTGCGCGGATGGTTTTCGGGATGGGATCGAGACCCGGTGCTGACCGCGGACCGGGTGATCGGCGAGTTCAAGAAACTGCCCCCGGAAACCGGCGAGCAGCTGATCGGGCGCATGGAGCGCCTGCTGGGCCTGCCCGCATCGGCGGAAAGGGCCCTGTTGAATTGGGAAGAAATCGGCGAGATGGCGCGCGCGAAGATCTGTTTCGGATCCCACTCGGCCAGCCACTCCATTCTGCCGGGCCTGACGCCGGAGAGGCTGCGGGAGGAGATCGACCGCTCGTTCCGGCTGATGCAGGAAAACCGGGAGAGGAATTTCATCCCGGTGTTCGCCTATCCGAACGGAGAGTTCGACGAAAGGGTTGCCCGGCAGGTGTGCGCATCGGGGTTTCGGGCCGCGCTGACGACGCGGAGGGGATACGTCGAAAAACCGATGACGCACCGCTATGCAGTGAACCGCGTCGGCATCCATAACGACATGACCAGCTCGATACCGATGTTTGCCCGGCGCCTCGGTCGTCGGTGAGGTCCCTGGCCTGGCGAATTGCGCTGCAGAAGGTGGGTGAACATGGACCTGGGTCGCTTTCTGGAGGATGTTCGGGAACGAAGATCGATCTTCCACAAGGTCGTTTACCGTGCGGCAAAGAAAGCCAGGGGCCTGGATCTGCCCCACTTCCCTTCCCTGGCCGGGCTCCTGTACCTCGAGCGTTCCCTGCGCAAGGAGGCGGTCGCATTTCTGTCGAACAAGTTTTACTACGAGCAACTGCTCCGCTCGGCCGCGGAAGAAGTCGGGCGAAACGTCCGCACGGACGGGGACATCCCGCTCATCATCGGCAGCGGGAGGATCCGTATCGGCGACCACGTCTTTCTGGGCAATCGGCAGGCGTGGATCCTGCAGAAGAACCTGTTCCAGAGGCCGGAGCTCATCATCGGCAGCCATACGAGCATCAACTACCGCGTCGTGATCAGCGTGGAATGCAGGGTGGAGATCGGCAATCGCTGCCGCATTGCGGAAGAAGTGAAGATTTTTGACAACAACAGCCACAGCATCCATTACCAGGACAGAAGACAGACCATCGAGGACGTGGCGCCCGTGCAGATCGAAGACGATGCCTGGATCGGAATGAATTCGATCATCCTGAAGGGGGTGAGGATCGGCAGGGGGTCGGTGGTGGCCGCGGGTTCGGTGGTGACCAAGAGCGTTCCGGAAGAGACCCTGGTGGGCGGAAACCCTGCGGTCGTGATCAAACGAATCCGTTGAGACCGGACGTGGAGCGCATGGAGCAGCCCAGGCGTTACAACGTGCTGTACGTGGAGGAGAACCAGGACGGTACGGTCGGCGGATCGTACTTCAGCCTCTACACCATGATTCGAGGGCTCGACCGGCGGCGGTTCACGCCGTATGCGCTCTTCTACAACGACCACCGGCTGCTGGAGGATTTCCGCACGGTCTGTCACGAGGTGATCGTGCTGCCGCCTCCGCGTCGATACGTCCCCGGAAAACGGTTGGAGCGTGCGGCAGACGGCCGGCCGCCTCGGGCTCTCGCGAAGGTTCCGGCCAGGGTGCTCACGATGGCCTCGAACCTCATCCGATTGCGGGCCGTGCCCACGGTCCGCTATTACCGGCTGATCAAGAAACGGAAGATCGACCTGGTCCACCTGAACAACGCGGTCTGGGTCAACCATGAGTGGATGCTGGCAGCGAGATGGGCGGGGATCCGGTGCGTCTCTCATCAGAGAGGCATCGCCGACAGTCCCGTGCCCAGAGCGACCTACCTTTACGTCAACTGCCTGGATGCGGTCATCTGCGTGTCGGCAGCGGTCCAGAGGTTTCTCGAGCAAAGGCGTCTTACGGGCAAGAGAAGTTGCGTCGTCTACAACGCCGTGGACACCCGGGCGTTCCTCTCCAAGGCCTGTGCGGACCCGGTTCGGCGCGAATTCGGCATCCAGGGACGCTGGCCGGTGGTCGGCGTGGTGGGCAATATTCGTCGCTGGAAGGGACAGGGAACGGTGGTCCGGGCCATCCATTCCCTGCGCCAGGACTTTCCCGATATTCTCTGCCTGGTGGTCGGGGAGCCGTCCGCGGAGCAGAGAGACCGGGTCTACCTGGAAGAGCTGAAGAGCTTTATCGAAGAGCACGGGCTCGAGCGGCACGTCACCTTCGCAGGGTATCGGAAGGACGTGGCTTCCTGCATCCGTGCCATGGACGTCCTGGTACATTCCTCCATCGAGCCCGAGCCCTTCGGCCGGGTCATCCTGGAGGGAATGGCGCTGGAAAAACCGGTGATTGCGACCCATATCGGCGGACCCTGTGAGATCATCCAAGATCAAGAGAACGGGATCCTGGTTTCCCCGGGAAGTCATGAGGAGCTGTCGAGAGCGATCCGCCTTCTGCTGGAGGACGAGGAAAAGGCAAAGCGGATTGCGCTGAATGGCAGGAAGACGGTCCTGGAGAAGTTCAGTCCGGAACGCCAGGTGCGGGACATCATGGAGATCTACGAACAGGTGCTGGGGATTGCACCGGGGGGTGTGGGGGCGCTCGAAGCCCCCTTGCTGAAGAGGATTGCCGAGGCCATCAACGGAACGAGAGCGGACGAGGCGGCCACGAAGCTGGCGGTGGAACCGGGCACCGGCACGGGGTGGACCTCCGACGGATTCGTGCTCACCCATGAGGCCGGCGGTCGGGCCCGGCAGCTCTATCTGAAACGCTACAAGAGGGAAGCCGGGGACGACGCGTTCCTGAGGAAGTGCCTGGAAAACGAATACCGCGGGTTGGGGTATGCCCACGCCGTGTTTGCAGGGTCGGAGCATTTCCATGCTCCCGGGGCCGTCGCCGTGCTCGCGAGCGATCGCTCGATCCTGATGGAGTTCGTACGCGGCACGAGCCTCCTGGAGGCCACCGCCCGGGAGTTGGGGCGAACGGGATTCCGGAGCTTGTCACGGGACCTGCTCGATCGGTTCAGGATGGCCGGCAGGTTGCTGAAGCGATTCCAG
Source organism: bacterium (assembly GCA_040756235.1). Lineage (GTDB taxonomy): Bacteria > Desulfobacterota > DSWW01 > DSWW01 > DSWW01 > JBFLZG01. Next base: position 52,059 of record JBFLZG010000087.1, on the reverse strand, counting down.
AAGGGCGTCGAAGGCAGCCACGAAAGATCCGCCGGTGAAGACGTATACGGCGAGATCTTCTCCAGCGCGAGACAGGCGATCCAGGACCTGGTTCGCCTGGGTGTCTCGGAGAAGATCCATGCCGCATACCTGGAACACCTGAAGAGGCTCGAGGACACGACCCCCGCTCCGCCTCGGCAGGTGCGCCTGCCGGTTCACTGGGATTTCCGCCCCCACAACATTCTGCTCGAGCAGGGTGCAGGAAGGCTGGTCCTGATCGATTTCCAGCTGTTCGCCCCGGCGGGCAATCCGTACCGGGATCCGGCCACCTTCCTGCTGAGCATCCTGGTCGAATGCGGCTCCCTGCTGGTGCGGACGAAACCGTTGTCCGAGCTGATGTCGCACTTTCTTTCCGGGTATCTGGAACAAGGAGAGCCCTTCCACGGTTTCTCGACGGGCATGCTCGACGGCATCATGCAGGCGAGATTGCCCTGGCACCTGAGACACCACCTCCGCCGGAGAAGCGGGTTGGCGGCCGGATCCCTCCGGCGGCTGGCCGCCGCGCGCGTCGAACGGCGGCTGGCGGGCGTCCTGCAGGGCGCTTCCCTGCTCGGCGACTGCTGGCGATAAAACCGTGAATTCCCTCTGCCCGGCGTGAGCCCCGGCGGACCCTGCGGGCGGCCCTCAGGGCCGGGCCGTTTGCCCGTACCCCGCGGGTCGACCCGCAACAGGACGGCGACATGTCACGGATCGAAACGTTCCTCAGCAAAGTTCTGCATGCCCCCGATTGGCTGCAGGACAGGCTCGCCGCGTGGAAGCGGGACGCGAAACTGCGCAGGATGCACCGCCTGGCGATCATCGGCGAATCCTTCTGCTATCGTCGATACAACCGCATGGAAGGGGCCGACTGCCGGCTCTACAACCTGAACCAAAGGGACAGCGTCCGGATCGGCGACTATGTCAAGCTGAACGGCACGCTCTTCTGCAACCGCCGGGGCTCGATCACCATCGGTGATTACACCACCATCCGCAGCGGGACCGTCATCAGCGCGGACAACGACGTCCGCATCGGCCGCTATTGCTTCATTTCCCGAGGCGTCTCCATCTACGACAACAACGGACACCCGATCGACCCGGCCGCCAGAAGGCGACAGCTCGAAGTCCTGCACGAAACACCGATCGACAACTACGCAGGCAAGAACGCGCCCGTCCGCATCGAGGACGACGTCTGGATCGGCGAGAGGGCCATCATCCTGAAAGGCGTTACCATCGGCAGCGGCGCCGTGGTGGGGGCCGGGGCCGTGGTCACCAAGAGCGTGCCGGCGGGGACGCTGGTCGCCGGAAACCCGGCCAGAGTGATCCGGGCGCTTGCCCATCCGGGAACGGACGGCGTGCCGTGATCGCAGCCGGGCGGGACAGCCGGAGAACGAGATCTCCATGCGCACCCGATTGATCGGGTTCTTTCGCAGCTCGGTGGTCTACGTGGTCGGCATGTTCGTCATCCGCGCCTCCGGCCTGATCACCATGCCCATCCTGACGCGTTATCTCCCCAAGGAGGAGTACGGTCTCCTCTCGGTCGCCAACAGCATCGGCGCTTTTCTCCTGACGCTGTTCGGAATCGGCAGCGCCGAGTACGTGATGCGCTTTTACTGGGAGAAGGACGATGAGGGGCGCAAGAAGTTCTTCGGCTCCTTCATCCTGATCCTGCTGTTTCTGCCCCTGATGTTGTTCGTGATGCCGCTCACGCTGCTGGGCGAGGGGATATTCGGGACCTTGTTCCGAGAGGTGCCGTTCGCGCCCTACATCGTGCTCGTCATCTGGGCCAGCTGGCTGCAGAATCTGAACATCCTGCCGTACGCCTTCCTGAAGATCCGGAACCAGGCCAAACGCTACGTGGCGCTGACGGTATCGAGCACGGTTTCCAATGTGGGCCTCACCCTGCTCCTGGTCATCGTTTTTTCCTGCGGGGCGCTGGGGGTCCTGGCCGCGAAGTTCGCGCTGGCCGCCCTGTTCGGCGTCTACTTCATCGTCTACACCCGACGTGAGGTGCGCGTCGACTTTTCGGCCGGCGACGCCAAGCTGTTCCTGACCTTCAACCTGCCGTTGCTCCTCTCGCAGCTCTGCGCTTCGTTCATGCACCATGCGGACGTGTTCATTCTGCAGAAGTATGTCTCCCTTGAAGTCGTGGCGGTCTACTCCGTGGCGCTCTCGATCGCCGGACTGGTCCCCTTCTTCGTCCGCGCCGTGAACATGGCCTGGGTGCCGTTTTTTTACGAGAACGTCTGCCGCGGCGAAGACCAGGAAGACAAGAGGGTGATGTTCGGCTATTCGATCGACTACATCCTTCTCGTGGTGATGTTTCTGATCTGCGGGATGATCTCGTTCCGTTACGAGTTGACCTATTTGCTGGCCTCCAAGCAGTACCTCGGCGCCTGCGAGGTGCTGATCGTACTGATCGTCGGGTGCATCTTCGACAGCATGATGGGGTTTTCGGCCAGGGGAATCCTGCTGGCCAACAGGAACATCCTGTTCACGGCCATCACGGCTTCAGGCACTCTGATCAATATCGCCCTGATGTTCGTTCTTGTCCGGAGGCTCGGCATGTATGGAGCCGCCTTCGCCACCGCCGCGAGCTTCCTCTTCATGTACGCCGCCACCCACATCGCCTCTCAGAAGTACTATGGAATCGAATATCATTACGGGCGCATCGCCCGCTTGTTCCTGACTGCGGTCCTGATCGCCGGCACCGCCATGATCCTCGACCAGGGCACCCGGGCGGCGATCGAAAACACGGATTCCCTGACGGAGCTGGCCAGGACGCTTGCGGAAAGAGGGTTCCTGAAGGCGGCGCTTCTGGTGATCGGCTATCCGGTTCTGCTGTGGATCAGCGGGTATTTCAACGAGCGGGAGAAGGCGTTCCTGGGCCGTTTGCTCAGGAGGCCCGCCCCGGCCGGGAGGGAAGCGCGATGAAGGTGCTGCAGATCACGCACGATCTGCAGATCGGCGGGCTGCAGCGCGTCGTGACCGACCTTTCCACCCAGCTGCAGCGGGCGGGGGTGGTAGCGGAAGTGCTTTGCCTTCGAGCCGGCGGTCCGTTTCAGGCAGAGCTGGATCGAGCGGGCATCCGGGTCCGCATGGTCAACCGGCCAAGCGGTCCGGGCAAGTACCTGAGCTTTCTGCAAGTCGCATCCATCATCCGGGATTCCGGTGCTCAGGTGATCCACACGCACAACACCGAACCGTTCATCGACGGCACCCTGGGGGGGCTCCTGGCCGGGGTGCCGGTGAAGGTCCATACCGACCATGCGCGCAGGTATCCGGACAAGAAGAGGTACCTCTACGCAGAGCGGGTGCTTTCCCGCTTCGTGGACCAGGTCGTGGCCGTGTCCGAGCATACCCGAAACGACCTTCTGCAGCACTCGCGCATCGCCCGGAAGAAGATCGTGGTCATCCCGAACGGGGTGGACGGTGCGAAGTACGAGGTGGATGTGGATGTGGGGAACAAGAGGCGTGAGCTCGGGATCGAAGGCGCTTTTCCCGTGCTGGCCGTAGGGGTCAGGCTTACGCGACAGAAGGGGGTCGAGCACTTGGTGCAGGCCATGGCCCCGCTGCACAAGGCTTTCCCGGAGCTCAGGCTGTTGATCGCCGGCGACGGTCCGCTGCGCGGCGAGTTGGAGCAACTGGCGGAAGCAACCGGTGTCTCGAACGCAGTGGCCTTCCTGGGCCCGAGGGACGACATCCACGAGATTCTCAAGGTCGTCGACATCTATGTGCTGCCGTCCATCTGGGAAGGCATGCCGCTGGTCATCCTCGAGGCCATGGCAGCGGGAAAGGCGATTGTCGCCAGCGCCGTCGGGGGAAACACGGAAGTCATCGCCCACAATGTGAACGGGATCCTGGTGGAGGCGGGCAGCCCGGCGGCGCTTGCCGAAGCGATCGGCGCATTGGCAGGCGATCGGCGCAGCATGCTCCGGCTGGGGGAAGCCGCCAGGGAGCGTTTCCGCGCGAGATATTCCGTGGAGCGCATGGCCGATGCCTACCTGAGCCTCTACCGATCCGTCCTGCGCGCCCGGACCCGAGCCTGCCGGCCTGCGGGAGCGGGGGCGTGAGCGGCGGCCGGCCGCGGGACGGGACGGGTGCAGCGGGCAAGGGGGCCGTCGCTCCCGCGGGGGCAACTTGACCTACCGGCTGCTGTTGCTGACCTGGATCTTGGTGTTGTTCCATCCCTTGAGGATGGTCAACCAATACGTCGGGGGGCTGTCGGCATTCTATTGGCTGCAGTCGCTGCTGCTCGCCTGCCTCCTGCCCCTCTGGATCATGGAGAGGGCAAGGAAACGGAACTTCACCCTGCTCATGCTGCTCGTTGCCCTGCACGCCCTCTCCACCCTTCTGGTGGCCGAAAACACGGGTTACGCCAGGACCGCGACCCGGATGATCTTCGAAGTGTATCTCCTGGGCATCGTGACGCTCTCCTTGTGCGCGGAGAAAAGGCGCCTGGAAGCGCTGCTTCGCCTGTTCGCCCTGAATTTCATCTACTATGCGTTCTGGGGAGTCCGCGGGGGAGGAAAGATCGGCTGGGATTACGTTCTCGATGACAGCAACCAGTTCGGTACGTACATGGGCATGGGCGTGGCCTTCTGCTTCTGCTACTTCGCTGCCCACCGCGTCGGCCGGGGAAGGTGGCTGGGGTTGGCGGGAGCGGCTGCCAGCCTGTTGGGTGCGATCGCTTCTTTTTCAAGGGGTTCGTTCCTGGCCCTGACGGTTTCCTACGCTTACCTGTGGGTCAGGGCAAAGAGAAGAGTCGCGGTCACTCTGGCCGGATGCGCCGGGGGCGTCCTGCTGTTCGTCGCGGCCAACTGGTTGTTCCCGGGCGGAGAATTCTGGCAGGAGATGAAGACCATTCAGAGCGGCACCGCCGCCGGGACCGGTCTGGACCGGAAGGTACTGTGGGGGATCGCCTGGAATCAGTTCAAGGCGAATCCGCTCCTGGGGGTAGGCGTTCACAACTTCGGGGTGCTGGCGCCGGTCTATGCCGGAGAAGAGGCCAGAGTTCGGTACCCGGACCTGCGGACGCTGTGGGGGCGGTCACCGCACAACATCTACTTTCAGGTGCTCGCCGAGCAGGGCATCGTGGGCATGACGCTCTTTCTCGTCCTGCTCGGGAGCTTCTGGAAGGAGAATCGGAAGATGCGGAAGGCTCTCGAGCCGTTTGTGAAGAGGACCCCACGGAGCGAACGGGAGCTGACCGGTGGCCGGATCGAGGCCCGTCGATACGCGAACTATGCGGACGGGATCCTGGTGGCCGCAGTGTGTTACCTGATCGGCGGTTTCTTCTATCCGATCTACGAGTATCCCTGGCTTTGGAGCCTGCTCATCATCAACCGCCTGCTCAGGCTGGTGGTATCCGCAGAGATCGCAAGACGGCAAGACGCCGGAATCGCCGGACGGCGCGTATCCGGCGCAGGGACCTAGGGACGGCATGCCCGAAGAAGATGCTGGCAGCGGGAACCGCAAGGGATCCGTATCGATCGTCATCCCTTGCCTGAATGAGCAGGAGAACCTGTCGCGTTGTCTCGTGTCCATCGGCGGGCTGAACTACGACGGCGGGGCGATCGAGGTGATCGTCGTGGACAACGGCTCGATCGACCGCTCCAGAGAAATCGCCGAGGCGTGGGGTGCGAAAGTCCTCCGCAAGACCGGGGGAACGATCGGAGCCCTGAGGAACCACGGGGCGAGAGTCGCGCGGGGCGAGGTGCTCGCCTTCGTGGACGCCGATTGTGAGGTTGGCCGAGACTGGGCGGCATCCTTCATGAGGTATTTCGAGACCAACGGCAACGGAATCGGCGTCGTGGGCTCGCCCCCTGGTCTTCCGGCCGGAAGCAACCTGATCCAGAAAGCCTGGTTCTCACACCGCCAGGCGGATCTGATCGGCGAGGTCGATTATGTGGGTTCGGCCAACATGATCCTCAGAAGAAGCCTGTTCGATGAGGTGGGCGGATTCAGCGAAGTCCTGCCGAGCGGCGAGGACTTCGAGCTGTGCTCTCGAATACGGCAGAGGGGGTACAAGGTTGTCTCCGACCATCGCGTGACCTCTTACCACTACGGGTATCCGCAGACGCTCGGAGAGTTCGCCAGACGCGAGATCTGGCACGGCCGGGGCATGGTCGCCGATTTCAAGGACCCGGGGGCATCCCGACCGCTCTTGCTGTCTGCTCTCTACCTGTTTCTGAATGCGGCTTTGCTCTGTTGCCTGGGCATCGGTCTGCTGCGCTGGACTCCGGGACCTTTCTACGCCGTGGGCGGGATCCTCGCCCTGGAAGGGCTGCCGGTGGCGCTCCTGGCTCTGAAGAAGAGCCTGCGCAACGGAACGCTGCGCTATCTTCCCGTCCTCACGATCCTGTATTACCTGTACGGCGTCTCCAGGAGCTGTTCTCTGGTTCTGATCGGATACGATCGGCTGAGGAAGAGAGGGGCCTCTGCTTAACGCCATGCTGGAACCGGCCATCATCCGGCGGGTCTACCGCAGACGCGTGGTCGTCCTGGCGTACCACTGCGTCCTGCGCAATCCGGATGCCGTGACGCCTCGCAGCGGCATCCCGCTTGTCTCCTTTCTCGAACAGATCACCTGGCTCGAGAGGAACGGCTTTCACTTCATCTCCGGCGCCTCTCTCGAGCGCTATCTGCTGGAAGCGGGCGAGCTGCCCGCCTGCCCCGTGCTCATTACCGTGGACGACGGATTCCGGAATTACGCCCTGGAAATGCTCCCGGTGTTTGAAGCACACAACGTCCCGAGCATCCTGTTCGTGACCACGGACTACCTGGACCAGAAGAGGCCTTATTCCTTCGTTCGGTGGAGGGGGGAGCCCGCCCGGGCGCATGACCAGTTCCTCTCGCTCGAATCGAGCGAGCTCGTACAACTGGCCCGGCACCCGCTGGTGGAAATCGGGGCCCATACCTGTTCCCACCCCAACCTGAGAGCTTTGCCGCCGGCAGAAGCTCAAAGGGAGATCCTGGACTCGAAAATCCGCTTGGAAGATCTGTTGGATCGACCGATCCGGTATTTCGCCTACCCCTACGGCGAATCGAGCGACGCGCTGAGGCAATTCAACTCCAAGCAGTTTCGGCTGGGGTTCAGCGTCAAACAGGGAACCAACGGCAGGAGCGCTGATCCGCACCTGCTGCGCAGGAATTCGCTGGGGATGAGGAAGCGAAGTCTGCGGCTGCTTCGGGCTTACGATGCGCTTCGCGTCCTGGACGGGTTCCGAGAAAAATAGGCAGCGGAGGACGGCCAGCATGCCCGGCGTGCAGGAGGCGTTCGAAGCGGAGGCGGCAGGGGCTTCCAGGGGGGAACAGGTCCGTGTGCTGCATCTGGCCGAGGGTGCATCGCTGGCCGGCATCGAAACGCACATCTGCGCCCTGCTCAAGGAAATGAAGAGGAGCCCCAGAGTCGGGGAGATCCTGTTCGCGTGCTTCTACGACGGGCCGCTCAAGAAAAGGCTGGAGCAGATCGGCGTGCGCTGTCTCTGTCTGCGGCGAACCTGCAAGCTGGATCCGGCCGTCATCCGTCGGCTGCGCTCGGTCGTGCGCAGCCACCGCGTGGAGATCCTGCACATGCACGGCTATCTGGCCGCGATCCACGGACAGATCGCGGCCCTGACGCTGCCGCAAAGCGTGCTCACCTTGACCACGGCGCACCAGCGTGCCGAGAGACATCCGTCATGGAAGATGAACCTCTATGTCCGGATCATGTTCCGCCTGTCGAGACTGGCCGGCACGCATTCCGTGGTCGTGTCGGAGAACGTCAGGCAAAGCATTCTGGACAAGTACCGGATGGGGGCCGAAAGGATCACCACGATTCACAACGGCGTGGACATCGGCTGCGAGAACGTTGCACGGAAGACGCGGGAAGAGCTGGGCCTGGATCCCGGCAAGAAGGCGATCGGGATCATCGGCAGGCTGGTGGAAGCCAAGAGACACGATCTCTTTGTTCGCGTTGCCCAGGAGATTTGCCGGGAACGGAGCGATGTGGAGTTCGTGATTCTCGGCGACGGCCCTCTCCGCACGGCCATCGAGAGGAAGATCGCCGAGGCGGGCATGGGCGGACACGTCAAGCTGATGGGCCACAGGCCCAACGTCCTCGAGTACCTGCAGCGGCTGGACCTGATGGTCATCTGCTCGGACCACGAAGGCATCCCTTATGTGTTGCTGGAAGCGCTGCTCTTGCGCAAGCCGATCGTATCCACGAGAGCAGGCGGGATACCCGAAGTCATCCGCTCGGGCTTCAACGGCGTCCTCGTCGGGGTGGGGGACGCGGAAGCCATGAAAAGGGAAATCCTGGCGCTGCTGCGAGACCCCGATCGGGCACATGCACTTGCCGAGAACGGGCACAGGACCGTCATCGAGAGGTTTTCCGCGCAGGCCATGGCTGAGAAGACTCTGGACTTGTACGAACGGCTGAAGGCCGCCAAGAAGGGCCCATCATGATGAGCAGATCCGGGGGTTTCATCCGGCACCAGTCGGAGCGGTGGCATCGGTTCCGGGCGAACTGCGGGAGGGAAGGCGGAGCCGGGCGCTGGAGAGCGCTCTGGGGTTTTCTGAAGGGGTCTGTTTACGAGAGATTTGAAGGATATGTGTATACGCTGGAACCGCTGAGGACGGAATCCGAGCCGCCCCGCAAGATTCCCTACGAGGTCGAGGAGCTGAGGGAGCCCATGGATCTCTCTTTCCTGCACCGGGAGCTGACGCTCGAGAACGTCAGGGCGAGGCTGGAGAACGGGGAGCATGGATTCGTTGCCATGTACGACAACACGGCCATCGGAACGGCATGGCTGACGACGGTGCGTACGTATTTCCCCGGTCTCGAATACAGAGTGATCGCACGAAGCCCATGGCTGAATTTCAGCCGGACGGAAGGGTATACCTATCGGGTGGTCGTGGACCCGAAATATCGCGGATCCAACATCCATCTTGCTCTGTACAACGCCAGGATCAGCCGGGCGATGAGCCTGGGGGTGAAACGGCTCGTCGCATCCACCGGAGCCGGCAATGCGACCGTCCACAAGATCGTGCATGACCTCGGGTGGGTCAGACAGCGCCGGGTCGTGTGCTGGAGAATATGCGGCATCCTCATTCGCAGGACCTTGCCGGCCTGAGGAGTGCATGGAGAAATGGCTCGAATCTCGGCGCAGAGTGGCGTGAGGAACGGCCGCCTGCATCCCCATGCGGTCGTCCTGGGGGTCGCGGACACGGGTTACGGCGTCATCCGCTCGCTGGCGGCGGGGGGCGTGCCCGTGATCGGGTTTGAAAAGGACCTGTCCGTGCCCGAAGCCCACACGCGGCTGTGTGAAGAGGTGATCGCGTACAAGGATGATGAGCACCTGTTGCAGTTGCTGACACGGGTATCGCAGCGGCTCGGCGAGAGACCGGTATTGTTCGTGACCTCCGATCCCCTGGTCCTGTTTTGCAGCCGGCACAGGGAAACCCTGTCCAGGCACTTCCGCTTTCACCTCCCGGACACGGAGACCCTGCTCCGGCTGATGGAGAAGCAGAAATTCCAGGCCCTGGCCGAGCAACTGAAGTGCTTGATCCCGGTCACCATCCACATTCACGGACGACAGGGCATCGAGGCGGCCGTGGCGGCCGTCCCTCCCCCCTATGTCATCAAGCCATTCACCAAGAGCGCAAGCTGGAAGGCGGCCGGACTGGACAAGGCCATCATCATCGAAGACCGCGACCCGTGCAGGCAGGTCCTGGATCGAGTCATCGGGGTCGAAGACAACCTGATCCTGCAGGAGCTGGTCCCGGGGGGGGATGATTCCATCTACTTCTGTCTGGTCTACTTTGACGGGAAGAGCGAATGCCGCGGCTTCTTCTGCGGGCGCAAGCTGCGACAATGGCCGCCGCTGACCGGGGACACGGCGTCTGCGGTCCCGTGCGAAGACGAGGAAATCGCCGCTGCGACCATCCGGTTCTTCCGCCAGGTGAACTATCAGGGTTTCGGGTCCATGGAATTCAAGCAGCATGCGCTTTCAAAGAAGTATTACATGATCGAACCGACCGTCGGCAGACCGGATCATCAGTCCTACATCGCCACCGCCAACGGCGTGAACCTGCCGCTGGAGGCATACCATGCCTTGACCGAGGGGATGACCGGGGTCGGTCCGGCCCCTTCAAGCGTCCGGCCGAAGAGCCCCGTGATGTGGATCGACGAGCCTCATGATCTGGCTGCCGTGTGCCATTCTCTGCTCAAGGGCACGACCAGGCCCGCCGAGATCTTGCGCCCGTTGTGCGGGCGGAAATCGTTCAGATACTGGAATGCAGGGGACCCGCGGCCGTTTCTGTTCCTGGTCGGGTGGGCTCTGCGCAAGCTCGCGGCAAGAGTGGCTGCAAGGGCGCGAAGCTCCCCGGGGCAGCCGGACGGGGGTGTGCGTCCGGTCACCTAGCAGGAGCCGGGCAGGCTCTTCTCGAGAAAACCGGTTGGCAGGAATACGGTTTTGTTTTGACGGAGCAGGTCCCGATCACAATCGTGTAAGCAAGATGATGCGGGGAGTCATCCGAGAGCATCCAAAAAAGTAACTTGGTTGGCGGGATTCACCAGAAATGTTTTTTATGATATAAATGGCACGCGTTTTGCTAAAGATTTCGGTGATGGATGGAATGACGGAATCTCTTTTCTGAAGCTGCCACGCACCCGTGGGGCATTTGCGAGGAGGATCGAGACCATGAAGATCGGACTGCTGCTGGTCCTCTTGATGATCTGCATGGCGCCGTCCGGGGTTTTGGCCGCCTCGGACCGGTTTCCACTCTACGAGAACGCCCCGGACTACACCACCTACTTTGCCGACGGCACGCCGAACCGGACCTATTATTGTTCGCCGACCGGCAGCAACTCTACCGGGGACGGGAGTCTGCAGAGGCCGTGGTTCGACCTCAGAGGCGGAGCCGGCGTGATTCAGGCGGGTGACCTCGTTCTCTTCCGGGGCGGGAGGTACACAGGCATACGGAACGATCGGAGCTGGTGCTCGCTGAACCGGCTCACCACCAGCGGGAGAGCGACCGACCGCATCGTAATGAAGAACTATCCGGGAGAAACGCCCGTCTTCGAGGGTCTGGATGATTTCTCCATGACCCTGTATGCCTATCAGGTGATCGACGGGCTCACTTTCCAGGGGGGGATCAGCGTTTACAGCCCCAACGTGGTGATTCAGAACTGTGAGTTCTCCTACGGTACCGCCGGGCAGCAGGATGGCAATCCCGCCATGATCGTGTTTCCTGCCGAGTCCCCGTATGCTTCCAATGTCGTCATCAGGAACAACAGCTTTCACGACAGCCGGGGGGATCACCTGAACGGCAACGGACGATGCTACGCATTGTGCATGTTTGAAAGCAACTTGAGTGGCGGCTATACGCGAATTCTGTTCAACCGGTTCTACAACTTCAACGGCGCGACCTCTCAAAGGTTCATCGTCTACTGCAAGGATTCGGCTCATGGTCTGGAAATCGCTTACAACCGTTTCTACAATTCCAATGCCTTTGCTCTGGGAGCCTGGGGCCAGGGTGACGACAACGTGACCGGGTATCAGGTTCACCACAATCTGGTGTACAATTGCGACGGGCTCGGCTATTACTGGGGGGAAGCCTTCCAGGCCAAGTGGCACAGCAACATCGTGATCGACAACGGTTACTCCCGCGTGGCTTACGCGCACTCGACCGCAGGGGAATCATTTGGATTTTCAGCAGAGTCCAACGATCATCCGAGCGCGCAACCCTGGGGCGAGGTCTACGACAACTGCTTCTATGTGGATGTCCCCAGTGAATGGCGCTACGCAGGAGACAGCACGGGCTACTGGACCTGGGTGGACTACAACGCTTTTCCGTCGACCGCAATCAGAGACCGGTTCCAGAATCAGAACCGCGCCACCGCGAACTGGCAGCAGCATTCCGTGATCACGGCCAATCAGATCACCGTCGACTCGAATTATTTTGCGACCCTCCCTGACAATTCACCGCTGCGTGGAAAAGGCAGATACGGCGGCACCATAGGCGGGTTCACCTTCGGCTCCGGGGCGGACACAGTCCCGCCGCAACCCCCTACGGGTTTGTCCACAACCGTTCCATAGCAGAGCGAATCGACGTCCGGGCGCGGAGCACGGCGCACGGAGCCGTTTGAACAACGGGCCATTGTAGGGGCAGCAGGGGCGAAAGATTTTTCGCCCCTGCCGGTTGCTCCGCAGATGGCCTCCTCCAACGTGCTGCATGCCGCCTGACATGGCTGAACGGAATCCTTCCTGATCTTGTCTTCGCCCGCAAGCCGGTCGAGAGCGACCAACCATCGTGAGGTCGGACGGGAGAGCCTCGGGTTGAGTCGGAGAGCCGTCCTGGCCCTGGTCGGGGTCCTCCTGTCGGTCGTACGCCTCGATCCCTGCCGCGCGTCGATGGAAGTAAGCTGGCAGCCGGTCGGAATAGGCGGGGGGGGAGGCATCTATTACCCGTCCATCTCCCCCCATGATGAAAAGCTTGTCTTCGCGGCTTGTGACATGGGCGGCGTGTACCGGAGCGAAGACGGCGCGCAGACCTGGAGCATGATCGACGGCCGCGAGATCCGCAAGTTGAATGCTCCCATCGCGTTCCACCCCGAGAGCCGGGAAACCCTCTTTGCCGCCACCCGGGGAGGGGTGAAGCGGTCCCGAGACGGCGGCAGGACCTGGGAGCATTTGATCGGAGCGTGCCACCCGGCGGCGCCGGATGCCGCCCTGGCTATTGCGGTGGATCCGCTCAGGCCCGAAGTGATCTGGGCGCACTTCGACGGTTTTCTCGCTGAAGAGCGCCGCGCCCTGGTAAAGTCCGAGAACGGCGGCGTATCTTGGCGGCTGCATCCGGGTTGGCCTTACCGCAATAGGGCCGTCCGGAAGATCGTCTTCGATCCCTCGCCTTCGAGCGGACCCCGCCGGGTGTTCGTCCTTGCGCAAGACGGGCTCTACCGCAGCGACGACGACGGCTCGACCTGGAAGGCCATCAGCCGGAGCCTGCCGGGGCGCCCACGGGACGTGGCCGTTGCCTGGGACGAGCGCAATCGACGCCAGACCCTTCTGATTACGCTTCCGACCGTTCGCACCGACGGCCGGTCGCAAGGCGGCGTCTACAGCTCCGAGGACGCCGGCGAATCCTGGGACCCTGCCAACCGCGGGCTCGAGCTGCGTCCTGCCGGGGAGGGCCTTCCTCAGTACGAGCTGCTGGCGATGTCGCCCGGGAATGGCGACCGGGCTTTCGTCAGTTGCAGTCTCCCCAGAGGAGGCAAGAGCGGCTCGAATCTGTGGCGTACCGAAAACGGGGGCCGGTCCTGGGAGCCGGCTCTGTCCGGCAGAGACAGATGGAAGCCGGCCAACCTTGCGCCGGACTGGATCGCCCTGTCGCTCCGTCCGGGTTGGGGCGGCAGCGTGCTCGGCTTGGGATGCAACCCGAAGGATCCCAGGCAGGTGATGTTCTCGGACTCGGGGCGTGCTTATCGAAGCGAGGACGGGGGGCGAAGCTGGTTCCCCGTGCATACTCGACGCGTCGCTCATCCGCAGTCTGACCTCTGGCGCAGTCGCGGGCTCGAGGTCTCGACCGCGTACGCGTACCTCGTCGACCCTCATGACTCGAGTCGCAGGTACGTCACCTGTACGGACTTCGGCCTGATCAGGAGTCCGGACGGGGGAGAGAGTTGGGCCTGGGCAGGCCGGGGCTCCCCCTGGTCCAACACCTGCTATGCACTGGCCTTTGACCCCGCGCGCCCGGGGCTCCTGTTCGGTGCCTGGGCGGGGGCCCACGATCTCCCTCACTGGAAGATGCTGAAGCGGGGAGCCGAGGATCTGTCCCGACTCGGGGGAGGGATCGCGATGTCCACGGACCACGCTGAGAGCTGGAGCGCCACGGGGAGCACCGACCTGCCGCAGGCGCCGGCAACCGCCGTTGTGCTCGACCCGGCCAGCCCGAAGGATTCCCGAACGCTGTATGCCGGATTCCTGCCTGGGGGGGTGTACAAGTCAGTCGATGGCGGAAAGCACTGGGCTGCCAAGAACAGCGGGCTGGGAGCGGATGACAACCTGAACGTCTGGCGGCTTGGCCTTCACGAAGACGGGACTCTTCTGTGTGCCAAGACCCTCGCCTATCATGCCGGGGTTCCGGTTGGCGGAGGCATCTTCCGCTCTCGGGATGGGGCCGAGAGCTGGGAGCGACTGGACGTCTCGGTGTCGCTGGACTTCGTGTTCGATATCCAGATGGACCCGCGAGATTCAGATACCGTCTACGTTGCCTGTTTCGACGTGCCGCCTGCCGGCTTCGAGGCTTACGGGACCTCTGTCCCCTGGCCGGAATCCAGGGGCGGAGGGGTCTTTCAGTCGAAGGACGGCGGCAAGAGCTGGAGACGGTTGTTGAACGAACCCTGGTCCTGGGGGGTCACGCTCGACCCGAAGCATCCGGGGACTCTCTACGCGGGGACGTTCCACGGAGGGGTGTACCGGAGCGTCGATGCCGGAGCCACATGGCACAGCATCCGGGGTCTGCCGTTTGTTTGCACGCAGCGCGTGACGGTAGAACCGCTGGACCGGAGAGTGCTGTACGTCACGACCTTCGGCGGGGGAGTCTGGAAGGGTGTGATGCCACCGGCCCCGGCTTGCGAGCGAAACCCCTGAGAGGCGGGTGACGATGAACGAGGCGGCGGCCGTCTCCCATTACCGGCGCGAGAAATGGAACAGGCTTCGCCGCGTCGTCAAGGACGAAGGCTGGCCAAGGCTCGGCATTCGGGTGCTGGTTTTTCTGAAGGAGCTGGTTTACCTCACGAACGAAGGCTATCTCTATGAGCTCCAACCTCTCGAGATGACCTACGATCCCCGGATCGGTTCCAGCCTGCAGGTTGAAGTCGAAGAGCTGAAGGCTCCGGCGGATCTGTCCGCCCTGGCCGCTGATCTGACCCCGGGAAACGTCGAGTGCAGGCTGCGCAACGGAGAGCACGGGTTTGTCGCCATGCACGGTCAAGAGGTCATCGGCACGATTTGGCTCACGACCCGGCCGACGTATTTCCCAGGGTTTGAGTTCAGACTGGTGACTCGAGACAAGTGGATCGACCTGGGGAGCCGGACGGGCTTCACCTACCGTGGAGCGGTGGCCAAGGAATTCAGGGGGAACAGGATATTGAGCGCTCTGTACAATGCGGTTGTGCTGAAAGCACGGGCTCTCGGGATGAAAGCACTCGTGACCTCGGCCGCAAAGTCCAATGTCTCACAGAGAAAAGCGGCGCTCCGGAGTGGCTGGAAGATCCGCTGCCTGGTCAAGACCGACAGAATCTTGGGAATCCTCTTTCGCAGGACCATCCCGCATGTCGAGGATCACGCCTGTTGAAGCCGAGACGTGCCATGGACGGGGAAGAGCGCTGCCGACGGCGCGGCTCCCGGAAGACCGCGAGCGGCTTTCTCGTGACCACCGCCCGCAGTCTTCCGGACGGCAGGGCTGTGGCTCCCGCTCCCCGGACCGCACCGGACCGCGTTCGATCCGTTGGCTTGTTTCCAGCCCGATGTTACGATGAGCCCTGCCTTGCGGGCAGGTAACCGACCAACCAGCTGCGAAGGAGAGGGATGCTCCATGCGCCGAATGCTCTCGATTCTCTTGTGCTTCTGGATCGCCTTTTGCGGTTGCACCGGAGACAAGTCCAAAAAGAAGGAGAAGTTCCTGATCAGCGGCCAGGAGTACTTCAACCAGGGCAAATACGCCGAAGCCGTGATCGAGTTCAGAAACGTGGTCCAGCTCGATCCGGAGAGCGCGATGGGCCACTACAGGCTCGGGCTGAGCTACATGAGGCTCGGCAAAGTCCAGGAGGCCTATCGAGCCCTCTCCCAGGCCGTGCATCTGGATCCCGATATCCGCGACGCCCAGATCCAGATCGGCAACCTCTACCTCCTGTTCAGGAAGTCGGAAGAGGCCAGCGAGACCGCCAGGCGCCTCATCGAGAAGGACAGCGCGGACTGGAACGCCTGGGTCATGCTGGGCAACGCCCATCTTCTGGAAAAGAACCACACCGACGCGGAGGCGGCTTTCCAGAAAGCCCTGGAGATCGCGCCCAGAGAGATGCTCCCGCAGTTCGCCAGGGCCAAGCTTCTGGAGCTGAAAGGCTCCCTGGATGAGGCGGAAGCAGCGTATGCAAAGCTCATGGATCGATTTCCGGATTCCCTGGAAGCCGAACAGGCCTTGCTGAACTTGTACGCCAAGCAGGGCAGAAGGGACAAGATTCTCGCCTTGGCCAAGGCGGCCTCCGAACGATCGCCGAGCAACCTCGGCAAGCGGCTGACCCTTGCGCAGGTCTATTTCGAGCAGCGCATGCTCTCGGAGGCTGCGGAAACCTGCATGCAGGGTCTGGAGGCCGATCCGAAGAACGGGGATTTCCATCTCTTGCTCGGCCGCATCTACCTGGCACGGGGAAGCCGGGAGGAGGCGGGGAAGGAGTTGGAGGCCGCGGTCGCGCATGAGCCCCGGAGCGTCCTGAACCGGGTGGTCCTTGCGGATTTCTACCTGAACGGAAACCGCACCGAGTCGGCCGAGAAGATCACCCGCGACATCCTGCAGGAAGACCCCGGTCATCCGGAAGGACTCGTCCTCCAGGGCCGCATCGAATTCGGGAAACAGGAATTCGCCAAGGCTCAGAAGCGGTTCGAGGAGGCGATCCAGAGGGCGCCCGGGCTGGCCATCGGCCATCACTTCCTGGGTCTGTGCTACGCGACGGCGGGCCAGGGGAACCTCGCCGTCCAGAGTCTGAAGAAGGCCCTCGAGCTGGACCCCGGGCTGGCCCAGAGCCGGCGCGCCCTGGGAGAGGTCTATCTCAAGGCCGGACAGCCGGAGCTCGCTGACGAGGTGGTCCGCCCCCTGCTGTCCGGGGAAGCGTATGACGGACCCGCGGTCCTCGTGCACGCGGAGTCGCTGCGCAGGCAGAATCGATTCGATGAGGCGATAGCGTTTCTCGAGGGGCTGAGAAAGGAACATCCCGCCGAGAAGAACCTGCCCCTCGAGCTGGGAAGAGTGCTCCTCGGCATGGGCAGGCCGGACGAGGCGAAAGAGGCCTTCCGGCAAACCCTCGTGCTGGACCCGACCTCCCAGGAAGCCGTGATCCGGATCGCGGAAATCGAGCTCGCCCGTCAAGGGCCCGAGGCCGCCCGCAAATGGATAGAGGAACACCTGCCGAAGATGGAGCACAAGGCGCTCTTTCACAACCTGCTCGGCAAGATCTCCCTGGTCGGAAACGACCTGGACCAGGCGGAGGCCTACCTGAAAACGGCCATCGAAGAGGATCCGAACGTTCTGGACTCCTACATCGCCCTGAGCCAGGTGTACGTGCGACAGGGGGCGCAGAAGAAGGCGCTGGAGCTCTACGAGGCATTGGACAAGAGCCGGCCGGGCACCCCATCCATTCTCATGCTCACCGGCATGATCCTGGAATCGATGGGCAGGACCGATGAGGCCATGGAGCGGTACGAGGAGGCGCTCAAGGTGAATCCGGATTTCGGACCGGCAGCGAACAATCTCGCCTGGATCTGGGTCGAGGAGAAGGACAATCCGGAGAAGGCCATCCTGCTGGCCGAGAAGGCCCGGGACAGACTGCCGGACAGCCCTCTTGCCGCAGACACTCTGGGGTGGGTCTATGCGAAGAGGGGGTTCCATCAGAAGGCGAAGAACCTCTTCGAGGAGGCTCTCGCCCAGGTTCCCGACAACCCGACCGTTCACTACCACCTGGGGGTTTCCCTTGCATCCCTCGGCCAAGCGGACGAGGCACGCGCGAGCCTGCGGAAGGCGCTCGAGCTGAACCCGAAGTTCCCTGAGGCCAAGGAGGCGGAGGAGCTGCTCGGCGGGCTCTCGACGGGCGGGAAAGGCGGGCAGCCGTGAGAGCAGCCGTGTCGCAGTCCCGCCGGGTCGCCCTTCCCGCTTACGAGGCTGTGCCCCGTTTTCGTCATCCCGGCCCTGTGCGGAGCGCGTGGGAGCCGGGATCCAGAAGGGTGCACCAGGACCAGCTGTGGTAACTGGGCGCAGGGACTGGATTCCGGCCTTCGCCGGAATGACGGAAATCATGCGGCCGCGCCTCCGAGTCCTCCGGAATGAGTGCTCGCACGAGGTCTGACCGGATTTATGACACAGCCTCCTTCGCCGGGGTGACGAAAAGACAGGAGCAGGCTCTGATCGGCTTGCGACACAGCCTCCTCCGCCGGGATGACGGAAACGAGCGTACCGCGTCTGCCCTGTGGCCGCCGCGGAGTCCTCCGGGAGGGGCGGTCGGATGAGGGTCTGACCGGGGTTATGACTCCGCCTTGTACGCGGGAATCCCGTTGCCCCCGGGATGACGGACCCTATGATTCCACAGCCCGTTCGAGCTCTGTTCCCGCGGTCTTCGCAGGAGCAAGCTCTTCGTACAGCGCCCGGATCCTGGCGGACATGATCCGGGCGCTGTACTCCCCGCGCGCGACAGCCTGCGCCTTCTCGGCCATCTCCCGGCTGGCGCTCCCGTCTCGGCAAGCCTCCAGAATCGCTCGTGCCAGCGCCTCCGCATCGGAAGGGGGCACCAGCCTGCCCAACTCCCCTTGGGCCAGCACCTGCGGGATGGCGCCGACCCGTGTGGCCACCACCGGCCGGGCGGCCATCATGGCTTCCAGCAGCACGCAGGGCAGCCCCTCCCGGAGCGACGGGATCACCACGAGATCGGCCGCATGATAGACCCAGGCGACCGGGCTCACGCGGCCGCAAAACGTCACGCGATCGGCGATCTCCAACCTCCGCGCCTCCCTGCGCAATGCCTCCTCCTGAGGTCCCGAGCCGGCCAGCAGCACCCGGATTCCGGGCAGCGCTCCCTTGAGGGACGCGAGAGCCCGCAGGAGAACCGTGAGCCCCTTGTCCACGGTCAGCCTGCCGACCACGCCCAGAGTCGGGCTCCCCTTGAGCGGTTCCAGCGGATTCGAGCCGGCAGGGCGCACCACGACCGCCTCGTCCACGCCGTTGGGGATGATCCGGATCTTTCCCGCAGGAACTCCCGCGGCGCGGAGATGACCGGCCAGGGAGGCGCTGACCGCGTGCACGCGATCGAAACGCGGCAGCAGGTGCCGCTCGAATACGGTCAGATAGGCCCGTTTGCGGAGGCTCTCGCAGGTCGAGCCGTGGGCCGTGGCAACGGTGGCCAGCGGCAGCCCGATCGAGGCCGTCAGCCCGAACACGGCGGAGCGCAGATCGTGGGCGTGAACGACATGAGGGCGCCAGGCCTTCAGAATGCCTCGCAGCCGGCCGATGGCCCTGAGATCCAGGGTGTGGCGCGCGGGCAGCGCCTCGGCCCTGAGCCCGAGGCGCCTGGACTCCTCGATGAGAGGCATCCCTGAACGGGAACCGCTCAGGACCGATACGATCGCGGGTTCCACGTTCATGCTGCGGAGCCATACCGAGGTTCCGAGGATGACTCTCTCCGCCCCATAGATGCCACTGCTGTCCCGGACGTGGACCATCCGTATTCGGGTCATGCCCTCTCCCCAGGCGTGGCAACCGATGGGCCAAGATGGTGAATTGTCGCGAGCGAGCGGCGCGAGCACTCGGTCGGGTGGACCAAGCCGAAGGCGTGTCCACCGACCACGGCTGCCCGTTCCGAGCGTGGCGATCTCCCCGGAACCGGAGGGTTTCCACGGACCTTCGGCCCTCGCAATTTCCGTTAATTTGCAGCAGGTCGCCACGTCGCTGCCGGCCAGGGCAATTCGTAATGGATACCTTGGTCTACTCATCCCGGCATCTACTTAGATACAGCGAAAGCCGGATTTGGAGGGAATCAGGCCCAGGCGGCGAAACCTCACGCCCTGTGAAGCGTCCAAGAATCGAATTACCATCCTCATGGAGCTGCCGGATCCGCCATGAAAGACATTCGCCTGGGGCTCGTCGGCTGCGGGGCCGTAACAGAACGCTACTATCTGCCGATTCTGAGGCGTCTGCCCGAGATCTGCCACAACCTCTACCTCGTCGACCGCAACCTCGCTCAGGCCGAGAGTCTCCGGAGCCGCCTCCCGGGCGTTCGCATTGCGCAAGACCATCGGGAGATCCTGGATCGCGTGGACGGCGCCGTGCTGTGCGTTCCCCATCGGCTCCACCACCCGATTGCCATGGATTTTCTGCGCAAGGGGCGGCCCGTCCTGTGCGAGAAGCCGCTCGCCGAGTCGGCCCGGGAAGCTCGCGCAATGGTCCGCGCGGCCGTGGCGAGCCGCGCGGCCCTGGCCGTCAACAACACGCGCAGGCTGTTTCCTTCGCATCGCAAGATCAAGGAGCTCCTTGCGGCGGGCGAGCTGGGCAGGGTTCGCTCCGTGCGGTACTTCGAGGCGTGCGCTTTCGCATGGCCGAGCGCCACCGGCTTTTACGTGGACCCTCGACATTCGGATCGCGGCGTCCTGCTGGACGTCGGCCCGCACGTGCTCGATCTGATCTGCTGGTGGCTCCAAGGCCGTCCCGAGCTGCTTTCCTATGAAGACGATTCTTTCGGGGGACCGGAATCCATATGCCACCTGCGAGCCCGCAAGGGCGATTGCACGATCGAAGTGCGGCTCAACCGCCTGTTCGACCTGCCGAGCCGTTTCCGCATCGAGTGCGAGCAGGGCTCACTGGAGGGGACCGCCTACGGGTGGGATCGGCTCATCCGGCGCGCGCGCAACGGCACCGTGAAGAAGATCCGCCTCCCCTCGGGGCCAAAGCTCTACGCGGACTTCGTCCAGCCGGTCTTCTTGAACTTCATGGACGTGATCTCGAAGGGGAAGCCGCCCCTCGTTCCGGGAGCCGAGGTCATCCCTTCGATCGAGTGGATCGAGGCGTGTTATCAGGATCGGTCCCGTTTCGCCCTGCCCTGGAACGAACACCTGGAGGCCGTCCTTGTGTGATTCCGAGAGAGTGCTCGTGACCGGGGCCAGCGGATTCATCGGCGGGCGCATCGTCGAGGTCTTTTTCCTGACAAGAGCCGTGCCGGTGCGCGCCGGCGTACGGCGCTGGTCGAGCTGCGCCAGGCTCGGACGGCTTCCGGTCGAGATCTGCCTGTTCGACCTGCTGGACAGGAAGGCGCTCGAGGCCGCCCTGCAAGGAGTTTCCACGGTCGTGCACTGCGCGAAGGGCAGCCGGGAGGAAACGGTCCTGGGCACCCGCAACCTGTTGGCCGCTGCGCTCGCTCAAGGGGTCAAACGGTTCCTGCACCTGAGCACGGCAGACGTGTACGGTGAAGTCGAGGGCGAGATCGACGAGAGCGCTCCCCTGTGCTCGACCGGAACCGCGTACAGCGAGATGAAGATCGAGGCGGAAAAGGCCTGCTGGGAATTCCTGGAAAAGGGCCTGCCCCTAACCGTGCTGAGGCCCACGATCGTGTACGGTCCCTACAGCGGCAACTGGACCGTGTCCATGGCCGAAAGGCTCCTGCAGGGCGTCTGGGGCCGGCTCGAGGGGCACGGCGAAGGCAAGTGCAACCTCCTGTACGTCGACGACCTCGTGCGCGCGGTCTATTGCGCGGTCGAGCGCCCCGAGGCCATCGGCGAGGCGTTTAACATCAACGGCCCGGAAGTGCTCACGTGGAACGAGTACTTCTTCCGGTTCAACGAAGAGCTGGGCTTGCCCGCGCTGCGGGAGCTCAAGGGATTCCATTCGAGCCTGCGCACGGCCGCCATGCAGCCGGTGCGGTCTCTGGGGCGCTACCTGCGGCAGCACCATGCGGTGCCTCTGAAGAAGATCGCATCGGCTTTCGGGCTGGCGAATGCCCTGATGAGAGGGGCCGAGAGGGCGATCCGGACGACCCCGTCCCCTGCGGAATTGAGGCTCTTCAGCCGCAACGCGCTCTACAGCACCTGCAAGGCAAAGGAGAGAATCGGTTTTCGCCCTCGCGTGGACGTGGCCGCCGGACTCCGCACGACGGCCGCATGGCTGCGTCACAATGGATTTCTGGACGCGTACCCGGAGCGCCTGCTCGCACCTCTTCCTGCCCTGCAGCCCCTCCCCGGATAGCCCAGAGCACGTCCTTCCCGCGCAAGCGGCAATCCCTCTGTACCACCGTCATCCCGGCCCATGTGCGGAGCGCGTGTGAGCCGGGATCCAGAAGGGTACTACCGCAACCAGCGGAAATCATGGGATACAGGGACCGGACCCCGGCCTGCGCCGGAATGACGGAAAACCCGGCGCGCCGATCCCCAGCCTGCAACGGCGGTGCTCGCTGCGCCCGTTCCGGCGTCCTGAGGGGCCGTCGCAAGATGCATCCCCTCTCCCCCGCTGGACGGGGGAGAGGGTCAGGGACACTGGAGCACGCTCACCCCTCATCCTGGCCTTCTCCCCTCGACGAGGGGAGAAGGTGTGAAGAACCCGAATCATTGCAGGTTCCGAATCTCCACGCCGTCGTTCACGTCGTAATAGGTGCGGTGTTGGGCCCCGCCGCCTTCATACTGCATCCAGATCCACTCCAGCGGGCCGCCGTAGTTGAACCACGTCTGATAGCGCATCTGCGACCGCGTCCCCACGCGCTCCGCGTCGTAATGGTTGTCCGGGAAGGTCCAGCTGAGCCCGCCGTCGGCGGACATCGCCACGCGCTCGCGGGTCTGGTTCCCGCACCCCGCCGCCGTCACACCGGTGCCGTTGCTGCTCCGGTACGCGACATAGAGGGTCCCGTCGCTGCCCAGGGCGGGCGAGGGATCGGCATAGCCGCAGGTGGGATCGATCAGGGACCAGCCGTCCCAGGTGTTCCCTCCATCGGAGGAATGATTGAAGACCAGCCCCTGGATGCCGGAGAGCGTGCTCTGGGCAAAGACGAACAGATCGGAGCTCCCGACCGTGAGGATCGATCCGTTGCGGATCGAATCCTGATCGTTCAGCACGGTTCGGGTCCAACTCTCGCCCCGGTCCAGGGAGCGGGCGAACATCATCGTGGGCTGGGTGAAGCGATCGTACACGCACACCAGCACGTCGTCCGAAGTCAGCTCGAGATGGGGGTAGTACCACGGCCCGGGCCCTGAGCTCAGGGGGAACGGGCCGCTCCAGCTCGCCCCCTCGTCGTCTGACCTCAGAAGAACCATCTGGTCCGGGGAGCCCCAGTGGGCGGCTACGTACAAGCTTCCGGCGGAATCGACGATCGCATTGACCGAGCGGTACACGCCCGTGGCGGTCGGGGAGACGTTCGGGTTCGAATAGATGGCGACCGGGTCCGGGGGGTCGTCCTGATAACGGTACTTCACCATGCGGACAGACTCACCGGAATGAAAGAAATGATAGACGTAGTCGCCCGGCCCGGAGATGAGGCTCCCCGAGAAGGCGAGGTTCGCATCGATCTCTTCCCAGCTCACGCCGTCCGAAGATCGGTACGTCCTCTCGCCGCTCATGTCGGGCGTCAGGGCCAGCACGGTATCGCGGATGCGGACGATTCTTCTGCCGCCGCTGCAATAGTGCTGGTCGACGGGACCGGGCAACGCCGCCGCGTTGATGACCGAAGGGGCCCGAGCGGTCCAGGTCGGATCGCCCGGCGGCGGCGGGTTCGGCGTACCCGGCGGGTTCGGCGTACCCGGCGGGTCCGGGGAATCGACAGCCGCGGAATCGGATCCGTCCCCGCCTCCTCCGCAGCCGCACAGGACGACGAACGTGCCGAGGCACGAGAGCATGAAAGTCCAAAGAACGACATTCTGCGCCTTCTTCATGAATGCACTCCTCTGTCGACTCGAATGGCCGAAGGAAGACCGAGAAACGAAGGACTGTCAAAAAAGACCTGCTCGCAGAAATCTTAGATGCTCGATCTTGAATCTTAGCTAACAGCACCCGTGGGTACGTCGGCCGGTTCGGAAAGCGGGCTCGTTCAGGCTGTCCGGGAGGTCCGGTCGGGGCGACAGTGCGGGTGGGGGAAGTCAGAGGGTAAGGGCAAGAGGCCAAAGCAGGGGAGCTTTTCCCTTTGAACTTTCCTCTTTGCCTGTTCAGCAGATGGGCTTTTCATCATCGCGCAGCTCGTTCGTCCGAAGATGAAAGGGAAGTCTATCCGTGGAAGAACACTACTTTATCCGCGACCATGACCGTTCCATTTACTGCGTCGAGTACGGTCCGGACGAGCCGTACAGGGCGGACCAGGCGGTACTCCTGTGCAAACCGATCTGGGGAGAGCGAATCCGCACACACCGGATCTTCACGAATCTCGGCAGAGCGCTGGCCCGGAAGGGCTTCCACGCCGTCACCTGCGACTATTTCGGGGATGGAAACAGCTCGGGAGACGCGCTCGATCTGACCTTCGACGGCATGGTGGAGGACGTGCTCCGCCTGTACGCCTCGCTGGAGCGCAAGGCTTTCCTCAGCCCTTTTTCCCTGATCGGTCTCCGGCTCGGGGCGACCGTGGCCCTGGCGGCTGCGACGCGCCTGCCGAGCCCCGGGAAGGTGATTCTGATCGAGCCGGTGCTGGACCCGATCGCCTCCCTGGAGGAGGCTCTGCGGGCAAACCTGGCCAGGCAGATGGTCGTTCACAGGAAGATCGTGCGCAACCGGAGCCAATTGATCGAGGACATCCAGAGCGGGATGGTCGTCGATGTGGACGGATTCTCTATCGGAAAGCGCCTGTGGGAATCCTATGAAAAGGTGGCCCCTGCCGCGCTCATGCAGAGCCTTCGCGCTCCTGTGACCCTCATCTCCCTGGTCCCGAAAAAAGGAGAGCGGGGAGGTGAATGCCCGATTGCCTTGAACCCGAACGGCCGACACCTGTCCCTTCCCCAGGAGTTCCGCTGGACGGATTGGAAGGGATACAAACCGGTTCCGCCGATTCTTTTCGATCAACTCCTCGCCCTGCTGTCGTCGGACGCGAACACAAAGGAATTCGTGGATGCTCCCCGAGCAATGTGTTTCGTTCCGCAACCCTGAGGGACATCTGTTGCGCGGGATCCTGCACCCCCCTTCCCCGGACCGGAAGAGGGGCGTCTCGGTCCTTCTTCTCAACACCGGGCTCAACGACATGACCGGCTGGCACCGGGTCCAGGTCAAGCTCGCCCGCCACCTGGCGCGTCTGGGCTACGCCGTGCTGAGGTTCGATGACGCCGGCATCGGCGACAGCGAAGGCGACATCCCGGACGAGAGCATCGTCAAGATCTTCGCGCGAATCGAGAGCGGCCTGTTCGTTCCCGACGCGCTGGCCGCGGTGGACTTCATGGTCGGACGGTTTTCCGAGGACCGACTCGTCTGCATCGGATTCTGCGGGGGCGGGGTCACCGCCGTGCACGCGGCGGCCGGCGACACCAGGATATGCGGGATGGTCGATGTCGGCGGGCCCGTGACCCTTTCGTCCGAGGAGCACCTGCAGAAGACCGACCCGTGGGAGGCGAGAAATCACGTCAGAAGCTACCGGGCCAAGATTTTCCAGATCGGTCCCTGGATCCGGTTCCTCAGCGGCGGAAAAGATTACGGAACCGTCTTCCGCTCGCTCCTTCACTATCTGAGACATCTCATCGGGGGGCGCTACAGAGAACCGCCCAAAGGCCGCGCGGCAGAGAACGACAACCCCCGGAACCTCAACCGGTTGTTCTTCTCCTCTTTCGAGAAGTACGCACGCAGCATGCGGCCGCTGCTCTTCTACTTCGCCGAGCTGGACGCCGCCACCTGGGAGTTCAAGAAGCATTTCCTCAACCGATACAAGCCGTCTCCGTTGTGGTCCGATTCCCTTTTCCGCTTCGTCGAGATCCAGAAGGCCAATCACATCTTCTCGGACCCGGATTCCCGGGAGCAGATGAAGCGGGATCTGGTCGACTGGCTGCGACGATTCGACTGAGCGCCTTCCCATGCAAGACGAGCGCAGGGCACTCTTCATCTGCAAGGGACACAACCACGTCGCAGGAGCCCAGCGTTACCTCAGCCACCTCTCCGCTCTTTTCATGGAGAAGGGCTACGAGGTTCATTTCGCCTTCCACCAGCGCGACGGGTTGCGGGTCTTCGAGGAGATCGCCCGGATGGGAAAGATCTCGCTGTGGGAGTACGACTGGCGCCACCTTCCCCGCCCGGAGAGCTTCATCCGAGGCATCGAGGTCATCCGCAAGGTCCGGCCGCGGGTGATCGTTTTCAACAGCAACGAAGACCGGATTCTTCCTTCCCTGTGGGGTTCCGCGCTGTGCCGGGTGCGGAGGCGCTTGTTGATCGTCCACTGGTCTCAGGCTCCGGGCAGCCTTCCCTGGCTGGTGAAGAAGGCGGGGGTCCCGATACCGATACCGAGCCGCTATTCCTTGAGCAAGCGCCTGCTCGGGGCCCTGAGCTACAGACAGTTGACCGGCATCATCTTCGTCAATCACGCCACGAGAAAAGCCTACCTCGAGGACTATTACCTCTCTCCTCGACGGTGTACGACGATCCACAACGGCACGGCGGGGACCGGGACTCCCCTCTCGCCGCAGCGCAGGGACGCGGTGCGCGCTTCCCTCGATGTGTCCGCTCAGGAGCACATGCTCCTCGGTGCCGGAAACCTGACTCCGGTCAAAGGATTTTCCGACTTGATCGAATCCGCCGGCGCCCTCGTCCGAAAGGGTTTCCCGCTAAAGGCCTTCATCGCGGGCGAGGGCGAGCTCGAGGACGCGCTCGAGCGGCAGATCGCCGGGCTGCGCTTGACCGGCCGCGTCCGGCTGCTCGGCTACCGCGGCGATCTCGGGGACCTCACCGCTGCGGCCGACGTGTTCTGCATGCCTTCGCTCAACGAAGGCTCTCCTTACAGCCTTCTGGAAGCCATGTCGTACGGGACCCCCGTGATCGCCTCGTCCGTGGGCGGGATCCCCGAAATCGTCGCCGACCGCGTCAACGGTCTGCTCGTTCCCCCCCGGGACCCGGACCGCCTGGCGCGAGCCCTGGAAGTGCTTCTCCGCGACCCGGAGCTGAGGAGCCGGCTCGGCGAGAACGCACGGGAGACCGTTGCGGCCCGTTTTTCACTCGGAGAGATGCTCTCGCGGACCCGGCATTTCCTTGCGACCGAGGTGCGGATCTGAAAAGGTGGGCCGTCATCCCGGCCCAGTTGCGGAGCGCGTGGGAGCCGGGATGCAGAAGCCTGCCATAAAGAGCACGGGAGCGGGGACTGGACCCCGGCCTCCGCCGGGGTGACGGAAAAGACCGGGAACTGGACTCCGGCCTCCGAGGCTGTGTCATCGTTCGCCATCCGCCCCTGTTTGCGCGCTCGTTGTAGGGGCGCCGCTCGCTGCGCCCGCCATTCGGGCAGGGCAAGCCCTGCCCCAGGTAAGGGCAGGTTTCAAACCTGCCCCTACAAGAAGACCCTCACCGGGGCCGGATTGACCCTGATCCGGGGTGCGTCATAACGACGGACCCTTGCCGTGGGTTCTGCGACCCGGGGAAAGCATGCTTCATCGAAGATCGAAGCAGGACGGCTATCACGTCCCGACGAGGTACTGGAACAAGCGGAGGTCGCACGAGTAGCCCCCCATGCCTTCACCCGAAACCATACAGTTTCTGTCCGTCCTAGCCGCCTTTTCGCTTCTGGCGATGGGCTTCGCAAGCTCGATCTTCGGGGTGCTCGCCTACTTCATCGTCATGGCCACCCGGATGGGCCTCTACTATCCCTCGCTCGGCGGCATTCGCATCGAGCTCGTCGTCGCCCTCATCGTTCTCCTGCAGGTCTTTCTACGCAAGGGCGCGCTCCAGAAGCTGCGCCCGTCCTACAACATCGTAAACCGCTACATGTTTCTCTTTCTTGCAGTGATCTTCCTCTCTTTCTTTCAGGCCTTCGACTATCAGACTTCGTGGCACAACGGCGTCCGGGAGTTCCTCAAGACCTTCTGTTTCTACCTGATGATCCTCGCCTCGATCGACAGCGAACGGAAGATCCGCATCTTTCTCTGGGCGTTTTGCTTCCTGACGGTGTTCATGGGTTACGAGGGGGTCTACTCCGCGCTCACCGGAGCGGCCCGCTACGCCTTCCGGGACATCGACATCGGCGTTGCCTCCAGAGGCTTTGCCTCCGGGCACGTGGCAGCCGCCAACATCCAGCTGCAATGTCTTCCCATCGTGCTGGTCCTCGCCCAGGGCCACTCGCGCAGGCTCTTCCGGGCGACGGCGGCCCTCCTGGCGGGATTATCGGTCGCGATCGTCATCGCAACCGGGTCGCGCGGCGGGTTCGCGGGCCTCATCTTCCTCATGATCCTGTCCGTGTATTTCGCCAAGCGCAGGCTCCCGGCGATCGCCGCCTGCTCGGTTCTCTTCCTTGTCTCCCTGGCATTTCTTTCCGACTCCTATCTCGCGTGGATGCGCACCATCCTCTCCCCTTCCGATCTGTCGGCCGAAAGCAGGATTTTGGGATTGCTCAACGGCATCGACATGCTGGTCCGCAGGCCCCTCCTCGGAGTGGGCCCCGAGTGCTACCCCGTGGCCCGGAAGGCCTGGTTCGGTTGGGGCTTGCATGCGCACAACCACCTGGGACAGTTGTTGGGTGACCTCGGGCTGATCGGAACGGTGGTGTGGGGGCTGTTCCTTTACCAAGTCTTCATGAACCTCAGGAAGGCCAAGGCGGCGTTCGACCCGAACGACCCCGCCGACCGTCAGATGGTCCTGATCGTCACCGGCCTGCAGATGGCCTTGTGGGTCCGTCTGTTCGAAGGATACGGCTCCCACAGCCTCTACATCTTCTTCTGGTATCTGGTTGCAGCCCTGTCCATCGCCCTCCGGAAGACGGCCGAGGAAAGGGGCCGGACAGCCGAGGAGGACCGCTCCGCAGCCGCAACGAGTCCGGCCCCGCTCGACGCGTGCCTGCGGGATCTGCGTCCAACCGGCTGAGGCATTTGGCCCTCCTCCCCTCGAGCTTCTTTCATCTATTTCTTTTCCCCCCTTTGAAGAAGGAGGGCCAGGGGGGATCTTCGAGCGCAGCTTGCTCCATCCAAATCCCCCCTACCCCCCTCTGCAAAAGGGGGGGTGAAGAGCGAACAGTCCGTTCTTTTCCCCTCTTTGCGGCAGGGTGCGAAAGTGAATCCCCTCTCCCGCCTTTCATTTACGCGGCTGTAGTCAGCCCTTCTGTTCAGAATCCTCCGGACCTTCCAGGCTCTCCGGGATGCCGCTCCACACCTCGATATCGTCCATCCAGAACGTCCAGCCGTCTCTTCCGGCGGCGGGCTTCCAGTTCTTGTAGTAGGCACCCAGGATGACCCGGTTGTACTTCTTCCCGAATTTGAACGAAACCTCCACGGCGCTGCGGTCGCGCTTGGTGTACTTCTTGGGGTTCCGCCAGTAGATCATCCGGTTCTGAGCGTAATCGATGTACACCGCGAACTCGGTCCATTCGGTCGCCCTGGTGGGGTCCTTCCACCCGTTTCTCACCTGGACGCTCTGCTCCGGGCTGTAGCAGTGGCACTTGCTGGTCCGGCCGCAGGGATGTCCGTTGCCGATCTCGATTTCGTCCGATCCGCTCACGGCCGTGAGGCGCATGAACTGGAAGCCGCAGTTGTTCTGCTTGGGCCCGGCCTTGTACCAGAATCGAATGAAGATCGCGTCCGCGTCCGTGGGCAATGTCTTGCAGAACACCGAGTCCGCGACCCAGCTCGGGTCTCCCGGCTGCTTGGACTCCGCGGCGTAGCTGCCGCCGTGCTTTTCCGTCGAGACGATGGTCCAGCGATCGGAAAGATATTGCTCCATGTTCCAGCGCGAGGCATAGCGCCAGCTCGGCCCCTCTTCGAAATCCTCCCGCACGATCAGGTCGGCTCCCGGAGCCGCCGGCGGCAGCAGCAGGCCCGCGATCACGAGAACGATCGAGCCACAACTCTTCAGCGACATCTGTCCGCTCCTTGATCCCCGTCCTTCCGGCGCGGCCGCAATCCAGTCCCTCCCGGCGGAGGCCGGGATCCAGAGTCCCCGCGCGCGCCTGGATCCCGGCTGACACGCGCTCCGCAATGGGGCCGTTATGACCCGACAAATTCCCGTCCCTCCGGCGACGGGAGCCCGACATCACGGTCAGCCCTCATTCCCGCGAACCCCGGATCGAGTCCGGGGCAGGCGCGGGAATCCCGCTGCTTCGGCGGATTGCGCCCGGCTCCTCTGATGTGCACCGCCGCCCCGGCCCGCGCGCACGAGGTCGACCAGAGAGAGGACCCTGGCCGCGCTGTAGACGCAATAGAGCCAGGCCAGCAGCAGCGTCTCCCGCATCTTCCCCCGGCCCCTCCGCAGGGCCATAAGCAGGGCCGGGATCACGGGCAGGGCCACCATCAGGAGGAGCGCGAGGAGAACGTTCCAGGTGACCAGGAGAAGCACGAGCGCGAACGCAACGCCGGCGACGTCGTACACGGCCAGGCACAGGTCTCTGGAACGCCAGGGTCTCCTGAAGGCCCGGACCATCCCCAGCCCGTGCCATCGTTCTCGCTTGAAGAAACTCGAAACGTTCTTGGGGTAGCCGTGATGAACGGTCCGAATCCGGTCGTCCTTGACGATCTTCGCGCCGCAGGCCCTGGCCTCCTCGCACAGCTTGGTATCTTCTCCGGTCGTGCATCCGGGGTCGAACCCGCCGACCTCCTCGAACAGCGACCTGCTGAGGATCAGGTTCCCGCCGTTGATGTAGGTGGTCCGCCCTCGGTCCCTGGCCTTGAGCTGTCCGAACCACACCCGCTCGACCCAGGTGGGGTGCGCCGGGATGCGGTAGGTGGAGCCGGTGACGACGCGGCTCGCGTCGCCGTAGCGCTCTCGAAATCTCGAGACGGCACGCTCGATCTGATTCAGCCAGCCGCGATCGACCTCCACGTCCGCGTCCACGAAGGCCAGCCACTCCCCGGTGGAGTGGGCGACGCCATGGTTCCTCGCTGCGGATATGTTGCGGCCTGCAAACGGCAGCAGGCGGACGGACTCCCGGAAGCGGGAGAGGATTTCGCAGGACCGGTCCGTGGATCCGTTGTCCACCACCACGATCTCACACCGGGCTGCGCCGGGCCTCTGGTTCAGAAGGGCCTCCACGCATGCGGCAATGGTGGGCTCCGCGTTGCGGCAGGCGATGACCACGGACAGGCTGCGGATGGGGGAGCTCCCCGCGGCAGGCTGTTCGTCCGGGTGACAGCTCCTCATCCTCTTCCCCGCGCGGCGAGCTCGGCGAGGAGCCGGCCGACGACCTTCTCCCAGGTGAATTTCTCGAGCACCACGGCCCGGGCGGCGCGGCCCATCTCAGCCAGCTTTTCCGGGCTCCTCAGATACCGGACCATGGCCCCGGCAAGGTCCTCCGTGTTGCCGCGTTCGACCAGATCCCCGTTGACGCCCGGGCGGACCATCTCCGGGAAAGCCCAATCATGGGTCAGGATGCACGGGATCTGGTTCACCATCGCCTCCAGAGGCGAGATCCCGAACGGCTCGTACAGGGACGGCATGACGAACAGACAGGCCTCCTTCAGGATCTTCTCGAAGGCCGCCCTTTGTTCCGGGACCGCCTTGGAGAGATACCCGTGACGGACCACCCCCTCGCTGTACTTTGCGGGGATGTTCAGGTGCCGGGGGCCGACGATGTGCAGCTTCGCATCCGGAATGCGCGCCCGAACCGCCCGAAAGGCTTCGAGCAGCTGCAGCCCGCCCTTGCGCTGAAATCGCACTCCGACGAAGAGCACGGCCTTCCGGTCATGTTCCTTCTCGACCTCGGGCGGGATCGTCTCCAGGTTGATGCCGCCTCCGATGCAGTGAACCCTGTCGGGAGCGATCCCGAAGTCCTCGATGAACGACCTGCGGAGGTATTCGCTCATGGTGAAGACGGCATCCATCCCCTGGCACACGTTCCGCTCATAGGCGATCGCCCGGTGGATCTTGCGCTGCGGGATTCCCCTCATCATGAAGGGGCTGCGAACGGCTTCCAGGATGTTCCCGTCATGATAGGAGAAGCACCGTCGGCCGTTGCGGCCGTCCTTGAGCAGGGCGGGCACGTCGTAGATCCCGCCGATCTGAAGGACGTCACAGCCGTCGTCGCCCTCTCGGATTCTCCTGACGATCTCCCGCGTGAGCGTCCCGTAGTACTCTACGTCGAGCCAGAACTTCTGCCTCCACCTCTCGGTGCTCGGGGAGAAGTTCTTGAGGAGGATCGCAAGTCTTCTCTCTCTGGGCGCCTCCACGCCGATCGTGCGCCGCAGGATCCCCGCCCGCGCGCACTCGCGGAAGAAGAACCGGCTGCTGCCCGACCAGGACCGCTCCGCCATGGGATCGGCCCCGAGCATGGAGCCTCCCATCACGCCGATGATCTGTCGGTCCGGCATCTTTCCAAACCTTTGCGCGTCAGCAGGCGCTGGTAGTAGGATTCGTAGTCGGCGAGGACTCTCTTCCAGTCGAAAACGCCCTCCACCTTCTCCCGAGAGCGGCCGGCAAACAGGCTGCGCCTCCGGTCGTCCTCGACCAGGACGCCCGCGAGCTCGGCCAGGGCCGCGTGGTCGCCGGCCGGAAACAGGAACCCGTTGATCCCGTGGTCGACGATCTCCGGGTTGCCGCCCGTTCGGGTGCAGACGCACGGCACGCCGCTCGCCATGTACTGGAGGATCACGTTCGAGAATCCCTCCGAGTCCGAGCACAGCACGCCCACGTCCATCCTCCCCAGGTACTCCCGCACGTCCGCCACCTCCCCGGTGAAGGTCAGGCGGTTTCCGAGCCCGGACAGATCCAGCTGCCAGTGCTTCTCTTCCACGTTTCCTACGACCAGGAAGTCCACGTGGTCGTACTTCCGGGCCAGCGCGGTCATGGCCTTCACGAAGACATCCAGCCTCTTCACATAGCGATTGAAGTTGGAGACGGTTCCGATCGTGACTCTGCCGTTCGGCGGCGCGCCTGCGGCGCGGCGCACCCCGCGATAGAAGTCGATGTCGATCCCGTTGTGGATGAGGTCGGTCTTTTCCCGGCGCACGCCCTCG
The DNA here is from genome assembly GCA_040756235.1 of bacterium. Classification (GTDB taxonomy): domain Bacteria; phylum Desulfobacterota; class DSWW01; order DSWW01; family DSWW01; genus JBFLZG01. Next base: position 19,222 of record JBFLZG010000087.1, on the reverse strand, counting down.
GTCTCGCACAGGTGCTCGCGGACCGCGGCCGAGTTGACCAGGATCCGGTGCGCGGCCCCCGAGGCAATCCGGAGCTTCAGCCGATCCGGCCATCGGTGCCAGCTCCCCATGTCCCGACGCGATGCGATGATGACCGGAACGCCCGCGGCCCTGGCTGCCAGCACGCCCATGAGGGACCCGTCCGGGAAAAACGTCTGCACGATCCGGATCCTGTTCTCCCTGAGGGTCCTGGCGAGCCGGACCAGACGCTCCAGGCTTGCCGCTCGCACGACGTCCCGGACTCCCAGAGCGCGCGGCTTGCACGGCGTGATCTGTTCGTTCAGATTCGGTTCGAGCTGCCTCAGCACGAACAGGAGCGGCTCGAACCGGTCCCGGTCCAGCCGACGGATCAGCTCGACCAGCTGCTTCTCGGTTCCTCCGACCACGAGATGATCGATCACGAAGGCAATGCGCACGGCCATGGGTCACCCGGAACCGGCTCGATCCGCGACCTCGCCGGCCACGGACAGAAACGTTTCGATCGCCCTTTCCAGTGAGAAAACCTGTCTCCGCCGGTCGATTCGGGCGGAGGAGGTGCCGGGCCGGCGGCGGCGGAACCGCTCGTATTCGCGTTCCAGAACCCGGGCCAGCTCCCCGGCGTCCCCCGCGACGCAGGGCCCGAGACCGAGCTCTTCCACGATGCGGGAGCACTCGCTCTCCCGGGGTCCGATGCAAAGGATCCGGTTGCCCGAGCCGATGTACTCGTAGAGCTTGCCCGGGATCTGGCCGTGGCCTCGTTCGCCGAAGCCCTTGAGGACCAGGAGCAGGTGAGACCGCTGCATGATCCGGAGGGCCTCTCGGTGGCTCACCATGTCCCGGAGGGTCACATGGGAAGACAACCGATAGCGCTCGACCAGCTCTTGCATGCGCCCGTCGCTCAGGCCGACGAAGTTCAGGCGAATCGGCAACGGATCCCCGGAGCTGCGCCGGACCAGCCGGGACACGGCTTCGAACAGGGCCTCGGGATTCCGGTGGCTGTACACGCTCCCCACGTGCGAGATCGTGAACGTCTCCCAGCGTGGAAGAGCACGCCCGAATTCCCGCGGGTCGTAGAAGTTCCGCAGGGTCCTGAACCGGGTGCACCCGGGATACTTGCTCTGGCAGATCCGTCGAGCATGTTCCGTGTTCACCAGGATGGCGTCGGCGTGCTGCACGATCGAGCGTTCCAGCCGGGCCTCGGCGAGCCGCTGCAACCGAGGGATCCGGTCCGAATCGTACGCGATGTTCTCGGTGATGGGGTCCCTCAGGTCGGCGATCCAGGGCACGCCGAATCGGCGCTTCAGAGCCAGACCGATGAGCTGCTCGGAATGGGGCGGAGAGGTCGTATAGAGAAAATCGACGGCCCGTTCCCGGAGCAGGTCGCGGCATTTCCGCACGGCGAACGGCACCCAGAAGACCATGTGATCCGGGATGCTGATGAAGCTGACGAACCTTCCCAGCGCGGCTCTGAGAGGGCGCAGCCGGGCGCGCGGAAGGACTTCCTTCCTGTAGAACAGCCAGGGGTCCACGGTTCGGGTGCGATGGACGATGACGTTGCCGTGGAGCCGGGCCGTAAGCTCCGGGTCGCGGTGGATCCCCCTTCCCGGGTGCAGGGTCACCACCTCGACCGAGTGGCCCCGTTCGGCCAGACCGTTGCACAGCCGCATGGTCCTGTAGGTCCCGGCGTACGGTATGGGAGGAAAGGCATAGGCCACGAAGAGGAAGCGCAAGCGCTCCGTCGAGCGCCTCTTGGCCGGCAGGCGCGGCCGCCTGCGCCGCGCCGGGGGGGCCTTGCGCTCCTGGAGGGTGCCGGCAGCCGGATCGGTCATGTGCGCACCCCCAGACCGGTCCACATCGGGAGCTTGGATCGCGCAAAGGAGAGGATCTGTCCTCTGTCTTCCGGCCCCGGAACCCCCAGGAACCAGAGCAGGACCGGATAGGCGAGCAGGAGCAGGCCCTTGATCCCGAGACGGACGTAGATGGGACCCGCCGGGATCCACTGCGAGGCCGCATAGAGCAGACCCGCAGTCAAGAAGATCTTCAGCACTTTTCCCGCCTCAAAGTGGACCGGGTAGATGCGGCTGCTGACGGCGTACGTGACGATCACCTTGTAGAAGAACGAGAGCAGTGTGGCGTAGGCCGCCCCGTACATCCCCCAGCGCTGGATAAAAAACCAGTTGAGGACGAGATTCACGATTCCGTTCGAACCGTTGATGTACGCCAGGTAGTGGGTCTTCTTCTCGATGAGGATCCCCATGTTGAAATGGTTGTGCAAGCTGAAGACGATGTAGGCGAAGATGATGATGGGAATGACCTGGTGCGCGTCCCAGAAGCTCGGGTTGGCGATGATCTCCAGCGCCTCTCTGGATATCATCGAAATGCCGAGCCCGACGAAGGTGATGAGCAGGCAGAAGTACGTGAAGATCGCCCCGAACATCTCCTCGGCGTACGGCTTCTTGTAGACCTCGAAGCGCCGGGCCGTCCAGATCTGCATGAACGGCGAGGTGACGAAGGTGTTCGGGAGGTTTCCGAACTTGTACCCCAGTGAGTAGATGCCGGTCTGGTGCAGGTCGCCGAAGTACTTGAGAAAGTACCGGTCGGAAGCATGCACGATCAGGGAGCCCAGGTTGGCCGGAATGAGCGGGGCGCCGAAGCGGATCAGCTTCGCCGCGATCGACGGGGAGATATGCGGGCCGGTCTGAACCAGAATCGGCACGACGAACACGATCGTCATCACGACCGAGGAGATGAGCGTGCTCAGCAGAATGCCCATGACCCCCATCCGAAGATAGACCACCAGGTAGATGTTGAGGCCCAGGGCCAGCAGGAGCTTCAGGGTGGAGACGATCAGGAACAGCACCGACTTTTGCCGCATCCGCAGGTAATCGAACCCCATCTGCACGACCGTGAGGAACCAGATCGAGGTCAGGGCGACCAGGAAATAGGACGCATACTGCTCCGCATCGAGGATCACCCGCGAGAGAAAGCCGGTGGCGAGAGACAGCAGACCCAGACAGAGGAGCCCGATGCCTCCGAAAGTCGCGAACGCCGTGCTGATGACCGCGTTCCTCTCCCTCTCGTCCTCGAACTCGAAGTAGAACCGGTACATGGCATTGGCGATCCCGACCGAGATGACCATGCCGATGATGTCGGTGGACAGGCCCAGAAGCTCCAGGGTTCCGTAATCCGCAGGGGTGAGCAGCCGCGTGTAGATCGGGATCATGATGAACCCGATCAACCGGTTCAGGATGATCCCCAGACCGTACACCATGGAGTGCCGCACCAGGGTCTTGCCCTCTTGCGCCATCTCCGCTTTCGCAGCGTTTCCGTTCTTCATCTCTGCCGTGTGCGCGGCCCGCTGAACCGTCTTCATATCCCGGCCGGGGCGCTCCTGACGGACGACCGAACCCGGGCCAGCAGGGACTCGACCAGCATGCTTTCGAGGTCGAGCGCAATCTCCGGCGGGACCTCGATGTTGTAGTCGTCCCGGTAAACAAAGCTGGGCTTCTCCCGGTACGCGTAATGATGCCAGACCGGGGAGAACTCGGTGACCAGAAACTCGCCGGGCGCCGGGATCAGATCGAGATTCAGCCAGCTCGCCTGGAGCGCTCCGGCCAGCCGCACGGAAAGGTCGATCGCTTCCCGTGGGATCCGGCTCCACTCGCCGATGCCGCCGCCATCGATGTTCATCTTCCACATCGCCCGGTCGGCCCGGAGACGCCAGTGGCCTTCGACCACCCGGCCGTCCCCGACCACGGTCTTCAGGTCGCGATCGATGTGCAGGAATTTTTGCGCGAGCAGAGGCGGGGACAAGAAGGGATAAGGCGCCTTCTTCATCCGGATCAGATGATAGTAGAAGGTGCGCCGGCTCAGGAGGGAGGCCCCATAGCGCACCGACCCCCAGCGGAAAAAGTTCAATCGGGAAACATGGTAGTACTTCTCGAGATGCTTCCGGTCCCGTGCCAGGAACACGGCGCTCCCGCCCGCCCCGTGGCGGTTCTTCAGCACCATCGGAAAGCCGAGCCGGCTTTCGGCTTCATCCAGGGAGGAGGCGGATACGAGCGGCAGGGTTTCCGGAGTAGGGAATCGATGTTTCTTCAGAAACAGGTACTGCCTGTACTTGTCGTTGTAGTACCAGATGACCCGCGGGTCCGGATAGAGGGCGAGATGGGGGAACTCGCGCGCGAGGAAGAGCAGGTTGTCGTGGACCTGGTCCAGCGCGTGGGGATGGTTGGACGAGAACTTGAAAGTCGGGTAGTAGATGGCGAGGTCGGCACCGGCATAGTCATAGTCGATCCAGCGGTCGCGGTCGAAATCCAGGAGGTCGATCGCGACCCCGTTCTCGGCCAGTTTCCTCTGGAACGAACCAAAACGCTCCTCGGAGCGAAACAGGACGGCTTTCAAACCTTCACCGGTGTTCCGCTCGACCGGGAGCACGGCCGGGGCCCGGCTCATGTCTCTCGTATCGGCACCCAACTGACCGCCTCCTTCCTCCTGAAGAAATCCACGATGGCCGCGGACGCTGCGAGGTTCACCAGGCAGAAGTAGTAGGGGACGGAAAGGAGCAGGATCGCTTTCCCGCCCTGATACTGGCGCAGCCACCCCCAGGCCGCCAGCAAGAAGAAGACGATGTATCCGGCGAGCATGACCCGGAAGAGCGCATGGCCCGAGAGGGTCGCGGCAGCCGCCGCATTGAGCAACACCAGGGGGCCCACGAACCAGCGCAGGACCTTGTGGAAGAAGATCTGCAGGGCCAACACCGGGTGCTTCATCGGATTCAACAGATGGGAATGGGAGGCAAGGCCCACCAGGCCCCTCAGCGCAATCCGTTTGCGGGTCCTGAATTCTTCCCGGGAGCGCGTGTTCGGGTCCTCATCCACGAGCGCTTCCGGCTCGAGGACCACGCGTCTGCCCTGTTCCAGAAGGAGCAAAGGCATCAGGAGATCACTGATGGCGTTGTTCTCGAGCGGCACGTATGCGTCCCGGCGAACCGCGTACAAGGGCCCGTCCACCCCGATCACCCTGCCGAGGGCGGATTCCATTTCCCGGATCTTGGCTTCGTAGCGCCAATAGAGCCCCTGGCTCCGGGTCGTGAGGTTCCGTTCCGTGTCTACGTAACGCATCCTGCCGGCCACGCCCCCGACGCGGCCGTCGGCGAAGTTGCGCACGATCTTGCGCAGCGCGTCCCGGGAGAGGAACGAGGCCGCATCCGTGAAGACGAGGATCTCGCCCCTGGATGCCCGCACCAGGTCGTTCTGAACCGAAGTCTTGCCGCGATTGCTCTCGAAATCGAGGAGGCGGACTCCCTGACCTGCGAAGCTGCGGGCGATGCTCGCGGTCCCATCGGTCGACCCGTCCGAGCCCACGAGGATCTCCAGCCGCTCCTTCGGGTAATCCAGCGCCAGCGTGTTCCGGATCTTGCGCTCGATGCTCTTTTCCTCGTTGTAAGCGGCGATCAGAACCGAGATCGAGGGGAAGATCTCCCGCTTCAAGGTCCTGTAAGGAGCGATCCTGCCTCCCAAGCGTATCGCCAGCGGGTACAGGAAATAGGTGGCGGCACAAAGAACGACCGTCACGAGGAACAAGACGATTCCGATCCCGTCTACCGTCATTTTGATTCACACCGTCACCCCCCTTAATTTAGGATGAAGTGCCAGCCACCAGGCTTGGCTGGCACTCAGGTCCCAACAGGACGGATAAACGCCCCGAGACCGCCCGGGGCCGGTCTGCAAGCCTCTTCTCCGGCTCCGTTCGTCCGTTGGATTGAATGGGAGAAGGCAAGACGCTCGGCCCCCCGACTTCGATCCACCCTGCAGAGTTTGATTACACGTCTCCCTCTTTGGCTTCGTAGAAGCCCCCTGGCAGGAATGACGAAAAGAGAGGGCCTTCTTATCTTCGTCATCCCGGCCCGGTTGCGGAGCGCGTGCGAGCCGGGATCCGGAAGTCTGCATCCGAGCAGCGGGAATCATCACGGGGAGCAGGGGCTGGGCCCCGGCCTGCGCCGGGGTGACGGAAAAGACCAGGGACCGGGATTCCGGCCTTGGCGGAACGACGGAGCAGGACTCCGTCACTGTCCGCGGCTGCAGATGTAACGGAGGAACACCGGATAGAAGTCGCCGATGAAGTCGCGGCCGGTCCGCAAGACTTCCTCACGCGTCCGTCCGTCCATCGGGATGGAAACACGGACGAAAGCGTTGTCCTCCCTGCGGCTCACCAGCTTGGCCCGGAGCAGGTACATTTTCTGCAGGAACGTTCCGGGGGCCGTGCGGTCGAAAGCCTGGAACCAGTAGAGCACGAGGTCCTGATCCGAGCCTCTTCCCGCGACCACGGCCGAAAAACGCACTTCGTTTCCCATCACGAGCATGGAGCGGACCTCCGGTCGAGAAAGGGTCCAGCCCTGCCCCGGGTAGCAGACGAGCGGCGAGTGCGGTTTGCCGACTTTCCCGGACGTCCCGTAATACCCGATGAACAGGTACACCCGCTCGGAGCCCCGGGAATAGAGGTCGTTCACGTAATCATCGACGGCCAGCAGACCGAGGACCCGCGCGTCCGTCTCCAGGGACACCGGCGCCCCCCAGCCGCGGATGGCCTGCAGGCTGTGGTGGAGGGGGGCCCTCTTGACGATCCCCGGAAAAGGGGACCTCGCCTCGTACAGGACGAGACTCGTCAGGGCCAGCAAGGCGCAGACAGTCAGGATTCTTGACGGCCGGATCGGTCCCAAATCGCCAATGCCTTCTGAGTCGAGGCGATGAGCAGCAGGGCCAGGAGGAAAAGGGCGACCCCGAACAAGGTGTGGGCCGCGCCGGAGACAAGATCCAGGCCCAGAAAGTACATTGCGAAAGCCACGATCAGGATCCTGGCGACGTTCACGGCGATCGCCACGGGGATCCCGAGCAGGAACAAGAGGCCCCTCAGGCGGTTCGATCTCAGGCTGAGATAGCCGTAAAAGGCGCTCAGCGCCAGAAGAGAGATCATGGAACGGAGCCCGCTGCAGGCCTCCACCACCTCCAGCGTGTGCGCGGGCAGATGGAGCACGTTCCCCTCCCGACAAACGGGAAGTCCTGCGGTTCCTGCCGCGGCCGCGCTCACCTTGGAGACGAGCAGCTGTAAGGGAATCGTCAGGGAGGCGTAGATCTGTGCCGGCACGGGGATCATGAACAGCAGGAAGAACAGGGGGAACAGAAGCGCCCTCACCATCCCGAAGCCCGCCAGATAGGCAGTGGCTGCGGCCGCGAATGCGACCATGGAGATCGAGGCCGCCGTCGTGATCTCGGCCAGAGAGGAAGAGACGTACACGATCAGGGACCCGATCACGAGCGCCAGCCCCGCCGCGGAAGGCCGGATCGGAATGGCGGCAAGACGGACCTTTTCGCGCCAGACCAGGTAAAGGCTCAAGGGGAGGATGAAAAAACCGAAAGAGTGATCCTCGGAGCCGGACCAGGTCGAGACGAGTTGGCGCCACACCGGCAGGAAGGCGGTGACGAACGCGGCCAGCAGGAGCAGCATGAGGGGCAGCGTTTTCGCATCGGCCAAGCGCACCCGTTTGCGGCCCGGGGCCGGCGCCTTCTGGTCCGTCATCGCCCGAGGTATCCGCTGCAGGTGGAGAATCGAGCCCCGCGGAAGGTCGCAAGCAGAGCTTGCAGCTTGGCATAGCTGCGACCGAGGTTGATACGGTGACGGAGGCGGTACGGGAGCGAAGCCTCTCTCACCACGGGTTGGCCGGGATCGATCTCCCAGGGATGCAGGTAGAAGAGGTAGGCTCCGTGCCGGTGCAGGATATTCTGAATGCCCAGCCGAAAGAGCGGAAACGGGATCATGCGGAAGTACCCGCCGCCGCCGAGCGGGACGACCCAGCGGCCCACCTCGAGGTTGCTGACCGGCAGCTCATGGAACCCGGGCGCCACTTCCAGCGCGATCCCCCTGCGCGGCTTCCCGGACAGGTCCAGGGACCCGTACCTCTTGTTGATTGCGAACGAATTGTAGCTGGAGTCGTACCGATAGCCGCATTCCCGCACGATCTCCAGGATCTCGGGGCTGATCGAGAAGCTCGGCGCCCGGTAGCCGCACACGGCCGTTCCGAGCAGGTCCTCGAGGAGTTTCTTGCTCCCGGTGAGATCCTCCTTCAGGGCCCTGCGGCTCAGGGCGGTGCAGAGATCATGAGCCGATCCGTGTGAGGCGACCTCGTGCCCGCGGGCGTGCACGGCCCGCACCAGACGCGGGAGTCGCTCGGCGATCCAGCCCAGGACGAAGAAGGTCGCCCGCACCCGTTCTCCGCGTCGTTCTGCAGCCGGGTGCGGGTCCCGCCCCGGCCTCGACTCGAGCAGATCGAGGAGCCGCTCCGTGTTCCTTTCCACGCGCAGGTCGCGGGCAGACCAGCTCGAAAAAGGGATCCAGCGTTTGAAGTTCTCGACCTGGAACCAGTCTTCCACATCGATCGTGAGGATCAGGGTCGGATTCGAATCCATGCCTCCTTCAATCCGCTTGAGCGAGTTCAGCGAGCAGGACCAGGAGCGGCTCGGCCGCCTTGCGCCTTCCCGTCTCGTTCAGGTGGCCTCCGTCGTAGGTGTATTCCGGGACCAGGGAAAAGTAACTCTTCCCGCCCCGCACGAAGGAGCACCGGCGGCCGTCCGGGAAAGTCGATTCCACACCGGCCAGGTCGAAAACGGGTTCCTTGCCTCGATATGCATCGAGGAGCCTCTCGTTGAATTCGTTCCTCTTCACGTTGTCGTCGTATTCCCACATCTCCTGCCTGCGCAGGAGCTTCTTGATCCCGGTCTTCCAGCTGGTCCTCGTGACGCACAGGGGGACGGTGACGTGCACGAAAGCCGTTTCCGGGTAATGCGCTTTCAGCTCCGACAGGGCGGTTTGGTAGGCGCTGAAGAGCTTGTCCACGTCCGTGTCGGCGCCGATGTCCACGTAGCAGAACTTGAAGAAAGCGATGTCCGCAGGGCCTCCGACGCCATGCTCGACGACCTCCGAGAAGTCCCGGATCTTGGTGTAGGGATCCGAGTTCCGGCCCACCCTGGAATGGGCGAATACGCCTCCGTCCCGGTCCGCCAGATCGCGCGTCTCCACCAGGTCGAGCCGGATCTGCGGGTCGGCCTGCATCAGATCGTTCACGCCGCTCAGGATGTTGAACCCGACGGACTGATGGCCGAAGAAGATCTTCCGGGCGGCCAGCCGCGGCCAGGATGCGCCGGGCACGTCCCGGATCGTCGGGGGTGCGACATCGGTTTCCACGGACTCCCCTCCCGTGCAACCGGCCCAGAGTGCCAGCAGGGCCAGCCAGGCCAGGCTCTTCATACACGTTCCGAGCATGGCAGATCCTCGTCATCCCGGCGCAGGCCGGATCAGAATCACGACATCCCCTGAATCGGAGTCCCGGCAAGGCCGGAACCCGGTCCCCGGTCTCTTCCGTCCCCCCGGCGAAAGCCAGGGTCCGGTCCCTGCCACCCCGTCATTCGTAAGGGCGACCGCCGGTCGCCCTTACGGGATCCCGGCCAGCACGCGCTCCGCACACGGGCCGGGATGACGAAATACCACACAGCCTCACAGGGGCCGGAACTCAGGCCCTGGTCCCAGGTACGGATCCTTTCACCCGCCGACACCCCCGGCCAGAGTGCTCGGCTCCCTCGGGCGCCCGTCCGCGGCGCTCGAGTCGATGGGCCGCTCGCCGCCAGCGAGGCCATCCGCTCGCCCTGTCTTCCGGCATACGAAGCGTGTGAGGTTTTCGATGGAGTCCAGGTTCTCCGGGGCGAGCTCTTCGTCCTCGACCGTCATGCCGAACCGCTCTTCGAGAAACTGCACGATCTCGAGCATGCCCGTGGAATCCACGAGCCCGCTGTCGAGGAAGGAGGTCTCGTCACAAAGCTCTCCGCCCGGCCTGGCCAACAGAAAGTTCTCACGCAGGAACGCTCGCAGGGTGGCACGTATGTCCATGTTCGTCGCTCCGTGTCCGGTCCGTTATTCCCCGTTCCGGCGCGCAGGAAGGCTCCCGGGCTGCCCCGGCCCCTGCGTCTTCGTCTCTTGCGGCTGCTTGAGCCGAGCCTTCATCACCTTTCCCGCCTCGTTCTTCGGCAGCGCCCGGATCACCTCCACCCAGCGAGGGACCTTGTAGGGCGGCAGCCGCTCCTTGCAGAAGCGGATGATGCTCTCCGGATCCAGCCCGTCCCGGCTCACCGGGACGATGAAGGCCTTGATCGATTCGCCCATCACTTCGTCCTCGACCCCGATGACCGCGCATTCCAGCACCGACGCCTCCTCGAGAATGACCGCCTCGACCTCCTTGGCGCTCACGCGGTGCGCACCGGACTTGATCATGTCTTTCTTGCGGTCGACGATATAGAGGAAGCCGTCCTCGTCGACGCGCCCCAGGTCCCCGGTGCGAAGATCGCCGTGCGCGTCGATGACCTGGCAGGTCTCGTCCGGGCTGTTCCAGTATCCCTTCATCACGTTCGGGCCGCTGGCAACGATTTCCCCGGTCTCGCCCGGCTTCACGCTCTCCCCGCGCTCGTTCACGATCTTGAGGGTCACGTTCGGTATCGCCATCCCGACCGATCCGATTTTTTCCTCCAGGTATTCCGGCGGGAGATAGGACAGCCGGGCCGTGGCTTCCGTCTGCCCGTACATGATGAACACCCGGGTCCTCGGCAGGGACTGGTGCAGCTCTCGGATCAGGACCGGCGCCATCGCGCCCCCGGCCTGCGTCACGTACCTCAAGTCATCGAACGAAAAAGCCCTCAGGTTGGACCTGCGCAGCAGGATGGAGAACGTGGAAGGCACGCCTGCAAAGCCCGTGACCCGCTCCTCTTTCATCTTCTGCAGCACCCGGTTCGGATACAGGAACTGGTTTTCCAGCACGAGCGACCCGCCGACCCACAAATGGGTGTGAAGCAGAGACAGCCCGTAGCAGTAGAAAAAAGGCAGCACCACCATCATCCTGTCGTTCTCGGTGAGCCCGAGATAAGCGACGATCGACCGGGTATTCTCGATGATGTTCGCATGGCTCAGCATGACCCCTTTCGGCTTGCCCGTGGAGCCGGAAGTGTACAGAATGCAGGCCAGGTCCTGGTCCGATACGTCCAGGCCGGCCGGCGCGCTGCTCTCCTCCCGGAGGATGTCCCCCAGCAGCCGAACCCGCACTCCGGCCGGCTCCCGCTCGTCCGTCGCCGGCGCCGCGGACGACCCTCCATCCATGAAGCAGGCCAGCCTTGCGCCTGCCCCATGCGGAAGGGAAGCACGGAAGCTCCGATGGAAAATGAGGACCCGGATAGCCGCGTCATCGAGGATGTATCGAAGTCCCTCAGCGTTGACCGCCGTGTTGATGGGCACCGAGATGCCGCCGGCCTTGGAAATGCCGACGTAGGCGCAGACGAAGTGGACCGAGTTCGGCAGAAGGATGCCGACCCTGTCGCCGGGCTCCAGACCGGCGCCCCGAAGAGCGCGGGCGATTCGATTGGCCCCCTCGTCGAGGGACCGAAAGGACCATCGCTCTGGGCCGTGGACGAGCGCCTCCTTCTCAGGGCGCCGTCGCGCCGCCTTTTCCAGCATGTGGTGCAGCAGACGCATGGACCTCTTCCCCCAAGCGTATCGCTCTAGCAGCCTGTCCAAGAATTCGGCTCCGAGAGGCTGTTCAGAAATGTCCAGATGCAAGGCGCGCGAAATCCTGAGGAATGAGGCGTACATGGGAGTACGCCGCAGTGACCCCGGCCTTCGCCGGGGCAGGCTCCCCCGCCTCCATGCCACGCCATGAGCGCAACGCCGCAGATGGGCATTTATGGACAGCCTCTCCTAGCGAGCCCCTTTCCCGGTGAGCACGACCCGGATGGTGTCGAACACAATAGAGAGATCGAACAAAAAAGACATATGCTTGATGTAGTAGAGATCGTATTGGAGCTTTTCCTTGGTATCGTCCCTGGACGCGCCGTAGTGGTACTTGATCTGGGCCCAACCCGTCACCCCTGGTTTGACGAAGAGCCGCTGGGGGTAGTAGGGGATCTGCCTGGCCAGCTCCATGACGAATTCCCTTCTTTCGGGCCTCGGGCCGACCAGGCTCATGTCCCCTTTGAATACGTTGATGAGTTGCGGAACCTCGTCGATTCGGTACTTGCGGATAAATCGGCCGACCCGGGTGACCCGAGGATCGTTTTCCTTCGCCCACTCGGCGCCCATGGCCTCTGCATGTTCGACCATGGAGCGGAACTTGTACAACGTGTAGTCCTTTCCCCCCTGTCCCACCCGGTCCTGCTTGTAGATGACGGGGCCGCTGGAATCGAGCTTGGTGAGCAGGGCCACGACCAAGAGGAACGGGGCGGAGAGGGCGAGCAAGGTGACGGAAAGCACGATGTCGGTCGCCCGCTTCACCTTGAGCGTGAACTTGCTCTTGCGGAAGCCTTCGGAAAAGATGAACCAGCTCGGGCGGATGTCATCGAGCAGGATCTTTCCCGTCAGCTTCTCGTAGAAAGAGGCCGCCTCTTCCACCAGGACCCCGTCGAATCTGCAGTCCAGCAGGGTCTCGAACGGCAGCTTGCCCCTGCGGTCCCCGATGGCGACCACGATCCGATCCACCGGCAAGCTCTTCCCGCGCAGCGGAAACTCCCGCAGAGGCACGAGCTTCCGGACCGGGAGGGCGTCGAGCCCGACCAGCTCGTCGGGGTCGTCCTCCGTGAAGAGCGTGACCACATCGAAGCCCGAGTCCTTCACGTCCCGGATCTCCTCGAGGATCCTTCGCGCCGTGTTCGAGCTCCCCAGAATGGCGACCCTCTCTGCGAACCGGTGGGAGTGCATGATCCCCGGGTAGAGCTCCCGCCACCCGAACACGAGCAGGACGATGGCCGGCAGGGCCAGGAGAAAATTGGTTTGCCCGATCGAGACCCTCTCGAGGAAGAGGTAGAGGAAGCTCAGGAGGATGCAGGCGATCCCGAGGGACTGGAGCAGGCGGATGGTGAATTCCCTGCGGCCCTGGGTGACCTTGTAGTCGTACAGCTCGTTCAGGTACATGCAGGTCTGGCAAACGACCACGACGAGCAGCGTCTTGAACAGCAGCGCATTGCCTTTGAACAACCCGTAGGCACCCGTTCCGTTCTGATAGAGAAAGGTCAGGAAGGCGATCCCGTAGGTGATCCCGAGGATCAGCAGGAATTCGAAGGTGAACAGGACGATGCGCAGTCGCGAGATGTTGCGCTGAAAGATCCTCATGCCAGGGCTCTCGAGTTCTCTCCCGTCACGGTCATGGTCGCCGGGCTTGCGGTTGCCCGGGCCTGCGGGGCCGTTCGCGGCTGGTTACCGAGCGACTCGTCGCGCCTATGGCAACGGTTGCCCGGTGCCGGTGAGGGCGTCAGTTCCGGCTGTAAGGCTGCTTGTACCTGTACCTGTACTCGTACCCATACGGATAATAGCCGGAGAAGCGCTCCTCGGTGCCGTTGAAGACGATCCCGATGAGATTCATGGTGTCCACCGATTCCAGGGCGGTCTGGATGACCTCCCTCGGGGTCTGACCGGCCCGGACCACCAACAGGACCGCATCGAGAAGGGCCGAGAGGAACTGCTGATCAAGGATCGGGAGGATCGGGGGGCTGTCCACCACGACGAAGTCATAGGCGTCCTTCAGCTCGTCGAACATCGGCGTGAGACGTCCTTGGTAGAGAAGCGGATACAGATCCCCTTCGAGGGGGCTCGTAGGGAAGACGTGCAGATTGATCTTGCCGCTGAACGGCACCACGACGTCTCGCAGGCCCTTCTCCCCCCGGACCACCTGCTCCAGACCGCCGCTGTCCAGGGGCAGCCCCAGATACCCCGCCACCTGGGGACGCCGGAAATCGCAGTCGACCAGGGCGGTCTTCCTGGAAGGGTCTTCGGCCATGGCGAGCGCCAGATTGATGCCGGTCAGGGTCTTTCCCTCCGAGCCCCGGGCGCTGGTGATGCAGATGCTGCGCACGTTCCTCTGCTGCTGCAGGAAGAGGATCTTTCGATACATGCGGCGATAAATCTCCAGAAGCGGCGACCCGGGGTCGCTCAGCGCCAGGACGTAAGGATGAACCGCGTCGTAATTCTTTCTTCGAATCATGAAATCGAACCCTTCTCGTCGAAAGCGGAAAAGCCGCGCGCAGCGGCCGCCGGTTCCGGCCGGCCCGCGAGAACGTCTGGCTTACATGAACATCTGCACGAACTGCATCACGAGCTCGTCGAATCCCTTGACGAACAGGTGCGCGCCCACGATGAGCGCCACCATGAACCCGAAGGAGAAGGAGGTCAGGGCGGACGCCCTCAGCTTGCGCTTGCGAAGCTCCTCCGACGTAGTCAGGACCGGGACGACGCCCAATACCGGGACCGAGAAGCTGGCCTTGACGTCGTCGACGAAGCGGAACGACCGGTCCATGTACTCGGCCGCGAACGCCAGCACGCCTCCGAGCCCGAGACCGACCATCAGGCCGAAAGCGAGGATCTTGATGCGCTTCGGCTCTTCGGCCTTCCACGGGTAATTGGCCGGATCGAGCACGCGGAACTGCTCGCTCTTCTGTCGGTTCTCGAGGTTCTCGGAGATCTCCGCGTTGATCCTCCGCTGCGCCATCTCCTCATAGCTCCTGCGGATGCTTTCATAGTCCCGGGTCAGGGTCATGTACTGCTGCTCTCTCTCCGGGACCTTGTCGAGCCTCTTCTGCAGCCGCGCCATTTTCGCGTCCGCCTCGGCCAACTGGGCGCGGAGATTGCGGACTGTGAGCCGGTTCGCATCCGCCTGGCTCTTGATCTGCGCATACGCGGGGTCCATCACGGACACACTTGCCGTCCGGGCCGCGGGCTCCCCCGTCTGGAGCGACGCGAGCGTCCGTTCCAGTGTCTCCACCTCCTTGCCGACCCGGACCACGTCCGGGTACTGGTCCGTATAGCGCGCCTTGAGCGCAGCCAGCTCCTGCCGCTTGGCATCGAGCTGGCGGAAAAGGTCTACGGGGCCCGGACCGGCGCCGGTCCTGGGCATCTGCGCGAGCTGCTGCTCGAGCAGGACCTGCCTTCCTTCTGCATCCCGAAGGGCATCCATCAACGAGCTCCTCTGGGTCTGGAGCTGTTCCACGTTCCTCAGGTTGATCTCCAGTTGATCGGGCAGCTCGCCCATGTATTTTTCTTTGTACTCCTTGAGGGCCGCCTCGCGCACCTTCAGCTCCTGCTCGATCCCCTGGAGTTGTTTCTCCAGGAACTCCTTGGTCTCCCGTGCGAGGGTTCCTCTCACCCGGAGGTTTTCCTCGATATAGAGGGAGGCGAGCTTGCTCGTCACCCCCTGGACGACCACCGGATCGGTCCCGAAGTATGAGATCTGGAAAGCGGCCGTCCCGCCCCTTTCGCGCCCCCGCTCCAGGTCGATCTTGATGTTCTTCTGCATGCTCTGGACGATCGTATCCATCGACATGCCTTTGAGCTCGGGATACAGGTTCAGCTCCCGGATGATCGCCTCAAGCCGGGTCCGGCTCAGGATCTGCTGGCTGATCGTGTTCAGCCGGTCCTGCACGGATCCGGTCACGGTCGATTGCACGTAGTTCTCGGGCACCTGCTGGGGCTCGACCAGGATGGTCGTGGAAGACTTGTAGATCGGCGGCCGGGTCAGGGCGATGTAGAAAGCGATCCCGAAACAGATCACGAACGGCACGGCCACCAGCCGCTTCCTGCGCAGCCCGGCTTCCAGGTATCTCCTCAGTTCATTGCTGTTCGATTGCATGACGCTACCCTCACGTCGGTCCGGACCGGACCGGTTATGGAAAGTCCTCCGGCAGAGTCAAGGTGATTCCGACGATCACCCGATGGTCCTTGTAGGAGGCCCCGACCGATTCGTCTGCATCCTGATCGATATAGGTGTATTCCACTCGTGGAGCGGCCCACGACAGGAGTTGATAATGGATGCCGGCGCCGGCCTGGAAGGATTCCACGCTCAGGTCGGCGACTCCCTCGTCGCCCTGATCCACCGACTCACCATCGGAGTAGAAACCAAAGCCGTCCAGCCTCAGCTTCTCCGTGGCCTGGTAGATCGCGCTCAGGCGGACGGAAAGGGTCTCGACCGATGTCCCGATGCCGGAGCTGGCCTGGGTACCGTAGAAGAAATTGGCCAGAAACGTGAGATCTTCTGCCAACTCGTAGGTGGCGTTCAGGGCTCCGTAGGGGTTCGTGGAGTCGCTGGTTTCTCCCGTGGTCCCCAGCTCCTGGCTGAGGTACTCGAAGCCGACGCTCCCGTCCAGCTGCAGCGCCTCGGTGACCTGCCAGCGGTCGCCGACCGCGAACGTGTACACCCACGCCTCTCCCCTGCGATCGTAATCGTGATAGGTCACGCCGAAACTGGCGGTGACCGAATTTCTCCGGTGCCAGGCATAGGAGCCGGTCACGAACCCTCGGACGTGGTGCTCGTCGGATTGGGGTTCCCGTTCGCCGTCCTCACGGGTGAAGGCATCGTAATGGGCGTAGTCGTACTCGAGGCTGGCCAGGGCGTTGATCGTTCTCGTCAGATCGTGGCTGATCTCCAGCGTAGCCCCGTTTCTCACGAATTCCCTTCTCGCCGGCAGGAAGGTGAGCGCCTCCACGTCGGTGAAACCGATCTCCGTGATATCCGTTATTGTCTCTCCGGCCTGCAGCAGGTCAGCCAGCGTGAGGGTCGTTCTCTCACCCAGGGGCCGCACGGCCGAAAGCGTCAGCTCGTGGTTGCTTCCCCGAACGTCTCTTTCCGGGAAGTCCTTGTAGAATAGGAGCTCGTTTCGATAGCCCAGGGCGAAGTCCGTGGCCCCGCGCGCATAGGCCAGTCTCAGGAAAGGGCTGATCCGCCCGATGTAATCTTCGGGTGTTCCTCTCGGGTCATCCTCGGACCTCAGCAGGGCATTGCTTTCGTAGATTCCGGCCAACTCCACCCCCGGGGTTACTTCCACATCCGCGATGCGGAAGGCAAGGGCCTCCTCCCCAGGGGACAAGGCGACCAACAACAACAAGCCTCCTCCGGCGAGCCAACTCTGCCGCCGCGAGGCATGCGGCACATGCACATTATCTTGCAGGGAAGCTTCGAGCACTCGACCGATCGACCGAAAGTTGTCCCGGGCAGCGGTTCTCATCTTGCGCGTCCTCTCTTGCAGCAGGTGGAGAGAGCCAGATCCACTCAACTCGATCACGGTCACTTGGTCCGCCACGTTTATCAGGGAACGACGATCGTGTCACCCGGCCGCAGGGCGATGTCCTCGGCCGGATCTCCGGAAAGAATCATGTTGTAGTTCGCCTCGATGATTTCCGAGGAGTTCCTCCATTTGCGAAATATCTGGATTTTGCTCTTCTTGGCGAATTCCGTGAACCCCCCGGCCAGCGTGACGGCTTGCGAGAGCGTCACGTTGCTGCGGAGCGGGTAGACGCCCGGGGTGTTGACCTCGCCCTGGATGAAGAAGCGGCTGCTGTTGATCTGCTGTACGATCACTGAAACCTCGGGCGCGTCCACGTAAGGTTTGATGCCGCTGGCAATCTCTTGCTTCAGCTCCTGCGGCGTCAGGCCGGCCGCCTGCAGGTCGCTCAGCAGGGGAAGGCTGATCTTCCCGTCAGGCCGCACGGTGACCGTCCGAGATAGATCCTGGTTCTGCCACACCGAGATCTCGAGCACGTCCTCGGGACCGATGACGTAGGCCTCGGTTGCGGCCGTGCGCTTGACGATGGGCGGCGCGGGTTCCTCCTGGGGGGCAGTGCATGCGCAAAACGCGAGAGCCAGGAGAAAGAAGGTAACAGGAAGGAAGAACCATTTTCGCTTCATCGGCTGGACTCCTGTTCACTGGTGGTCGAGATCACAGAAGACGATCGTCTCAGAAGATTATCGGCCGTATCGCAATCTGTTTTAAAGAACAATGTTTCCTGCGGTCCTGATGCGTAGCTCCCCTTGTGAAGATGCACCATCAAATCCGTGCGTCGCATCGCGCCCGGGGCTGGCCCGAGAGACGTTCCGGGTGAACCCGGTGACCAGAACCTTTGCGGTCCCGGCCGGAACCCCTCTGTCCTCGAGATTGCAGGGCGCATCCTTCCCGGCATGTTTGTTAAACTACTTTATTATATCTAATGGAAATATATCTATCATTGTTGGATATATTTTTATTTTTCCTTCTTGATCACGAAACCACCTGGACCACGAATTTACCTTGACTTTCACCAATTTTTCACCTATCCTGGAAATCGTGAGCACGCTCAGGGCGAGTGGTCATTCCCCCACAGGAGACAGGCGCGATGTTGACCCGGAGGCAGAAAGAAATTCACGTGTTTCTTCAGGAATACATGCGGCAGAACGGCATCGCGCCGACCTATGACGAGATCCGCCGACATTTCGGTTTCAGGTCTTACAATTCGGTGTTCAAGCATCTAAAACAACTCGAAAACCGCGGATTTCTGGTCACCCCCGGGAAAAATCGCAAGCAGGCTTTCTGGTTGACGGAGCCCATCGGGGTGACCCTATCGAGCACCCGGCTGCCGCTGCTGGGCCTCGTGGCTGCCGGTCAACCGGTAGAGGCCCTGCAGACTCCGGACACGGTGGAGGTCCCGGAGAGCTTTCTGGGTACGGGAGAGCATTTCGCCCTGAGGGTTCGGGGCGATTCCATGGTGGAAGACGGGATTCATGACGGCGATCTCATCCTCGTCCGGCAGCAATCCCATGCGGACAACGGCCAGACGGTCGTGGCCCTGATCGGCAACGAGGCAACGGTGAAGAAATTTTTCCGCAAGGGGCCGCTCGTGGAGCTCCACCCGGCCAATCCGCAAATGAGACCTCTCGTCCTGCAGGCGGATGAAGTGACCATCCAGGGCGTGGTCGTGGGATTGATCCGGAAGTATGCATAGCGGGCCCGTCATCCCCGACCAAGGCCGCGTAGCGGCCGCGAGCCGGGATCCCCCGCAGCACGGGGATTCCCGCGCCTGCTCCGGACTTTGATCCGGGGTTCGCGGGAATGACGGGCTCGTTTTCGTCATCCCGGCCCAACTGCGGAGCGCGTGCGAGCCGGGATCCAGAAGGGTGCATCATGCACAGCGGTCGTTCCCGGGTGACAGGGACTGGACCCCGGCCTGCGCCGGGGTGACGGAGAAAACGGCCCGTCATCCCTCTATAGAAAGAGGTGTCAAGACAAAAATATCCTGTACGCCCGTTTTTCTTGCACCGGGCGGCCCCGCTCCGACCTGCTGAGTCCCGTCGACTAGAGTGACAGGGGTGGGGGAGAAG